>JBGAVO010000030.1:0-6224 GCA_044228075.1 Candidatus Peribacteraceae bacterium
GATCACCAATAGCTCATAAGGACAACCGTTCAAAATCCTTCAAAACACCTCGAAAACATCGAGGTGTTTTTATTTCCACCAATTCTATCCAATATGTGACATCCCGCAGGGGGATATATGTCATATATAACTAACGTAATTCATCACGCAGGAATACACTTGACCATTAGGAAACAACAAGGCAAATCGCCTTTTACAGGAGCCGAAATGGACAAGAACATCATCATGATAGACGGCAACGAAGCAACCGCCAGTGTTGCCCACCGTCTCAGCGAAGTGATCGCAATCTACCCGATCACCCCATCTTCCGGAATGGGCGAATTCTCAGACGAATGGTCTGCCAAAGGAAAGAAGAACCTTTGGGGGACCACACCGCTTGTGATTGAAATGCAATCTGAAGGCGGCGCAGCCGGCACAGTACACGGCGCACTTCAAACAGGCGCGCTCACCACTACATTCACAGCATCGCAAGGCTTGTTGTTAATGATCCCGAACATGTACAAGATCGCAGGTGAACTCACCAGCACCGTCTTCCATGTCGCAGCGCGAGCCATCGCCGCCCACGCCCTATCCATTTATGGAGACCACCAGGACGTGATGGCTGTCCGTCAGACCGGTTGGGGATTGCTATCCTCCGGATCGGTACAGGAAGCACAGGATTTTGCCGCCATCTCACAGGCTGCCACCCTCAAAGCGCGCGTGCCTTTCATCCACTTCTTTGATGGATTTAGAACTTCACACGAAGTCACCAAGATCTTCCAATTGACAGATGAAGAACTTCGCCAAATGGTGGACGATGACCTGGTGCGTGCCCACCGGGCAAGAGGACTCAATCCTGAACATCCTGTGCTGCGCGGAACAGCGCAAAACCCGGATGTATACTTCCAGATGCGCGAAGCTGCCAATTTATATTACGATGCCACTCCTGCCATCGTGCAGGAGATGATGGATAAGTTCGCACAGATCACAGGACGTCATTACAACCTCTTCGATTATAGTGGACACCCCGAAGCTGAACGTGTCGTTATCATCATGGGCTCAGGCGGCGAAGTTGTAGACGAGACTGTCACCTACCTTGCCAAGAAGGGCGAAAAAGTTGGCTGTTTGCGTGTGCGGTTGTACCGCCCATTCTCGATTGAACATTTCATCAAGGCTTTGCCTAAGACTGTCAATTCAATTGCAGTGCTTGATAGAACCAAGGAACCTGGGGCAAATGGCGAACCGATGTATCTGGATATTGTCAACGCGCTTTCTGAAGGTCAAAGATCCAATATCAAAGTGATCGGTGGACGTTATGGACTTTCCTCCAAGGAATTCACCCCCGCCATGGCAAAGGCTGTGTTTGATGAATTAGCCAAGCCTGAATCCAAGAATCATTTCACCGTCGGCATCAATGATGATGTTTCACATACCAGCCTTGAAGTTGACTCCAGCTTCTCCCTGGAATCTGAAGGCATGGTCAGTTGTGTATTCTTCGGCCTCGGGTCTGATGGGACCGTGGGTGCAAACAAGAACTCTATCAAGATCATCGGTGAAGAGACCACTAACTTTGCTCAAGGCTACTTCTATTACGACTCGAAGAAGTCTGGTACAGTCACTATTTCACATCTACGCTTTGGTCCGCAATCCATCCGTGCACCATACCTTATTGAAGCGAATCAGGCAAACTTCGTAGCCTGTCACCAGTACGCCTTCCTAGAGCGCGTGGATATGCTTAAGTACGCCAAGCAAGGCGCAATCTTTCTACTGAATAGTTTGTATGGTCCCGAGGAAATTTGGGATAAGCTTCCGCAGGAAGTTCAAAAAGACATAATCGAAAAGAAACTCAAGTTCTATGTGATCAACGGCTATGATGTTGCCGAAAAGACAGGTATGGGCGGACGCATGAACACCATTATGCAGACCGCCTTCTTTGCCATCAGCGGAATTCTTCCGCGTGACGCAGCAATCGCCGAAATCAAACATGCCATCGAAAAGAGTTATGGCAAACGCGGTCAAGCCGTTGTACAGCAGAATTTCGATGCGGTCGATGCGACTGTCGCGAACCTTCATGAGGTCAATGTTCCAGCCGCGATCAACTCAGAAACCACACGCCGGCTTCCGGTCCCGAAAGAAGCGCCTGAATTCGTCCGTAATGTTCTCGGTCAGATCATCAATTCCGACGGCGACAATATTCCGGTTTCAGCCTTCCCGATTGACGGTACATTCCCGACCGGCACAACGCAGTGTGTATGATGAAAAATTGCTCGCTGACGCGCCAGAGACCTTTAAACATGTTCCGTCCAAGTTTAAAGAATTCTCGACAGGCATGGCTTATACGCTACAAGTAGCACCCGAAGATTGCACAGGTTGTACCGTATGCGTGGAAGTTTGCCCGGTGAAAGACAAGAGTGCGGTTGGGCGCAAGGCCATCAATATGATGCCCCAGCCCGCTTTGCGCGAAGCTGAAGCCAAAAATTGGGATTTCTTCATGAACATTCCAGATATGGACAAGAAATTATTCAATCCGTCCACGATCAAGAATTCACAATTGCTGCGTCCGTTATTTGAGTTCAGCGGAGCTTGCGCGGGATGCGGTGAAACGCCCTATGTGAAGCTGGTATCCCAGCTCTTTGGTGACCGCTCCGTCATCGCTAATGCAACAGGCTGTTCATCCATTTACGGCGGCAACCTTCCTACCACCCCTTGGGCAGTGGACTCAAAAGGACGGGGTCCCGCCTGGTCCAACTCGCTGTTCGAAGATAATGCCGAGTTTGGCCTGGGCATGCGCCTGACAATTGACAAGCAAAAAGAATATGCGCTCGAGCTTGTGAAACTATTTGAAAAAGAGTTAAGCCTGGAATTGGTCAATGCCCTGGTT
This sequence comes from Candidatus Peribacteraceae bacterium, assembly GCA_044228075.1. GTDB lineage: Bacteria > Patescibacteriota > Gracilibacteria > Peribacterales > Peribacteraceae > JAKQEM01. The sequence continues at coordinate 2,861 of JBGAVO010000030.1, forward strand.
AACGCCAAACAGGATGATGATGCAGCCATCCAGGCACAGCGGGAACGTGTCGCCGAGTTAAAGAATAAACTCTCAAAATCCAGCGACAGCCGCGCAAAGGATTTGGTGAGTCTCGCAGACAATCTCGTCAAGAAATCTGTTTGGATCATCGGCGGTGACGGTTGGGCATATGATATCGGATATGGTGGTTTGGATCATGTCATGGCTTCAGGTCGTAACGTAAACATCCTGGTACTTGACACCGAAGTGTATTCAAACACTGGCGGACAATCCAGCAAGTCCACACCGCGCGCAGCAGTTGCAAAGTTTGCCATGAGCGGCAAGGGATTGCCCAAGAAAGACCTGGGTCTGATCGCCATGTCTTACGGATATGTGTATGTTGCTCGTGTCGCCATGGGAGCGAACGACCAGCAGACATTACGAGCCTTGATCGAGGCCGAGTCTTACGATGGTCCATCCCTGGTGATCGCATACAGTCCCTGCATCGCGCACGGATATGATCTTTCCAAGAGCCTAGAACAGTCGAAACTCGCGGTGCAATCTGGTCACTGGCCCATGTACCGTTACGATCCACGCCTGGCAACACAAGGTCAGAATCCACTAATCATTGAATCAAAAGAACCGAGCATCCCAATCTCTCAATATGCATACAACGAAACACGTTACAAGATGCTCATCCAAATGAACGAAGACCGCGCTGAAGAATTAATGAAGGAAGCCCAGCACGATGCAAAATCCCGCTGGACTCTCTATCAACAAATGGCGTCAATGCATTATGAAAATGACACCGAGGAGAAAAAATAATGAGCGATCTTTCTACATCCTACCTTGGCTTGAATCTCAAAAATCCGATTGTAGCTTCCGCGTCGCCAATTTCAAAAAATATTGACAAGGCGCGCAAATTAGAAGAAGCGGGCATCTCTGCGATCGTGATGTACTCTCTCTTTGAAGAACAGATCATTCACGAGAGTCTAGAACTTGACCATTTTCTAACTCGCGGCACCGACTCCTATGCCGAGGCCCTGACTTATCTGCCCGATGGCGGAATGTACGCAGTTGGTCCTGATAGATATCTAAGTCAGGTTGCTGGATTAAAGAAGGCATTAAGCATCCCTGTCATCGGAAGTTTGAATGGTGTATCCAAAGGCGGCTGGACGAGTTATGCAAAACAGATTCAGGATGCAGGTGCGGACGCGCTGGAATTAAATCTGTACTATATCCCCACCGACCCCGACCTTACTGCGCAGGAACTTGAAGACGCACAGGTCGAATTGGTGGCAGAAGTCAAATCCGCCATCACCATTCCATTGGCTGTAAAACTCAGTCCCTTCATCACAGCACTGCCGAATTTTGCCCGCAGGATCGTCGAAGCAGGAGCAAATGGACTGGTACTATTCAACCGCTTCTATCAACCCGATTTTGACCTGGAAGAACTGGAGATCGTTCACAGCCTTGACCTGAGCACCTCCGCTGAAATGCGCCTGCCCCTGCGCTGGATCTCGATCCTGCACGGCAAAGTCAACGCTGATTTCGCACTGACCAGCGGCGTACACACCGCCAACGATGTCCTCAAATCCATGATGGCGGGAGCGAAAGTCACCATGATGGCATCCAATCTCCTGCACAACGGCGAACAGGTTATCCCGTCAATGTTGACCGAACTCAAATGGTGGATGGACTCTCACGAATACGAATCCATCAAGCAGATGCAGGGCAGCATGAGCCAGAAATCTGTCAAAGAACCAGCCGCATTCGAACGGGCGAATTACATGAAAGTCTTAACCTCATACAAAGAAACACGATAAATACTACGCACAAACAAAAAAATCCTCCGCAAAACGGAGGATTTTTTGTTGATCATGCAAAACAGAAAATTAACTTTCTACAGAGGAAGAAATGCTTTTGCGTTGGCGGAAGGTGATACGCGCGCGGGTCAGATCATAAGGCGACATTTCCATCGCAACATGATCCCCCAGCAAAATGCGGATGTAATGCTTGCGCATTTTACCTGAAAGGTAAGCCAGCACTTCATGCCCATTATCCAGCCGCACCCGGAACTGCGTCCCAGGCAGGGCCTCGATCACCACACCATCCACTTTAATTTTGCCTTCTTCTTTAGTCATACACGCCTCTGCCTATTCTGTATCCTTGAAAGATTTTCGCTTCATCCGCCGAATCGCCTTCTTCTTTTCCATGCGTCGTGTCTCGCTCTTGGAAATGAACCAGCGCTTGTTGCGAATGGTGCTCAACACGCCGCTCTTGACAACCTTCTTACGAAAACGCTTGAGCAGTGAGTCTTGAGACTCGCCACTTCGTAAATGTACTGAACCCAACTTAATCACCTACTTTCCAAATTGAGATAAAAAATCGGCCATCATAAGAATCGGCCGAGGACTGGATCAATACGATCTGAAACGAACTCGCTGACCAATGGTCGATCAAAAGATACGCTTCACACTCCTCGTTTTATGCCGAACTTCGGCATTATACACGAATCATGCAAAGATGAAAAGATTTTAATGGAAAATTCCAACACTGGATCAGATTCAAACGAAACAGATTCCACCTCTCTTGAGAATTGATCCCGCTCAAATCATCGGATCAGCCTTGCTGGAAACTGGCAGCACACCCCAGGCTTTATAACCGCCCAATTCAGTTATGCACAAAAAAAGCCCTCTGTGAAAACAGAGGGCTTCCTGAAATTCAATTTACAAACATTAACTGCTGGTAGAAGAAGTTGGCGCATTCTTGCGCTGACGAAAAGTAATGCGGGCGCGGGTCATATCATAAGGTGACATTTCCATGGAGACATGGTCTCCCAACAAAATGCGAATATAGTGCTTGCGCATTTTGCCCGCCAGATATGCGAGCACTTCATGCCCATTATCCAGCCGCACGCGGAACTGCGTTCCAGGCAAAGCCTCGATCACAAGTCCGTCCACTTTAATTTTGCCTTCTTCTTTGGTCATACACACATCCTACAGTCTGTCTTTATTCGTTGTCCTTAAAGGATTTCCGCTTAATGCGGCGGATCGCCTTCTTCTTATCCATTCGTCGTGTTTCGCTCTTCGAAATGAACCAGCGCTTGTTGCGAATGGTGCTTAAAATACCGCTCTTAACTATTTTTTTGCGGAAGCGCTTAAGCAATGAGTCTTGAGACTCTCCGCTTCGTAAATGTACTGAAGCCAATGAAATCACCTACTTTCGGCATGAAATTAAAAAACAAAACAGGGGCCATACAAGCGACACACGCGCGGATAAAAAGATCCCGCGCGTGATGTGTTAAAAAGAAAAGCCCCTTGGCAATGACCTACTCTCCCAGGAGGTCGCCCTCCAAGTACCATCGGCGCTGACGTGCTTAACT
>JBGAVO010000031.1:0-5954 GCA_044228075.1 Candidatus Peribacteraceae bacterium
CTCCCGGGCCACTTCCCGGCCAGCAGTGGATCCCGTCGAACGGGACCGAAGGCAGCATGATCCTGTGCTCTCTGTGCTCCACGTGCGCACGAGATAAGGCGATGCGCGACGGCGAGGACTTCGACGAGTGTGACGACGACGATCTCTGCGAAATCATCGCAGCATCGTTCCGCGGCGATGCTGTCGAGTGGCGTGAGTTGGAAAACGGCAATGTGACGTGCATCGCTTACGTCCGGCATGGCGACGCGATTCCTGATCCTCGGTGCGCTCATACGTTGGATATGTTCTCATGAGGATTTTCAACACACACCCCGAGGCCCTGCACGAGTACCGGCGCCGCACGGACCGCGATGCTGCGACGACTCAGGCTGTAATGTCGTATGCATATAAGTGCAAGAAATGCGGCGAGGAAATGCGAATGCCTGCCGGGCGCAAGAAATATGAATTCGGCGGGTGGATTTGTCCGGGGTGCGCGGCGAAGTGACCGTGCTGCTGCCCTATCCGCCAAGCGCGAATCGCTACATCAGGCGCACAGCGCGCGGGTGCTACAGGACTGCTGAGGCAGATCGGTACAGAGCAACAGCGATGGCGCTGGCGATCAGCAACGGCGCTGTCTGCCTGTCTGGTCCGGTCATTGTCGTGGCGACGCTGCTCCCGAAGCTGACCAAGAAAGGCGCGGCAAGCAAGACGCGGATTGACATCGACAACTGCGTCAAGGTCGCTTGTGACGCGCTGCAGGGCGTCTGCTACAAGAACGACAGCCAGATCGTGAGGCTAACAATCCAGATCGGCGAAGCTGTTCCTGGCGGCGGGCTGCGGATCAGCGTGAGTGCGGCGTCTGGCTAATTTCGATTGATGTCTACAACTATCAACTGTAGAATTACATTTCTACTGTAGGGGCGCCGAGATGTCCGTAACGTTCACCAAGCTGTTCAGCAGCATCACGGAGAGCACCGTCTGGTGCGAGCCTGATTCAACGCGGATCGTCTGGATCACAATGCTTGCGATGGCTGACCGCAATGGGCGCGTGTGGGGCTCAATTCCGGGCCTGGCGAACCGCGCAAGGGTCACGGTCGAGCAGACGGAGCGCGCTTTACGGACGTTCAAATCGCCTGACAGGTACTCTCGAACACCAGACAACGAAGGCCGAAGGGTCGAGGACATCGACGGCGGCTGGTTTCTGCTGAACTACGAGAAGCATCGCGCGACGCAGGACGAAGAATCGGTCAAGGAGTCGAAACGAAGGTACATCAACGCCAGACGAGAGGCTGAACGCGCCGCGAAAGCTGCAGCAGCGGAGGCTGAAACAGCTCGAAACATGTCGAAAAGCATTTCTACAGTAGATGCTAGTCGAAGCCTGTCGATACAAGCAGAAGCAGAAGCAGAAGCAGAAGCAGAAGCAGAAACAACAAAAGCTAGAAAAGCTAAGTCAACTACCTTGATCATTCCGCCAGGCTTTGAAGCCTTCTGGTCGGCGTATCCGCGAAAGATTGGGAAGCGTGCAGCGATGACCGCATGGGCACGTCTGAAGGTCAATGGGAGCTTTGACAAGGTGTTGGCGGCTGTCGAGCAGCAGAAGCGCAGCGAGCAGTGGATGAGGGACGGCGGGCAGTTCATCCCGCATCCTGCTACCTGGCTGAATCAGGGGCGATGGGACGACGAGCCAGCATCTGCGATTGCTCCCAGCCTGCGTGTCGTCGGCCCGAGGACCGTATGAATCCTCCGACCGGACTAGCGGCTCTGGTGGCTTTCCGAACCGCTGGCAAGCTGCCTGCAAGGCAGGTTTCGCTGAGCATTGGCGATGACTGGAAGGCTCCGGACTGGTTTTCATATCCTGGATTCCTGACATTTCCTGAGGGTGTTATCCGGTCTGGCGACCGACTGGATGATCTGGATTTGCGCGTCTTTGCCGGCCTCGATGTTTTTGTCCATGCGACGCGATACGACGACAGGGTGGCCGAGATATTCAGCCGTCTGCAGCAGTATGCGCGATATATCCTGCTTGTGATTCTCGACTGGCCGATCGAGGACTTTGGAATCGAATGGAGGAAGTCATGATTTTTGCCGACGACGATATTGACTTTTCGGCCTATATGTTGATGACGGATCATGACCATAGGCTGCGGCCAGCGTCTGCGTATATCGGTGCGGTGACAGAATCGCTGTTCAATCCGCAGGCACCTAAAGGCGCTCGCCTTCCATTCCGCAAGATGGCCGACAAACTGCGGTTCAGATCAGGCGAGGTAACGATATGGACTGGTTTTAACGGTCACGGTAAATCGCTGCTGCTTGGACAAGTGGTGCTCGGGCTTGTGGTGCAGCGCGAAAAAACATGCATCGCGTCGATGGAGATGTCACCAGTTGCAACGCTTATCAGGATGGCTAAGCAGGGCGAGGGAGTACCAAATCCGTCTCGAGGTTTTGTGGATGCGATGTTTTGCGATACCGGATTTGGGCAATTCATCTGGCTGTACGATCAGCAGGGCATGGTCAATCCGGAGAAAATCGCAGCAATTGGCGCATACGCAAAAGATAAACGCGGATGCTGCCATTTCGTCGTCGATTCTCTGCTGAAATGCGGAATGGGCGAGGATGACTACAACGGGCAGAAACGCTTTGTCGATCGGCTCTGCACGCTTGCCCGTGATTCCGGTATCCATGTCCATCTGGTTTGTCACTCGCGCAAGGGTCGTGATGAGATGACGCCACCTGGGAAAATGGATGTTCGCGGCGCAGCGTCAATAACCGATCAGGTGGATAACGTCGTCACGGTCTGGCGCAACAAGGTTAAGGAGGCAGCGTTTGAGGTTGGATCTGGTTATCTGCCTTCTGATCCAGACGCACAAATGATCATCAGCAAGCAGCGACACGGGGAATGGGAAGGCACGTGCAATCTCTGGTTTGATCCGCGTAGCCAGCAGTTCATGGAAGCAGCTGGAATGCGTCCGGCGAATCTGCTGAACGCGGCGCTGTACGAGTGATGCACATCGCAGAAATAACCGGCAGCGAAGCTGTCCGGGTTGATTGACGGGTTAGGCAACTTGCAACTTTTTTTGAGGAGATTGAAATGACCACAGCACGCGAAATGCCGAAGTATGAATGCCACAAGAAGGTTTGGGCGCTGAAGATTGCCGGAATTATTGGCGACCGCCACGGCTTGGTGTATTTCCAGCCCGCCGAGGAAGGTTATGACAAGGTGCCGCTGACGCCTGAATACGTGGCGAAGCACAGGCCGGAAGTCGGCGGCTATTACGTGGTCTACGAAGACGGCTACAAGTCGTTTTCGCCGGCCAAGGCGTTTGAGGATGGATACACGCCTGTTGCCTAACGCAGAGTTGAGCGGCGACGCTTCACAGCCGTCCGCTCGAATGATGGGTTCGGCCCCAGGCGGGTCAGAAAGGACAAAAGATGTTGATTGCAATGATGACGATGGAAGAATTTAAGCGGGAACTCGAATACCACCGCAGGAAGAAAGACCCAGCGCCTGCCTCGCTGGTAATGGCCTGCGACGAACTGCTGCGGCTGATTGAATGCCTGACGGACCCCACGGCTGAAATGATCGAGGCCGGCGCACAGCGGCTGGTGCAGTGGGAAGACGGTTGTGCGTGGCCTGACTCATGGAGCGCGCTGGATGTGGCTGCCGCATGCAACGAAGCGGAGCGATGCTGGCGAAGCATGGCACAGGAAATGAACGTAGGTCTAGTTCAAGAGAAACTTTGCCGCATGGCGGAAGGAGAGAAATAATGTGTTGTGATTCTTTTCAAAATGGTCCTCAGGTTGGTGAGTGCCCTGATTGTGGTGGGCCTGTGGATGCTGATGGTGATGCATGTTCTGGCTGTAACTATTCACCATGTATTTGTGAAACCTGTGGTGCTCGTCCATGTGATGGTTCATGTTAAAGCTATAGAAGACTAAAGATGTCAATCCTAACATTTGATTTTGAGACAGAAAGCTACAGCAAGGGTAACCCATTTGATACACGGAATTATCCTATCTGTTTTGCATATAAATATAAAGGCAAACCTGCTGGGGTAATATGGAATAATTTTACAGACAGTTTTAGGAAACAAGTTCAATTCATTATTGATGAGGCGACTTATATTATCGGATTTAATCTTAAGTTCGATCTACATTGGCTTCGTTGGTGTGGTGTTAATCTTCCTGAGTCTGTTCATCTTCTTGACGGTCAAGTTGCTGAGTTCTTAATCAGTAATCAGACACATGCTTATCCGTCACTAGACGACTGTGCTTTGAAGTACCTTAACGAGCAAAAGATTGATGAAGTCAAACTTAACTACTGGGATCAGGATAAACTTTCTAGTGAAGTACCACAGGAGGTGATGACTAAGTATGCCTTACGTGATGTTGAGCTTACTGAGGCCGTTCTAGGGGCACAGATCCCTATCCTACGATCAGAGGGTAAGCTTAAGTTGTTCCAGTTACAAATGGAAGATTTGAAGGTTCTACAGGAGATGGAATGGAATGGACTTAGGTTTAATGAAGCAGAGGCTAAGAGACTATCATTACTCGCTAAAACTGAATTGGCCGAAATTGATAATGAACTTTTTGGAAACCACCCTTATCGTTCTTTTATTAATCCCAACAGTGGTGATCATCTTTCTGTTTTTCTTTATGGTGGATCTATTATATACGAAGAGCGTGTTCCTAATGGGGTATTTAAAACAGGAGCTAAAACGGGACTACCACGGTACAAAATTGTAAAATATGAATTAAAGTTTGATCGACAATTTGAACCTGTTGAGGGTTCTGAATTAAAGAAAGAAGGTTACTATAGTACAGATGAAAAAGTTCTTCGTAAGCTCCGTGGTAACAAACGATTAATTGAATTAATTCTTAAACGTTCAGAATTAGAAAAACTATGTGGTACATATTACGATGGTTTAATTAAGATTCGTGAGAAGATGAACTGGGAGGAGAACACTCTCCATGGACAATTAAATATGGTTGTAGCTCGTACTGGTAGGCTTAGTGCTAGCGAACCGAATCAGCAGAATATGGCTAAAGACATTAAAGATCTGTTCTATTCGAGGTATTAATGAGTAAAATCTTTTTAATTAGTGATCATCATTTTGGTCATGAAAATATCTTAACTTTCCTTAGAAAGGATGGCTCTCGTCTTCGAGATTTTCCTACTATGAAGATTATGAATGAGTATATGATTCATTGTTGGAATGAGGTTGTTAAACCTGAAGATAAAGTTTATCATTTAGGAGATGTTACTTTCAGTAATCGATTTTTACCTATTATGGAGAATTTACATGGAACTAAAGTATTAATTAAAGGTAATCATGACAACCTAAAGATCTCTCAGTATGCACAGTATTTTAAAGATATTCGTGCATATCATGTACTAGACAAGATTGTTTTGGCTCATGTTCCTATTCATCCAGATAGTTTAGCTCGTTGGAAGGGACAAGTGCATGGACACACACATGCTAATAATTTAGAAGATGAACGATACTTTAATGTTTCTGTAGAGAATGTAAATTATTCACCTGTAGCTTTTGAACAGATTCGAGAATATTTTGATAATCAACAATACTAAAATTTGTGTTAATTGTAAAGAGGATTATCATGACTATTGTGAACGCGGACGGGAAAGCAGTTGAATGGGTTGTTGGTAGTTGGTTAGCTAACGATCCAGTAGCATTAGAAGAGATTATTCGCGGTTTGGATATGCATACCGACAACCAATCTAAATTCAAACTACCTTCTCGTCTTATTGCTAAGAAGTTTATCTTTAGACTTATCTTTGGAGGACAAGCATACAGCTACGCAAACGATCCAGATTTCACAGATGTATCAACTTCACAAAAATTCTGGGAAAAGGCAATCGAAGCATTCCATGAGAAGTATCAAGGTTGGTCTAACTGGTGGATTGAATTAGTTCGTGAAGCTACCACAACAGGACGTATCATTAGTCCTCTTGGTCG
>JBGAVO010000032.1:0-5902 GCA_044228075.1 Candidatus Peribacteraceae bacterium
GTCTACAACTTTAATGTATGGTCACACGAGCGCTACAGAGCAAGGTAGAATGAGGCCTTTCTGGCGTGCCGCTGCACCATGGCACTCGTTCTGAAAGGCTGGAAGACGACTGTGGAAGGCGCTATAGTATACCCATAGGGGCAATGCCCAGGGGTTTGCGCTTAGCTTGCAAGCCGACTTACAAAGGCTCGGAGAAATCCGGGCCTTTAGTTTTTTTCAGGGATTGACACGGAATGTAGAGTCTGCCGCCGCTGGGAAGGGACAATTCCGCAGACAAGGCATCCCGTCATCAACGAATAACTAGCGCTGATCCTTTAGGAGGTAACCCCGACCACTGTCGCATTTTCAAATGCCACAACACAATGCGCTACCACGGCAGGGACTCGTAAAACACGCGCACAGCTCCATACACTTCCTCAAAGCGGGGTAAGTCTTCACGGATCTCGTTCGCCAGTTGCGGATACTCTTTTTTCGAACGCTGGATAATCGCAGGGCTCGCCATAGACGTTTGCTCCACTGTGAGGCCGCGAGAGGCAGCCTTGGACTTCAAGGCCTCAAGAATCACCGCTTTTACCCGTTCATCGGTCACGGGGTAGTCTGTGACCATCCGGAAGAGATCGTAGGCATCCTGTCGGCGTACTCGGTTTCTGACTTCCTGTTGGAGGAGTGCTCTCAGTTTCTCTGCCATCAAATCAATGAAGCTATACGCATGAATGACGGTCCCGTCAGCAAAACGGAGATGATCCACCGAGCTGGTCTGTTCGTTAAAGCTGTAATCAACATCCACTACATCGGGGCAGTTCTTGGCTACGAGATGACCATGTTTCCTCGTCCCCTTTTCGGCATATCCCAGTGTCATTTGGATGGTTTGAAATTCGGCGTCCGCTCGTTTTGGTCTCACCGCGTAAGATTGCACGCGGCAATCCACGCCGTAGTCGAGCTCCTCGACCGCCACTGCGAGTCGGCCTTCAAACTTCGAACGAAATGTCTTCTGATCAAAATCGGCGAATCGTTGGGCTGTTGAGAAATCGATGTCGCGGGTATACCGCGAACTCTCGTACCGAATCGCGAGAAGGATGCCCCCCTTCATAATCATGTGGGGTTGAAGATCCGACGAACGGCCGATCGCCACTAACACGGTATGAACCGCCTGTCGAAGTTCTCGCTGCGCGGCATCAGGAGCCCTCTGGACCCAAGCAGCGATGTCACATTCCTCCATGCATGCCTCAGCTGTTATTAAGTGACAGGCACCAGCGTGCTGAATAGTGCGAGCTGTATTCAGACAGGGGATCCAACTTCCGAGAACCGCCCCGCTGGACAGTCGTCGCCCACTTCTCAATGGTTGGATTCCCTGTGATCCCACATCGTTCATCGAGCACATACCCAGCTCGGGCTTTCTCGATCAGCGTGCCATGTCGATCAATCTCCTCGACAATCAACGCTTCATACTGTCTCGCATGAGCCTCATACACTTCGATAACATGATTGATCCCGCCGCACAGATGTGCGGCGCGAACCATATCGAGAAATGTTCGGCCGATCGTCGAGACTCGCAGGACTCGCTCCTTCCCGATTTTAAATGCACCGGTATGGGCGCTTGCGTACTTATGCACTGGTTTTTTGTCAATTCGGGCAAATCGGATGTGCGTCAGTCGAGGCAGACTCCCGTCACGATAGGCTTGCAGGTGCTCGCCGAGATCCGACCTCATTTTGTGCACCGCAAAGCTAGACCATTTGGCCTGTTGGGGAGTACTGTAAAAAATGGTGGTGAGAATTCGATTGGTCAGCCCATGATAGGCCATCGCACTCAGATGTGAAAGGTAGGCAAACGGATCCACCGAGCACAAAATGTCTTCTGGCGTGAACTGCGTCTTCCCCAAAATATTGTACACATTCCCCCGGAAATCTCGTCTCTTTCGCAAGATACCTCGATTCAGCAGGGTGCGGAGTAGCGATCCGAAATCACCAATATCCGGGACAGATTTTTTTAATCGGCTGATTTTCAGCCCTTCGACCTGTTTCTTGTCGTACAGATCAAATAGGAGACGACCAAGCTCATACTCCGTCAGGACTGGCTGAGGCAGCCGTCCAATTTCAAGGGTTGCTGCACCTGCAAGATCCAGTGACATTGGAGAGAGCTTTCGTGGAATAACAGAATGACAACATTCAGAAACGAGAACCACGAAGTATCGATGGAGAGGTGTATATGTCCTAAGGACATATACACCTCTCCATACTAACTTGTCAATAGAGACACCGCTTATCCACCCATAGGCGTATATCATTTTTAATATTGACGACTTCGATATGTAGCATTAGAATGTCCTAAGGACATTCTAATGCTACATGATGTCTGTAATTTTTTTAAAGTCCAGCCACCAATCTAACTCCTCACCTTGCTGCTGACGTCCTCGCAGAAAAGCTGGACGAGCGAAAACTAGAAACGTACGCTGGTCTGACAACTAGCTTAAGCCCGTCTCCACTTCGAGTCTCTCCGGCTGCACGTGATGCTGCGACGAGAAGGCTGGCTGATCAACGGCAAGCGAGTCTGTCGACTTTATCGCGAGTAAGGGTTGGCAGTGCAGCTGACACATCGACGGCAACGCGCCAATCGCTGCGGCTAGTCCCGTCGGCTCCGACGCAGAAGAACGAACGATGGAGTATGGATTTTGTCGCGGATACACTACTGGATGGGCGGCAGTTTGGCGCGCACGGTCGTGGATCACTAGAGTTGGCACAGTCAAATAATCGAGCCAGACTTCACCCTGACCGGCAAGAAGGTGGTCGCCGCCCTCGTGCGAGCGGCAAAGCAGTGTGGCTACCCAAAGATCATCACCGAGGACAATGGGAGCGAATTTACCTTGAAGGCGCTGGATGCCTGGGCTTATGCCCACGAGGTGAAGCTGGATGTGATCCGACCTGGAAAACCCGTGGAGCATCGGGTGATTGAGGGTTTCAACGGGCGGTCCCGCGACGAGTGTTTGACCACCAATGTTTTTGTCTCGCTGCGCGATGCCCGACAGAAGGTTGAAAGGTGGCAAATCGACTACAGTGAGCGTCGGCCACATGGGTCGCTAGGGCACTATGCACTACAGGCGTTTGTCGAACAGCAGCTCAACCCAGGCTGTAGAAAGCATCGAATTTCTAGCAACGCGTGGTCTAGTTTTTAGGAAAGGGTCAGTTCAAAAAGATACTCGCGGCTGCGGGTGTTCAGAAGAAGGTGGAAAAGAATAGAACGGCACCGTTGTCATTTCAGGAAGCCATGGACCTACAACGCCTCTGGCCGGGCAGGCGTCGAACCAGGTTGTAAACGCAGTGGGTAGACCGCTTCCATTTCTAGTCACGCGAATCTTCTCGAAAGTCACACGACAAGCCCGACCGCTCCATCATCGAATCGAGCAGATAGGACCTGACGCCTAGATACTTCATGACCTGTCGGAATTCACGATAAGCCGTATCGTAGCGCTGGGCGTGAGCGGCTGCATGGGCGAGTGCCTCGGGCACCACCCGCTCGGAGACAAACTATGTTAAGTATTTGAACTATTCCTATCTAGACGTTTCATTTTGCCGATTCGGGTTTCGTGGTGACTTCGGAGGTTCACGGACTTCCATCGTCTTGGGCATCGGCACTGGCTGTCCAGTCTCATCAAGATAGGCAACCGCCTTCTTGCCAATGTTTGGATCCTTCGAATGATAAATTACACGGATGGCTGCTGCTTGCTCATCGACGAAACTGGCGGCAGGGGAATGCAAGATCCCAACCTCCACCGCTTCCAGTTCGGCAAATTGCTGTTCGGGTACTTTGAAGTCTGCGCGCGCCGCTTTTTGTAACAGTTTCACCTTTTCCATCACGTGAGGCGAAATTTTTGGCCAGGTGATCTCAAGGCTGGCAATTTGCCCGCTGGGGTCAAGATCCATGATCAATCGCGAGTTAAACACGGGGACTCCATTCACGGCACGCGTAATCAGAAGCGTGCGGCGATCCTTCTTGGGGGGGTCTACGCGCGAGTTCTTGCCATCAGGATCTACGATCCCCACTTGGACAAAATGCTGCAACACCTTTGCCTCAGCAATTTCCGAAGCCTCGATGCCAAGTCCGGCAAGTATGGCGTTGCCCCGCTTAATGTAGTCACCATCTGACCCATCGAACGATGGTTGTGACAGGCTGGCTTTTGAATTCTGAACAAAGAACGCATTTCCGGTTGGTCGATAGCTGAGGGTTGTCACTTGGTCTGTCAGGATCTCAAAGCCGCGATCCGAAACAGCAAGTACGCGTCCCGACCACTTGATCCCGAATACCTTCTCTGAGAGGTCGCGGAGCGACCGTTCATGCTCAGGTCCAAGTGCTTTAGCTTCACTGGAAGGTGGCGTGACGCTGCTGTGCGAGCGATCATCCGTGGCCCCTTGCGAAGCACAACCAACGTGGAGGGTAAGGCCTACGATCACGATCGGTGCAAGCAACGAAGTGCGTATGAAATGGAATCGCCGCATATGTTCCTCCTGGTGCTTAGCTGCAAACCCAGCGCCATGCGTACCAATTGCCGCTTGGTGCACCGAATGATGGGCTGATAAATTCATTGTCGCGCCGATTGCTGGCGGTGGCGGCTGTCGTGTCGTTGGCAATGGAGACCGCGCACACTTGGCTTTGTACGTCAATGAGACCCGTATTCATCCATGCCCAAGTGACAGATTGTTTGGGGATCGTCGAAATCACGATTCCCAAAAACGTTGTCGTGACACCGACGGTGCGCGCGGCAAATTGATCGCCGCGCGAACTGCTATCCAATGTATCGTGCGTGCGATTACCTGAATGACCAGTTGCGACGTGCAGCCCACGGAAGGGCGGAAACCAATTGTTGCTGAGGGAGACGAGATCCATCGGACAACTGGCATCCAGTAACATAAAGCGCGAATGCCCGCCGGCATTACCCCAGCGTGATTTCGTGCCGATGTTGGTCGAGCCCAGTGTTCCGCCGCTGCAGGTCACCAGAAAGTCTGGGTCGGTGGCCTGTGGCGCACTTTGACAGGTGCCGTGGCCGGTGAAGAAATAGATATTGGCAACATCGCTGCCGCCCTGCGGCTCAAGATCGCCAGTACTACCATCTGTAAAGTCGGTGTTCCACACATCTGAATTTTCCCAGCGGGACACTTGGGGAAACTTGGCTAGATCCCACCAGTGCCGGACATTGGCCGCTTCTGGAATAGTTTGTGGCAAATCAGGTCCTGTATTACACGTGTTGTAGATATCGACGGCGCCGGTTGAGTAGTTCTGCGCGTGCGCTGTGCCGAGCCCGAAGCTCAGCGCACATGCGGCAAAAAGCCACGCTCGAATTCGCATATTCCCTCCAAGATCAAGAATGGGATTGGAGTTCTGAGAAACCGCTGCCCGCTAGTGAATACGGCACGTACCCCTGACGAGCTACCGACACTCACAGCCTGTGCACCTAATACTCGTTCCAAAGCAAGCGTGATGCCGGTGGTGCGGAAACATGCAAATGTCCAAAAGATAGGACATTTGTCCGTGCTCGCGACATCGTGAGCGGTGGTCAAGTGAATCGACTTCGATACACCCATGAATCTCTTTGGATACGGAACCCTCTCCGCAGGGCCATTTCAACGCGTCTGTGACGACGCAATGCGGTGTCTCAACGAAGGGAATGGAACTTCGTGTGTGACAAAGAGCAGCCGTCACTGGAAGATGAGATAGCGATCACGATAGGCCCAACCGATCCGTCACCGAATCCACGAGATGGGACTCGACACCGAGATACTTCTCAGTCGTCGGCAGTCTCCCTCGAATATGGTGGTCCTAACCAAGGGCTGGCACGAGCATGCCAGTACTGCTCATCGCCCGGTGAATACGCCAAACAAATATTCCCTGACGTGGCACTAACCTAGCCGG
>JBGAVO010000033.1:0-5830 GCA_044228075.1 Candidatus Peribacteraceae bacterium
CCAGGATACCCTCTCTCTTTCACCATTGCATACAGCCGCGATCCCGTCAGTCTCGGATACTTCTGCAGCACAGAACGGATGTACGGCAAATACGGGTCAATCAACGAACGCCTGATCCTGACCCGCTCAACGCTAATTCCATTTCTGGTTAATACCCGATCAACTACACCGTGATGAATCTGTAGCTGCCTGGCGATGGTGCCTCTTTTCCACTTCTCTGCGTAAAACAAGCGCAGGATCTCTGATTCTACTTCTTTTGAAACGCCCACTGTTACCTCCTGTTGTTCTTCCCAGGCGACATCGCCCGATGAAGTCTTGGCGTGCGAACGGCCCACAAAGACGGCCGCAACCGCTGCAGCGAATTAACACTGCATCTTCAGCCGGCTCGAATTTTGTGATTTCCGTAGAGACCACTTCCTCGGTCTCTGGACAAACAATGTCATCCTGACAAGCCTCAGGGGAACACTGATGCGTCACTTCTTCTTTGCACCGCCTCTTGTATTCTGCCTGCCGGTGGCTGTGTTTTAGCGCCCCCTTAAACGTGCGCTGGTAACGCCGCCCTGCCTCAGCCTGTCCCTGGCGGCGGTTTAGAAGTGCGCATTCTCGCCCGCAATAGCGGTTGCCACGATCACAGCTCCTGCAAAGCCTTACCTGTTCCCGGCATCGGGCGCAGTTGAACATTCGAAAGGAATCTTGCTCATCGTCCACTCAATGAGCAAAAAGGCCTGGACAGGACTCAATTCTTGTAGGAAACTCTCTCCTTCATCGTCCAATAGATGAATCCAGGGGTTCAAGTTGCAGCTTGAGCCCTTGACCTTTTTGCTAATTCCTAATTTCTCAAATCAACCCGAGAGGAACAATTGCTCGCGGAGGATATGCCTTGGCTATACGCCTCGCTCTGCCGTCAAGAAAGCTGCTTCTTTAAACCGCCGTCAACATCTTGATTAAGTGTGCGATTCCGCTCTTGGTGAGCATGATGCGCTGTTCAATGCGAACCACTGGCAGTTTGCGTTGTTTGATCAATCTGCGTATTGTGTGTTCCGGCATATCGAGCAGCTTGGCTGCATCACGAACGCTGCAGAGCTGAAGGTTATTCGCATCTATCATGGCGACCTCCAGGTGTAGGTTGGCGCGATGATTCACCGCGCAAAGTGGTGAGGAGCGTGTCCGATGGGAAGGGGCACCACTGACGGTGCACTCCTAGGTTGTGTTAATAGCTGAGCATCAAACACAACGAATCAGGAAAAGTGGTCGGCAATGGGTCATCAATACGCTGAGCAAAAACGAGGCTAGCCGTGTTTGCTTGCCTCGGAGAAGTGGCATCGAGCACCATATTCATCCTATCGTCGATTTCGAAAATCGCACCATAGGGAAAACCCTGAACCAGTGTTCCGAACTATAGATTGCGGTGACGGCCCATGGTCGGAGTGAGCATTACCGAAACGTTAGTAATACTGCCGGATGTAGCCGAATGCTTTGTCGAAGAGATCTTGGTCTTTAACTTGGTACTTCACATAAATGATCTTGCGTAATGCTTTCTGGATTTCACGCTCACCCGCCTTGGTGTTCTGCCAGCCTGGAAATCTCACCATCCTAACAATTTCGTCGATGTCTGTTACTATGCGTTCGACTACCACCGGAGTTTTGCCGTTCTTGATCTCCGTGAACAGCTCCGTGAGCGCGGCTTTAGCCTTAGCTTGTTCATCAACGGCAATGCTGTGTAAAAGTCCCTGCTCATGCTTCTCTTTCAGCTTCTCGAGCCGTTCCCCCAGCTCCACAAACTTGGGATTGTCCTTGTGTTTGCGCAGGCGAGCGATTACCTTGACTTCAATTTCCTTGGACTTTCTTTCTGGATCCTTCGTCCCGAGTAACTCCTCAAGCACTTCAGCGTCCATGACCAATGTGTCTAGGTCGTCTCGCACCGTCTCCAGGTGTACATTGTCATGAACTAATTCAATAGTCTTGGCGCCTAACGCATGCCAAATCAACTTTCCGTTGCCGCTCGGCGGCTTCACTGATTCATACACCTGGGTCAGCCATTTGTAATCAGCCTGATACACCGTGAGGCAAGGATCCGGTGACACCGCTTCCCAAAGACGAGAAAGTGCAGAGTACTCTGCAGCGAACTGATCACGCGTCTCGTTATCTGGCAGGCAGTCCTGGGCCATGATCAGTCCTTCATAGCCGCCGACTGTGCGGTCAACGTGCGGGAAAAAAAACAGACATTTTGCCATCTGTTCAGGGAAGACTTTCTTCAGTTCATCTATGTTGCTGATTACCTTCTGAACAGCCTTCTCATCAAAATCCAATGCATTTGCTACATCGTCGAATATTCCAAGGTAGTCTACGATCAATCCATGAGTTTTACCCGAGTAAACTCGATTGGTGCGACAAATGGCCTGCAACAGATTGTGGTCTCGAATTGGCTTATCAAGGTACATAGCCTGCAGAATGGGTGCATCGAATCCGGTCAGTAGCTTGGATGTAACGATCAAAAACTTGAGCGGATCATTTGGATCCCGGAAGCGATCCAATAACTTTTCTTCCTCATCCTTTGAGAGCTTCCATTCGGCGTATTCATCGGCTTTACCGCCCTGTGTATGCATAACAATGGCGGAAGCGTCCGCACCCAATAACTCGTCCAGCGCTTTCTTGTATAGCACACAGCATTCTCGGTCGAAAGTGACAACCTGCGCCTTGAAACCATCGGGTTCAACCTTCTGCTGAAAATGGTTTACGATGTGGTGACAAATTGCCTTCACATGTGCGGGAGCTTTAATCAATACCGCCATTCTTGCAGCACGCTTGGCCAGGTCATCGCGGTCCTGCTCACTGAGTTCGCCGGTAATCTGTTTGAAAGCCTCATCAATGGCTGCTTTATCAATTCGCAGTTTCACATCGACGGCTTCGAAGTGAAGTGGAAGCGTCGCATTGTCTCGTATTGAGTCCTGGAAAGAATAGCGACTCATATAACCCTGTTCATCTTCGTCCGCCCCGAAAGCCCAGAAAGTATTCCGGTCGAGCTTATTGATGGGTGTCCCAGTAAGACCAAAGAGAAACGCATTAGGCAGGGCATCGCGCATGTTGCGTCCGTAATCACCTTCCTGAGTACGATGTGCCTCATCGACCATCACAATGATATTGGAGCGATCGTTCAGTAACCCAGCTTCCGCGAACTTAAATATTGTAGTAACGATGATCTTTCGCGTATCAGCTGCCAACAAAGTTTGTAGTTCCTTTCGAGTTGTGGCCCCGACCATGTTTGGAACGTCAGCAGCATTGAACGTGGCGGTGATCTGTGTGTCCAGATCGATACGATCAACAACTATGAGAACGGTTGGATTTTTCAATGCAGCATGCATGCGCAGCTTTTGAGCTGCAAACACCATCAGCAAAGACTTCCCCGAACCTTGGAAATGCCAGAGAAGTCCTTTCCGGGGAAAGCCCTTCTTAACACGAGAAACTATCAGGTTGGCGCCCTCGTATTGTTGATAGCGACAAACAACCTTTATCCGTCGATGCTGCTGATCCGTTGCAAACAAGGTGAAGTTCTGAAGAATATCCAGCAACACATATGGACGCAACATCGCCTTGATAGATCGCTGCACATCAAGAAGTGTTCCTTCTGACTTTTTTTCTGCTTCGTGCCAGGGTCCCCAAAGGTCCAGCGGCATGCGGATTGAGCCATACCGGTAGCACTTGCCTTCCGTCGCAAAGGACAGCACATTAGGGACAAACATTTGCGGCACACTGAGCTCATATCCGTTGTGGATGTCACTCGCTCCGTCTACCCATGTGACAGCTGGGCGAACCGGAGTCTTGGCTTCGCCGATAACCAGTGGAATGCCATTTACGAGAAGAAGGATGTCGAAACGGCGCCCGCCCTCCCTCACCGGGTAGACCCACTGGTTGGTGACTACGTAGTCGTTGTTACTTAGGTTCTCGAAATCGATCAGTCGAACTTGCGTATGTTCGCTATGTTCGCCGAATGGCATCGACTTCTCACCGCGCAGCCATTCAGCAAACAGCTCGTTTGCACGAACCAGTCCTTCGCTATGAACAGACAGTGGGATTGTTCGCAGCCGGTAGAGCACCTCGTTAGCTCGGTCTGGTTGGTCTTTGATTTCCGGGTTTAGGCGAATGAGTGCCTCACGGACCATGGACTCCACGAGGAGTTCGGAGTGCTGGCGAGGAAGTTTGTCAGCAGGGACAAAACGCCAGGACTTATATTCACCAATGTAAGACTCGCTTTCCTCGGCTACTTTCGGTGGCGAAGTGCGAGCACAAAGTGCGTTGATAACCATCTGTTCGACAGTATTCTCTTCGTTAAACATTTGCGGGTCCTATTTGACTGTCGCGCAGAGCGCGGTAGAGCTTTTGGGCTGTTTCCAGATGCATTGATATTTCTGCTATGCGGCCTCGGAATGACTCCAAAACGCCGACGACTTGTTTCTGTCTATCTTTAGATGGTCTCGGTATCTGCATTCCATAAAGAACATCGGTAGCGAGACGCTTGGTGCCATGGGTACTTTCCTCGGTCGCTTGAAGAATTCTTTTGTCATTGTCCTTGAACCAATGAAATATGAACTCTGGAAGGAAATCAGAGTTCGGAATGATTCCTTTCATATCTTGATTGAAGGTGACTTCTCGACCAGTCATAGCCACGGGAAACGTGTGGGCCAAAATCATCCCACGAACAACTATCAAAATACTTTCTGGAGGAAGCCTTGTTACTCGCTGCGCTAGTGCGCATTCCGTTAGCTTCTCCTCAGAGTCCGAAATCAGGTCTACTTTCATGTCTTTTGGACTTACCCAAGGAAACTCACCACCCCAGAAGTCAGCACGACTACGTGAAGGAGTCCCCCCGCTGATCCAGTGGCCGACGTGTTGGATAGATACGCACTCGTTTGAGAGAAAGAGATTTTGAAAAATGGTAGCTCTTAGAGCATTCAAAGCAAGCGCGGCCTTCGTTTGGACGTCAAGCCAACCGGAAACTGCGGAATCCGCCGTCCATAGGATTTCCGCGATGCGCCTTTGCTCTTCAAGGGGCGCAACAGGAAACTCCTGGCTGCGCAGAGTTGTCCAGTTAATTGTGGGGGACAGTGAACCTACCGATATTTCAATCGCGCGTTCCATGAACATGTCGGATTGCAGAAAGAATGGCAAGAACTCTGGCAGAATCATCCTAGCAGGGTGCTGAAAAACATCGTTTGTAGTGGCAAGGCTCCCTTCCAGGATTTCGTTAAATCGAGCCGGCAGTCTTGAGTTTGTAAATACTGGGTACTCGGTTGCTCATTGGCAACCTTTAAGCCCTCATCAGATTCCTGATTCTTATCAAATTGTAGGCTGCCATGTTCAGAGTCGTGATTGATTTGACCAGGTCCAGCCCTCTGTGTTTTACCTTGCGCAAGCATCCAACAGTCTTGCCCCAACCAAATATTTGCTCCACGAGTTTTCGTTTCTTCTGGCTTACATCGTAGCCATCATGGCGAGTTGTGCGGTTATCTATCGAACTGGTTCTGCGTTCATGGTCATTCTTGGCGATGTGTGGAGTTACACCCATGTCTCGCAGCTCGCCAAGCAACTCATCGGAGTCGTATCCCTTATCTCCGCCAAGAGTTACGCGATGCTTGCCTTTGATTGCGCTTGCCATACTGGCTGCCGCCATTTGCTCTGCCTTTCCTGCTGCATGAGTTACCCGTACATCGACAACGAGTCCATTGCGATTCTCCATCAGCGCATGCCCCATGTATCCAAGCTGCGCTCCAGTTCTTTGAGACTTGCGGCAGAGTCTAGCATCCGGATCTGTTTTGGATTCATGGGTATCATT
>JBGAVO010000034.1:0-5643 GCA_044228075.1 Candidatus Peribacteraceae bacterium
TGTTTATTAATTTCAGCAGGTAGCGAAGCTGCTCGAACGGGCTAAACCTGCCCGACTAGCAACGAAAGCGCCAGCGTCAAGGCTAGAAAAAACGAGCGGATAGAACGAATCATGGAGAACACCTCAGAAAAAAATACAATACAGCTCGATACACTATGCTCTTAATTAACAAGCGAAGACGGCATACCCGTCTTCGCTATAATGCATCGTACACCTGATGAAAACACAGGCAAAATCAACAGTAGCGGGTTAAATAAGTTCATTACGATTAGAAAATCCTAATGTCCACTAATTGTATAGTTAATTAGTAGGGTGTCAACACCAAGAATTAACAAAAAAGCCAATTTCTGTGGCAGTCAAATAGACAACTTGTCCGATTATATTTCTCTTACACACCCTGCCAAAACTGGGTGATACAATTTCACCTAATATGTCCATTGTCCCATCGATGTTGCCCGATTTCCGCGTGCGCCAGCGAGATTACCTGCTGGAAATCTCACGCCTGCTTACTCAAGAGTTGGATCTGGAGAAGCTCATGGCGCGGATTCTGCGTGTTTCCATTGAAATGCTGGCTGGGCAGGCAGGCATCATCGCGCTCAAATTACCTGACGGCTGGCGCGTCGCTGCGGCACATGGCATCGCCCCGGCATTCCTCTCCTACTTAACCCCGCTGCTTGCCGAAGAAAAAGTGCGCGAGCTAGATGTGCGCGAACTCAACCGCATGTTAAAAGAATTGACCTACACTGCTAGCATGGGGTTGCTGAATGGCACAGGTCTGCCTCTCTCCACACACGGGCAGGTCATCGGCGTGATCTTCATCTTTCGCAATTATTGATCAAGCTGCTATTGCAGTGTTCAACGCCCAACTTTATGGACAAGTATCTTACGAAAAAAAACGGCTCGACGCTCTGCTCGACTCTGCAGGCGACGGTATCCTCATCCTCGATGGGCAAATGAATATTGAACGTTGCAATGAAGCCTTTAGCACCCTGTATGGCATCTCGCGCGAAGAGATCGTCAATAAATCGCACAGCACGATCATTCAGTGGAAGAAAGAACCGCATGGCAGCACCCTGGAAGAATCGGTTGCCAATGGCTGGCCTCTGAAACTCAATGCAACCCTGTATGTGGAAGGCGATTTGAACCGACCACAGCCTCCGGCTTTACCGGTTGGCATTACATATGCGCCTTTGCTTTCGGACGAAGGCAAACTGCGTAATGTTATTGTCGCGGTGCGCGACATTACCCACTTCCGCAATGCAGACGAGATGAAGGCGACCTTCATCTCCATCGTCAGCCATGAATTACGTACCCCGGTGGCATTGATCAAAGGGTACGCCTCCACCCTGCGCCGCGCTGATGCCAAATGGGACAAGCACACAATCAATGACTCATTGGCAGTCATCGAAGAAGAGGCAGATCGTTTATCAAAAATGATCGATGACCTCTTAGATGCCTCACGCCTGCAAGCCGGAGGTCTCAGCTTGAATCAAGCCGATGTCGCCATCCCCAGCCTTGCGTTAAGGGTGAGCGAGCGCTTTGCATCCCAAGCGCCCAAACATAAGATATCCACCGACTTCCCCGAAAATTTCCCTGTTATCCTTGGCGACGAAAATCGGCTGGAACAGGTGCTTTCAAATCTTGTATCGAATGCGTTGAAGTATGCGCCCGAGGGCGAGATCAAGATCACTGGTACGGCACGTCCCGAACAGGTGATCGTGTGTGTCAGCGATGAAGGACCCGGAATTGACGCCAAAGACCTGCCCCACATCTTCGACCGTTTCTATCGTTCGACCAACGCCGTCAAGCAGACGAAGGGCGCCGGGCTTGGGCTTTATCTTGCCCGTGCCATTGTGGAATCGCATGGCGGGCAGATCTGGGCAGAGGGAAACAACGGCTCTAACCATAAGCCGAAGCCTGACTCTGGCGCCAAGATCTGTTTCTCTCTGCCGCGTTGACAAATCCCCACCAGAGAATCTCCCAAAGCACTCGGGGAACAGGTAAAATAATTACATCATCTAAAGAAAAGGAAATAACATGGCGAAGATACCTGCGCGAAAGCAAGTGAGCAAGAAATATACTTGGAATGCTGAAAGTGTTTTCAAGACCGTCAAAGAGTGGGAAGCCGCTCTGAAATCTGTCATCGCCGACATCCCTAACGTAAAAAAGTATGAAGGCAAATTAGGCGAAAGCCCTGAAACCCTGCTTGCAGGCATTAAAGCCATCGAAGATCTATCACTACGCGCACAAACTATTTTTATGTACGCGCAATTCGATTATGCCGTTGACACTACCAATCAGGCATCTAGTGCCCTGGTTGGCAAGGCGCAAGGCATGTATGGTCAGGTTTTTGCAGCGATCTCTTTCCTCAACCCAGAACTTCTGTACATCGGCAGGGAAAAGCTTGAAGATTGGATGAATGCGAATTCAGGTCTTGCCATCTATCGCCAAAGCTTCGATGACCTTTTCCGTCAGCAGGCGCATGTACGCTCGGCAGAGGTGGAAGAGATCCTCGGCATGACGGCAGATCCGTTCAGTGGACCTTCAAGCAGCACAAGTATGCTGGTCAATGCAGACTTCAAATTCGCCCCCGCCAAAGATAGCAAAGGCAAGAAGATCGAAGTCACTCAAAGCAACTTCTATTCCACTTTGCTTGAGCACCCTGACCGCAAAGTACGCCAAAGCGCGTTCGAAAACTATCACGACAAACATATCGAATTCAAAAATACGCTGGCAACGAACCTTTCCTCTTCCATCAGTGCTAATGTCTTTAACATGCGAGCACGCAAGTTCGATACCACGCTTTCGGCTTCGTTGTTCAACAATAACATCCCTGAAGAAGTCTTCCATAATCTGATCAACACGTTCAAAAAGAAGCTGCCCGTCTGGCATCGTTATTTCGAGATCAAACGCAAGGCGTTGAAGTTAAAGGACATTCAATACTTCGACATATGGGCACCAATCGCAAAAAAGAAAGTGCCTGTCTCCTACGAAAAGGCGGTGGACTACATCAGCGAAAGTCTCGCCCCGCTTGGAAAAGAATACGTAGAGGTCATGCGCCAAGGCTGTCTCAAAGACCGTTGGGTCGATTCGACTGCCAATCTCGGAAAGATGAATGGCGCTTTCTCATATGGCTCGCCCAGCACCTATCCTTTCATTATGATGTCATTCACCGATGACATTGGCAGCATGAGCACATTGGCACACGAACTCGGTCATTCCATGCACTCTTACCTGACATGGAAAAACCAGCCGTATGCTTATTCGGGCTATTCTCTCTTTGTGGCAGAAGTGGCTTCGAACTTCAATCAAGCCATGATGCGCGGACATTTGCTCAACACGATCAAGGACAAGAACTTCCTCATTTCCCTCATCGAAGAAGCCGTGAGCGGCAACTTCTTCCGCTACTTCTTCCAGATGCCGACTTTGGCACGCTTTGAATTGGAAACCCATCAACGTGCTGAACGCGGCGAGCCCCTCACTGCCGACTCAATGCAGGACCTGATGGCTGATCTGTTCAGCGAAGGTTTCGGTCCGAAGGTAAAGATCGACCGTCCACGTGTAGGTATGGTATGGTCAACGTTCTCGCACTTGTTTGCAGATTACTATGTATATCAATATGCCACGGGTATCTCCGGTGCGCATGCACTTTCCGCCCGTATTCTGCGCGGTGAACCAAATGCAGCCGAAGATTATCTTGGCTTCTTGAAATCCGGCTCATCAGCATATCCACTGGATGTGCTCAAAAAAGCTGGTGTAGACCTGACAACACCCCAAGCGGTGGAAGAAACCTTTGCTGTTATGGAAGGCTATATCGACCGACTGGAAGAATTGGTAGGATAGTTAGTATTTTTGTAGTTAGTTGGTCATTACGCATCACGTTTTACGTATTACGTAATCCGTGATGCGTAATTCGTGTAAAATGGACGTCGTAAAATCGTAATTCAAAAATCTGAAATCGGAATTTGATAGATGGCTCAAACACAAATTGCATGTCCACGTTGTAGACAAATGATCGCTGCCAACGTCGAGCAGTTATTCGATGTGACTGCAGACCCAGGAGCAAAGCAACGTCTCCTGAGCGGACAGTCGAACCATGCACGCTGCCCACACTGCGGGTACCAAGGCAGACTTGCCACACCGGTCGTATATCACGACAATGACAAAGAACTCCTGTTGACATTCTTCCCGCCAGAATTGGCACTGCCTGTCAATGAACAAGAACGAATGATTGGGCCGCTCATCAAGCAGGTCATGGACCGCCTCCCCGCTGAGAAGCGCAAAGGCTACCTGCTCAAGCCGATGGCAAACCTGACCTATGAATCCATGATCGAGACTATCCTCGGCAAGGATGGCGTGACACCGGAAATGCTAAAGGAACAGCAGGAACGTGTGCAATTCATTGAGCGGTTGATGCAGGTCACCTCAAAGGATGTGCGTACGGAATTGATCAAGCAAAATACGAAGATCATTGACGAGCAGTTCTTTGCCTTGTTCAGCAGAATTGCACAAAGCGCCATGAACAGCGGGCAGGAACAAATGGCTCGCGTGCTCATCGACATCCAGACTCAACTGTTGGATGAAACCGAGTACGGGCGGCAATTGAAGGAATCGGTCGGAGAGTTAGAAGCGGCTCAACATGAGTTGCAGGATGCAGGTCAAGGACTGACGCGCGAGAAATTGCTGGACTTCGTGCTCGCCTCCAAGTCTGATGCCCGTATCCGTGCGTATGTTTCTCTCGCACGCGCCGGTATGGATTACACATTCTTCCAGACCCTGACAGAACGGATCGAAGCTGCCACGGGGGATGAAAAGACCCGCCTCGAAGGCATCCGCGAAAAACTGCTTGGCTTTGTGGCAGACATGGATAAGCAGATGGAAGCGCGTTTCAAACAGGCGCAAGATTTCGTTGAATCCATGCTCTCTCAGACAGACATTGAACAGGCTGTCACCGCCAACCTCGATAAGTTCACTCAGGATGCGGTTGAGATTGCCCAACGAATGTTGCAAGATGCCGCACAAAAGAATGAATATGAACGCATGGGCAAATTGCAAAAGATGATCCAGGTGCTACAAGCTGCCAGCGCCCCGCCAGAGATCGCCATCATCGAGCAATTGATCCAATTGCCCGATGCCGCCACCGTGGAACAGGCGTTGTCCCAGAATCCGGATGTCCTCACACAAGGATTGCTGGATACGCTGACCGGGCTTGCTACGCAAATGGAATCTCAGCCGGATAACCCCGAAGCCAAGGCAATGGGAGAAAAGCTGAGTGAAATTTACAAGATCGCACTCAAGCTTTCAATGAAGAAAAATATGTAATAAAAGTAACAGCCGCCTAAAGGCGGCTGTTACTTTTATTACCCAACTTGTCGAATACAATTCTTTATTTTTTTATTCCTTCAAATAAATCTATCTCAACTGCCCTTCCTCCATTTACCAAACTAAATGCCCTGAAGAAAGTCCCTTGCATGGCTAACACGGCAACGGCGGCATCTTCGTGCATTTCAGCGAGGGCACCTAAAGTTGCCAATTGGCTTTGGTGGCATTGAATGGCTCGCCAGGCAGTGTGACAATTCTCTGCCATGTCGATGCGAGTGGTGATCATCCAATTTTTCCAAGGGGATTCGCCGCGGATCTGGT
>JBGAVO010000035.1:0-5507 GCA_044228075.1 Candidatus Peribacteraceae bacterium
TACTGATCGGGTCGCTGGTGTTGGGCGTGCTTGCCTTAATTCCGGCACTCAGCGGTGCTGGCAACACGATCATTAAAGTGTTGTTCATTTCGGTTTATGTATTGACTGGGATCGTTACCGTTATTCGCTTTCCGTATTCAATACGCATGGGCGTTTTCCTTCTTAGTATTTTAGCACTGGCACTGGGTGAGTTATTTACACACGGCATTTTGGGCGACAGTCTTTTCTTCTTCCTCGGTCTGATCGTTTTCGCCACACTCATGCTTTCCCCCAGAGCCGGTATTGCGGCAATCGTTTTGGACATCTTGACGTTTGTGGTGATCGGCTTGCTCATGCAAAATGGGCAGCTCATTCCAATCAACCCAAACGCATCACCGGCAAAACCAAGCGACTGGATCAGTGCAGGCGCTGCCATTACCATGTTTGGTGTGATCATCATTTTGGGATTCCAGCGTTTGGAAGCCGCAATTTTCGAAACACAGAAACAGATACAGAGTACGTTAAGCGTTCTCAAGCACGAACGTGACAACCTCGAGAATAGCGTCACCGAACGCACACAACTCCTTCAAAAGGTCAATCGTGTCGGGCGATCCATTACCGCCATTCTTGACCCCAATGAATTACTCAATCATGCAGTATTCTTGATCAGCGATGAATTGGAATGTTATTACACGGCGATATTCATCATCGATGCCACCAATCAATGGGCCGAGCTAAGAGCAGCCACCGGAGATGCAGGCAGGGTGTTGATCGAAAACAAGCACCACTTGAACATCAATGGGAAAAGTGCTGTCGGCACCGCCATCCGCGTAAAGCAGGCGCGGTTCACTGTTGACGGGGGAACGGATTCCGTCCGATCTGATAATCCCCTGCTCCCATACACACGCTCACAGATTGCGTTGCCGCTAGCCATTGGCGACCGTGTTATTGGCGCCCTAGAACTGCACTCTACAAAAGAGAATGCATTCCTACAGCAGGACGCCGATGCATATCAAAACATGGCGAATCAGATCTCGATCGCGATCGAAAACTCCCGACTTTTCACAGAATCGCAACAAAGTCTCGCCGAAATGAGTGCAACCCAACAACAATATCTTAAGGGTGCCTGGTTATCGCTTGCAGCGGACCAAAAACTTGAATATGCAGTTGGCGATAGTGAAACGATTGAAAAACAAGAAATCGAGATTCCGCTTACCCTGCGCGATCAAATCATCGGCCAGATCAACATGTCGAGTGCAAACGATTGGACGCCCGAGCAGAAGAACCTGATCGAATCCGTGGCTATTCAGGCGGCCCTGGCTCTCGAAAACGCACGTCTTGTGGAAGAAAGTCAGTCCATCGCCACACGCGAACGGCTGGTAAATGAAATCACCTCAAAGGTTTGGGCATCCACGACCATTGATAGTATTCTCCAAACCACTGTCAGGGAATTGGGTCGTGCGCTCGAAGCCGCAGAAGTAAACATTGAAGTATCCATGAGTGACAATAATGAATAGCAGCAATCCATTTTTCAAGTCACCTGCCGTGGACAGTTCGAATCCAGCCGCCTTTGATTATATTGGGTGGCGCGAGCAGTTCATTTCTGCCGTTTTACGTATTGCCTGTGTCCTGGGTGCAGCCTTAATAGCAGTTTCATTTCCCACCGCTTCAGTCACCGACCGTGTGTTGTTCCCAGTTCTGTATATTGTTCTACTCTCGATCACAGTTCTAAAGACTCCGTACTCGGTACGAGCAGCCACGTTGCTTTTTATGGTTTATATAATTGCAACGAATTCGATCCTCTCATGGGGGCCGTGGATCGACGGAAGCGTATTTTTTATCGCATTTATTATTCTTTCATCATTGTTGTTCGATAAGCGTATTGATCTTATCGCGCTCCTTGTGAGTATTTTGACCTTTGCTACAATCGCCACTTTACAACAACTTGGCATTTACAAGTTTGCGGCCACTGGCGTACCTGTCACCACAATTGTGGACTGGGCAACATATGTGATCGACTTCTCCATTATTAGTGCGATTCTGCTCGTTGCCATCAACCAATTCAAGAAAGCGCTTACACGTGTTATTCAAGAGATGCAAAATGCATTCAGCGCACTCACAATTGAACGTGAACGATTGGAAGACAGGGTCCGCGAACGAACCGAGGAACTTGAAGCACGCGCCTCCCAACTTCGCTCATCAACAAGCGTCACCAGAACGATCGCGGAGATCCAAAACATTTCCGAGTTGATGGAAGAATCAACCCGTCTTATATCGGATCAATTTGGTTATTATCACGCGGGTCTATACCTGCTTGATGAACGTAAAAAGACAGCCTTCCTGCAAGCTGCATCGTCCGTTTCCGGAAAACAGCTGATCGGACAGGGCTTCCGCATTGAGCCAAACAGATTGAATATGACGAACCTTGTTATCGAACAAAGGCGTCCGCAAATCTCCCTCGACATTGGCGAAACAAATTTTGTCCGTGACCCAAACTTCCCGCTCACACGATCACGGATCATGCTGCCTCTCACCGTCCGCAGTCAGGTGATCGGCATTCTGGATATTCACTCCGATCAACTCAAAGCCTTCGATTCACAGGATGCTGAAGTCTTGCAAACACTTGCTGACCTGATCGCCATTTCCATCGATAACGTTCGTCTGTTGGATGAAACAAAAAGCCTCGTTTACGAATTGGAAGCCAACACAACTCTGCAAGCACGCGAGACGTGGTCAAAGTTTACGAGCCGTCACAAACCTGCCTACCAATATACCCCCGCCGGAGTTCGTCCGCTTTTCTCGAACTTGAAGGCCGACAAAGGCGATGGTATGCATATCCCCATGATTTTGCATGGGCAGAATATCGGAAACATCCTCTTGAAGCGGAAGGGAATTTCCGCCTCATGGTCTGAACGCGAACGTATTCTTGTGGAAAAAGTGGCAGCACAGGTTGCCCTTGCTCTTGAAAACAGCCGCCTTGTGGATGAAACGCAGAAAAACGCCATGCGCAATCAAGTCATTGCAAACATTTCATCGCGCGTTCGTGAAACTTTGGATGTTGAATCGGTGGTGCGCACAGCAACTACCGAGCTTCGTAGAGTATTCGACCTCAAGGAGGCAGAGATCAGCATCGGCGCGCCGCAAACTGAAGTCCTGCCAACAAGAAAAAACACCAGTTCACTTAAATTAAAGTAACAAAGCCACAACTTCTACATCGCTATAACAGCCATCCAAAGGAAAGTTACATGCTCACTCGCAGCGCCAAGACATCAGCCAGATCATTGACAATGCCTCCAAAGAGAGGCTTATTTGGCCGTCGGGTGAGTCTGCGAATCAAACTTCCAATGGTGGTGATTTTCCTGCTGTTATTCGCCTTGTTCGCCTCCAGCTACTTGAGCATCCAAGCGGCCAAAACAGCTTTGACTGATACCCTCAAGAACGAGTTGATCGCTCAAACGGCGTCCAAGGCAGAGTTGATTCGATCAAATCTGATCTGGACAAAAACGTCAGCGGTGGATCTGGCTGCATCTGCCGAGGTTGGAAACTATGACGAAGAAAGTATTAAAAAAGCCATTCGCAATACCTTGAGCCACAACGAGCAAATATTCGGCTCCACCATTGCTTATGAACCGTTCGAATTCCAGGCAAATGCCTATTACTGGTCACCTTATTACAGCCGCACACCTAGCGGTGAGTTGCAGTTCACCCAACTTGGGAACCCGGAGTACAACTATTTTGGCTGGGAATGGTATACCCTGCCAAAAGAGAAAAATACTCCTGTTTTATCACCGCCGTATTTCGACGCGGGAGGCGGTGAAATATGGATGGTCACCTGGAGCGCCCCATTCTATGATGATGCAGGCAAGTTTAGAGGTGTGGCAACAGCCGATATTGCCTTCTCGCAAACACAGAACATCGTAAGCCAGATAACCGTTGGAAAGAGCGGTTACGCCTTTTTATTGAGTCCCGAGGGTGTAATCCTTGGGATCGGCGAGAATGGCGGAGAATATCAAACTATGGTGGACTCCATGATTGCCGCTGCGCAATCGCCGAAATCTTCAGGTTGGGCAAGTATGGTTTCCTCGATGATCAAAGGAAATTCAGGGTTCGCGGAAACAATCGACCCACAAGGACGCTCCATGTTCGTTGCCTACTCGCCCATCGGACTGGAAACCGGTTGGTCGCTCGGGCTCGCGTTTCCACAGGCCGAACTTTTTCAGTCCGCATTGCAGCTGCAAAATACACTTGGAATTTACACGGCCATCGTAGCTGTCATCATTGGCGTCTTTTTGTTTGTATACACTTTATCGATCACTGAACCGCTGCGCCGCCTCACCTTCTATGTAAACCGTTTTTCTTCCGACAAAATAGCTCGAAACATAGAGCCAATCCAAATTCGCACACGTGACGAATTGGAAGATCTTTCGAATGCATTCCAAAACATCACTTCTGACTTGCAGAGTACGTTCTCCAACTTCGAAGAGCGTATTGCTGAACGCACACGGGAAACTGAACGGCGCAGCATTCTTTTAAAGGCTGTGGCAGACGTTGGTAAAGCCATCACATCCTTCCGTGACTTGTCCGAGTTGTTGCAGCAAACGACCTATCTTATCAACGACAACTTTGGCTATTATCATATTGGCATCTTCCTGCTGGATGAGCACAAGGAATACGCAGTTCTGAGTGCGGCGAACAGTGAAGGCGGACGTCGAATGCTTGAGAGGGGGCATCAGCTCAAAGTCGGCGAGACCGGCATTGTCGGTTATGTCACCCAAAACGCAAAAGCCCGCATCGCTTTGGATGTGGGTAAGGATGCCGTTTACTTTGACAATCCAGACCTGCCCGAAACACGCTCAGAAATGGCGCTCCCTCTTATCGTCAGCGGACAAATCCTCGGCGCGTTGGATGTGCAAAGCACGGAGCCACAGGCCTTCTCAGATGAAGACAGCGCCACTTTGCAGATCCTAGCAGAACAACTCGCCGTTGCAATTCAAAATGCGAATCTGTTCAATGAAACCGAAAAAGCATTGGAAGCATCCAGGGCTGCCTACAGCGAATTAAGCCGTGAAGCTTGGAGCAAAATCCTGCGCAACCAGCCTCGTATCGGCTTCATTGCAACTCCCCCCACCACCACACGAACACATTCCGAGGTCGTGGAGCCGAGTATTGCAAAAGCGTTTGACACGGGCGACATCATCATTGGAAATGATAATCTTACGATCAGCATTCCTGTCAAAGTGCGTGGACAAACCATCGGTGCGATCCGTCTGAAAAAAGCCGAGATCGCTGAAGCCTGGACGCAGGAAGAGATCAATCTCGCGATCGCATTATCAGACCAAGTCAGCGGTGCTTTGGAAAGTGCTCGTCTCTATCGAGAATCGCAACAGACAGGTGCTCGTGAAGCGCTCGTTTCAGATATCTCGTCTCGCATCAGTGCAATTTCCAATACAGATGCCATCCTGCGTGAAACCGTACAGGAATTGGGGCAGGCACTTGGTGACGCGTCGGTTACTTTCCAGCTGTTGAAT
>JBGAVO010000036.1:0-5052 GCA_044228075.1 Candidatus Peribacteraceae bacterium
AGCGGTCAAAGCCAACAGTCAATGACCTGGCCGCCTGCTATGTCGCAGATCTTGTCCGCATTCGACCTGATGTCATGCAAGTTCTAGCTTTGCCTCCGGGATTTTTAGTCGTGTTCCATGGCAGCAAAATCGAAGGCGTCCAATCGCCTGAGGGTGAAGAACGCTGGCAAAAGTAATGCGTTTGCGGTCACTTTTCAGTTCTCCGCTCTTGCGGTGCTGCCAGTCGTAGTAATTGTTCTAACCGATCTTCGTTCTCTCTGGATGTATCTTTTATGAATCGTGCGTAGTGCTTGAATGTTGTTTGCAGAGTTGAGTGTCCGAGGACTTGTGCAAGCCAGCCCGGTGCTACGCCATTTTGCAAGCAGAGAGATGCGAACGTGTGTCGCAACTGATATGACGGGCGATGCCGCAGACCAGCCTTACGCAGTGCACTTCGCCAAACGTGATCGAGATGTTTATCGATAGGTCGTCCATTCTTTGTCGTGAATACATAGCCGTCGATGTTTACGGTTCCTTGCTGTTTTAGTTGTTCAAGCGTTTGCTTTACTATCGATAGCATTGGCACAATTCTGGAACTCGATGCTGTCTTGGGAAGATCTTCTGATCCCCGCACACGGCCTTTATTGATGCGAATCTCGCCACGCCTGAAATCGACATCTTTCCACCGCAATGCGAATAGCTCGTTTGGCCTCGCTCCGGTCCAGGCAAGACAGGTAAACAACGGTCGATAGTGCGAAGCAATTTTCGATAGTGCCAGCTCTAATTCTTCTTTACTGAGCGGATCGATGTCTGGCTGCTTTTCTGTGAGTTGGCGAACTCCGACTGTTGGATTTTCGGCGATCAACTTTCTACGCAAACAGACTTTCATGATGTAGCGCAGCAGGCCCATGATGTTGTTGGTTCGGACTGCGGAAACATTCTTAGATACTTCGGCTTGAAAACGTGCAACATCTTCTTCTGTGATCTCGCTCACTTCCATTTTTCCGAATGCGGGAAGCAAATAGTTTTTCAGCACTTCGCGGTAACCGCGCAACGTGCTGTACTTTAAGCTCGCTCTTTCGGCGAGATAATCTGCGGCCACTTCTGCAAACGTTTTTCGTGTTTTTGGCTTCGTGAATTCAGCCAGACCAGACCAATCATTGGTGGCATTCGCAACTGCGCGATGCTTCAAGATTTCTGCTAGCGCAAGCTCTGCGGCCTTGCGGTCGCGACCGAATGATTTCACTCGACGACGGCCATTGACCTTTACCGAGATGTACCAATTGTCACCACGTTTCCAGATACCATCTTTGACGCCTGCCATGGATAACCCTCCTGGCGCGCGATTCACTGGGCACTATATACGGTGCTCTAATGATCGCACATTTAACAAGTATTTGCTAGTTAGAAAATCAGCATCAGGACTTGATGCTAGCTAGTGTGAGGTGTGTCAGTTCCGTTAGCGGTAGACAAAATTTCGTGCGATGTCATTCGGATCGAGTTTATTGACTGTGTTTGCTTGAATGAACTCGTTCATTGCTTCTGTTGAAATGAGCGCACGACGATTGATTTTGATAAATGTTATTTGACGGGAATTGATGAGCCGCCACATTGTCTTCAGTGACACGCCGAGAAGGTCGGCTGCTGCGGCTACTGAATGGAGCTTGGGAAGTGTTTCGGACATGATGATCTCCTGGCCCGCGATCAGAATTCGACGCGGGCAAAATGTCGCTTCTCATTGCGACTCTTTGAACAAAAAAGATCGCCGGAACAAAATTCGGCGATCAAAGAAGAGAAATGACTGTCAACGTTCGCGTTGTGTTTGCGCGGTTGTTACTACAATTGTCATCGACACTTCGATTTTCTGTCTCTAGGGAAATTACTGATCGCGTCTTCATCCACTTCCTCCTGTACTCAAAATTCCGTTCTGGTGAATGATTCCGAGTATTTGCAGCGGATTTTGCAGATTGCGCCAGTTGATCCTGTACTCAAAAGCCGTTCCATACATACAATTCGGGATATTTAGAGATTCTCTTTATCTTGCCCTACCGAATGGTGTGCCACCATCGGCTCGGCTTGCTTCGCTGCGACACTTGCTGGTATCGCTTTCGTCCAGAGCCTGCAAATTGGAAAGACCAGGCTTGACCGTTCTGCTAACATTCAACTCGCGACGGCGGCAAGTCGTTTTTTACTTGCTGTACATCGAATCGCCGTCGCCCGAAATAAAAAGAGCAGAACGAGTCAATGCCCTACCTCGTGTCGGTTCTTAAAATGCTCATCCTGCGTGCGATTCCGAATAAGAGGACCGGATTTTCTGGATCTGTGCGATCACAGCGGTTCTAAAAACGTTAGCTGGGAGCGCATTTCAGGATAAGAAGAACTACTCTTTATCTTGCCTTACCGTATGGTGACCCAACGGTTGCGGCTCGCTTCGCTCGGATCACTCGTCTTCTGCGAATGTCGTACTCGGCACAACTTTGGCCAACCGGCCTTTCTCGTCAAACTTCAATCCAAGTTCATCAACCCAGAGGAAACCCTCTTTCTCAAAAGGCTCAGATCCGTTCTTGTCTCGTGCGGCTGCCACAACTTCATCTCGTGTGCTGTTGTTCGCAACGACGGGAAGCAATCGTATGCATTGTTTTAGTGCGCGCTGCGATGTCCTATAGGAGTCATCATGATACATTTTCGTGATCATTTGATCGTAGACAATGTAAGCCCACCAGGAATTTGATATCACTAACGCTACTGACAAACCGATAATGGCAATTTTCGCTTTATACATTGTCCTGTCTCTCTTTAGTAGCTTCACCGACATCGGTTGCGCTCTGAGTGTTGACGGTTGAAGCCTTGAACTTCAACTTTCCTTTCTTGCCGTTTAGAGTGACATCAAAAGAAGTTTCGACCGATAGCGGTGTGTTAGGCTCGCGGACTTCGTTTCCGTCGTCCACGTTGTATGTTTTTTCGCCCGAGGCAAGCTGAAAAATGTGCGTGGCTGTTGTGAAGAGGCGCCGTGTTGGAGCAATCCGACTCACTTTGACTGTAGCTCTGACTTCGGAGAGTTCAACTAGCGTTCCATTCGGCAAACGAACAAATGAAGGGTTTGAAAATGTTTGAATGATTGCATGAGTGCCTTCACCCGCACCGACTGGTGGCTCAATTTCCTGCATTAGCTGCTCGGCGGTTCCGCGCAGACCACCGTGTTGGTCAAGAATATAAATCGAGGACGGATTTCCCGAGCAATAAGATTGGAATTCTTGTGCGTTCTGTTCTAGTTCCTTGGTGGCATGAAGGCGTGCTTTTAGAATCTCCTTATGGAAGGCATCGACGAAGATTTCTAATGCTGGCACGACTCCATTTGGAAAGTCGAGAGACGATGCCGACCGAAGCTCATAAATGCCGATACCGTGGGCATTCGCAAGTTTCAATGCGCCAGACTGAAGACCGTTTGTTGTAATCATAATTCCGCGCGGCTGACCAGGGAGATCTAAGAGCACGCTCCTAAAGGTGTCGATCATACCCATGTTGATTTTCTGGGCGTGATCCTTTGCTTGGATCACTGTTTTGTACTTCAGCCCGCCAAACTCGAATTCCCAGTAGACATCGATTTGTCTCGGGATTGGCTTTCCATCGGAATCTTTAGTGATGCTATCTAAATCAATGTCTCGCTCGACTTTGATGTTCTTGAACCCCTGTCCTTCCAGTCGAATGAGACTGGCGATCACATTTTCGACCAATGCCTCGTAAGGTTTGCCGGTATTTTTCTGCTTTCGTTTTGAAGTCATCTCATTACTTCTCAGTTGAAGATTTCCAGCAGTTGATCAATCACATTGCTTACGTCTCGTTGCCGCAGAATTCTTGACTCTTTTGTTGCTTCTTCATTGCTCTCGCCCAGCTCGAACTTTGCGACGGCTACTGGACCGTCTTTTTGATAGCCTTCCACCTTCTCATCGCTTGCGAATCGTTTCCGCAATATGTCCAACGCCGAACGAACTGTTTCCGCGTGCTTGCCATCCAACTCTTTTCGAAACTGCTCCTTAGCGGCAGCCACTCCGCCGGGTGCGTGTTCAAGGCAATAGATCAAATCGTGCGCGTCCTTTCGTTCATTCCGGTGCTCGAAAGCAAATGCTTTCAGGCAAGTAAACGAGACTAGATTCGCGAATCTTACGTTTTCAGTCGCGACACCATTGCCACCCAAGAGTTCGGCTTGAATCTCTTTGATCTCATGCAGATCGAAAACCATGGATGCGTGTGGAACATTCAAAGCTGAAATCGTTTTTTCCGTTGGCAATGCCTGTACTTTGCCGCCACCCAACTCCGGTGATTCAGATATAAGCTCAAGAATCACCGTGACATCGGCCTCCGTTTTGGTTTTCCAGCGCCAGGAGAGCTTTTTTCCATCTTCATTTTCAGCGCGTTCGAAATCCATCTTTTTCAGATTTTCTTCAAGGGTGTGATAGGCCTCGGTATCAGCCATGTTGATGGACAATTAGAAATGATCACGTGGTCAACTAAAAGTGATCCTTTTTGGGGGAGTGTCCATTTGGAGTAAGCGAAGATATCCGTAAGGTGTTTCGCGCCACGCTTAAATGCATAGATTAGGCTGCTGGCATGGCCGTCTAATTCATATTCAGGCGCCATGCTGTCGGACTTTTGCATGGGGTCTGATTCCACGTGACACTGCGGGTGATGGTCAACCCGGAGTCAGCATGTCTTGCACAAAGGAACAGGTGAACCTCTTGTTTAAGTACTACAAACGTATTCCACTGCGACAGGCAGCCGCTAAGGCTGGTATGTCAATCAATACCGCTCGAAAGTATGTTCGTGGCGCCCCGCCAGGTGGACAGAGCACACCCAGAAACTACTTAACCCGCCCTGATCGCTTTGCTGGTCACTGGGAGGAGATTTGCGGTCTTCTCAAGAATGATGATGGACTCCAAGCAAAGACGATCCTGGAATACCTCATTGATAGGTATCCAGGCGTCTTCAATGAATCACATGGGCGAACACTGCGCCGTCGCATTGAGCGTTGGCGTGCCCAGCATGGCACCGGCAAGGAAGTATACTTCGAACAGT
>JBGAVO010000037.1:0-4700 GCA_044228075.1 Candidatus Peribacteraceae bacterium
TAGACATTTTCTAGTGGCCGAGTTTGCCAGGCTCTGGCCTCATCCATGACAGCGACCGTCACATTCGAGATCAATGCCGGCGAGACTTCAGTGCCGTAGATGTCCTTGAGTTGGCTCTGTATATCGCGGACAGTCATTCCTCTTGCGTAAAGCGCCAAGACCTTGTCGTCAAAACCCTCAAGCCTGGTCTGCCGTTTCTGCACTATCTGCGGTTCGAAGTCCCCGTTGCGGTCTCTGGGAACACCAAGAGTAACGTCTCCTTGGTCCGTTATTACGGTCTTCTTCGTGTAGCCATTGCGGCGATTTTCGCCACCCCTGCCGGTGCGCTCATTCTTCTCGTAGCCGAGATGATCGTCCATCTCAGCCTCCAAGCAGCGCTCTACCAGTGCCTTGGTCAGTTGCCCCAGCAAACCGTCTTTTGCAAGTAACTCTTTCGGGTGCTTTCCTTGCACCAGATGGTCCTTAATGAAAGCATCCAGCATGTCTGTAGTTGTTTTTGTCGTCATGGTCATTTGCCTTTCTAGTGGTTGTCATTGACCCGACCTTTTGACACAATTCATTTTACAGACTCGCGAATGACGGTCCAGCTTTTTATATCAACAAGAAAGGTGAAACAATAGCGAACTCCTATCGTGCCACCATAATGTTTGCGAAAGATCGAACGGAACTGGTTTGGTTGGTGAAGCGTTGGAACAACGGACAGAAGCTGATGCGAAAAGTCAGAACACCTTACGGCGACGACGTCATCGTCTTCGCGAAGGAAGATGATTCCCCGGGCGATGACTATCTGCTTAAGTGCCCGCACTGCAAAAAATCTATTGCGATTACAGCAGCGACGTACTGATCGCTAGGCCAAATAATAAACAAGCGGTTACGGGATGCTGCGATCGGTTTGTACGGGCGTGTAACACGCTTGTGCGCGAGGTTTTATCCCCGAGGTCGATTCCACAAGCTGTATATATTCAATCGCGGTGTTCAGAAACTTTTTCGCACACTGAAGATTTACCGAGCGACTAAACTCTTTCCGCCGATATGGAGTATGCAATTTTTGAATTACTGGACCGGTAGTAGTTTCTACTTCGGTTGATTCGACCCTGTACGGAGAAGCGTGCGTAACAAGATTTCTCCATTCCTGCATTTCTTGTATTCTTTGAAAAAGCCCTTGAGACTTGTCGACCTTCAGAGAAAGCGCGCTACACAACATCTCTACCTTCTCCCAAAATCGTTGTGTCCGCTTGTATTGCTCAAAATCGAAATGTTGAAAACGCGCATCAGAAGCCATGCAGAATGCGACGGATGCAGAGAAGCTCTCGATTGCGCAAAATGACAGCAGCATAGAAGCAGTTAATTGTGAGAACTCAAAGCTCCTTTGTTTAGATGAAGCGGAGAGTAGCTGCGCAACCGCTAGCAGATCTTTTGCCGCGCTCAATGTCAGATCCCAGTCATGATTCTCTGCTGAATAGTCGTATGCCACGTTCAAAATCCTTGGTATCATGCTAAAGCTTGAATGCCATACCCCTGTATGGTAGCATTGTCGGCATGCTTGGCCAAATGAACATTCTAACCGGCCAAGAGGCACACGCGCAGCTCATAGGAGGCGTGAAATTTGGAGATATTCATAACTTCGCCCATTGCGCCGACTACTCATGGAAGCGTTCATCTCACCCCGCCCTTTGACTTTGGCAAGTCCGGCTTATGCGACGTACAGCCGGAAGATTGCGTTCAGGAATTCTGCCTGTTACTCATGGCACGATTCAATGGCGACGGTTTTGCTGCCGGCACTGCAACAGTGCTCGGGTTTGGAACTTGGGACGGTCCAGAAGGTCCCGAGACCGTTCTGGTTGCTGCCACCGCACGTCACTGCTTGACCAATCTATTCAAACGCTTCGGAGTGCCGGAGCCGCGGCAGCTCATACCAGGTTTCGGACAGCCCCTGACCGCAAATCCTCCGTGGACTCTTTGTGGTGGCAGAGATACTCCTGAGGGAACAGCGCTTTGGCATGCCATTTGGCATTGTTGCGGTTACGATGATCTTGCCCTGATTTATCTGCGTCCAGTTAACGAGATCGCAAGACGAACAACATTCGCGCAACCGATGATCAGTTTCTACAGTCCGGAAGTTAGTACCGAATTGTGGGGCTTCGGTTTCGGTGTTTGTCGAACCGTGGAAGAGCCGACGCATGATTTCGAAACCGGTCTTAAGCTGACCAAGGGACAGATCATCCAATATCTTGATGGAACAAGACAGGAGCGGTGGGTTACCGACATGCCGTTTCAAGATGGGATGTCGGGTGGTCCCGTGTTTTGGCGAGAACGACTTGTCGGCATCATCTCTTCCAAAATGGATGCAGCCAATAACATCAGGACATTCGTGATGCGCGTACAGATGCTCGTTCATTTCGAGCTCACTGGTGCGCCACCGCTAAATAGCAGCATGCATCGTACAGTTCAAGATCTCGCGGAAGCAGGGATCATCGCAACATTACCAGTATGTGATCGAGCAGATTCTGTGGTGGCGGTTCCTCGATTCGGCTTGGAGGTTTGGACGCGAATGCTCTAACCACTCTGACCTAGAAGTTTCCGCCCTGTTTAGTTGTCTTTTGGATAGCGTTGGCTCCACTTCTCCTCGTACTTCGAAAATACTTCTTTGCAGTGACTCAAGACGAACTCCCAGGCACAAACTGCTTTCCATCTCGACCAGAGCTTTCCATCAGCACCATAAAAGTGAGCGCACACAAAGTAATGGCCATTTTGCTTTCTTACGTCCAGCACTTCTGCCGGCTGTCCATTCAGGGTGATTGAATGTTTGTGGTTTCCCGGTTCTATGAAGTCGAGCTGATCAAAGCCAACACGCGTCTGCTCGAGTACCGAGTTTAAATCAGGTTCTTCCTCACGCTTCGCCTGAGCAGCTGCTGCGAGCTTTTCTGCCTCTTGAAGCATGGTAAACTCTTTGTGTGGTGGCATCGTGACCTCACCGGCATCGGTTGCATACAGGTGTTTACCGCGCTCGCGCAATTGTCCGATCAACTTAGTACAAAATTCAGGAAGAATCTCGTCCAGAATCGCTACGTTGCTGATCACAATGCCCGTACATTTGTTGCCTTCCTTGTCTGTCAGGTCAATGACATCGTCGACGAAGTTTTCTGCATCGTGAGTAACCTCGGACCAGAAATTATGCTGCATAAGTGCTGTGATACAGAAGTTATTTGGCGTGCACCACTTCTTAATCGCTTGCAACTGTTCAAAATGATCTCCGCCGATAGGCTTTTCCAAACTGACGGTCAGGGCCAAAATCCCTTGCATGCCTTCTTTTAACTCAAATTCCGGATTGGGTACCGGCGGGCGGAATTGGTGCAGCATGCGGCTTACATCTTTCGCGCTTGTCCCGAGCATCCAGTATTGATGAATTTCGTTCTCGAATAAATTTTGAAGTGTATGTCGTCGCCAAATTCGGGCTCTGCCACCGTTAGAAATCTCGATTCCATGCAATGCCGAAGTTCCGTCAAAGGGATTGGAAAGGATTTTTTGCAGGACGAGATTCGCATCATTTGTCAAAACTTCAATTTGCCAATCCTGCAAACGCTCTTCGAGCTTTGCACCGATCTCGTCACACATAGCCGGCACGCCGGACAGGATTTGTGTGTCAGCAAGGAGCTTATCCCCCTGAGCCTTTCTGATGTCGCCCTCCAAGAGTTCCGCTATCTGATCCGCATTCACATCTGATCTCCCTGACGCTACTTCAATCAATCTCTTAAGTCTTCTTCGGTCAACCGAGCTTAGTTGTCGATCTGTGTTTCGTCAATTCCAGACCAACCAGCAATTCGGCTGCATGTGACGAGCCCCTTGAAGCTGCCGACTCCCAGCACTCCTTAGCTTTGCTCTTGCTAACCGTCGTACCGCAGCCTAGAAAGTAAAGCGTTCCGAGCAGGC
This sequence comes from Candidatus Peribacteraceae bacterium, assembly GCA_044228075.1. GTDB lineage: Bacteria > Patescibacteriota > Gracilibacteria > Peribacterales > Peribacteraceae > JAKQEM01. Next base: position 3,931 of record JBGAVO010000037.1, read on the forward strand.
GCTCGGCTTCTGGAAGCGAATCTGCTGCTGCCTTTGCAAATTCAAATGCGACTGCAGGCTTTGTCCCGATAATCCCCTCCAGCCCTTTTGCATAAACAGTTGCCAGCTTATATTGCGCGTCAGGATTGCCTAACTCAGCTTCCCTTTCAAACTCCGCAACAATTTTGGCCGGGTCGCCCTTGTGCTCCCTTGATACCAGATATAGTGCTAGGCGAAACGCGCAGTCGGGATCCTCTTCGCGAGCGGCGCGCTGCCACCATTGTTTCGCCTCCTGCTCGTTACGTGGCAATCCCAATCCCGCATCGAACATACAGCCAAGCACGATTTGAAAAACAGTATTCCCTTCCTCGGCCAACCTACGAACGGGGCCAAGCGCATTTTTGTAATCTTTCGCGCGCAGCGCATCCATGGCTTCTTGTACTGCTTTTTCGTAAGGAGTGCGCTTCTTTCGTCCATCCAGCGCAACACCGCATTGTTCAACAACATGATTCAACGCAGCTTCGTAGTTCGTCGTTCCATCGTCATTCGACCAGTCCGCCGGGTCGTAGCTGGGCCAGACCCAAGGTTTTACCAACCGCTTCAGTCCCGACTGTTTGAGGACTTCCATCAGCTCAGACTTGGTTTTCAGATTGAAGTGCGGTTTAAATGATTCCGCGACAGCGCCTGCAATAACATCACAGAGTTGAATTGACGAGTGCGACGACTTGATGAACACCGTGTTCTTGACGCGGAGCGGGAATACATAGTCAACGCCGGCGACCTCATAAGAT
>JBGAVO010000038.1:0-4684 GCA_044228075.1 Candidatus Peribacteraceae bacterium
GCGCACTCGGCACAGCCACCGTCAGACTGCAAGACGGGACTGTTGGGAGAGGGCGTGAGAGTCACAGGTTTGTGCGGCAGAAAATCCAGCGCAAAACACGTCGGCGGCTTGATGTTGTCGCGATCGAAATCGTCGGGGTAGTACGCCTTCTTGGCAATGTAGTCGACGATGACCCCTTGAATGGACGGCGCGCTGTTGCCGTCCGGCATCTTGAATTGCTTGCTCTGCGTGACAGAGATACGATTACCGCTCGGCGTTGAGAGCTTCGCTTTGAACCTCTCCATATCAGCTTGGATCTGCGCTTCGATCTCGGCGGGCAGAGCGACTTGAGTCTTCACAACTGCGGGGACTGCGGGCTTACGGGGTGTTGCCATTTGTGCCTCCTTAGGCTTTTGTTACACTAAGTTTCTTGAGGTTCACTGTTTCGATTCCCTCAATGTCGCCACCAAGGCGTTCCTTGGCTTCGCGCCAAGCCGCTGGTTGTACCGACGTCTTGACTTCAATCACGTGCGCCCATCCTTTGCGTTTGAGCACCGCGATAGCTTTCTTTTCATCGATTAGCTTGGGAACGTCTAGCCAGGTAATACTGGCTGCGCCGATTTCCCCTCGTCCCGCGCTGGTGTTCTGCGCTTCCAGTGCTGCAAAAATTTCTTCCTGTAGCACCTTCTGGTCGGCGATAAGTGTCTTATCTTCTGCCGCAATTTCCATGCGGTGCATCTGAATCGATCGGTACGCGTCAATCAGCTCGCCAATTGTTTTGGCTCGCTGAAGCGTGAGAACATTTCCTTTTGGTGCCACGCATTTGCTCCTTTCTAAAAATGTTAATGTAACACACTCTAAGTGAGAGTGTGAGAGTGTTGATTAAATTTATACAGGGCTACCTCCATTGCGTGAAAAGTTTCGCCAGCAGCCGCTTCTAGTCGACCAATTGTTTCTGGATCATCATTCACCCTAAGTGCGTTAACCAAGGATGTTACCGAAGTATGATAGTTCCAGAACAACTGGTCAAAAGTCTGATTGTTCGCAACAACTTCTTCGGATCTCTTCTCAGCGAACAACGCACGCCGTTCCCAATAGTGAACGTCACAGAAATCACCTTGGTCAATACCTTTGTAGTGAAGGTTGAATTGATAGCTGCCACATTGTTTGCATTTGCCTTTCATACCCTTACTCCCAAGTTTTTCAAAATCCCATAAGCTTCGTTGATGTACCACGCTGTGTTCAGATCGGACGGGAGTTCGTCAGGTAGAGTCATGCACAGTCGTGCACCCTCGGTTTTGGCGACGAGGTAACCATTGTCAACGCGTTGAATCGGTGGCAGCTTCTTGGTTGTCATGTACCAACGTGCCACTCGTCCGAACGGCACGCCACCATAGTGCTCTTCGACAGGCTTGGGTCGTGACTTTCGCTTGACCACCTTATCCTTGTATTGCCAAACGCCAGGCTCGACTTCAACCCACTCGTCAACAATGCGTGTGCATGCATGTTGTACGCCACCGGGTTTGCTGACGCCGCGAATGCTGACGAACTGACGAATGTCCTTTTCCTGCGCGATGTACTGCTCAGGGGGAGTTCCATCTATCAGATATTGCGCGGCGGCTTGACTGCAGACTTCTGCCGTTGGGTTCTTCATCTCCAGCACTCCCGCTTTGGCGAACAGACCTTTTAGCTTCAGCTTGCCATCAAGCTTGATGGCGACGTAATTGTTCACGTTGGCGATCGCCACCTTGCGATACTGCGTCTCTTCGTAGCTAAAACCGGTCCTCTTGCCGTGCGCGGCGACGATCTTGAGCATTTTCTCACGCAAGCTCGACTTGTAGAGCACCATGATACCGTCGGTGTTTGCTGATATAACGTCGATGCCGCGAGCTTTCGCTAGGTCGTCAATCAGGGTCAGCAGGTTAAGCTGTCCCGTGATTGTGATGGCGAGCAGCAAGTCCGGAGAGTAGAAAGCACTGTGTAGGTTACCCAGCTTACCAAACAAACCATTCAGCGCAATCTTAAGTGAATTGGCGGTTGCTTTATCACCAACCTCTTTGGCGTCGAGTCTGCGATGATAAATGTCGGCGTAGGCGTCCAAGAAGGTTTCACCCTTGTCACCATTCAGTTTCGGCACCAGGCCGCAGTTGAGCAGAATCGAAGGGTAGTAGGAGGCGGCGTCAATATCCGAAATCATCCGCTCGTCACATGCTTCATGACACACCTCAAGATCGTGCTGAGAGTGCAGGCCACCCAGACCGATCTTGTAGATGCCACCGCGAAATGGAAAAGGCTCTTTCATCCACACGGGCTCTATTGGAGAACCGTTGAGCGGGTTGATCTTGAAGATCTCACTTTCAAGCTTGGTGATCAGGTTGAGCAGGTCGGGGTTTTTGGTTCTGACGATCGCCGGAACGCTGTATCGCACCGAATGTGGAATATTGCCTGATTTCCCTACTCCGACAATCTTCCGAAGAATTGCTTCAGACATCTGTGCGTCGCTCTTGCTCCGCAGATCAATGTCATACTCGACGCTCATTCGTTCTCGCAAAGTGATCTGCTCACTGAGGGTGTGGAAGAGCGCTTCCGTTGCAGCGATGTCGTTGAAGCAATACTCCTCAAGAAGTTTGCATTCTTTCGGTGTCAAATCCTTGGTGTGGTCGAACGGCAGGTCCTGCATGTGCTGCATGTGCATACGCCCCTCGTAGGTCTTGAGGGAGATCATGACGCCTGGTGCGACCTCGATGAGATCGATGTGATCGATCGGCAAACCACTGATACCGAGCATCCCATATACGGTCCACGGCATTAGTCGCTCAGTAATCATCTGATTCGCAAGCTGCTTGATCTCTAGCGCCGTACGTCCGGCGACCCAGGCAGCGATCAAGGGTGCATCGAACTTGATCCCGTTGAAGCTGACCCAAGTAAGATCCTCCCGATTGAGCAAGTCGACAGCGGTTTTGATGTGACCTCGCCGATGATGCCAGAGTGCGAATTTCTCTCCGGTTTCGATGATCTTGACGCAAAGCAGGAAGACCGGCTTGTTGGTGCCGATGATTTCGGTGTCAAAGACGGCGTGGTTCATATGTCCATCCATGTCCAATCCCACCCATTCCACGGAGCGAATTGTTGCCAAACATAACCAGACGAAACAAGATTTTCGTCAAAACGTTCAATATATCTCCTCATCTCACCAACCTCCAGAGCATTGGTCGTGGTCCAACCGGACTTTTGGGACCAATTTTCTTCTCCGCTTTTTCCTGAGGTAGCAAATGTTTTTCCAGACATCGCCGCACAGTGTTTTCGTCAAACCCGATGATCTCTGTAATTTGACTGATAGTCCGCCATTCCCCATCCGAAAGAACTGAAATAATTCGTTCCATGGGTGTCTCAGTGCGAGTAAATGCCCGCGACTTATCGGCGAATGGGGCAACACAATGGTGTAAATACGCACCAGGATACAAATGCGCGCCCGGAGAAATTTTGTTAGTCATGGTTATCTCTCCACTTGTAAACTGAGTACCATGGGCAGAACCAATCAATGGGTGCCCATCCTCCAAAATGTCCGTGCTTACCAGACATCCGACGTGCCCATAATTCAACCAATTCTCCTGTTTCTGGATGTGGGAACGAGACCTTGATATGGTGACCATTGCGTGTAGCTATCACCTCTCCTTGTACTCGCCGTCCCCATTTTCCATCGTGGCAAACTGCCACTTTCGTTCCGCGCTTCATCGTATTCTCCTTAAGTTCGGGATGCCGTCTCTCCGGCTGTCACGCCTACTTACCCAGTTAACCATTCGGGCGTTCTACTTGCACATCCTACGCGTTCTGGGCCTCGGCTTGCCCCATGCGGAAAAAGGGTCAAGATTCTCATTGTATTACTCCGCGAGAAAAGTTCTGGGTGCCATCCCCTGCATTTTCCCGATGCAGCGTAACCTCGTAAAGTTATACAACAAGGTCGGCTTCGGGGATGGCGTTGATGGTTAGCTTGAACGAACTGGATGTACCGTTTTATGCACGTGCTCAAAGCGGATATTGTTTGCTGCAAGATGGCATAGGAGTTCAAACGCTGTCATATTGCGTAAACAATAAAGACTGCAAACCACGGTAGAGTCTCCCCCAGCAGCCTTTACCGCTTCATCGAGCGAACATTTCATTTCTAGCAAAGATATGCCGAACGAAATTCGATCATCGTCAGTCATTTGATATATTCCTTCGAGGTTAAGCTTCATTTGCATTCCTTATTCTTCATGAGGGCGGTGAGTTGCCCTTGAATCTTGCGTTCGAGAACGGCGGCCACTTTCGCTTTCAATGTGTCGGTGTCATCCAGTACTTCGCGCACCACTCGTTCTACGTTTGCGTCCCAAAGGTGGTTGATGCAGTTCTTCACGTCGTCGGGGAAATCCCACCGCCGAATTTTATTCGACACGATTTCATTCGCCTCCTTTTGGATGGCGTCGCAGATCATCTGTTCGCTAATTTCGATTTCCAGCTTCATTTCAAAACCTCCTTGTTATTTACAGTCGTTCTCGAATTTACACGTACGGCAGTCGTTCTCTGCCTGCGATTGCGGAGACGGCGATGATCCAAAACACTTCGGTTCAACGCACTTTACCACCACTTTGGTGCAGCCGGGATAGGCCACTTCGGCTTGCTTACGAGCCGCTTCTTCATTCTCTGCTTCGCAGTAAAAAAGCGTACG
>JBGAVO010000039.1:0-4631 GCA_044228075.1 Candidatus Peribacteraceae bacterium
ATCTCATAACGATACAACCAAGTGGATGACATGGTGGTAACATCCTGGCGGACAACATGCATAATGGCGGTTAGCTTTTTGCTTTTGGCAAATGCATCATGCAAGACAGACCAACTTAATATGGTTATGTCAAATCTGAAGGAACTTCGTGGTGAATTATCCAGTCTTCGCGCAAGATATGAGTCGGATCTCATCGCACAGAAATGCACTAATCGAGAAGTTCTATCTCTCGTTGAGGAATGCCGCATGGAAGATAGAGTTTGTTCAAATAATGGACGCATTGAAGCTGCGTTGCGAGATACTTTGCTCAAAGAGAAACATGTAATCTTGCGCATACCCTCTCCGGAAAATGGCGAGAGCATCCCCGCGCAACGAAATATTCAGCTAGCTAGGATGCTAGATCCAGACAAAATGCTGTCTATCAGCCAAATTTTGATAGTAGCCCAAGCGATTCATATGCGAGGGCACAATGATCTATACAATGCGGAGAAAACAGGTAACATCATACGAAATAATATTTATAAACAATTTGGGGTCAAGCATGCTATCAATGGCCCATTTGTTATCGGTTGCTCTCCTGACGATTTAAAGCTATATGACTCAAACGCCCAATCATATGATCTTCGCCTTCCGGAAGAACCGCGGAACAATGAACCCCATGTCCGGATTTCGGTTTTTCGGTTTGACTGCGGTTCTAAGTTTTCCAAAGAAGTCCAACGGATTAATTAGCTACTTTAATCTTGCGCATCGCAAGCCGACAGAGTTAGCCTGTGTTGGCAGTAGTTGTTCTATACAATTACCTGGGGAACGAAATTTATCTATTAAATCATCTTCCCATGAGCCCCCGCAGGTAATCGCTTGGCCGGTATCAGATTTCACCCACTCCCGAACATTTCCGCCCATGTCCAAAATTCCGTCCCCAGTACTGTCTCCTGGCGATACGCCTGAGGCACAGGTCCCATCGGTAGCTTGCCTCCGCCAGCAAACTGGGTTCAACGGTTCGTGGTCTCCCCATGGATACTTGTTTGGCCGTAGTCCATATGCAGCCACTCGCCATTCCTGCAAGGTCGGCAAGCGTTGATTACGCCACTGACAATAGGCCCTGGCCTGATCGTAGTTTACACAATTTACTGGATGGTCTTGCCGTCCGATGTCTTTCCAATTACACCCTTTGTCAGATTTTGGCTCTGAACATATTTTTGCATTCATGCATGAAATGTAATCTCTCACTGTGACTTCTGTTTTGTCTATCCAATAAGAAGTAACTCGTTCTTGGTGCAATAGTTTTTCATTTTCTCTGTCAGTGTTTGATCCCATCTGAATTTTCCTACTAGCAATGCTTACAATTTCCGGGTTAGGCTTTCTTGTTGTATTTGATTTCGTTTTATTAATATGCTCTTGCCTAATTGGCGATACGACGGATGCATCCTGAGGTGTGGTCTGTTTAAATTGTATTTTTAAATCTCCAGCGTTATGAATGGTACTGGCTTCTTCTCTTAGTATCTGGGTGCTCAAGAGATGTAGGCACATTGGAATGCCACCTAGAATCGCGAGTAATACAAAGAAACCAAGAGGGATCCAGACCAACGGGCTAAAAGCGCCCTGAGTGGTAACGAGTGGTTCCTTTGATTGCTGTCTATCGACCGTGATCGGACTCAGCAAAATCTGATACGATGAAAGCGGGTTCTGTCCGGGGGCCTGCTGCCATCTGTGATCCGCAACCCAGCCTCCTGCGACGTTCTCGCGCTTGCGGGTATGCACGGTCAGGATATCTCCACGAAACTCCAGCACCTGATACTGGAACGGGTAGCCACTTACCAGTTCGTGCGTCGGAGCACCGAAAGTTCCTGCGGTCAGGATCTCTAGTCCACCGACACTGCTCTGCCGGTAGTAACGAAACAGTGAATTGTCCGCACGATGGATGTGTCCGTGCAGAATCAGTCGGAACCCAGCCTGCGCAAGCTGCTCAAGGACTGCCCCATCAAGGCCCGCCTCAGCGGTAAGCTCAGCGGGCGGATGGTGCCAGACGGCGAGCTTATTGCATCTCTGATATTTCTCATTTTTGAGCAGTGACCCGAGCGCCTTTCCAAATGCCCCAGCATGCAGACCGGCGCGATTTGGATGTGCCCGGTCGATCTTCCACGCGGAGTTCAAGCCGAGCACAAGCAGCTTTAGATCTGCCAAATGAAGCAGTGTGGTCTGGGCCACTGCCGACGGTGGATAAGCAGAACCAGTGAGATGCTGATAGAACTTCGCGAACGGAGAGAATCCATCCTGTCCCTGATCCGTTAACGTCCAGTTCACATCGTGGTTTCCTGGAACAATGATCAGCCGCTGCTTCGCGATGTGAAAGGACTCGCAGAGCTGCTGCAAAAAGTTTTGTGCAAAGCCAAACTGCTCGATGGTCGCGTGGTTGGTGATGTCGCCTGAAATGACGACAGCCGAAAGCTCCTGGATCTGCATCTGGTTATGCAGATCCAGGAGCAGTTGGGTGTGCCACTGATCGGCCTGATGCTCGTCTGAAAAGTGCAGATCCGACAGATGCAGGACGTACTTTGGAGGAGGCATTGATGCCAAGGAGGCTGGCAGAGAGACAGGATCTATCGACGCTGGACTTGGCTTTTCCACCGGCGCTGATGTTACGCTTGGCGCTGCTGGTGCGGATGCAGCGGCAATGTGCAGTCGTGCCGCGAGCGCTGGCTTCAGCTTGATCAGTGCCCTCAGGATGTCGACTCCATCAACGCTTTCCAGAAGCAAGTTCAGCTTGCTGGTCCGATCCATTCCGCTGGTGAAGTTCCGATGTACGTCAGGAAAGTAGTCCAGCACAAAGGCGTTGAAAGCTCCGTCCGTACGGAGTGTATCAATGAGCAGCTCACGAAGCTGAGGTCGGTCGAGCGAAGACACCATCTTTACGAAGGCTATGCCGTCGCCGCTTTCAAGGCAAGAGCGTCGGACGAACGCTATCCGAAGTGCCCACCGGATACGAGCCGCCAAGTTTGGACTACGAACTGCACAAACTCGCAATGGAAAGTCTCTTGGCTAGTGTTCATTCAGAGGGAGAACTGGGTGTCGGGGGACTGAGCCGTACCCAAGCGAACACCAACGCCAACGGTCGAGCTTGCATATTTCTTCGGCTGTGATAGGCGGCAGGCGAGTCGGAGGGGACGATCTGCGGGGATTTGTCCCTACCGCGCCGTCAGCACCTTCACGGCTGCGCGCAGTTGTTCGTAGCTCAGCGCATCTTTCCCAAGGGCGAGCTGCAAGTCCGCAGCGATCTGGGCGAGGACTTCTACGGCTGACAGTCCGGCTCGCTCGCCGAGCATCAATCGGTAGTTCACGATGGTCTCGGTCAGTCCGTGCGCAGTCCCCGCAGTCGCGGCCTTTTCGGCTGACACGGGAGACGTCGCCACCTTCGGCTCTGTGTCTTGTCGGGTCGCAGCAGCTTGCTTCTTCGCATCGGCCTTGGTTGACTTGGGAGTCGCTTTGGCCGCGCTCGCAGCAGTCTTTGGGGCGGTCTTCTGGGCGGTCTGTGCAGCGGCCTTGTCTGCCTTCGCGGTCGTCGGTGGCTTCGCCTTCTTTGGCATCGATGCGGGCTTCTTGGCCTTCACCCCACGCGGCGGCGCGAACAATTCCTTCAGCGCGGGGAACCACTCAGCGGGGAGCGGCCATTTGCGCGCTTCGATCATCTCCACATCTTTTCCGCTGACGCCGATCTTGGTCGCCACATCGGCATGCTTTAGCTTGCGCTGCACGCGCTGCTTCCTAAGCCACGCTCCGTTCATCGCTGACGACTTGTCGCGCGGCATCTGCACCGCTGCCTTGGCTTCTGCCACCGTCAGCACTCTTCGCTTGAGCAGCGTTGGAATCCACGCCAGCGGAATCCGGATGTTGTTCCGTTCGAGGGTGTTGATCTCCTTGGTCGACACACCGAGACTCCGCTCCATGTCAGAGGTCGAAATCCCTTTTTGCTCACGCCGCTCGCGCAGCCAGCGCCCATACAGCGGCGTCCACTGCGTCTCGTGTTTCGTCGCACGCGCGCTCTCTGTCTCTGAACTCTTGGTGTCTACTGATGTCGTCATGTTCGTGTCCGCTGGAGTGGATTCTGGGATTCCCTGCACTGTGGGAGGAACATCGACCGCAATGGGAATCTCTGAGGCTGGCGTGCTGATCTCCGCCACGAGCAGATGTTCCGATCCAACGCTCGAAGGAGCGATGATTCCTGCATCTGCTACCTCTGCAACAACGTCGACTACAGGAATAGAAGACGGAAACGGCTCACTGATTGCAGCCATTCCCGTGTCTGTCGTGTTGATCGGAGTCTCAACGGGATTCGGAACGGAAACAGCGGGCACTGCGCCCACGATTTCCGTCGGAACGACCGCACTCTGCGGACTCCCTTCGGATACTCCCTGCGGAATCCGAAATCCCAGCTCTGCAAGGATTCCCAACCACTCCGGTGGCACTTCCTGTTTGCGCAGCTCAAGCATCCCCAGCCGACGTTCCTCGGTTCCCAAGCGAATCGCGAGCGGCTTCCTTCCTATCGCAATTCGCTCACGTTCTCGTCGAAACCAGGCTCCGTTTAGGCTCTGCGCAGACACCGCGTCTCGATCTGGACTGTTCGCTTCCGACAT
>JBGAVO010000003.1:0-169625 GCA_044228075.1 Candidatus Peribacteraceae bacterium
GACGACTGTGCACAACGTGCGGTGGAAGGAACGGTGCAAGAGATTATGGTGGGCATTGTGTTTCGTAGGACATATTCTTCGACGAAACAATGATTATCGACACACTGTGCGGGATAACACTGTTGGCCACACATTCCGTCATAATCATTGCACGGACCAAGGCAGAATGTGTTTCTGCAATCTGCATCAGTGTTACAGGAAGGAGTCTTGCAGTTGTTCAATGCAACGTATGGTTCATAAGGGGGAGAACATTGGTTGTTCGTAGGTGAACCTTCGCATGTTATGCAGGGGAAATCACTCGTAGGGACACATGCTTCATTGGATGCGGCGCAGAACGAATCTCCTCCGAGACTACATTCGAGGCCAGAGCACACTCCTCCAGTGGGGGAGGAAGATGCCTGAGAAGATCGTGTGCCATTTATATCGGATGTAGTAGAGGATGTCTGTCCTGGAAGACCGACACAGGCTAGACAGGGGAGGTCATTGGTAAGGATGCAGCTCATATTCTGCATTCCACAAAAATCCGAGCCACCCTTTGCACATTCCGTACCATCGCACTGACCTCCGACATTGGGTTGGGAGGAGGTGAGGGAGGAACTTTGTCCGCTCGAAAGACGCGATGATGATCGCACTGATAAAGAAGATTCTGATCGACGAGATGACGAACGTATAACAGATGAGGATGATCCTTGAGCATTCGGACATTGATTCTCCTCACATGGAATGAGCCTGACTTCTTCTTCAATGACACACTGATTAGACCGGCAGATAGAGAAGAAGTTGGAACATGCCTGAGAACAAGAACCGTCGCCTTGTCCGGTACATGCGGTGCACGCTGCTCGTTTGAGCGGGCAATCGGCATTCGTTTGACAGGCAATGGCCGACGATGAAGACGCTTCTATACATTCATTGCCGGTGCAGGGATATCTTGTTGGAGGTCCTTCGGTGAAAGCGCAGACATTATTGTTACAAGCGACAACTGGGTTGTTGCAGGTACGCATACATGAAGCATCTGTCCCACTACAAGCAGAACAACTCGCCCCAGGAATAGGGCAATCATCAATCGTATTACAGGAAATCTGCGTTGAGGATTGAGAAGAGAAGGACCAGTTGCGATCCGGGCCACAACAGATACCGACTTGTTGGGCGACAATAGTTCCGTTCTCAAACTTTGTATTTTTGCAACTGCCGCCAAATGGAATATTGCCTTCAGGACACTGCTGTTGACCCGGCGGACCCATCACACAAAAGCCACCTTGGGGATTTCCTGCACCTGGACAGTCCGTGAAAACCCATTCTTCACTGGATAGACTGCCGGAGCGTGATGAGGCCGAACGAGAAGAATTGGCGCATTCGTTCGATGCACACTGCTGAGTGAAATTGTACCGGGCTTCTGCACACCTTCCGTTTGTACAAGACGGAATGATTTGGGAACAGCCCTTCGCACAAGAAGGTGCGAGTTGCGCTCCGAAGACACCGCCACTAATACAATCGCCGCAGATCACTTCCGCTTCGGTAATGGAACAGTCTTGCACAGTCGTACAGCTTTCGAGGGAGGATGACTGAGAAGATGCAGAACAGGGATTAGTAGATGATGCTGTGCTGGAGCGACGTGATGAGAGGGATATAGTGGAACGGGATGATTTCGGCTCGCAGGCATCGTGACATTTCGTTTCCGTAATTCCACAGCCCCCTACACACATCTCGTAGATTTGTTGTGAGAAGGGGGAGGCGCAGCGTCTATTGCAGATATTTGCGTCACGACTGCAATCACGGTGGCACTGGGTCACCTCATCCGGATTTAACAGAGCACCAGCCAAGGCTGACGGCGGAACCGACGGCATTGAGCACGGAGGAGTGGAGGAGACAACATTGGGAGCTGTCGATGAAAACCTCGAAGATGCTGAGGATCCAACCCTACAATCGGAACAGGTCGATGAAGAACGCGAGGACGAAGGTGGTGGATTTGATGACGGTTGGGCTGATGAGGCGGGAACGGACGACGGCTGTGCAGAGGAAGATGCGGGAGCTGCGGAGGATGGTGCAGCGCTCGATGTTGGTGCAGATGAAGGTGCGGCACTGGAAGCCGGTGCAGATGAAGGCGCGGCAGATGATGCGGGCGACGGGTCATCTGATGAAGCCGCTTCGGACGAATCGCTGCTGTCTCCACCACCATCATCATTGAATGGATTACACTGATACTGCACAATTGCACTATTCCATCCTGCATTGCTCATATAATACAGCGGCTCTCCTTCAATATACGATCCATAGTCATCCTCTCCATACCCTCTAAATTTGTACAGGCAACTTCCCGCGGGTTGTCCATCTTCTGTGAACCCAGTACAAGATACTATCTGCACACTGGTGCCCGAAGGACAGTGGACATACATGTAATGGTGAGCAGGAAAAGTACAGGTTCCTACAGGATTTTCCGGGACGAACGGCTGATTTTCGGCTCCATAGACATATTGTCTTGTACACATGCCACCTCCTAACTGGGCACGCAAAATATTCTGACGATCATGGGAAAAGACACTGATAACAGCGACCATGAACAGAAACGCTAACGCCGATTGATACCACCGTATGTGCACAGCAGATATAGTCGCAGAAGGACAACCCAGTATCAAACGATCACACAACCGAAACGGTTAAACTTCAAGCACCTGTTCGCGCTCGGGGATATCGACACGCATCTCGGGGTGCGCAAGCTTGATACGATCAGCAAACGGCTCCATCTGCTCAATCTGTCCGTGAACCAGGATGATGTGCTTGAGACCATCAATCGCTCCCACAAACTTATCAAGATCGTCCATATCGGCGTGACCGGAATATGCATCGATGTACTCGACCTGTGCATTTTTGCGATACATACGATCGAAGATTTTCACATCTTTAATGAGTGGATCGACAATACGGGCACCAAGTGTGTCCTGCGCCATAAACCCGACGGCAAGAACCGTGTTCTTCTCGTTCTCAATCTCATTTTGCAAATGATGGCGGATACGTCCCGCTTCGCACATGCCCGATCCGGCCATAATGATCATCGGCCCCGGTTTGCCATTCAAGTCCTTCGACTCTTCGACGTCTTCGGTATAGCGAACTAACGAGAATTGAAATGGATTGTGTGCGCGTGCGAGGAACTGGTCATACATCTCTTTGTCGTAACATTCCGGATGCTTCATGAAGACATCCGTCACTTTTGATGCGAGTGGCGAATCGATGATGATGGGGATGGCCGGTAATTCTTTGGCATCCCACAAAAGATGAAGGTCATAGACAATCTGCTGTGTCCGCTCCAGCGAGAATGCGGGAATCAAAACCTTTCCGCCTCTATGTGCGGTTGCCGTCACAATCTCCTTCAAACGACTCTGTGCGGTATGAAGATCTTCATGACGCTTATTGCCGTACGTTGATTCGCAGATGAGTAATTCGACTGGAGGCATGCTCGCCGGGTCACGGATAATCGGCAGCGTATTGCGGCCGAGATCCGCGGAAAAACCGATCACGCGCTTCTTCCCCTCTTCCGTAATTTCGAGCACGACCATCGCAGCGCCAAGCACGTGTCCCGCGTCAATGAACTGCGCGCGGATACCGGGAACCACATCAAACCATTCGTTATAGTTCTTCCCTTTGAACAACTCCATGCAATCGATCGCATTCTGCTGGGTATACAGCGGCCCCTCGCACGCCATCATCGACTGTGCAAGGTGCTTGCAGAAGAACTCCTCGTCTTTCTCCTGAATATATCCGCCATCGGACAACATCACAGCGGAAAGATCTTTCGTTGCGTAGGTGCAATGGACAGGTCCGCGGTATCCCTTTTTCCAAAGCACGGGAATTCGGCCGACGTGATCCATGTGTGCGTGGCTCAACACCACTGCATCGATATCTTTTGCGGGATCGAAACTAAACTCCGCGTTCTTCACCGATGATTCATCGCGCTTTCCCTGAAAGAGTCCGCAGTCGAGGAGAATTCTGTATCCGTTCGCCTGAATTTCGTGGCAGGTACCGGTTACTTCCTGCGCTGCACCATGGGGGATAATCTTCATGTCTTGAGGGTAAGGTGTAATGACGGCAGGGTAAAGAGTGATCTTATAGACCTGTCGCTCTCAATAAATCTTTCTTTTCTTTTTCGGTAAGTGGACGCATTGCTCCAGCCTTCAGCTCTGAGTCTTCAATCATCATAATGCGTACGCGTTTGAGTGTGACAACGGGGAATCCCACTTTTTCACACATGCGACGGATCTGACGATTTTTTCCTTCGGTGAGGGTAATGCGAAAGCGGAATGCTCCGATTCTTTTAATGAATACTGGCTTAATGAGTGCACCATCAATGGACATGCGGCCGGCCGACATCCGCTCCAATGCGTCATCGGTAATATTTCCACGAGTTTCCACTTCGTACTCTTTCTCATGTTCGAATTTTGGATGTGTCAGACGGAAAGCGAGCGGACCGTCGTTCGTGAGTAACAGTAGACCACTACTGTCTTTATCGAGACGACCAACGGGATACAGCAGCCCTCTAAACTTTTCGGGGATAAGATCGCGCACTGTCGGCACTTTTTGCAGTGCAGCGCTTGCTGGTGTTCGCTTGAGTGGAGAGATTGCTGAACGTGCGACATTGGTGGTAATCACTCCTGTTGGCTTGTTCATAAGGAAATACAACATCTCCTGTCGATCTTCGAGCACCTTTCCGTCCACTTCGACCGTATCTTTCTCGGTATCAGCTTTGTCACCGATTTTCGCTACAACACCGTTTACCTTCACCAAACCAGCTTCGATGTATTCCTCCGCCTTTCGACGAGATGCAATACCTCTTGCCGATAGGATTTTCTGTAAACGTTCTAACATAAGATATTTAGCATAGGAGTGTCACCCTGAGCCCGGTCGAAGGGTTCTGCAAACGCTCGAGCATACCCCCAGTATAGCTGCTTTTTGCTAGTTTGCTGCTACACCAGCGGTGACGTCCGTACGCAATCTCTCGTAGACAATTTTCGCTACTTCCGCACGATTAATAGAATCATTGGGACGGAAGGTTCCTGTCTCAATTCCGAGTGCGTCTTTATCACCCGAGACAATCCCGCGTGTGTAGGCGAATGCGATATCTGCTTCCAACGGATGCCCTGCTGTGTCGCGAAAGTTGGAATATAGTGGAGGAACATCATCGCCGAACGCATCACTCATCATCGCAATCACTTCTGCACGTGTTGCTGCACGGTTCAAATCGATAGCTGATCCATCAAGAATGCGCATCTGCATTCCTTCTCCGCAGGAAATAAACGAGGAAGCCCAGTGGCCAATTGCCTGCGGATGAAGAGATGGAACCAGTCCGCATTGTGACTCATCAACCTGCGCTGCTTTCAGGCTGATCTTCAACATCTCAGCAACAGTCACATTATTTCCTGGACCAAACTCACCGGTCGGATTTCCATCACTTCCTTTATAGCCAGTGATAATGCCCCAGCTTGCAACGGACTGCACATACGGATTAAACCAATCCCCTTCTGCAACATCGCGAAACTGTGCACCCGCCAAGTCATCGAGTGTATTAATTAAATCACCGAGATCGGCAGCATGCGTCGTTTCCCATGCAATCAATTCCTCTTTGAGCTCCGTCAGTTCATCAAAAAAACCGATCGCCGCTGGAACAGCAGCTACCACCGCAATTAATACCCCGATGGGAAGAGCAAACTTACGCATGCAGTAGGAAGTATAGTATCTACGACAACATAATCTAATCGACAACGTGTAAAAATACACGATGACTAGATGATCCACCTTTATACGGATATCTGATATCTGTTAACTGATATCTTTCTTTGCCAGCGGCACGCTATACGTAAACGTACTTCCTTTTCCGATAGTGGATGTAACCGTGATATCACCACCTTGGAGCTGCATGAAGTTTCGCGCAATGTAGAGTCCTAGCCCCGTACTCTTGGATGAATCGGTATTGGCACCTTTGGTTCCCGTGCGATTGAAGAGATTTTGCATAATCTCCTGAGTCATTCCTTCGCCGGTATCGGTCACGTCGATATAGCCGCATTGATCGTCTGATCGCAGTGTCACTGTCAGGCCACCCTTCTTCGTATGCTTGATCGCATTGCTGATCGAATTAGTGACAGCCTCAGCCATTTTTTCGAGATCGGCCTGAACCAGAATCGATTTCTTCGGCGATTCGATAGTCAGTGAAAGGCCTGCTTTTTCGAGCGCAACACGATAGTCACGCAGGGCGCGCTCGGCGATATCCTCGAGTTTCACCGATTCGGTTTTCACTTCAATGACACCGCGGTCAATGCGGGACACATTGAGAATATCGTCGATCAGTTTGCCGTTCTGAATTGCCACCTCGTGCAATTGCTTGAGTGCTTTTACGACGCCGGCACTGACTTTTCCATCGTCACCGTCGATAATCTCCTCAATACTCCAACGCATGGCTGTCACCGGTGCGCGAAGTTGATGCGAAACGAACGATGTAATATCCTGAAGCGTCTGATTTTTAGACGACAGTTCGCTGTTTAGTCGCTCGTTGCGATGCACAGTCACTGCCAATGCGAGCACCATACCAATCGTAAAGATGGTCAGCACACCTCCAGCAAGACTGATCTGCCAACGCACACTTTTCAGCTGTAAATAGGCAACATCCGTTGGTTGCTGCGCGACAATAATCCATTTATTAAACCCAACCGCAAGCGGCTGGAAACTTGCGATCATTTTCCTATTAGCAACGGGGTCGACATACTCCCCTGTTTCAAATGTCCCCTGTGTACGTGCATGCACAATGGGTCCGATATCGGCGTAAGCCATATGCAATGTTCCATCATAGTCGATATTTGGATGTGCGACTGTCACCCCATTTTCATCAATCACGAAGATATTTCCCTGCTTTCCCAAGTGAATACTCTCGAGCCAGTTTTGAATTTGGGTCGCCTTATATTCGAAAACGAGTCCACCCAGAATACCGCCGGTTTCATTAAAGATAGGAAGCGCAATGGCAACAGCAGGATTTTCTGGATCATGCGGGCGGATGTACACATTGGAGATGTACGGTCTCCATCGTGACGATAACCCCTCATACCAATCACTGTCAGATTGATCGGCGGCAAAGATTGCATCTGGCACTTGAGGATAATCGGTCCACAGTCGGCCGTTTTTGTCGGAAATAAACACACGGTCTATCTGCGGATACGCAAGAACAATGGCACGGAGACGCGTGCGCATCGCAATGTCATCTTTCTGTGCAATAGCATCGAGTGACCCTTTGAAGGACGCAATTGCATGGCCAATATCGGCAGTGCGTCCGAATTCCTGCATCAGCATTTGGGAGACGGTCGATGTTGCGACAAGATTTTCCGATTCGACGAGTTCCTGCACCGAACGCGACGCTACCTGATAGGAAAAGAGGCTGAGTAGCACAATCGGTAAAAAAGCCGCAAGAAACGGCAAGCTCCATCGCAATCGCTTCCAGGTTTGACCGGAATAGATGGATTGAGAGGCCGAAACGGGTGAAACTGGATTAATCTGGCCATTATACCACAAATTTTGCACTTTCGGAAGCTTCCTCGGCAGCAAGCTGGAGTATCATTTCGTTCCATGAAGGGTATTTCCCCCGTCGTTCGCGAGTCTGCAATGGTCCTTGTGGCCGCTGTTTTGACGATAGGTGTCCTATCGGGCGTATCAACAGCACTGCGGTTGACCGGTGAAACAGGCCCCGGACGGGAAGGAATTGGTGAAATGCAGATCATGGTCAGTAGCAGTCGTGGATCCACCTCGCCGAAATCTGTCTCATCGTCGAAAGGAAATGAGAATGTCCGTATCGAAGATGAAGATGATCATGAGGATGATGAATGCGTGGTATTTCTCAATCCTTGCCCACTAACAAATCCGCGGTGCGGACTTGCTATCATCAATATGGATATTTCCTGTAAGGATGCTCGCTGCACCCCCGAATCGTGTGTCCGTAAAGAGGAACTAGAAAAAGCGAGTTCATCGCGCAAAAGTTCAGCACCATCAATTGGACCAAATTCCTGCATTCTTCAAACATTCAGCTGTGCAGAGGGGGCACTGCCTTCGTGCTTTAGGCGTGTGCGCAGCATGCAGCTGGACTGTACGGATAGACGCTGTACAACATCAACATGTATTCCTGCATCTGTGTTTTTTGCATCACAGGAATTACAGCCGTGGGACTTGGGTAAAGCGGAAGGCCCCTTCCCTCGCACGGAAACGATGTGCGTTATTCAGCAAACAGCCTGTCCGCCAAATGATCCATCGTGCCTGAGTCCGGTGAGCTTGGAGCAAATTGAGTGTAAGGATTGCACGGGCACTAAATGCACACGCTTTGAAGTGTTGGTCGATGAGCGGGATAATATCCTTGGAAATGCAGAGCGCGAGAATGAAGAAGGTGAAACCGGGTCACCTACTGAATCACGAACGTCCGCACGATCATCGGCACAAAGCCAAGCAACGGCACGAACTGTTCCACAGACAGCGCCTCTCGGATGTTTTACAGAGAGCGGTTTATGGACAACGGATCGCACTGCGTGCGCTCCTGATCAGAACCGATTCTTGGAACAGACGGATACTGTTCCGACTATCACGGTGACGCCACCACCAGAAATAATTGAGCGCGAGATTGAGCGAAAGCTTGTGCCCGATACAACTCGTTCATCCCTTATTCAGACACTTCTGTCGTCGATTTTTGATGCATCGGAACGATTGAATTCCCTGCTACGTCTGCCACTATCCGATGAATTGCGTCTATCTATTACAGACACCGCTGAGTGGCTAAAAAATGTCCAACGCGAAGCACAAGAGCCAGATAGGAATATGCATGATCTGCAGGAATTGGCAGGGTCCGTCCGCACACGCCTAGGCGACATTCAGGCCGCTGTCAGCGAATGGTCTAGCAACCAACCAACTCCTACGCGTGATCCAAACTCTCTGACCGATAAAATGGATTCTATCTTCGGCGGACTAGCTGCGGCTTTTGGCATGGTCCAGAAAGAGCTCATTCCACTCCCTTCTTCTGTGTTATCTGATTACTCTCAAGCGCTCTCATCGTACGAAGGCCTGAAGCCTGCCTGCCTTGCTAACCCTAATATCTGCGGCCAACTATCCTCGGTAGTTGAACTGTTGGAATCCGTCGTTGCAGGATTACAGCAAACACTAGAAGAAGCCGGTCGTCAGGATTTGATCGAGCAGATAGACGCGATACTCTGATTACTTCCCTGCTGGTTTTTCAGCAGCTGCAAGCTGCTGTTGCGTATTAACCTTCTGACGTTGCGACGCGAATTGAATTACCTTCTCTGTCACCCAATCAGGAGCTTTTTCATCTTTCAGGAAGGGCGCCATGATGCCAGCATACGGTGTCGATACGGACATTTTTGCTGTCTGCATGGATGGCCGGAAATACGCATCACCTTTTGTCCCAAGGAACAGATCGAGTGGCTGTGCATGCTTCGCATATTCTTCAGTCAGCCCTTCAACTTTTGGCAAGGCTCCGTACACCCCAAATGAGAGCGGGATAAATGACGAGTCGTTGGATGCATAGACCGCCGTGTCACATTGGATATGACTGGGCGTAACATAGCGGTTTTCAACCCGATTCTGTTGTGCATTCCATCCGGTTACAACATAGCCCCTGCCAAGTTCTTCTAAGCGTTTTGCGGCAAGAACCCTGCTGGGCTGATGTGGTGCCAATAGCTGAACATACTCAGCATCTCTAAAACCATCAACATGCTTCGGTTTTTCTGACTCAAGTGCACGAAGACGAATCGCATTCTGCACTGTCGGATCACTCATATTCTCCGGCATTTCTTGATGTTCTGGCATTGCCACCCAGTGGCGCATGTGAAGTTTGACCGGAATTTCTCGAGCATCGGCAGACATACTGCGCATTGATATGCGCGCAAATGCCTGACGTGGACGCTTGGTAATAGTATCGGCTTGAGTGACAACAATATCGGTGACAATAGAACGCTTGCCCTTAAATACGCTACCGACTGTCACATCAATGTGCGAGACAATTCTCTTCTGATCACCAACATCCGGAGGAAGTGGCACAAGATAGGACCACGCAAAATCTCCTTTTGCCTGAAACATAAGATCGATGTCCACATCTCGCAGCTCCGCATTCCATTTGACAGGAGGGAGCATACTTGGCGCGCGCGTACCCACTCCATCTACTTCGAGTGTGATGGCAGGAACATCGCAGGAATATTCAGCACCCTGCCGCTGAGCTTCGTAGACTTTTGAACCGACAAGAATCTGATCGACCGGAACCACTTCTTCCAATGGTGATTCTTGAAGTGCCTGCAATGGCGTTCCCTGCTCTAGTGGCGCAGAAATGATACTGGCAATTCTTGCTGCACGCTCTTGCTGCCATTGTAAGTCGTCGTCGACTCGCACATGCTTTGGGAGTTTTGATTCGTCAACAATAGTGACAGGAACTGGCTTACCTTGGACAAAAGAGACCAATGCTTGCTTTGCTGAATCAAAGTAGAAATGTGTTCCGAAGGTTGGAACTTTTGCCGGTACTTTATCTTTCACCAGCATCGTCGCACCGTCGATTTTCGTCTTCACCATCATCGGACGACGCGTGTCTTTCGGATGATATTTCACAATGGCGACATCCAAACTCTGTGGAATTGCTTCAACAGTTGTATCGAGTTTCTCCGCTCCATCGACATCGGGAGCCATTGTTGCGCCAGCAAGCATGAGCATTCCTGCTGTGTGACGAACAGAGTGAAGCCAAGACAAAAGACCACTCTTTGGAGCGACAGGAAGTCGTTCTAGAGCTGGCTCTGGCTGGTCGATATTGCCATATTCAGGCAAATGCTCACCCATAGCTCCCTATGGTACAGCATGCTGTACTTTTCGTCGAGTATTTTGATCAAATGGCTACCATACAACAAAAAATAGGCCTGATGTCGGGGTGGGACATCAGGCCAATGCATCATCATTCTCCACTTTGCTGGGATTGTTCCAAGAGCGTAGCGAGCTCTTCCAGACGATCCTCTTGGCGGATCAGACGGGCTCGATGGGGACGACGGGCATCGTCGCGATATTTTTCATCGCGACAACCGATCGAGATGTCCCGTGCCCCTTCGCGATCACGCATACCGCTTGCCGGCTTTTTCATAACAGGCGCCTTCAGAATGATGCAACACCTTTGTCTGACTCCATGTCAGACCGAGGCATGCTATAACTGAAGCCCTTTTTGTCAACAAACTACAAAAAACCGCCTTTTAGGGCGGTTTAACGTATCTATAGTGGAGATCGATCGCTGGGTCCTGGCATCGGCCTACTCTCGCGGTCTTAAAAGACGACTACCATCGGCGCTGGAGGGCTTAACTGCTGAGTTCGGTATGGGATCAGGTGTGACCCCTCCGCTCGAGACACCAGGACTAAAACATCACGACCGTGTTGTGCAAGGACCGCGCAGGTCATTCGCAACATCGATCGACACTACTGGGGACGAATCTATCAATTCAATTCAGTCCATGTGATGGGCAGGTCCTGCCTGCTGGTGTCACATGAACAGTACACAACTATCAAGTATCAGCGCACGCCTTGCGGCATGCGGAAGATGCATCAGTAGAAGTTGAAAAACGTTCAATTGCCCGTTCGTATTGCTCGGCTAAACGCATTGCTGCGCGTGCACCTGCAACCGATCTAACCGGTAGTCTTCCGGCGGGCTTATGGGGAAACGCAATCTTAGGAGGGGCTTCCCGCTTAGATGCCTTCAGCGGTTATCCCGTCCGAACATAGCTACCCAGCAATGCCGTTGACACGACAACTGGTACACCAGAGGTTCGTCCATTCCGGTCCTCTCGTACTAGGAACAGCTTCCTTCACGTTTCCAGGGGACCACGGAGGATAGAGGCCAAACTGTCTCACGACGTTCTGAACCCAGCTCGCGTACCGCTTTAACCGGCGAACAGCCGGACCCTTGGGACCTTCT
Organism: Candidatus Peribacteraceae bacterium; assembly: GCA_044228075.1. GTDB lineage: Bacteria > Patescibacteriota > Gracilibacteria > Peribacterales > Peribacteraceae > JAKQEM01. Next base: position 11,969 of record JBGAVO010000003.1, read on the forward strand.
TCAGCCCCAGGATGCGATGAGCCGACATCGAGGTGCCAAACCACTCCGTCGCTGTGGGCGCTTGGGAGTGATCAGCCTGTTATCCCTAGAGTAACTTTTATCCGTTGAGCGACAACCCACCCACGTGGTGAGAGCAAGATAAATTGCTCAGGTTGCCGGATCACTATCACCGACTTTCGTCCCTGCTCGGCATGTCTGCCTCACAGTCAGGCCCACTTGTGCGATTATACGACCGTACCGATTTCCATCCGGTACTAGTGGACCATTGCACGCCTCCGTTACATTTTAGGAGGCAACCGCCCCAGTTAAACTACCCAGCAAGCACGGTCCCCTGCTCCGTTTCAGAGACAGGGTGAGCATCATTCGTAAGCGAGGGTGGTATCTCAACGGCCCCTCCACCAGAGCCAAAGCTCCGGCTTCAAAGGGTCCCACCTATCCTGCGCACGCCAACGAACAATGCAATGCCAGCGTATAGTAAAGCTTCATAGGGTCTTTTCGTCCTTCCGTGATCAAGACGGCATTTGCACCGTCAGTGAAATTTCACCGGGCCTTGCGTCGAGACAGTGCCCAGATCGTTATACCATTCGTGCGGGTCGGAACTTCAAAGAGGTTTCCTGCTGATGGTTAGTCAGCAACCCCGGTAGACCGGGGCGCACGGACCTACTCTTTCGAGCAACATTGGTTTTATTGTGCATGATTTCTGCACACCTCATGTCGCCATGAGGATCGGACTATATCATCTTCCGATTACTCGGAAGCATCGCGTGTAGTCTCTGAGGAGCTCGCGGCGAAGCCCGAAGGCGTAGCCGGATTTCCTGCTGATTGTCCGCACTCCGTACCTTTCGGCATAGGAGATACTCGGATGTTCCAGCATATAGCGATGTTTTACACTGTTATGTAACCAGGTTGGGTTACTCCGCCACAGTGTGTGACGGTAACGATCGTTCAAACAACTATCTTTAATAAAATTAATGGTTCTCGGTATCAGCAAAAAAAATTATGGCGACAGGTGAGTATCTAATTCACCTATTCCTCAGTGCTGCGCCTTGCGACGCATTCGGGCAAGTTATTAGTTGACCACCCGACAAGGAATTTCGCTACCTTAGGACCGTTATAGTTACGGCCGCCGTTCATCAGGGCTTAGATCGGAAGCGTAAACCTCCTTTCGTGACCTTCTGACACTGGGCAGGCATCAGCCCCTATACATAGCCTTACGGCTTCGCAGAGACCTGTGCTTTTGGTAAGCAGTCGCCTGGGCTCTTTCGCTGCGGCCCCGCTTTCGCAGGGCAGTCCTTATCCCGAAGTTACGGACGCTTATTTGCCGAGTTCCTTAACGCAAGATGACCCGTTCTCCTCGGTCTACTCGACCATCCCACCGGTGTTGGTTTACGGTACGGTTTCATATGACTCTCGATTGCGACGGTTTTCTTGGAAGCAGAAAGGTACAGACTCATCCGCCTTGCGGCGGGTAATTGCTATGCGCTCGACTCAAACGGGGGATTTGCCTCCCGCTCTCAACGCCTCGCGCTTTTGACGTCCAGTCAATACAGACGCTCTGATTTTCCCGCTCCGTCACGCCGCATCTAAAATGAAAACATCCTGTCTCGTCGACATACCTCCCGAAGGAGACAGAGGCCAACAAAACTATCAGTAATCACCCTTTGGCGATTCATATGAAGTACAGGAATATTAACCTGTTGTCCATCGGTTACGCCTTTCGGCCTGGCCTTAGGACCGACTAACCCCACGCCGATGACCGTTACGTGGGAAACCTTGGGAATTCGGAGGGCAGGATTTTCACCTGCCTAGTAGTTACTCATGCCAACAGTCTCGCTTCCCACCGCTCCACCGTGACTCGCGTCTTCGGCTTCAGCGCTGATGGGAACGCTCTTCTACCACGTATATCCGTAATGGATACACATTCGCTGCTTCGGTGCGTAGTTTTGCCCCGTTACATTTTCGGCGCATCGGTGCATCGACCAGTGAGCTGTTACGCTTTCTTTAAAGGATGGCTGCTTCTAAGCCAACCTCCTGGTTGTCAATGCACCGACACTTCCTTTACCACTGAACTACGGCTTGGGGACCTTAGCAAACGATCTGGGCTTTTACCCCTCACGACTACGGCAGTTCGCTGTCGCAGTCTCACTCCCGACCCCTAAGACAGGTATTCGGAGTTTGGCTGGATTTGGTAGGTCGAGATGACCCCCGCATCCAAACAGTAGCTCTACCCCCTGTTGTGTAGGTCGAGGCTGCCCCTAAAGGCATATCGAAGAGAACCAGCTATCTCCCAATTCGGTTAGCTTTTCACTCCTATCCACAAGTCATCCGAAGGTCTTGCGACACCAACCGGTTCGGGCCTCCAGTAACCTTTCGGTTACCTTCACCCTGCTCATGGATAGCTCATTGGGTTTCGGGTCTAGTGCCAGCGATTTGACGCCCTATTCGGACTCGCTTTCGCTCCGGCTCCGGCTATAACTGCCTTAGCCATACCACTGACAACTAACTCGTTGGCTCATTATGCAAAAGGCACGCTGTGACGGTCTTGCGACCGCTCCAACTTATTTGTACGCATTACATTTCAGGTACTATTTCATCCCCCTTTCGGGGTGCTTTTCACCTTTCCCTCACGGTACTATCCGCTATTGATCTCTGCATCTGTTTAGCCTTGGATGGTGGTCCACCCGGATTCGGGCCGGATTTCACGTGTCCGACCTTACTCAGGAATCCCGCTGTGTCCTTGACCTTTTCGCCTACGGGGCTATCACCCTCTATGGCCGACCGTTCCAGGTCGTTTGGCTAAGATCTTGGAATCACGTGTGCAGGTCCTACAACCCCGATAGTAAACTATCGGTTTGGGCTGTTCCCCGTTCGCTCGCCACTACTAGGGGAATCTCTATATTGATTTCTTTTCCCTTGTTACTGAGATGTTTCAGTTCACAAGGTCACACCTCCTGCTTGCGCAGGTCCCGAGACATAACTCTCGGTGGGTTTCCCCATTCGGAAATCTCCGGCTGGTAGCGCCTGTCTAGCGGCTGACCGAAGCTTATCGCAGCTGACTACGTCCTTCATCGGAATGCAGAGTCGAGGCATCCGTGTAATGCGCTGAGTAACATTCTTCTTATTGTACTGTTCCCGTATCGCTTGGCAGGCAGACGATGCCCGCGGAAATACGGAAACAATGTGTCATCTTCTTGAATTGAATTCTTGGTTAAAATTTGATGATGGACAGAGAAGTGTCCATCATGTGTCGGCCGTTGTTTTCAACGATCGGGGCGGGCAAAACATCCGCAGAACCCGTGGCTTCCTCTGTTCTCGCACGCGAGAAGTTTGGTCGCTCAAGGGGCTGTTTTTCCCTAAGGAGAAACAAAAAGCGGGTGGCTTACGCACACCCGCAGAATCAGAAATCACGTGTCCAAATCTGATGCTACGGGTAAGCGCTAAGACGCATAGAGCTGGAGGATTCTACCCTGCAAAACACCAGGGTCAAGCGGAAAAAATGCACATTTTGTTGCACATCCGGAAACGGCTCGGAAGGGAAAGGGAAGTTGACATATTTCAAGACGATGGTTAGAGTCCCCGGGTTCTTTCTCACCACTGCCGCTATGCACTCCGGATTGTCCGGGTGGCGCGTGTTTGTGCGTAGAGACTGAATACCTCTTTCAGGAGTGTCCGATGCCTCAGAAGCCCCTTCTCTTGTTCTGGATCGGGGACGACCCCTCGGGACATCAGTTGGTCGTGACGGAACTTGCGAAGATGTACGACGTTGAAGTCCTGTCGTGCGTGCCACACGGCGATGTGAATGCCTGTATTGCCACACGCGACCCTGTCGGCTGCATCGCCCATCATTCTCTCGGGGCCAACATGCAGGCAATGGTTCGCGGTGTCATGCAGATTCATCCGCGTTTTCGCTTCATCGAAATCCGCGCAACCAAGGATGATCAACCGCGCGTACCGACTTCGGCACGTGCCGGCCTGCTGAACGAAGACGTGAACGCACCCATTCAGGTCGCCCTCTACGTGCAGCAACAACTCCACCGTCGCGCAGCGTAACCGAAAGAGCAAACACCGAAGTACTAGAAAGGAGACTTCGGTCTTACACCGCCGCCCCGGTACACCGGGGCGGCGATTCTTCTATCGATCCCACTAACCCTTCCAAGGAGACGCGAATAATGGATAAGCCCCGCTTACTGTTCCTGACCGGAAAGCCAGCCGAGGAGCACCAAAACCTCGTCGGGCCATTCTCGCAGAAATTTGAGGTGACGTTGCTCACAAACGTGACCGCAGGAGACGCATTACAGACCATCGAAGAGCAGGGGCCGATTCTTCTGGCCGTGATTCACCATTCGTTGGGAGGCGCCGCTATCTCCTCTGTCGGCCAAACGATCGGGGAAATGACCGGATTGTCGATCTTCGAAATCCGCCAAAACGAGCATCAGCAAGGTTTCGTTCCTGAAGAGTATTGCTCTGCCCTCATCAACGAAGATGAGGGGCGCATCATCAGTACCATTGTGCGCAAGATGCCAACGGCCACAACGTAAGTTGTGTGGAAAGATCATCGGCCGCCCCGTTATACCAACGGGGCGGCTTTTTTTGATGCTCTTAAGCAGCAACCGGCTCTCCTTCTAGCTCTGGTACATCTTCCGTCGGTATTTTGTCGTGATCGGCATGCGCTTCACTCTCTGGGCGATTACCGAGCAGCACAATATCGTCGATGACAATTTCTGTGCGGAAGATTTTGGTGCCCTCAGTCCCCTCCCAGCTGCGAGTTTTTAAGTAGCCCTCGATATAGAGCGGCTTTCCTTTTCGCACATACTGGTTACAGAACTCTGCAAGGCCGCCCCACGCAACGAGGTTGTGGTATTCGGGCAGACTTTGCTTCTGGCCTGTTTGATCGCGCCAGACGCGGTTTGTAGCGAGACCGAAGGTGGCAACAGACTGACCGTTGGTCGTCGCCTTCAGCTCTGGGTCTCGGGTTACGTTGCCGAGAAGAATGACTTTATTCACCGATTTCATAAGAGAATGGGGAAAATACTATGGACCTAGCATTATACCCCGTCAGAGTGGCGACAACAGAAAAGCGCTTCGAAGCTTTAGTGCAGCGAAGCGCTTTGACCTTGTTTATTGCTGAATGAATCGATACGTCGGCGAGGAGGCAGACGCGTCCACCTGATCGACCCAGAAGAAGGCAGTTGAGCTCGTGTCTTTATCTTCCCAACGGATACGCCCCTGATCGGCGCCAGCACCGAAGCTTGTGGCAACATTCGTGAAGTTCGTCAGCGATGACTTAAGCCACGATGAACCGTTACCACTTGTGACCGTCACTTGCAGCGACACATCGAGTGTCGGATCAACGGTGAACGACAGACCGCGACACTCAACTAAGGTTTCCCCTGCAGCGCCTCCACTGACGACACTGCAATTCTTGCGCTCGGTGTAGTTGCTCGATGCAGCGATGCGGAATGTCGACGGATCGAACCCGACGTTCGATGACGTGACGCTGAAGAGCAAATCGGTAATCACCGGTTTATTCATACCGTTCTTCGTATTGTTGTGATTGGTTGTACCGATGCGATAACGACCGATTTCCTGGAACTCGTACGCCATTATCTGCGGATTCGGGAATGTGACCGCGTTATAAATAAGAATGATTTTACTGAGAACGGATCGATTTTGATTGCCCGTTATGTGAACACCCGTTCCCGGCTGGTTCACGCCAATGAATACTTCTCCTTCACCGAGGGTATCGCCATCGTTATCAGTTAACTGATTGCTCGACGTCACACCGCGCGCTTTTACTGCGCCGGCGCGTGACGGCACCCAGAACGTCAACGACTCGTTGCTGATTGCACCATCGACGTCTGTCTTCAGACGAGGCCGCACGAACACATCCATCTCTGCATACGTCGGAATGACCAATTCTCTTGCTGACATGTTGGCACAGAATGTTTTGATGGCTTTGCCGTTTGCCGGGTTTACCGTCAGGACCGATTCACTGCCGCATCCTCCAGCTGTTGCAGTGGCAAACGGCGTGATCTCACCGGGCTTGTAGAGTTCAAGACGATCGACTGAAACACCGGTCGTATCCCATGTCGCAAGCTGCACATGGAACACGTCGACATCTTCATTCGGTGAGCGGAAGTTGAGACGAAGAACTGTGTCGCCGAGCATACCGCCAAGCAGTTGCTTGGAACGAACAGGCTCCGGATCTTTGGTGACGAAAAGATTTCCGGCATTGGTGATTTGCACCGTGCGTGATGTACCGGTGGTTACGTTAATCTGGCAGGACGTGTAAGGACAGCTGCCATTTGTTGCCGTGCGCGTTAACGAACCATCGCTCGCTTGTGCAATAAAGTACGTAGGATCTGCTGTATCGAACCCAAGTTGCAATCTGTCGGTCTGCGGCGAGAAGGCGATATCCGCGCGGACTTCCATCGCCATCGTGCGACCGGCGGACACAATTTGTCCGTCACCAGGCAGATCGCGGAACACAACGAATCCATTGGATGGAGCGACGCCGCGCTTCAATCCGGTCTCAGCTGTTCCGTTGTAATCCATGTCGACAAAGAGCGAGTAGGACGCAGCATTCGCCACCGATCCGACATCTGCCTTAAAGCGCGCACCGTTGAAAGTGATATCCCTGTCTCGATCACCGAGAACGAAGAAGCGCGTCAGCAGAACATTCTTCTGTCCCTTCACCGCGGATGGCATCTCTTCACTCGACTGCACTGCAACGTTGATGCGCGCAGCGGACTGACAAAGAACTTTTGTCTGCGCTACGACGGTGTTGCTTCCTGCATATCGCTCCTGCTGGCTAGCACTGACCGTCACGTTGTTCTGCACAATGCCACAGGGATACGTGTCACCGGGGCGCAATGCGATGCGCACAGGCACCGGTGAGAATGGTTCAATGACACCGAGAGGACAGGTTACAGATGTGCCGGATTGCTCACAGAGCGGATCACTTTCGGAATCGACGTACGTGAAGCCTGACGGAATCGCCTCTGTCACAACAACATTTGCAGCGGCATCGGGTCCATTATTATCGACATTGAAGCTATGAATGATGGTCGCACCCTGCGCGACCTTCGCGTTCATGATCGTCGATGTAATCATCATATCAACCTGCCCATTTGGACTGACCGATGAAGGATTCACCGAGCTGCGTGAACTGGAGGAGCAGATGATTTTAATAGGCGCCAGCAATCGGTTATTCATCGGGTTCGTATCGAACGGCAGGGAGTTGCTGTGCACTTGAACATTGAGGGTATCGTCACACGGCATCTGCAACTTCATACCGAGGCGCGCAGTCGTTTCCTGTCCCGCGTTCATGTACCCGAGTGAACAGACTGTTGCGGTACTGCCCTCGAGGCGTGCACAGCGGCTGTCGGTCTGTTCCGGAACAAGTGTGCCGATGGATCCAAACGGAGCGATCACCGATACCATCACGTACGCGGTGCCGGGACCGGCGTTTCGGACGACAAGATCGAGCGTTGTTGGCTCGCCCTTCACCGCAGTCGGTGCGGTTACAGCGCGGATTTCGACGTCGTACAAGTTGCTGGCAGAACTTGGCCTTGATGAAGAGGGACTACTCACTGGACGCGACGACATACTCCAATCAGTGTACATACTGATCGACGAACTCTGAGCCGGGCGACTGGAAGCCGATGGAATTGATGCAGCACTCGCACCTCCGCAGACAATCTTGGTATCGGCACGGAAGCGGTTGTTGTTCGGGAAGGGATCTTTCGTGTACGTGAATACCGTCGGGTTTAGGCCGTACATCGCATTGCAGGTCTGAGTCGCACTGGTGTTGATAGCGACGACGAATGTTTCTGATGCGCCCGGCGCGATGTCACCGGGAACGCACTTCACGTTGCCGCCTTCCATTGCACAGCGCGGATCGGACCGCGTCGGATCAAAGCTGAAGCCGTTGCCCATCGGATCGTAGACTGCGTTATACTTTGCGGTTTCCGGTCCGTAGTTTGTAACAGTGAGCGTATGGGCAAATGCCTGTCCACGATTCACTTCTGCGGATGTTGTAACGGTAAGCTCAAGATCGGCACCGGCGGATGCAGTGGGACGCGATGATACGGAGCTGGAAACACGAGAAGAAGACATGCTCCATTCGGTGTACATGCTGATAGATGAGCTGCTCATTCCTGCCCTGCTGGACGACATTGGTGAGAATGGCGGATCAATCACGACAATCGGAGAACTCGAACTTGCCGCACACTCCACCGATGTCTGATAACCACTGGTATCGTTGGTCGAATCGTTATCGGATAATGACCCCTTAACCCATGTTGTAAGATTAAGTGGAGTACACGGAAAATCTTCTGCTAGTTGATACACAATGTTCAGTGGTGTCGTATTCTGCCCAGCAGTAAGAGAGCTGATTCTACAGACAACAGTGTTATCAATTTGATCACAACGATCATCACTCTGCGCATCGAGGAATGTCATGCCAGGTGCGAAAATTTCAGTCGTGACAATGTCTTGCGCCGTCGCCGGACCGTTGTTGCGAACATAGATACCGTACGTCACTACTCCCCCTCTGTTCACGGAAGCTGTGCCATTCTTGTAAATCATCAAGTCGGCGATCTGCGACGCGGGACAGCGGATGATCGAAGCAGCAACCGACTGGTTGTTATTATTGTCGGCATCAATCTGCGTACTCCATCCGAACGCACGGTGCTGGATTGTAAGATCTGCACACGTTCCACTCGCTGCATCAGCCGTGTACGTCAGCGCAACCCCCATTGTCTGGCTGCTGCCGATAGACGAGAACACACAGCTAACAACATCCCCATCCTGACTACAGTTCTGATTATTAGCCGACACAAAGGTCACACCCGTCGGAAGCGGCGCGATGACGCGGACATTCCCTACAGGAGATGACCACAGATTCGCCACTCGGAGGAGTGCTGTGAACTGTACGGCATCGTTTTCGGTGCGTTGTACTGATGCAGGGGCCTCGAGCGTCACTTCAATATCGGTCTGCGGAGCAGGTCGAGAATCTGGTGGTGGCGACAGCGGCAGGGCGTTCGATTGCGCGAACAACGATGAACCAGCAAACTGCGGTGATGTTACTGCCATACCGATACGAACAGTAAGTGAGAGCGCCATCAGTCCACCAAGGACCCAGACAGTCATGCGGTGCATATACAAGGGACGGGAGAAGAAGATGTTTCTATGTGCAGCAGTCTAACAAAACGGTATAAATGCACAGCTGCGGCGAATCAGATTCACTAGACATACCTCGCATTCGAATTCGCGATAACGAAAAACGCCCCTAGTCGGGGCGTCTCTCGTAGCTCGCAGCTTCTATTGTTATTCGTAGGTTACGCGTCGTTCATCGACTCTTCACTGACTGCTTCCTCCATTTCAGTCTTCGCGTCAGTGGTGATTTCAAGTTCCCCTTCTTCAATGCCGGCGACCACTTCTTTCTCTGTCTCGACAGCGACATCGTTGAGTTCGGCAATGCGATCACTTGGAGGAACCGCTTCATCTCCCTCTTCCTGCGCATCAGCACGAGACTGGAATTCAACAGGCATTGCCTCTTCCGGCTCCATGGTAACGCGCTCCTCGGGAGCAACATCTTCCTTGAACTTCAGCAGTTCAACCTTGAGTCCAAGCGCCTGCAATTCCTTCACAAGAACGTTGAACGACTCTGGGATACTTGGACGCTGAATTGTCTCGCCCTTAACGATTGCCTCGTATGCCTTGGAGCGACCAACAACGTCATCGGACTTGATGGTGAGCATTTCCTGCAGCGTGTAGGCAGCGCCGTACGCTTCCAGGGCCCACACTTCCATTTCTCCGAAGCGCTGACCACCGTGCTGAGCTTTTCCTCCGAGAGGCTGCTGCGTAACAAGGGAGTACGGTCCAACGGAGCGGGCGTGAATCTTATCTTCAACGAGGTGGAGCAGCTTCAACATGTACACCATTCCAACTGTTGTCTTGTGTGCGAACTGTTCACCGCTGCGACCATCGAAGAGCTGCACTTTTCCGGTCTCTGGCAGACCTGCAACCTTCAAGAATTCTGTGATCTGATCAGGAGAAATACCGTCGAGAGCAGGCGTTGCAATTTTGATGCCGAGCAACTTACAAGCCCAACCGAGGTGCGTCTCAAGAATCTGTCCGATGTTCATACGAGATGTAACACCGAGTGGGTTCAAGATGATATCGACAGGCGTTCCGTCGGCCATGAATGGCATGTCTTCCTTTGGCACGATGCGGGCGACGACACCTTTGTTACCGTGGCGTCCGGCCATCTTGTCTCCCACCTGCATCTTGCGCGTCTGAGCGACGAAGACTTCGATCTGCTTCATCACACCTGTTGGCAATTCGTCACCAGCTGAGCGATCGAAAATATGTACACCGACAACTTTTCCACCGGCTCCTCCTGGCAAACGCAGGGAGGAATCTTTCACATCCTTCGCCTTGTCTCCGAAGATCGCCTGGAGCAGACGCTCTTCTGGTGTCAGTTCGGTCTCACCCTTTGGCGTGATTTTTCCAACGAGGATGTCGCCTTCGTGCACCGTCGCACCAATGCGGACGATACCGTCGGTATCAAGATCCTTCAGCTTTGCTTCACCAACGTTTGGAATGTCGCGCGTGACCGTTTCAGGGCCAAGCTTCGTTTCGCGCACATCGGTGATGTAGCTTTCAATGTGGATCGAGTCGAATGTTCCCTCTTCAACCACCTTGTCGCTGATGATGATCGCATCTTCGAAGTTGTATCCATGCCAGGACATATAGGCGACGAACAGGTTCTGTCCGAGCGCCAATTCTCCTCCTTCGACAGCGGCACCATCAGCAATGGTCTGACCCTTGTGAATCTTCTCTCCGCGCTCAACAACAGGACGCATGTGGAAACATGTTCCCTGGTTGGAGCGTAGGAATGTATGCAAGTTGTAGGTTGCCTTGCGACCGTTCTTATAAATCACAGTCACAGAATCGGCGTCGACGTAGGTTACTTCTCCGTCTTCTTCGGCAATAACTGCATGGCCCGATGCGCGTGCAGCGAGCGACTCAATACCGGTTCCAACAAGCGGCGCATGTGGCTTCACGAGTGGCACAGCCTGGCGTTGCATGTTTGTTCCCATGGATGCGCGAGTGTTGTCGTCGTGCTCCAGGAATGGAATGAGAGACGTAGAGATGGAAAGAATCTGCTTTGGTGACACATCGATGTGTGTCAGGTCGCGCACGTGTGCGAGTGTTGGCTCCGACGCTTTGCGTGAGGAGATGCGTGTCTCGCGGAATTCGTTGAACTCTGAAAGCTCTTCAATGGTCTGAGCCTGCGCAATCACCATGTGGCGCTCAGCTTCTGCGTCCATGAACGAGACTTTGTTCGTCACGAATGGGCGAATATCGACGGAGTCGCGCTTGTCTTTTTTGAGAATCGACACAATCTGACGTGCAAGCTCTTTCGTCTTAATCACGTCTCCTTCTTTTGCCACAATCTTGCGACCATCCTTCACTGTTTCATCCAGAATGCGACCGAGAATTTCATCGGCATCGAGTGGCAATGTCTTTCTCACTTCCTTGTACGGCGTCTCTAGGAATCCGTAGCGGTTCACGCGGCTGAATGCAGCAAGGTGAACGACAAGTCCGATGTTCGGACCTTCTGGTGTCGCAATCGGACAGATGCGGCCGTAGTGACTTGGGTGCACGTCGCGAACGTCGAACGATGCGCGCTCACGGGACAATCCTCCAGGACCCATCGCGGACAGACGGCGCTTGTGCGCAAGCTCGGAGAGCGGGTTCGTCTGGTCCATGAACTGGGACAACTGGGATGATGCGAAGAACTCGCGCATCGCAGCAGTGACAGGGCGGCAGTTGATGAGCTGTGTCGGCGTGACGGTCTCGAGGTCCATCACCGTCATACGATCTTTCACAATGCGCTCCGTGCGCACGAGTCCGACGCGGTACTTGTTCTGCACCAATTCACCAACGGAGCGAACGCGGCGGTTGCTGAGGTGGTCGATGTCATCGGCCGTACCGATACCGTTGTTCAAGCGGATCATCTCTTTGATAATTTCGACGAAGTCCTTCACCTGGAACACGCGGTGCGCTTCATCACTTGGGACATCGACGTCGAAGCGACGGTTCAGTTTGTAACGAGCGATGGTGCCCATGTCGTACTTCTTGAAGTCGAAGAACAAACCGTCGATGAGGCTCTTTGCGTTCTCTGGGGTTGCGTAATCACCAGGGCGGATGCGGCGGTAAATGCTCTGGTATGCATCTTCCAATGCCGTAGCCGTGTCCTTCTCGAGTGTCTTGAGGATGAAGTCGACGTCGCCGCCAGATACATCCTTGAAGAGATCAAGAATCTGACTGTCTGTTGTATATCCGAACACACGCAGAAGCTGCGTGACGGGAATCTTGCGCTTGCGATCAATTTTGCAGGTGATGATACCGCGGCGATCCGTCTCCACTTCCAACCACACACCACGCTTTGGGATGATCTTTGCTGCGTGATACTTTGGGAATTCTGGCATTGGGCTGAAGAACACACCCGGTGAGCGCACAAGCTGGTGCACAACCACGCGCTCGATACCACCAACGACGAACGTACCGGAGTTGGTCATCAACGGAATGCTTCCGAGGAACACATCCTGCTCTTTAATTTCTCCCGTCTCTTTGTTAATGAGCTGAACATGACCTTTCATGGCAGCTTCGTATGTCAGGTTGCGGCGCTTGCAGGTCTCTGGGTCGTACTTCGCAGGATCAAACGTGTGACCCAAAATGCGAAGTTCCATTTTCTTTCCGGAGAAGTCCGTGATTGGCGTGAGCTCTTCGAGCAATTCGCGGATACCTTCGGTAAGGAACCAGCGGTAGCTTTCCAACTGCATTTCGATGAGCGATGGCACGTGCGATACACCCTGGTCATCGACAATGAACACACGGTCACCCAGAACTTTCTTAGCTGCCATATCCCCTTCCAAATCTTTGATGGATGCAGGAATACGGTTTGCTGGTGGCTGAATGTGTGGGATGACCTGTGGGAGAATCTCCTCACTGACATCCATCATGTAGGTGCGTCCCGATGCAGACTGAATCACCTTGCGATTTGGCGATGCCTTGGCAGCCGTCTTCGCGGGAGCTTTCTTCGGTGCAGCGGCAACCTTCTTGGCAGGCTCAGCCTTCTTCACCTCTTTTTTTGGTGCAACTTTTTTAGGCGCTACCTTCTTGGGTGCTGCCTTTTTTGCCGGAGCCTTCTTGGCAGCGGTCTTCTTAGCGGGAGCTTTCTTCACAGGCTTCTTAGCCATAGAAACGGGGGAGAAAAGGCGTAAAACACAGGGAAACCGCCCTGCACCGGTATCGCGCTTCACTAAAAACAAGTGAAGCGGATGGGTGCAGCGCTCAGAACACAATCAGAACCAGCTGCGAAATCGGGGAAATTGTAGGGATTTTCGGCTAATCGTCAATAAATTTGCTCAAATTCATAAATATGCTTAAATAAACTTATTCAGAGGCGGATACCGCTTCTTGTTCCTTCCTCTCACTGGCTGGAGAAATACATGCCCACACATCCTCAGACGATCGAGCAGTTCCGTGCAGTCTTCGAAACGGAAGGCTTCCGCAAAGAAGCAGTGGACGTGGGGGATATCGCCTTCCCCTACTATGTCATTCCCGCAGAAGAGTTGCGGAAGAAGAAGCCCGACTTGCTCTTTCCGCTGTTCGCTCTGCGGCTGACTCCGCCTCCCCATGATCTCTGGAAGTCCCGAGGTAACCCATCCCCTCATACTCTCTTCGCCGTGTCAGATCACGTCCCCGCACGTTGGCGTCCGCACTGGGTGCGACACGAAGTTCGGGAGTACGTCGAATTGGTGCTGAGGGATCTGAGTCAGTATTCCGGCACAACCGATACAGTGCCCAACGGATGCGAGCAATGTTCACAACAGGAATGGCATGAGGTACTCGAAGCGTTCATGCCGCAAGACTGCGTCGCCTATGCTGTGTTGCGCGCCGAGTTCTTCGGCAAACTGGTGGATTGGGCAGCTGCCCATCCCTCTAGGGAAATCTCGCCCCAATCCATCGGAAACTTTCGCCGGTCACACGAATTCTGGATGGGCCAACTTTGATTGGCTGCCAGATACAATCCGCCCTGCGTCCACGCGACGCAGGGTTTTTTAAGACATAAAAAAATCCCGGACACCAAAGGTGATGTCCGGGATATGATTCGTTCACTGATGACTGACTATTCCGCAAAGGCTGCATCAAATGCGCGTGCCGAGGGAGCGAAATCAATGTCCTTCACATACTGACACGATTCCGTGGCACCATGCTCACGATCCATGCCAGAGTCTTCCCATTCCACCGACAACGGACCGGTGTACTTTGCGGCGTTCAGCGCGCGAATAATCTCCTCGAACTGCACGCCACCCCGACCAACGCTGCGGAAGTCCCATCCACGGCGCGGATCGCCGAAGGACAGGTGACTGGCGAGAATGCCGGTCTTTCCGTTGAGTACAACCTTCGCGTCTTTCATATGGACATGGTAGATGCGGTCCGCGAACGCACGAATGAACTCGACAGGGTCTACCCCCTGCCAAATAAGGTGGCTGGGATCGAAGTTGAATCCGAACGCTTCGCGACGATCGAGCGCCTGCAGCGCCCGTTCGGTCGTGTAGATGTCGAACGCAATTTCCGTGGGGTGAACCTCCAGCGCAAACTTCACGCCACACTCGTCAAAGACGTCGAGGATCGGATTCCACCGATCCGCAAGGAGTTGGAATCCGGCGTCGTACATCGCCTTTGGCGTCGGAGGGAAATCATAAATCAGATGCCAGACGCTGCTTCCGGTGAAGCCGTTAACGATTTTGACCCCGAACTTCTTCGCGGCACGCGCCGTGTTCTTCATTTCTTCGGAAGCACGCGTATTCACATCCGCAGGAACACCATCGCCCCACACGTGCGTCGGAAGAATCGCTTTGTGACGCCCGTCGATGCGATCGAGCACGGCCTGGCCGACGAGGTGGTTCGAGATGGCAACACACTGTAGATCGTATTTGGCGAGGAGTTCGCGCTTGCGATCGCAGTAGCCATCATCAGCGAGTGCCTGTTGCACGTTGAAATGGTCACCCCAGCACGCAAGCTCAAGCCCTTCGTAGCCGAAAGCCTTGGCCTTCTTGCAGAGCTCTTCGAGTGTGAGGTCGGCCCATTGGCCAGTGAACAATGTTACCAAGCGACCCATAATGCAGATCCTTTCTCAAGGGTGTCTCCCAATTGTTCCTGATGTTTATCAGTCAATTGCAAGGAGCAGCCTGCACACAACGATGCACACGATGCTCCCGGCAATAGTGAACGATGGTTTCAAAAATCATCCAACTCCAACATTGGGAATTGGAAAGAGTACTGTACATACCAAAAAACTGACGTCAATAGGTGAATTTAGGCTAAAGCTTCTGCAAATCGTCGTGCCACCTCAGTCCAATTCACGACACTCCAGAACGCTGCCACATAATCGGGGCGGCGGTTCTGGTAATGCAGATAGTACGCATGTTCCCAGACATCGAGTCCAAGAATGGGCGTCTTGCCATACATGAGTGGACTATCTTGGTTCGGTGCTGCTTCAATGCTCAGCGTACCGTTTTCAACAATCAGCCATACCCAACCGGAACCAAACAGTGTGGTCGCTTTCTCCGAGAACTGCACTTTAAAATCCTGTACAGAACCGAATGTATCAATCAGTGCTTTCTCAAAATCCCCTTCTGGGCCAGGGCCTCCAACTGGAGCAAGAATAGTCCAGAACAATGAGTGATTCGCATGTCCCCCTCCATGATTTTTTACCGCCGTCTTTTTATCATCAGGAACTTCGTTAAATCGACGGAGCAATTCTTCTACAGGTAGATCCGCAAACTCGGTTCCGGCAATCGCTGCATTTAGCTTATCGATGTACGTCTGATGATGCTTTGTGTGATGAATTTCCATCGTCCGCGCATCAATGTGCGGCTCCAGGGCGGTGTAGTTGTACGGAAGCTGCGGCAGGGTGTGAGACATGGGAGAAGGGAAGGAATGAGGACTAAGAATAACAGAATTGCCTTAGATTATACTATGAAGACGGCTATTTTCTGCTCCCGTTACCAAGATATTCCGATATCCTGTTCACTCATGGACATTCGCCTGCTCACATCGGCCGAAGATCTAGCGATGTACGACCAATGGGTGAAATCTCATCCACAAGGGAGTTTGTGGCAGTCGATAGAATGGAAGGCATATCAGGAAAGCCTGGGACGAGAAGTACGAGTCTATGCAGATGTCCGATCTCCGATGTCCGATATCAGTGCATCAGCACTAGTAGTGATTGATAAGACAGTGGGTGGATTGAGAACGTGGGATTGTCCGCGGGGACCTTTAATGCAAAATTCAGAATTCAGAATTCAGAATTTTCTTGAAACAATTATTAAGGATGCGAAGAAAAATAAATGCCTAAGTTTCTATTTTTCTCCATTAAAAAACATCATTCTTAATTCTCAATTCTTAATTCTCAATTCGTCTCGTCACGAACAACCCGAAGCGACACGCATGCTTGATCTCACACTGAATGATGAACAACTCCTCGCACAGATGCATCAGAAGGGGCGATATAATATGAAAGTCGCACAAAAGAATGGCGTACTTGTTGAGCAATCGAATGATATTGATGCCTACTATGCATTAGCAAAAAGAACTGGTGACCGCGATGGTTTTGGTATTCCTAGCAAGCGACAGCTAAAAGCATTTCTCGATCACATACCAGGAAGTTTTTTGCTGCTTGCGCACAAGGATCAGCACATAATCGCCGGTCTGATTGGCGTAACTTGGAACGGCACAGGCATTTACTATTACGGCGCATCAGATTACGAACATCGATCGTTGATGGCTCCGTATCTTCTTCAATGGGAAGCAATTCAGCTGTGTAAGAAAGCCGGCTGTAAGAAGTACGATCTTCTCGGAATAGCTCCGAATGACTCCCCTGCCAATCATCCATGGGCAGGTATTTCATCGTTCAAAGAAAAATTCGGCGGCACTGTTATTTCCTATCCCCCCGAACAGGAGATAACACTACGGCCGATGATGAAGAAGTTGTTGAGTTTGAAGAGGAAGTTGATTGGGTAAATAGCCTCACCCCGTGCCCACTACGGGGCACGACCCTTTCCTGTACAGGAAAGGGTGCTCGCGCGTAAGCGCGTGCGGGTGAGGTTACATACAAAAAAGCCCCCCATTGCTGGGGGGCCCTTTGTCACTAAGTAGTGATCCTCAAGTAAACGCGCGATTAGCGTGTCCAGCTTGTGGAGTTAACAACGGTAACTGGGTATTCAATCCAGTAGAAGAACGTTGTTGATGTGTCCTGATCAAGCCAGTTGATGTGGCTGTTTGATGCACCAAACGTCGTGTTGCTGATGCTCGAGAAGTCCGTGAGGGACACCTGAAGCGTCGAGTTACCCGTGATGTTTGGGTTCGAGACCGTAGCCTCGAGGACGAATGTAGCAGACTGGTTGGATTCCATAGATGTGCTTACGCTGCTTGAAGGCAAGCTTGCACACTGGACAGACAGAGCACCGGAGGTGCTAGCTGAACCAAGAACGGAACAGTTAGCCTTTGTGGAAGCGTCGCTCGCGTTATAGAACTTGAACGATCCACCATCAAGGTCAACGTTCGTTGCGGAAACCGTGAAGATCACTCCGGAAAGCGTAGCGCGGTTTGTTCCGTTCAAGCTGTTGCTGTTAGCAGCGGCCTGGAAGCGGAAGGAACCGATTGGCTGAGCTGTACCGGATGGGATGACGCCAGAAGCGGCACCTGCATTCGCGATGGATGTGATCTTAGCAAGTACAACCTCGTTCTTGTTACCAATGATATCGAGGTTGGTTGTTGCAACAGAAGTGCGGCCGATGAAGACCTCACCATCTGCTGTGGAGTCAGCGTCGTTAGCCGTCAGGTTCAAGCTGGACTGCAGACCGCGTGCGCGGACGGCACCGGAGCCTGTAGCGCTGTTAGAAACAGCCTGCTTACCGACGAAGAAGACGATGTCCTGACCAGATGTTGCACCAGCGTTGTCTGTCTTCATAACAGGGCGGACGATGATGTCCAAGTCCGAGTTACGAGGAACAACGAGCTGCTGGCTTTCCATGTTTGCACAGAAAGCTGTGGAGGTTCCACCTCCAGCGTTGTACACACCAAGAACGTCATCGGATCCACAACCTGTAACAGTTGCTGTCGCGAAGGACGTTGTCTCACCCTGCTTGAAGAGGTCGAGACGGAGAACAGACGAAGCGTTAGAACCGGAAGAGTTGATCTGCAGGTCCGTAACGTCGATGTCTTCGTTCGAAGCGCGGAGGTTCAAGCGAAGAACGCCCTCACCTGTAGCGCCACCAAGAAGCTGGCGGGACTGGATGGACTCGGATGTGTCCTTAGATACGAACAGGTCACCCTGGTTCGTAAGTGTCCAAAGCTTGGAATCAGCGGTCGTGACTTTGATTTCAGCTGTTGCAGAGCTTCCGTTTGTGGAAATTCCGGACAGGCTGGAACCGTCGTCGACCTGCTCAGCTTCGATGTAGGTAGCACCTGTGTCGAAGCGGATCTTCAACGAAGGCGTTCCAACGAAGTTTGCAGCAATGTCTGCGTGAACTTCGAAGGTGACTGTCTCTTCAGCAGGGATAACGTATCCACCGCCTGCGAGTTC
Source organism: Candidatus Peribacteraceae bacterium (assembly GCA_044228075.1). Classification (GTDB taxonomy): domain Bacteria; phylum Patescibacteriota; class Gracilibacteria; order Peribacterales; family Peribacteraceae; genus JAKQEM01. Next base: position 30,639 of record JBGAVO010000003.1, read on the forward strand.
GTCAAACGCAACAGCGTTGTTCTGAGCGGAGACACCCTTCTCAAGAATTGTGTCTACGACTCCGTCACCGTCGGTATCAACCCACAGTGCGTAGTTCTGGCCGTTCAGCAAGGAACCCGAGAAGGATTCGAATGTGGCAGACGTGAAGAGAATATCTTCAGCCTCACCAGCGCGAGCTTCGAAGCGCAGAAGGTTAATGTTCTTGGAGTTCTTCACAGCAGACTCTGCGTTTGCGTTAGCGATAACAGAAACGTTGAGTTCTGGGGAAGCAATCCGGTGGTAGTTACCGGTGATCGTTGTTCCAGGGCGGACATCTGTAACAGTGTCGCCTGTGGAAAGACCTTCGATAACCATGTTGAAGTCATCTGTTCCACCAGAGATAAGGTTGGTGAAACATGTAGCCGTACCAACTGCAGTACAGACGTGAGCGACGAAGCGATCACCGCTGCGTGGGTGGCCACCTGTGTTCTCGATGAAGTCAACACGAAGCTCCCAATCAGATGCACCATCAACGATGAAGTCATCGAAGCGGTAAACCTGGTATGTCTGAGCAGTTGTGCTTGCTGAAATATCGGAACCAGTTGTGAGACGGACAGCAGAGATTGTCTGGCCCGTCTTCTTGTTGCGGAGCTCGATATCTTCGAGAACCTCGTGGATCTGATCCGAAGAGGTGCCACCGTTGATCAAGAGTCCTGCACCAGTCGAGGTTTCACCCTCGATAGCGACGAACATGTCCTGAACATCAAGTGACTCACCACCCGTCAAGAACGAAATGTTCGCGAGGATAGCGTCATCAGAATCCGCAGTGTACTTCTGCTGAACAGGTCCGTTCAGTTCAACGGTGAATTCACCGGCCTGAATCGTGACTTCATCAGCGTCGTCATTTGGGATGCTGACCTGGGAACCGTAGAGCTGTCCGTTTACACCGTAACCGTAAAGGGAACCAACAGCGAACAAGTCGCCTGTCTCCTCGACGTGGAATGAAACGGTCTCACCGGCTCCACCCTCAACGTCACCGACGATCTCGAAAGTGATGTTATCACCCTCAAGAACAGTGAATGGAGGATCGAAGACGAATGTTACGTAGTCTGCAACAGTTGCAGCAACAGTGTTGGTGAGCACTGTGCCGTCGCTGCGGCGAATCTGGAGGTTCACAACGTCGCCATCAGAAGCGGATCCATTCTGCTCGAGTGTGATCGAGTAAACAGTCTGGTCCTCAACGGAGTTAGCGGAGAGTTCGAACTTACCAAGAACCTTCTTCGTGTCACCGACGTCGATCTCGTTTGGAGATACGGTGCGGTAGTCAACTTCGATCGATCCGCTTGTAACAGCAGCGATGCGGAAGGTGTTTCCACGAACAGGGAAGTTACCTTCGACGTCAAGAGCGTTGCTCTGGAAGTCAGCAGGCAATTCAAGAGCCAGGTTGTGCTCAGCACCAGCCGTGAGGGTGGTGTCGAAGTCTGCAACGATGTCGAGCGTAACAGTCTGACAAGCAGAAACTGTTAGTGGGCTCGTAAAGCGCAGGTCAGCAGTCTGGTCCTGGGAATCGAGCGTGCGCTTGCGTGATACGCGAGCACCGTCGATGGAGGCGTAGACACCGCTGATGTCGGAGTCGTCACCGAAGCCCTCGTGGAGGACTGTCAGTTCGGAGATGATCACATCGTCGTCGCAGGACGCCGTGAGATCAACAGACATCATAACCACACCCTGAGCGCCCTGAGGCACTGTATCAGCAGCGGGGTTGGTGGAAGCAACGGATACCTCAAGGATACCGTCACCCTGTTCAATAACCTCGTAACCTTCGAAGTCCATGGTGTCAGAGAAAGACTCACCATCTTCCGTCATCATATCTTCAACGGAAAGTGTGTAGTCCTCGCCAGCATCCATGCTCTCGCCGAGCGTAAGCTCAACGGTGGACTCGTCGATCATCTCGACGGACTCCACATCAAGGTCAGCGAAACCCGTTACCATATAGTGGCTAGCGTCAACCATAGCGTCCTCATCGAGGGTCATGTTGAACTCAACCTCAATCGTGGTAGCGGATGTAGGTGTAACGTCCGTGATCAACGGCTCAGTAGCCGGATCAGTGGAACAGTCAACGCCGTACATCAGATTCTGGTCGACGCGGTAAAGCATCGTGACCATTTCTGCGCGGTTCATGAAGTCAGCTGGGCGTGCGCGTCCTGTTGCGTCGTCACCCTGAAGGACACAGTAGTCAGCTGCCGTCTGAACGGAAGCCGTGTACCACTGTCCATTAGGAACGTCCACGAAGGATGGAGCGTCGCCAGTTGCCTCCAAGCCGAAGGCGCGGACGATAAGAGCAGCAGCCTCGGCGCGGTTAATGTTTGCGCCAGGACGTGCGTAACAAGGGTGGCTGCCGTAGCAGTTGCCATCACCTTTTACCCAGCCCTCTTTAGCTGCTTCCTCCATGTAGCCGTAATACCAAGCACCTGCTTTGACGTCGTCAAAGCTGGCGACAGCTGGAGGGGTGGAAAGAATACCACCATTAAGCTCGACTACGAGCTTTGTGAACTCCGCACGGTTAGCGTTGTCGCCACCGCGGAAGCGGGTCTGCGTTCCGTCAAGGTAGCCAGCGTCCGTAAACGCATCGACTGCCTCTTCGTACCAGACTCCAGCAGGAACGTCGCTGTAAGCTGCGAGTGCCACACCCACCTGGGTAATGGAGATCGCAACAGCGGACACACCTGCGAACAATTTCTTCATGCGAGAAATGTCCATAAAGGAGTTGAGGAATAAAAAGATAAAGATGCACTCATGCGAGAGTGCGAGAAGATTTCTAGATGTCTGTGTGTCTAAAGGGAAAACAGAGGATCCTCGACGCAGTTCACCAAACTGGCTACCGGTCTTCTGTGTTGGGGGGAGGGCAAGCAGTCCCATAGTGGACCGCGCTCATCTCCTTACAACTAAAGAGAATAAACACCGCGACCGAAAGTCCCGACTAAGCCGGGAAGAACAAAGACGTCCGAGGAGAACACGATCCGTACTTGCTTATATAAGGAAGTAGAATGTGAAGTTCCGACTACTCCGAGTAAACCGCACCATACGAATAAGGCGCGTTCGGGAGAGCGGAAGGCCGGTATGTGAAGGATCCGTGCACAGATCCCACCCGGGAAAGACCCAGATGCGGGACCCAGAGATGCTACCGACGCGCCGTAGGAAGTGGCAAGGCGTGGTAGTCCCTGTGCGCCCGTTCAAACGATCTGTTTCCGACCGTGTTACGCGGGAAGATAAAAAAGGCAGATCAATTTCTGGCACATAAAACAAAGAGAATCGGCATTTTAACAAAGCATTATGGAGCAGATCGGCCTTTGGAGCGGTAAAAACAGGCCCTAAAAGACATATTGAAAATTGCGATTCTTGGTGTCGAATATGGTGTTTTTCCATGAAGTGAGTGTATTAAAATAAACATTTAGTAAATTTTAGTTTACTTATCAGAGTAATAGTGCCTTAAAACTGCACATAGAGCCCTTAATTTAAGGTTTATTGATCTATAGCTCCGCTTTAGGCCTCAAAATACCCCTAAAAAGTATAGAAAAATATACATGTGTTTTCGCTGCGAGCATCCATCTACCCCAATAATCGATGTTTTTGCGCAGAAAACGCACAAATATGTACAGTAAACCAAACATCTTCCGCCAGGAGACTATACATATCCCGCGTTCTCCACAGTGGCTGTGGATAACGAAAAAACGCTCTGTACCGGGTTGGTACAGAGCGTCGAAACGTTCCTCCTTATGCAGTGGGGGCAGGCTGAGGTGCGTCGCTGCTTTGCGGCAGCGGGGTCACCTCGGCACGATGGATGGGAATCTCGCGCGGGGCTTCAATGCCCAGGCGGACCTTATCTCCGCGGATCTCAACGATGGTGATGACGATGTGCTCATCGATCAGAATGCTCTCGTTCTTCTTCCGCGATAAGACAAGCATGGCGTCTTCTCCCTGCAATGCAATGAACGTGCTCCGGTCGCATCTATTCATCTTGAACAGATATCGGAGTGCGGGGATTGTACGGATCGAACAAAGGATGACAAGAGCATTTTACTCAATATTTCCTACTTTCCAGCTCCTCGTTCCTACTTTCTCCGGATCACCGTCCCCTCTTCTGTGTCGCGCACTTCGTATCCCATCGACTGCAATTCATCGCGTAGACGATCGCTTTCTGCGAAGTCTTTTGCCGCGCGCGCGTCATCTCGTTTTTTGGCTAAAGCAAGAGCCGCATCGGGAATGGTCATTTCTGCCTCCGGTTCAAAACATCCGAAGACATGACGGATGATGACAACGGCCATCTGCAACTCGCCTGCAACATCGCCACAGAGCTGTTTTTGCTTTCGCTGCCAGGCAATAAGATCGAACACCGCAGCGAGTGCACCGGATGTATTGAGATCACTATCCATCGCGTCGCGGAATGCGGCGTAATGATTGGCGAAGTCTTGATGCTGTGCAGGATCACACGGTGCATCGTCATCTTCTTTCATCGTCGTAATTTCCTTCATCCACTCCACAATTTTTTTGCGTGCTTTCTGTGCATCTTCAATGCCCTTCCAACTAAACTTTAAGTTGGTGCGATAGTGCACCGATAAAAAGAGGTATCGAAGGTCCAATGGACTGAAGCCACGGTCTAAAATGTCAGATAAAGTAAGCACGTTGCCAAGACTCTTTGACATCTTTTCGCCTTCCAGATCGATTCTGCGCTTATGCAGCCAGTGTTTCACAAAGGGATGTGTGCCCGTCACACACTCACTCTGCGCGATCTCACATTCGTGATGCGGGAAAATATTATCTTCACCACCGGTGTGAATATCGATTGTGTCACCGAGTAGCGCGCGCGACATCGCAGAACATTCGATGTGCCATCCAGGAAATCCTTCCGGATTTTTTTCTCCTGGAGATTTCCATCGCAGTGCATGATGTTCATTCTGTCCGACGCAAAATTTCCAGAGCGCAAAATCTGCAGGATGTTTTTTTTCTTCGTTTACATCCACGCGTGAACCAGCGGAAAGATTTTCTAGTGTGTTCCCAGAAAGCGCTCCGTACTGCGGAAATTTCGATACATCAAAATACATTCCATCACCCGTGATATACGCAATCCCCTTCTTCAACAAATCCGTAATCATCTCTTTCATCTGTTCAACATACTCCGAAGCGCGTGGACGATGCGCAGGTTCGAGCATGTTGAGTGCACGCTCATCGTGCAGATACATCTCTTCATATTTTCGTGCGATTGCGATGACACTGTCATGCGTGACTGACCCATGTTCCTCGCGCGCTTGTTGTTCGATTTTATCTTCACCGCTGTCCGCATCACGAACGAGATGACCGACATCCGTAATATTTTTCACGTGCACAATTTTCATGCCCTTCACTTCCAACCAACGACGCAGAAGATCGGCCATGAGGAACGACGATAAATTGCCGACATGGGCGCGACCGTAGACCGTCGGTCCACAGGTATACATGGTCACGTGTTTTGGATCGGCGGGAACAAACTCTTCTTCGCGCTTGGTCAGGGTGTTGTAGAGACGGAGAGGCATGGGAAAAGCATACAGCAAAAAGAAACCCGCTCCACGCAATCATGCGCGGAACGGGTTCTTGGAGACCGAACTGAGGAATTCAGTTGCGACGTGGATCTCCAGGTAGATTGCTCGACGGGTTTGCAGGAGAAGTCGCGCGCGAATCTTCTCCCTTAGCCATCGAACGCTCTGCTGCCCCGACGAGATACGCCAATGATCGATTGATCATCGATTGGGGCAGACCGACCTGCCGCATGTCCGAGGCAACCACGAGGATGTCCAGGAATGCGAGACGTCGGGAATGGACCGAAACGCTCATGTTCAACTCCTTCTAGATGAGCCGCTTTCGCCGTGTGAGTCATTCACACGTGCTAGAGCCGGCGCATTATCGTCTTTTTTGGCTCTCTGTAAATCATAAATCGTCTGTTCTTGACTACGGGTTTTTGCAGCATAGGATAGTGCCGATGAAGCGTTTTGCATCCGTCATCTGCACCTGTTCCATGAATCTCGCCAATCGACGGGGCGCGGAGTGATATGCTGATACAACGAAGCACTCCTAACGCCCACAAGAGAGGGCGTTTTTTGATCCTGATGACTTGATCCTTTACACCATCGAATGACCAACAACCTGCGTTGATCAGTCCTTGTGGACTGATGCGATACAGCAGGGAAGCAATAAACGTCAGTGGAGAACAATCATGTGCGAAAATACGCACGGGGAACATGGATGGAATGTTTCAGATGCACCCCATCGTTCACATCCCATTTCGCGTGAAGATACAGCCCCAATCGAAGAGCGACCGGACAAAAAGACTCAGGCACCTCCAGCGACCAATCCCGCAAAAGCAGACTGACGCATGCTTCCGTCCCAGATCCAAAACAAACATGCTCTTGGAAAACATTAAAATCACATTTTTGTTCATTCCTGTCTTTTGGCTCAAAAGAGCCATTTATTTGACCTTTACGGAATGTAAAACAGGGATAGGATTCATAGCTGTGTCATCGTTGATCCTTCTGAACACCGCATCGACAGGTCTGCATTTAAACGCCTCCCACGTCCCCTAATCTGCTAATAGCACCTACCCCGCGTGATGCTCAGACTAAGGCGTTGCAGAAATGGTTCGTCGTTTTATCGCTGATGGAAACAGTTACGTCGAATCATCCTCCTCCCGGTTCTACTGGGAGGAGGCCTTCCTAAAAATTCAGACCCGTCGATGTTCCTTCACACAATTGGCAGCAACCGGTCTGCGTTGCAGAAATTATCCCGCATGGTTGTGGGGTACTGCGGACGCAATTACACGAGGAGAATATGATGATCTTGCGCACACGAATGATGTACGGCGGCAAGGGGAAGCACAACAAAGATCGCGCATGCATGCGCATGCACCCTGGTCGTCGTCACATCAGTAGCGTGCGGCCCGTTAAGAAGTAACTAACGGGCCTCCTCATCCACATCCTCCGGGTCTCCAGATGTTCTCTGGAGACCCGATTCTCTTGAACTCAGACCGGTCGCTGTATATCGCAGCGAGCCAACCATCTCTTCTCTTTCAGAAGGAGAACTGCTTTTATGAACCACACTGTGCGTCCGTTCAATCGGTTCCTTATCTAACTTGATCGGAGGTGGTATCGACGGGCAGCCGGCATGCTCAGGTGTACTGAGTGAAAGCTGTCCACGGGACATCAGCAATGATGCACCGTCATAGCGGCACCAGAGGGGGGTTCTCTCTGGTGCTGTTTTTACATACACAAAAAATGCCACTTCGTACGGATACGAAGTGGCGGAGGAAGAATGAGTGAGTCAGGCGATGGCGGTGGCGGTCTGAAGGAGATTGAGCTGCTGAGCCAACTTGATGGGAAGCAGAAGTTCAACGTTCGCATGAGACTTCACGACAACGCGGAATCGATAACCGAGCCAGGTAATGTGCTCTTCTGTTTCCGAGAAGCGCACTCCATCGATCTCCAGCTCAATGCGCGCGGTGCGCAGAACTTTGATCGTATGTTCCCCGACTTTGGTTCCCTGACGACTAACAACGACCGGGTATGTTTTCGGTGCTTTCAACGGACTGATCCTTCTTCCAGGGCTTCCTGATGGAGCGGTTTCCAATAATCCGACATGCCACGCAGGACCGGCCTATTTTCGCGATTTCTAGGCTAATGTCTAGTTCTTTTCACCTCCAATCTGCAGGTGCGAGAAATCCTGCTTTCTGCTATAATAAAGGCACAGAACCTATTTTTATGCTCAAACTGACACCGACACAAATTGCACGTCTTCAGAAGACCCTCGAAAACCTCTGTTCAGGCAATTTATGTGCGCTTGATGAAAGCGTGAACTCGGCCAATAAGATGCTCGAACGGTTATCTGTTCCTGGAACCGAGGAAATGCGTCGGGAATATCGCCGCATCTTGTTTGCCACACCGAATTTTAAGAATTTGTATAAAGGCGTCATCCTTACGACGGAATTGTTGGATGCCACTGTTGCCGATGGCAGCACCGTGACGTTTCCAGAATTTTTGCAGAACAATGGTCAGGAAACAGTCGTAAAAATCGACTTGGGCATGCGGGAAGTACCTGGCTTTAACGGCGGAAAAATTGTGAAGGGTGTTGAGACGATGGGGAACGATTTGCAAACGTATTTTGAACGAAGTGGCGGACGGATTACCGCTGCAAAAGCGCGACAGGAATTACGCGTCGGGGAATCCGATTACATTATTGATCGCGGCATGGACGCACTCGCGCAAATGGCTGCAGCCTGTCAGAACTTTGAGCATTCGATTCTCCTTCTCTTGGAACCGGAGGTCGTACGCACTGGTACACATAGCATTGAGGCTCACGCAGAGACCTCTAGAAAGGCCCTACAATCGCTCGACAGAAGTTTGACGGCTGCTGGAGTCCGGAAGGATTTAGTCGCGATTAAAACCAATGCTGTGACCTCTGGTGAAGGTGCTGAGGTACAGGCATCGGTCGACGAAGTAGCTGCAACAACCGTCGCACTCTGGAAAGAGACGATTGATCCCGCCAATGCAATTGTGCGGGAATCAAAAGCACAGAATGCACCATTCACGGTGACATCATCATTCGGCCGTGCAGCTCACCGCAAGCCTGTTGAAATTTGGAGCGCAGATACAGCGAACAACATTGCAGCAGCACAGGCACAATTCACGATTAATGCCGAGCAGAATGAGCTGGCACGACGCGGTGAATACAGCGCCGAAAACGATCCGCGACGTTAATCTAGAAAAGTCGTGGGTTCAGACGAGACCACTCTTCGAAGGACATGAATGGTTCTGGTTTTGTATGCTTTGGAACTCCACGACTATCGAGACCACAAGCAAATTCATAGCGCTCGCGCAGCGCCAGTCGTTGTGCGCGCAGATGATCAAGAGACAGACTTACTTCAAGATCATCTACAGATCCCTCCGTCTCTTCAATCGGATTGCGAAGCTCAGGATTCATACAACCACATACGTTACCCCCGTCTTTCTCTCATGCAAGATTCTTTTTCCGATCTCCTGCTATTCACTACGGGCGAATATGTTCGCGGTTCACCCTTCGACTTCGCTTAGGGCAGGCTCAAGAGGATTAGCCTCGAACATTGATATGTTCGCGGTTGACTAGCATCTGCTGACCAATCGCGAAGAGCGTCGAGAAGCCCCAATAGACTGAGAGAGCGCTTGGGTAACTAAGAGCGAAGAATCCGATTAACAACGGCAACGCGTACATCATCACGCGCTGTTGAATCTCCTGCGGTGTATCGGCTTGAGGCGTGGTTTTTGCGGCAATCTCTTTGGCCTTCTTCTTGTCCGCAATCATGAAGCTGAGCTTCATCTGAATGAACTGAAGTACGACAAGAAGCGGTGGGAACACCCAGATGTATGGCTGTGTCAGATCGAAACCGAGCCAGTGCTGATCGAACGTCCATGGAAGATCCTGATAGAACGGATAGATCAGGTGACGCGAAAGATCGAGATTCGCACCATCACGAATAACATAAAAGAGTCCAATGAGAACCGGGAACTGTACGAGCAATGGCAAACACGATTGAACGGGGTTGATCTTGTGCTCCTTCCACAGCTTCGTCGTCTCCTGCTGCATTTTCATTGGCTCGTCTTTGTACTGACGACGAATGGCCTCCAATTTTGGCTGCAGCATCTGCATCTTTTTCTGCCCCTCCAGCGCGTGCTGCGTAGGAATAAACAGCAGCAATTTAACCGCCAATGTCAGGATGATGATAGAGAGGCCAAGGTCGTGTCCGGGGATCACAGACGCAACGAAGATCAGCGCGTTGAGAAGTGGCTTGGTGATGAACGCGCGGAAGATGCGCGCGAAGAATCCTGGCTCACCGATTGTCAGCTGTGCAGTGATAGGATCGGCAACCGTGGAACCCGATCCAAGACGCAGCTCGAGTTCGTACGTTCCCTTCTCTCCGAACATGGAAAACTTCCACGGTGCAAGATTCATCTCTTCTGATTCCCCTGCCGCAATCGTCTCCGGAAGGCCTTCACATTCGGCCTCCGCTTCTCCATTGACCATGGTGCGACCGGAACCCGAGATGCGATACACGTTCACCGGCAAACAACCGAGTGAATCGATTGCGACTGGACTCTCGGTATTATTTTTAACGGTGATAACAGGCGCTCCACCAAGGGAAAGAGTTGGGTCCTTCACCTGTAACACAATCTGATTCACCTCTGCAGGATCTGCCTTGGGGAAGAACCATCGCATGCCAAAATCTACCGCAAGGTAGACGACTGCGAGAATTAGGAGGAAGTCCCAGATACGGGATGAGGGTTTTTTGTCGGCCATGGTGGAAGCTGGAGGAGGAACGTCCGCATTTCTCGGACGATGTCTTCAAATGAGGCTTTCATGCTAGCGGAGCGAGGGTGTATCAACAACTGCGCGCTCGGAATATCTGCTGATTCTTTCGCAATAATTCGCAGGGCTTCACGCACTCTGCGGCGCATGCGATTGCGTTCAACAGCAGACTTACTAAGACGCGTGGATGCAAACGTGCCCACGAACAATCCGGTCTGATTCTGATGCAACCGCGGAGGCCCCGATATCCAGCTCACGGTAAACAGTTTCCCCTTCCACTGTCGTCCACGACGCAGAACGTAATCATTGGTTTTTCGGCCGGAGAGGCGCTGGAGTTTCACCAAACCAGCATCAGCCAAATTCATTCAATGGTCAATGCAATCGTTTTTAATGCCTATTTGGTTAGTTATACAGTATTTGACTAAATATACATTTATGAAATAATAAACTTCATGACGTATGCCCCGTCCTCCATTCGGGAAGTTATTGATGTGCTCTGCGAATCGCTGCCGCGAAACGCTGTGCACGCGCTTGCCGAAAATGGAAATGAGCTCATCGACACCATAACGTTTCCACAACTGGAAATGCTGTTGAGCGAGCAGGGTGTGCGCATTCGCAAGACTGTGCGTCATGCAGTAATACAGACACTCAGAAAGGACAGCCCGTCATCGGATGCTTTGTTTGATTCATGCCACACAGCTCTAAGTGGCGAGGGCAATCCCCTGCTTCCCGCTCTACGACAAGCTACTGGTGCTGTTACGCGCGACGATTGAGCACGTTCCGCATATTCGCACGATGCTGAGAAGAACTGACACCCTGTCGTTTTTGTTTTGGCAGGCGGAAGAGTTCGAGGTGGTGTTGTGCTCGATAGCGAATAACCTCTGCCATTGCTTTGCCCACCTGCTTACGACGGTCATTCACACGTGGCGTATCAATTTTGCGGCTACCCGGTTCAATAAAATCACAGTGAATGGGTAAATCTTCGTGCACGTACGCACCGTGCGGCGTGTACAGGATATCCGCTTTAAATCCGTCGATTAATTTGCGTACAGGATCGAGTGAAATATCGATGGTCACCACAGATTCATGACCATTTACAGGATCGCGGAAGACAATAAAACAATCGACGCCGTAAAAAATATCCGCTGATAGACCAATGCATGGCACGGGAATAACGCACTGGTCGGCAATCACAATAGGATGCGCATCGAGGCCCATTTCATGCGAAATAATTGCATGCATATCGGCAAGCCAGACGGAGCGAGGATCCCATGGCCGATCTTTATAGGGATTTTTTACCATGGCTTCTGCATAGGCCATATCGGGCTCCAGGCGATTCATATGATCAATCTGTTCCATGGTCGGCCTCCACACTTTGTGATCTTTGGCATACAGCAATTTATCCTCAAACGCGGAGCCATTCATCGCTTCGCCGACATCGAGTTCGTACTGCGTTGCAGGTGCAGAACGTACTGTCTCCGGGAACTTCAGCGTATCCGCACTGGGGATAATAAAATCATCGGCAATGTGTTTGTACGCATCCATCATCGCCAACGTTGTGCCGTCTACTCCTTTGCTTGCTTTCAGCTCCTGTAGAAGCGGTTTTAACGCTGACGAAATACGACCCAAGAGATCTGATGCTTCGTCGGCATAGGCAAGATGGTTCTCTTGAGCATGCGTTTCGCGTCCATCCGGACCAATGCCTCTTCCTGTGATTTCTTCAATCAGTTCGCAATACAGAGCAACCTGCTCCTGCAGATCATCCGACGCTGTCGAAATAGCCTCAAAACGCTCTGTTAAATCCGCAAAAATATCCTCGGATTCAGACGATTGAGTAGGGATATTCATGTTTATATTATACCATAAATTACTAATTTGAGCAATATTAGCATCCCAACGGGCTTATCGGCTATTCCTTAGAAAACAGACAGATTCAGCCCTGTGTTCCCCATGAAATTTAGTACTTTTCAGCACACTGATTCAGTCCTATTATCAACCCAAGAGCGTATTTGACATATTTGTATTTAGTTATAAAATAATAGACTGACCTTTTACAGTATCGCTTAGAGAACGAAACGAGCTGCTTTGCGGAAGTAGGACGTCGGAGCACGTCCACCTTAGCTAGCTCAAACCCCGTTTGCCGGAAAGGCAGATCATGACCCGTCTTGCAGGTGCAGGTATCAGTCAGTACTCGCGTCACGCAGCCAGCGGCCGCCGCATCTCATTTGCGGAGCGCACTCCTCCTCGCAACAAGGGCAACACGCGTCCGAAGCCCCTCATCGGCGGCCTCGGTTGCAAGAAGCCGTAAGGCAAACGGGAACTACGCCACGGTCGGAACTCATCCGACCGTGGCACCCTTTAAGTCGCTCGTTTCTTTCTTCCGATACTCCCCTTCCTGCCACCACAGGTTTTTTGTAGTATCCAGCGGACATGACGCAACTGACTGCAGACCAAGTCCGGCACATCGCAAAGCTCGCCCGTCTGACGCTAAGCGATGAAGAAGTCGAAAAGTTCACCACTGAACTCACGTCGATTTTGAAATACATCGACCTGCTGCAGGAAGTAAAAACTGATGGCGTAGAGGCAACCGCTCAGGTAACTGATCAGAGTAATAGCCTCCGCGATGATGTGATTTACCCTGCGCCTCTTGCTGCGCCAGATGCATTGCTTGCAACCAGTCCCCTGCCTATCGACGATCATCAAATTCGAACGCCTTCTGCGCACGGATAATTATGCTGAATACTCTCACTATCACTCAGGCACACGATAAACTCCGCTCCAAAGAGATCTCCGCGGAGGATCTCGTGAAGGCCTCCATCAATCGCATTGAAGCGGTAAACGGCAAACTGAACGCAGTCGTTCATACGAATTTTGACCGAGCCCTAGATAAAGCCAAAAAGGTCGATTCAGAAGGACAGTTCAATCACCCGCTGACAGGAATCCCCTATTTGGCCAAAGATGTCTTTTGTGAAGAAGGAGTTCCAACGACGGCTTGCAGCAACATGCTGCGAAAAAAAGACTATGTTCCACCCTTCAACTCCACCACCACAAACCGCTTGAACGATGTTGGAGCCATTAGCCTGGGAAAAACGAACACTGATGAGTTCACCATGGGAGCCTCCACGGAGACCTCCTGCTACGGTCCAACGCGTAACCCATGGGATACAACGCGTGTTTCAGGTGGTTCCAGTGGAGGATCGGCGGCGGCAGTCGCTGCGGATATGAGCATCTTCAGCCTTGGAACAGATACGGGCGGATCGATTCGTCAGCCCGCAGGGTTTTGTGGATGTGCCGGACTACGAACCACCTACGGACGAACCAGTCGCTTTGGTGTCATGAGCATGGCCAGCTCGCTTGATACAATCGGCCCTTTTGCAAAGACCATCGAAGACCTCGCAATCATCCTCCAGACAATTGCTGGAAGAGATCCACTCGATGGAACGACTGGGAATGTTCCTGTTCCTGATTACCGCGCAGCACTGACCGGCGATGTGAAGGGTATGAAGATTGGTCTGCCGAAAGAGTATTTCATTGATGGCATGAACCCCGAGGTTGAGGCCTCCGTGCGCCAGGCTGCAGACATACTGAAGTCTATGGGCGCTGAGCTGGTTGATATCAGCCTGCCACACACGAAGTACGCCGTGGCGACGTATTATGTGATTACGCCGTGTGAAGTGAGCTCCAACATGGCTCGTTACGATGGCGTCCGTTATGGACACACCGTGGAGGCTCCAAAGGATTTGATTGAGTATTACCATCGCGCGCGTTCGGAGGGCTTTGGATCAGAAGTGAAGCGTCGCATCATGATTGGAACATACGCACTCTCTGCCGGGTATTTTGATGCGTATTACCGTCAGGCACAGAAAGTTCGCACCATTTTGAAGCAGGAGTTTGATGACGCCTTCCAGAAAGTTGATTTGATCCTATCCCCTACATCCCCCACTCCAGCCTTCGCCGTTGGAGCCCACCAGGATGACCCCGTGGCAATGTACCTGGAGGATGTCTTCCTCTGCGCTCAGCCAATGGCCGGTATCCCCGCTCTCGGCATGGTCTGCGGATTCTCAAAAGAAAACCTTCCGATTGGCCTCCAGCTGATGGGCAAGCAGTGGGATGAATCATCAGTCCTCCGTGCCGCACATGCGTACGAGAAGGCAACGGATTGGCATACGAGGAGAGCCGCTCTATAAAGTGTCACCCTGAGGAGGCTCCATCAGAGCCGTCTCGAAGGGTACATGTGATGGATTCATGCTTCGAGACGCGCTTACAGCGCTCCTCAGCATGACACGTAACTTTTCATATTTATTTCAGGTTGATCGCGCCTATTCTTTCCCTATTATGCCCGGGCTCCTTTCCCTATTCCTGCATGGCCTACACCCAGCTCCGCCGCGTATATCTGTTCTCAGATACCTACGGACGAAGTAAGAATCCGTTCTTACAGGATGACGCAGATGCCCTTCTCTCCACAGACTTCCGTTCCTTTCCGCTAGAAGAGGTACGCCGGGAATTCGATATCTACGGACGCGAAACAATTACGGAGCACGTGCTACGCCTCTTGTTCGAGCTCCATGAGCAAGCTCTGGAGTCGCCCTACATGAGCGCAGCAGCCAAGGAGGAGTATCGCAATACTACGACCGGTGTGTTTATTAACGCCGCTCCCCGCTTGGATAAGCAGCAGAACGGTGCGCCGTTCTACGTTGCAACGGCCGACGGCATCCGCATTGTGACCACCAACCCAGCAGGCTTGGCTACGATCAAGCACAAGCTGAAGACCCTCCACGTCCTGAACAACGAGCACAACACGGTTCATGGACCAACAGAGCAGTTCCGCAGCAGCTACACGCCATTCCTGCTTCACCCAGATCACGGTGTTGATTTGATTGAGCAGAACATTGATGAGGTGATTCCAAACTATCCAGATGACAAGTGGGAGCTGGCGTACGTCGACCGTTTCGGAAATATGATCAGCTACACCGGTAACGTTGAAGCAACGTGGAAGAAGATCGAAGCTGCGAAGGATGAAAACGGCATGGTGAAGATTATTGTCGGCAATGTGAGTCAGACAATGTACCTGGGTACCAGCCTCCGCGACATTGAGCCTGGAGCCCTCGCAATCTATAAAAACAAGAATATCGATATCGTCCGCAAGTGGATGGCAGATGAAGATAGCTATACGCGCCTGTATCGCTCTTCGTACCTGCAATTCAGCAAGCCTGAAGTTGGGGCGAAGATTAAGATTGCGGATTAATTACAGTTAAACAACTTGTCACCCTGAGGAGGCTCCAGCGGAGCCGTCTCGAAGGGTACAAGAATGAATGCATGCTTCGAGACGCGCCTACAGCGCTCCTCAGCATGACACGCTTATCGACGTCTCCACCCAAACAATCCCCTCTTCTTGCTGGATGCCTCCGTGGATGCAGCCACTGGAGCTGCTTCAACAACAGTCTCCGATGTTGGAGCATCCGCTGGAGGGCCAAGACGCTTCTGCAGGGACCCCATGAGAATATTTCCTTCGCGCAGACGATCGTTCAAGGCGTGAATCACTTCCCACTGCTTTTCGATCTGTTGATTCTTCAATTCGAGCTCTTTGTTCAGGATAGTAAGGATGTCTGGCGACGTATCGGACGACGACTTTTTCTCTTTCTTCTGGGCTGAAGCCGATTCGCGCATCAAAAGGTCCGCGCGGATCTTCCAGGTGAAGTTCTCCCCTTTCTTCTTGTAGGCGGCAACTTCTTTGACTGATGGTTGAATACCATCTCGGTCAGCATGATTGGAATCATCGGCGATAGTGCGGATGATACGGCGGATGGTGGAGGCAGACTTACCAGTCTGCTCAATTGCCTCCGCGATAGTTAAGAATGAAGTCTCCATGGAGGGCATCATACTCATTCTGGAGGCATCCACGAAGGAGGAAGCGTTGACGGAAGCTAAAGAAGTTTTAATTTATTATCACATCTTCATATCAGAGATGCATTTTTTAAAAGGCGACCGACGAGGCCTTCTCCGGATCCGTCGCCGGCCACCATATCGGAGACGGAAGAGAAGGTGCGTGCTTACCGATTTGTCTGAGATACTGTTTGTACCGGCATCGTCAGGACAAACCACCACGTCGCACCCCAATACACAAAGCGGAAGACGCCGCGCGCCAGCACCGCTCCAAGCAATCCGTAGAAGGGGATTAATGTGACAAGGCCTATAGCGAATGCACCAACAGCACTCCAGTTCGCAATTCTGTTTGCACGAATCATTCCTTGTGCCTCCAAATACTGTGCGAAGAGGGCTCCAGGTTGAGTGACCAGCGTAATAGCGGCGATGCTCGTAAGTAGAATCACTTCCTGAGCGTCATACTTAGGAAAGAGCAGGGGAATGATGAACGGGCAGATGGCGATGTATGCAGCAATACCAATGGCAAAGATTACTGTGCCAATCATCACTGCCTTAATAAGCTTCATGCGACGCTCCTTGGAGTCCTCCGCAGCGGCCTGCTTGGCAAAACCCACCGGCAAGAATTGTTTCACCTGAATTTTCACCTGCTCAGGAATCAACAGTGCAACAGAGAACGTCGCTAATTGATTCAGACCAAAGAAGTGTGAAATGAGCAGCTTATCGAGATACCAGACAAGGTTCACCGGAAGCGTGACGAGCGTGAGCTGCCAGCCATATTTAATGATGTCTTTCGTGTTTGTTAATCCTTTCTCTGCTGGAGGAATAAGGTTTCGGCTGACGATGAGATAGATGATTGGCGTGAGGCCCATGCTGATCATCAACATCAACATGGCGGATTGCTGGAAATAAATGACCGCCAACGTTGCTAGAACGGTCAGGACGCTACAGACAATGGAGACCTTCAGCGCGATATCGAAACGCGCTTTGCCGACCGTAAAGGTTCCGAAGCGCACCATCGCAACCGGCGCGAGCGGGAAGAACAGTGCAGCAACAAGGAACAGCGGCCAGAACTCTTCGCGATTGTAGTACTCGAGGAAGGGGATACAGCCGAGCAGGAGCAGCGAACCAACCAAACAGACCATCAGATGGTGTCTGGTGACCGCACGCATCGAAAAGCCTTCATTGCGTGCCCATGCGCGTGCAACAGCTGTAGAGAGCCCTGGTAGGCCAAACAGACCGAGCGTGCCGGCAATGCTCAACATGAATTGATACTCTCCGTAGATTGTTTGATCGAACACGCGCGCGACGAAGTACCCCGCAATAAGGCCCTGCACAATCGAGAGCATCTGACCGAGCACAACGAAAAACGAATTTTTTGCGTAGTAATGCGCATCAATACCAAACCTCTTCCCCAACGTGGAGAGGGCAGGGGAAAGCCATAAAAACGGAGTACGCTTAGACATGTGCGGTCAGTATAGCGCGGTTAGCCGATTACGATATGACGAACGGATGCGGAACAGAGGCAATACCGGCCGCTGCAATAAGGCTCAGGCCAATAAGGGTGCCCGAGAGGATGCGGAGGAACCTTGTGTCACGAGACGCTGCATAGAGCGCATAGACCGGATACATCGGCGTGACGACGCGGCCAATGCTGGTGATGGCACCCCACATGTGATGGTCCATCGTAATCATCGTAAAGACGAGTCCTGCAACGAGCAGATCCCACACATCAATCATCAATTTCTTGCGAATAAACGTCTTCGCACTATGTGCAAAAAGCGGGAAGACAAAGAGCATCAGCGCGACAGCAGAGAGCAGGTAACTGGTGACGCCATCGGACATACGAGTCAGCACGGAGATCGGACCCCAGAAGGGGATATCGATAATGTTGCTGTTTGCCTGGAATCCCCGCTCACCCAGCTGGTGAATCAGGAAAGCCTGCCACGCGATGAGAACGGCGATGGGGATAAGGGATGCAATCGCCTGCATCCATCGACGCTTCCAGAGATACCACAGGAACAGGAGTCCAATGAGGAAGACGGTTGTCTCGCGCGCGAGCATTGAGAGAATCAACATGGAAACAGATGCTGCGTTCAGGTTCTCTTTATTCTTCTTCCAGAAAAGGAAAAACAGCATCATGAAGAAGATGCTGAGTGGTTCGGTCAGTGTGTAGAGGATGCCGACAAGAACCGCAGGATTCGCGACAATCGTGAAGCTGTGGATCGTGATTTTTCCCGTGATGCGCAGAAGAATGAAAAGCGAACCGAGTGCTGCAGCAAGGTTCAGAATCAGCAGGGCATAAGGGAACAACGGCGCCTGACCGAGAGACACGATATACGTGAAGAGTGGCAGCAGGATGCGCTGAAATCGATACGGCGAATCGAGCGATGTCTGACCGTCGGTAAACAATGCGGGGAGATCGCGCGCGACCTGGTAGTAGAGCATGCCGTCGTAGGCCGCATCCGAATACAAAACAACCCCCGGCGGAACTTGATGCAGTTCACCGAACGGCACATCCATATGGAGTAACCCACTGACGTTGTAGTCGTAGTGCCGGACTCCGAGGAACACCAGAAACAGCAGACCGATCGCGGAGATGCCAAGCGCGAGGGATGTCTGCTTTGTCATCATGAGATTATGAGCGGATACCGGTTGCGCCAGATTCGTCATCACGGTGCAGGAACATCGTGATGTCGTGCTTGGCGAAGTATTCGTCGACCGCCTGGCGTGCACCAGCCCAGTAGCCGTAGTCATCGAGAATCAGAACGCCGTTCTGTACGAGTTTTGGATACAGATGTTCCATCTCGTGCTTGGTAGAGCTATACCAGTCGGTGTCTAAGCGTAGGAGTGCAATCTGTCCTGGAGGGTTCTGTGCAGGAAGCGTGTCCTCCACTTTACCCTTAATGTAGACGATTTTGTCTGCAGGATACCCAGTAGAAGCCATCGCTGCTTTTACGCCCTCGAGCGGACCATAGCACCATTCATTGTGGTCTCCTTTCTGGGACTGCTCCCACACTTCGCGCACATTCTCTTTTCCTTCCATCACCGCTTTATCTTCTGGCGTTGGCTCCGCCATTCCTTCGTACGTGTCGTACATGTAAATCGTGCGGCTCGTGTCGCCGAGCAACATCAATGTCTTGGCCATCATCATCGACGCACCTCCTTTCCAGACTCCACACTCCACAAAGTCACCTGGGACTCCCTTTTTGACGATGTACTGAACCGCCTTGTACAGGCTGTACATCCGCTCGACGTGGAGCAATGTGTAGGGTTTGCATGCTTCAAACATCGGCCGGAAAGCCGGGTCCATATCCCCTTTGGGGCCGGTGTGCGTTTTGAGAGAAACAAGCTTTACACCGAATTTTTGTGCGACTTTGGCGATTGGTTCCTTAAGAGCTTTCATAGTGGAAGCATCCTAACTCACCTTCCCCTTGGCTACCAGAGGCGATAGCATGGCTCCATGAAGGTGATCATCCTTTGCGGCGGCCAGGGAACGCGTTTGCGTGAGGAGACGGAGTTTAAACCAAAGCCGATGGTGATGGTTGGCGGTAAGCCGATTCTTTGGCACATCATGAAGTCCTACGCGCACTACGGACTGAAAGATTTTATTCTGTGTCTGGGCTACAAGGGCGACATGATCAAAGAATATTTTTTGAACTACCAAGCGATGAACAATGACTTCACGATTCAACTCGGTCGTCATCGCGAGATTGAAAGTCACGGTGCACACGGAGAAGAGGACTTCCGCGTCACACTCGCAAACACCGGTGAGACAAACATGACCGGCTCTCGTGTGAAGCAGATTGAGAAGTATGTTGATGATGATTTGGTCTGCATCACGTACGGAGACGGGCTCAGCAATGTTGATATCCAGCAACTGATTACGTTCCACAAAGCACACGGGAAAATTGGAACAGTGACATCTGTGCGTCCGCAATCACGCTACGGCGTGCTAGAAGTGGGGGATACCGGCGAGGTGAAGAACTTTGCCGAAAAGCCACAGACAGAAGGATGGATTTCGACGGGCATCTTTGTGTTCAATAAAAGCTTCTTCGATTATCTGTCGCTGGATCCTGAATGCATTATGGAACAGGAGCCACTGCAGAAGCTGGCGCGCGATGGTCAACTGATGGCCTTTAAGCATGAAGGATTCTTCTACGCGATGGATACGTATCGCGAAGCACTCAAATTGAACGAACATTGGGACAACAATGATGCGCCATGGGCGCCTTGGCGTTCTTCCGCTTCGCACACATGAGTCAGTCTTTGTGGCAGGACCGGCGCGTGTTTGTCACAGGGGCCTTCGGCTTGGTGGGCTCCACGACGGTCTCCATGCTTAAAGCACTTGGAGCCGATGTTGTGGTGCTACGCAGAGATATTGTCCCACAGTCAGAATTGATGCTGTCTGATGCGTTCAAACAGATTATTACGATTGATGGAGACATTACGGACCAGCCCTTAATGGAGAGGATTTTGGGGGAGTATGAGATCCGTACCGTCATCCACCTGGCTGCACAGGCAATTGTAGGCGTTGCGAACCGCAATCCGGTATCAACCTTCGACAGTAACATCCGTGGTACATGGAGTCTCCTGGAGGCCTGCAGAAGGTCTCCATTGGTGGAGGAGATTGTCGTTGCGTCGTCGGACAAAGCCTATGGCGACCAGCCGATGCTTCCCTACACCGAAGACATGCCGCTTCTCGCCAAGCATCCGTACGATGTATCGAAGGCGTGCACAGATATGATTGCGCAGAGTTACGCTGCAGACTTTGGTTTAAATATCACTATCTCCCGCTGTGGTAACTTCTACGGCCCTGGAGACCTCAACTGGAATCGCATTGTGCCAGGAACTATTCGCGCGGTGTTGCGCGGGAATGAACCAACTATTCGCTCTGATGGATCGTTTGTTCGCGATTACTTCTACGTTGAAGATGGTGCGCAGGCCTACATCACATTGGCAGAAAAAATGCATGGCCACACAAAACTCCGCGGTGAAGTCTTTAACTTCTCGACCGAAGAACCGCTGACAGTGCTAGAACTGACAAAGAAGATTCTAGATTTGATGGGCTCGAGCGCACAGCCACGCGTGCTCAACGAAGCAAGCGGGGAGATTCTCAAGCAGCATTTGAGTGCGAAAAAAGCCCGCGAGGTCTTGGGTTGGTCCCCACGTTTATCCCTTGATGAAGGGCTGAAGCGCACCATCGATTGGTACACGCATTTCCTCAACGCCTAAACATGTCGGCTATTTCCAGCTGCCGATCGTGTCAGTCTGCCGAGCTCGTATCGGTGCTCGATTTAGGAAGCACCCCATTGGCAAACGCATTGCTCAAAGCCGATCAACTGAACGAACCAGAAGAACGGTATCCATTGCATCTTTTGTGGTGTCCGCAGTGCACGCTGCTTCAAATTTCCGAGAATGTGCCAGCCGAGAAACTCTTCGCGCACTACTTCTACCGCTCATCATTTTCGGACGCCTTCCTGGCCCACTGTAAACAACTGGCTGATCGACTAATTGGAGAGCGACGATTAACTGATCAAAGCTTGGTGATTGATATTGCGAGCAACGACGGATATTTGCTGAAGTTTTATCAGCAGCAGGGGATTCCCGTGCTTGGCATTGAGCCGGCAACGAACATTGCGGAGATTGCGACACAAGAAGGAGTTCCGACGCGGAATATCTTCTTTACGACGACAGAAGCAAAGAAGCTAGCGGATGAAGGTATGCAGGCAGATGTCATTCACGCCCATAACGTGATGCCGCACGTCGCCGATCAGCGTGATTTTGCAGCAGGTATCGCAACGCTTCTGAAGCCTGAAGGCATTGCAGTAATTGAATTCGCATACGCCATCGACACCATTGATCACACTGAATTCGACCAGATCTATCACGAGCACATGTGTTATTTTTCGCTGACGGCCTTCGTATCGCTCTGTCGACAATTTGGCTTAGCCGTCGTCCGTGCAGAACGGATTGCTGTGCATGGAGGCTCCCTCCGCGTGTTCCTTCAGCACACACCAGTCGCCCAACCTGATGAAACTGTTGCAGCCCTACTGGATGCCGAAAAGTCGTGGGGCGTTGGAACGGGAGAACCGTATCGGGTATTCGCAGAACGTGTGGAGGATCTCAAAAATACGCTGATGACTCTCCTCCAGAATTTGAAGGCGGAGGGTAAGCGCATTGCCGTCTATGGTGCCTCCGCGAAGGGCTCCACACTGATGAATTACTTTGGCATTGATGCATCGCTGGTTGAATACATTGTCGATCGCAGTACTGTGAAACAGGGCTTCTATGCTCCTGGTACGCATCTAAAAATTGAACCCGTCGAAAAATTATTGGAGGACCAACCGGACTACGTGCTGCTACTGACCTGGAACTTCGTCGATGAAATTCTGATGCAGCAACAGGAATACCGAAACCGTGGCGGCAAATTCATTGTGCCGGTGCCGGAGGTGAAGGTGATGTAATCGATGTACACTCTATCCATGCAATTGCGTCCGACTTCCATCAACGGCCTCTACACCGTCGACATTGCCCCTAAGGCCGATGATCGCGGATTCTTTGCACGAACATGGGACCCGGCGATCGCCCGGCAGCAGGAGCTGATTGAAACATGGGACTACAGCTGCATTTCGACAAACCTCGAACAGCACACGCTGCGCGGGATGCACTATCAGCAATTGCCACATGGCGAGACGAAACTCGTGCGCTGCACGCAGGGAAAAGTCTTTGATGTTGTCATCGATGTACGTCCAGATTCACCCACGTTTAAACAATGGTTTGGAACGGAACTCTCCGCAGAGAATCATCGTGCGCTCTATATTCCCGCTGGATGCGCTCATGGATTTCTCACGCTCGAACCACAGTCTGAAGTTCTGTACATGATTAGCGGCGCCTTTGCGCCAGATGCTGCAGCTGGCGTGCGA
This sequence comes from Candidatus Peribacteraceae bacterium, assembly GCA_044228075.1. GTDB lineage: Bacteria > Patescibacteriota > Gracilibacteria > Peribacterales > Peribacteraceae > JAKQEM01. Next base: position 53,786 of record JBGAVO010000003.1, read on the forward strand.
TGGGATGACCCTGCATTCGGCATCAACTGGCCAAGTAAGCCGGATGTCATTGCGGAGCGAGATGCGACCTATCCCGATTTCTTATGAAGCGCGTCCTTGTTACAGGCGCATCGGGCTTCATTGGACGCCAAGCATTGGGGCCTTTGGTCGAGAGAGGATTTGAGGTGCATGCCGTTAGCAAAGAATCCACTGTCGAAGCGGAAGGCGTGACGTGGCATCATGCAGATTTGTTGGATGCTGAAGCGCGTAAGAAATTGATCAACGATGTGAAACCGACACACGTGCTGCATTTCGCATGGATTGCGACACCGGGTGTGTATTGGACGTCACCATTGAATGCAGAATGGTTAGAAGCGACAAAAGATCTTCTGAGATTGTCACAGGAACAGGGCGTGATGCGATTTGTTGCCAGTGGGACGTGCATGGAGGCGCCAGAGTATTCAACCCCCTATGGCGAAGCGAAGACCGCTGCAAAGGCTGCTGTAGTGAATGCAGAAGGCATCAGCACCGCATGGGGACGGATCTTTTTTCTGTATGGTCCATACGAGCATCCAAAACGTTTAGTGCCAGCAGTAATCAACGCATTGCTGAAAGATGAACCGGCACTGTGCACACATGGCAAACAGGTGCGCGATTTTCTCCATGTGCAGGATGTTGCATCGGCGTTTGTCGCGCTGTTGGACAGCGATGTAACGGGGATTGTCGATATTGGATCGGGCGTGCCCGTAACGATTGAAGATGTGGTGATGGAGATTGGAAAACAGATCGGTAAACCACAACTGATTCAGCTGGGAGCGATAGAAGCGCCAGCGAATGAACCTGCGTCATTGGTTGCAAAAATTGAGCGAATCCAGAATGAAGTTGGGTGGAAGCCGCAATTTAGTCTGAAAGCGGGGATAGCGGATGCGATTGAGTGGTGGAAAAGTGTGTCACCCTGAGCCCGGTCGAAGGGTGTCATGGTTCGAGCGGCCTCACCATGACACATGGCCTTTCCTCGTCTATGATCCCCCCGTCCCATCTTTTTCCGTATTCCCATGCACCTGAATATCGACACTGACGCCAAGAAAATTGATCTTACCGAGAACGGATCGACGCGCTCTATTGATCTCTACTCCAAGGAATCGTTCGAGGTTCTGTCGGACCTGTGGTCCAAGGTCGCATGGAACGAAAAGTACACCTACACCTTTACGTGGATGGGTGTGCCAACTGTTCAGTTGCCGGAAGATGTCATGCGTTTGCAGGAAGTGATTTGGCGCGTGAAGCCCGATGTGATTATTGAGTGCGGTGTTGCACACGGCGGAGGCGCAATCATGTACGCAGCATGGCTGAAGGCGATGGGCAATGGCCGCGTCATTGGCGTAGAGGTGGAGTTCCGCGGTAATCACAAAGAACAGATTGAGAGTCACCTGATGGGCGATCGTATTGAACTTGTTGTCGGTAGCTCGATTGATCCGGCAATTGTCGCCAAGGTGAAGAGCATGATTAAGCCCAACGAGAAGGTGATGGTGATTCTAGACTCCAACCACAGCAAAGCACACGTCGCTGCCGAGCTGGAGGCCTATCACGACATGGTGACACCGGGATCGTACATCGTTGCAACAGACGGCTGCATGGAAGTGCTCTACGACGTACCACGCGGTAAGCCTGAATGGAAAGACGATAACCCATCTGCGGCCGCGCGCGAGTTTGCCGCTGCACATGGCAACTTTGTGATTGATAACCCGGTACCGGAATTTAACGAGAGCGAACTGACGCGCACGCTGACACACTGGCCAGATGCATGGCTCAAGCGCGCTTTCTAGGTCTTCATGGCTCAACCTCTCGTCACTCTCGGCGTTGCCGCGTACAACGAGGAACACTATATCCGCGAATCGCTGGAGAATCTGATTGCGCAGACCTATCCCAATCTGGAGATTTTGATTGGCGATAACGGCAGTACCGATGCAACCGCTGCCATCTGCGAGGAATTTACAAAGAAGGATCATCGCATCCGCCTTATTCGACATCCAAGAAACATTGGGCAGAACTCCAACTTCAACGAATTGGTGAAAGCAGCAAACGGCACCTACTTCGCCTGGATCTCCGGCCACGATTTATTGGATGCAGATTTTGTTGAGCAGTGTGTGAACGCGCTGGAGAGTGATCCGAACGTTGTGCTCGCATGCCCAAAGACCATCTATATGACGGTTGATGGTCAGAAGAAAGGGGAGAAGCCGCGACCGTTTGATATTCGCCAGATGAATGCGCAGCGACGCTTCCGCGAAACGATGTGGCGCGTGGACTGTAACTTTGTTTATGGGATGTTTAGACGATCGGCGATGCTTGATACCGGCATCTTCCAATTGCTGCCGGCTGCTGATCGCGTGTTTTTATCGGAGATGGCTATCCGCGGAACGTTTGTTCCGGTGAATACGGCAAAATATTATCGCGACAATCGCGGTGGCGCGCAGACCGAAATGGAAAAGCGACATCGGCTCATGCGCTATATCTTCCCCGATCGCATCTATTCTGATGCAGAATTAAGTGGGAACGGTTTCTATACGCCAACCGTTAACGGCTTTTATCGTGCTGTCACAAACGGACACTTCTCGCTTCCAACACGCCTGTTGCTCTACGCAAACGTCTGGCTCTGCAGCCTCATGAAGTTTCATCTCTTCCCCGGTGCAGATGCCATGAGTGCAATCGTGAAAGCTATCCTGCCACAGACGCTGCTGGATAGGATGATGAGGGCGATGAGATAACGATGATGGCGGGACCGACGGGACTTGAACCCGCGACCTCCACAGTGACAGTGTGGCGCTCTAGCCAATTGAGCTACGGCCCCGCGTAAGAAAGGATCTCTCCGACGCCAAAAGCGCCAAGAGCCGCGAAACTGTATCAGCGGGCAAAGGAAGGGGCAACCTGTTTTCTTATGCAATCAACTCCAATGCCCAGGCATTGGCAATAACCACACAGATACCGGCTAGCATCACCCAGAGAACAATTGCGACTGCTAAATCCTGCTCGTGGGAGCTTGGATGGCCCGGAATATGGGGTTTGTTTGAGGACATACTTCTTTTATATTATAACACATTTTTTAATATTAAGGAATAGCTAGGAAGTGTCATCCTGAGGAGGAGCAAAGCGACATCTCGAAGGATGCATGCTTCGAGACGGCCTTATAGGCCTCCTCAGCATGACATACCGTCTTACTTCAGGTACAAAACAGGGTTCTTTTTGACACCGTTCACCTGGACCTCAAAGTGCACGTGAATACCGGTTTTACCGTACACACGACCGGTATTACCCATCCAGGAGATTTCCTGTCCGCGAGCGACTTCGTCACCAACCTTCACATAGAGCTCCTTGTTGTGGGCATAGAGTGTCACGAGGCCATTTCCATGCTCCACTTCGATGACATTTCCATAGCCTCCGTTCCAGCCCGTATCAGCGCGAATAACGGTACCCGCTTCAGCCGCGAAGATAGGACCTCCGCCCTTCTGCTGGATGTCGACCGCGTAGTGACCAGGGTTGAAGTACTGCGTGAACGTACACTTCTCACACGGCATTTGGAGGATACCGCTTGTCGGCGTAGCAGTGACACCCGTTGGCTTGCCAGGGGAGGCAGGCGTCGGACGCGTGGGCGTGGGCGTACCGGGCTTCGGCGTTGTCGCAACTTGCGTAGGCTGTGTCACAATCGGTCGGGCTCCGGGAATAATCAGCTCTTGGCCGGACAAGATGAACCCGCCACGAATGCCGTTCTGGCTGGCAATTTGTTCTGCAGGAATTTCGTAGAGCTGTGCAATGCGCGTCAATGTCTGTCCGCGCGTTACTTTATGCAGCACGCCATCGACCGGCAGAATCACGAGCTCCTGACCAGGGCGGATCACTGAACCAGCCGCAAGACTGTTTGCCCAACGAATCGTATCGGCCTTGATGTTATAGCGCTGAGCAATCTTCTCGACGCTGTCGCCTTCCTGGACAACGTGAATAATGCCTTCTGCGTACGCACGACGGGATCCTTGCTGCGTCAGCGAACTCGATTTCATGATGAATCCGTCTTCAACTAGAAGCACCTGCGGCACATCTACTTCGATATCATCGATTGTCTCACCCTGTGCCTGCGCTTCCTTGGGAACGTACGGAGGCAGTACAACGCTCACGGCAAACACGCCAATGCAGACCAGATGAATGCGGCGCGACAGCCACTGCCGAAGCGGGTGCTGTAGAACCATCCTTAGCGGGAAAGGGAGAGGAGAACCTGCTGCATGTCACTGTATCGATCTGATGACCCTAGTAGGACCGTTACATAGCGTCGACCTCCCGCTTCTACGAGCGAGAGCAAACACTGACCCGCATTATCGGTCGTTCCTGTTTTTCCGGCTGTCACAACCGCTGAGCCGGGCAAGATGGATGGAACATCCAACAGTTGATGACTGTGAGCCAGGTATATTTCTGTGCCCTCAAGGCTGGTAATATTTGCCTCTTTGAGCGACATACGGGAGCGAATGGATTCGTGGCGCAGAACGTAGGTTGCGAGCCATGCCAAATCGCGTGGACTCGAAAGCTGTTTGGAATCATCAAGCCCAACCGGGTTGGCATACGACGTGTGAGACAGGCCTAGTTCGACAGCGCGATCATTCATGTCTTTCACAAACGCATCGGCGGATCCTGCATGAAACTCTGCCAGTGCAACGGCTGCATCATTTGCAGAGGGAATGAGCATGGCTGAAAGAAGATCGCCAACGGTGAAGCGCTGTCCAACCGGCAAGTGTGCTGAATTACCAATCACATCACGAGCTGATGGGGGAATAGTGACTTCTTCGTCGAGCGAATGCTTTTCGACAATGAGCAATGCCGTCATCAGCTTTGTCAGGCTGGCCATCGGGTGCGATGAATCGGCGCCAGAGGCATAGACGGTCTGCGCGCTATCAAGATCGATGATGACAATACCCGATGCCGTGAGTTTGCCGTCGAGATCCTGCAGATCTTCCGCTGCAAGAATTGCAGGCGGAGCGATTGTTATATGCCCTCGGAGATCAGCAATATCACCGCGTGCTCCCCAGACCGGAACAATTCCCAGGAGCAACACCGAAAGAAGGGATCCGTACATCGCGAAGAGTCTACCGGAAAGGGGTGCTCGGTGGAACGGTTACAGCCATCGAAAACACATGTTTTTACTTGTAGACGATTTTCCCCTGAATCCGCAGATCGACGTACTCTTTTGCCTTCGTAGCGCCAATCTGTTCAAGATATACACGGAATCTCTGCAGCTGTTCGTCAAGCGGTGTCCGCAAATCAAACCACAGACTGAAGGCAGGAAGCTTTAGGTGGAATTCACGAGCGCGCAGATAGACCACGCGTCTACTCACCGGCAAATCAAACTCCGATTGAAGTATCTGTTCCGCCTGACGCATGGCTGTCAGCATTTCTTCATCAACCAACTGCTTTCCCGGTTCAGGGCGAACAGCCCAATCAATCACTGTCAGCTGAAGTAATCCTGTTCCTGTTTGAATTTGCGATGGATTGTAGGTGACATACACACCTTGATCGGTCAGATAATCATCACCTTCGTGCACAGCGCCGGTTCCTGTGATTGTTCCAGTACCAGCTTGTGGCGTTTGGTCGGGACCTTCAATGACGAGATGTGCAATGACGGGATCGAGCGTGACACGCAAAGAGAGCGTCACCGGATACTGCTTGCTGACCGATACGCTTTGGAGATCGGGTGTTGCCGCTTCGATAGCCGCTTCGACTTGGTCTGATGTGACGAAAAATAGATGCTGACCGAAGAATGGTTTTAGAGCGCTCTGAATACGCTCGGCATCAATGCGAGGATCACTGCGTGGTACGCGAATTTCGCGAATGTGGAGGATGGGCGAGAACAGCGCGAGCCCAATACACAGCGCAACCATCGACCCAATAAGTACCAGCAGGTATCGCACAATAAGCGCGCGCATCTGACCTGCCTTTCGCTGGAAACGTTGAAACGATCGAAGCCATTGTTGGCGTCTATGTTGGCGTTGCCGCGTATGACGCTGCTCGACGATTCGGCGCATCTGCGGCGTGACTGGCCGGTTGTAGCGTGACGGAAGCCGACGCGGTTGTTTCAGCATCGGCGGATATAGTACTGCAGACCTCCACAGATTCCGAATAGACGGGCTTGTTTCATCGGGATCCTCTGTATACTTCTGCCATGCGTAGTGCGATTGTCGCTGATTGGCTGGTTACTTTTGGCGGCGCCGAACATGTGTTGGCCGAATTACACGAGATGTTTCCCGATGCCCCTTTGTTTACAACGGTCGCAAAACCCGAAGCATTGGGACCACTCAAAGATGCTGACATCCGGACCACACGACTACAGCGACTCTACAAACTACTGGGCAATCATCAGATTCTTTTGCCACTGATGCCGCGAGCAATTGAAGAAATCGATCTGACAGGATTTGATGTTGTCATCAGTTCTTCACATGCCATTGGAAAGGGGATTATTCCCCCGCCTTCCGCGCTGCATATTTGCTACTGCCACACACCGGTACGCTATGCCTGGGAAATGGAAGATATCTATTTGCACGATTTTCGAATTCCCAAGATTCTGCGCAAAACGGTTAAGAAGCAGTTAGAAAAACTACGTCGATGGGACATGACCTCTGCCAAACGCGTCGATGTATTTATTGCAAACTCAACCACGACGCAGGAGAGAATAGGGCGCATCTATGGACGGGAAAGTATTGTCATTGCTCCACCTGTTGATGAGAGGTTCTTCGAAGCGATTAGTAACGAGTATCAGAGCCAATCGCTAACCGCTAACCGCTCGTCGTACTTTCTCGCCGTCTCTCGCCTTGTCCCCTACAAGCGCATTGATCTGCTGATTGAAGTTGCGAATCGTCTGCAATTGCCGTTGAAAATTGCCGGGCGCGGACAGGATGCTGAACGATTGAAAAAGCTCGCAGGACCCACCGTTGAGTTCCTGGGCTTTGTCCCCGAAGCAGATTTGCCGGGATTGTATGCACATGCGAAAGCACTCTTATTTCCGCAGTACGAAGACGCGGGCATTGTTGCACTCGAAGCACAGGCCTGTGGAACTCCGGTGATCGCCTACGGAGTGGGAGGGGCGCTGGATGCTGTGATTGATGGCAAGACAGGGCTGTTTTTTGAGAAACAGGATGTGGATAGCATTACCGATGCAATCAACAGATTTTCAACGCACACGTGGAACAGCTCGATCATCATGCAACATGCAAAGCAGTTTGCGCAGAGCGAGTTCCGCAAAAAAATGAAAGCAACGATTGACGATGCCTATCATCAATTCAAGCGATGATCACGTTTCCCCTTTTACAAGACCAGCCGATCGATGTCCGTTTTTTTGGAAAAGGCGAATCGGCTGACGTGCTCGGTGAGAATATCGTCAGTCTGAATCAGGTTCATGGTAACAATGTTGTCATTGTGCAGAGCCCTAGCTGGAGAGAAAAAGAGGCAGATGCAGCACTCACCGATCAACTAGATCTTACGCTGACTATTCGTATTGCTGACTGTCAGGCTTTCGTTGTCTACGCACCCCATCAGCACGTTATTGGTGTCATTCATGCGGGATGGAAAGGCCTGGTGAACGGCGTTATTCCGGCAGCATTAAACAAAATGAAAGACGAATGGAACGTTGATCTTTCCACCGTTCTCGTCGGTTCCGGTCCATCGCTCTGCATGGAGTGTGCGGAGTTCACCGATCCAACGAACGAATTGCCCGGTATCGATCCACTATTTTTTATCGATCGACATGTCGCACTTGTATCGATTGCCGTAAAACAGATGACACAATGTGGTGTCATCCCAGAACATATTGAACACAGCAAAGGGTGCACGAAATGCAATCCTGATACGTATTGGACGTATCGCGGTGGAGATAGGGACGCGGTGAAAAAAGGATCAACAAATATATTGACCTGCAGACTGAAGCAGAGAAAATAAGAAGCGTCTCGGGAACTCGTCAGGGCGGATTACGTTTCTTTCCTAACGACGCTTCGGGAGGCCCACTCTCCCCCGGCTGCGGCCGCGGGATCCGGTCACCCACCTGGTTAACCAGGGATGCAAGCGTATCCGTCGCAACGGTTATCTGGGATACATTTACCTGCTTTACAGCAATACATCAAAGCGTACCATTGTGCGCTGTTGATGATTTTTCACAGCATCGCTTTTCCCTCATTCACTCTCCTTTTCAATGGTTGAGAAGGAGGCTGTCGTGGGGAGCAAGGAGCCGCACTTCATGCCTGTGTACACTATAGTACACAGGCATTTTTCATTTCTTTACAGTCCACAATTCAGGGGTAGCATGACCTCCAAGTTCGTTGAACACATCTGTCCTCATTCATCCTCTTTTTTACGCAGGAAGGTCCTGCAGAACACAAGAAGGAGGTTGATGTGAGGATCTCAATGGAGGGAGGTGTGCGATGAGTTACGGCCCAACAGTCCGCCAACAACAGTGTGCCGTTCAGATTCGGTGGATGATTCGACGTGATATGCCCGAAGTCTTGGACATTGAACAACAGAGCTTCGAGTTCGCCTGGTCCGAAGAAGATTTTTTGTGTTGTTTGCGTCAACGGCATTGCATCGGCATGGTCGCCGAGCATCAGGAACGCATCGTTGGCTTCATGATCTATGAATTGCTGAAGTCGCAGTTACACGTGTTGAGCTTCGCGGTAGCCCCATGGACGCGCCGTGCCGGTATTGGCGGTCAGATGGTCGACAAGCTGGTCCATAAACTGGCTCAGCAACGCCGGACCGAAATCCGTCTGGAAGTTCGCGAAGGCAACCTGCCCGCGCAATTGTTCTTCAAGGCAAAGGAATTTGCTGCAACTGGTGTCCTTCGTGGACACTACGAAGACACGGCAGAAGCCGCGTATGTGATGCGTTACGTTCTCGATCAAACTGCTGACTCGCAGCAGCCATACGCGCCGCGCAATCGCATTTCCGAATACATCGACGCCGATTAGAGAGAAGAGGATTTCCATTGAGTTCCGAACAACCTTGGCCTATACCTGACGCTTCCGGGCGTCAGGTATTTTTTCGTGCGCAAACAAGCGCTTTGGCGTATCCTCAAAAGCTGATGAGCACGCTCTCCGACCGCATCAAACAGGCAAATATACTTCTTCACCCGCGTGCTATTCCGCACGAAGGAATTCTTGGAAGACGCTTTGAGGAACCCGGCGACGAACTACGCACGCCATTCCAGCGCGATCGCGATCGTATCTTCCATTCGACAGCACTACGACGATTGCAGGGGAAGACTCAGGTGTTTGTGACAGGGGATAGCGATCACTTTCGAACGCGGCTGACGCACACGCTCGAAGTTGCACAAATCGCTCGCGACATCACACGTGCTATCGGCCTCAACGAGGATGTAGCGGAGTGCATAGCGCTTGCGCATGACATTGGCCATCCACCGTTTGGGCATCGTGGCGAAGAAGCACTCGATGCATGGATGAAGACGCACGGTCTGCGGTTTGAGCATAACCTTCATTCGTTCCGCATTGTGACTGTGCTCGAAAAGCGTTCGTCGCTCTATGAAGGGCTGAACTTGAATAAGGAGATTGAAAACGGACTCCTCAAACATTCCTCGGTGCATCCCATTGATGGGTCACCATTGCAGCATTCACTGGAGGCCTCCGCTGTAAACATCGCTGACGAAATCGCCTACTCATCGCACGACTGTGATGATGCACTTACTGCTAGTTTATTTTCCTTAGAAGATCTCTTAACCAACGATCTTGCTGCAGAAGCGTACGAACAATCGAAAGCTCGCGGAACGCGCATGAGAGGCTCACTGATTCACCTCCTGGTGCATGATCTCATTGATTCTTCGACCAATGATGTCATTCAGTTTTCCAGCGATATGCGTACACGATTGAATGAACTGCGATCTTTTTTATCGGGAAAAATGTACCTCCATCCACGCGTGCAGAATCGTGCAATAGAAGGCCAGAAAATTATCGGACTTCTCTGTAATCATTACCTGAATCATCCGACCGAGAAAATTCTCGCGTTAGGGCAAAGGACCGGGTCAAATTTGCCGGAAGCAGTGAAGGATTATGTTGCCGGCATGACAGACAACTTCGCCTGGCTGCAAGCGGCAGAAGAGGGATTATTGGAAGAGCTAATGCCCGATGCTGCGTAATACGGCATTGGCTCATTGTCATCGAACGTGCACAATGGCTCTATGCATTTGAACGGATCCGACAAACGGCACATCAATCGCAAGCAGTTGTGGGAGATTCTGCATCACGGGCAGGGGCGTGCAGGACGGGTGTATCACATTTTCCTGATTGCACTGATTCTGTTTTCATCTGCACTCGTTGCAATTGAGTTTGTCACAGAAGCAAAGGACACCGTCCAGACGCTGCAGATTATGGAGGCAGTGGTAATCGCGCTCTTCACTGTTGAATATGGGTTGCGTTTGTATGCCACGCCAAACCGACTGCAGTATGTTTTTTCTTGGTATGGCATCGTCGATCTATTATCGATTGTCCCGTTCTATGCCGGAATCTGGGGGTCGCCACTTGTCCGCCTGTTCAGCCTCATTCGATTATTGAAACTGGGCGAAATAGAAGGCGCCGCGCGCTTCACGAACCGCGCAGATATGAAAAAGGATATCGGCTTAATTGATGAAGAGAAGGTTGAATATGTTGTCAGTAAGAGTCCGTTCTCGCTCATCATCGGCATTATTACCCCGCTGGTCACGCTGATTTTCGGACTTGGAACGTTGCTACTTGGCGAAGGTACTGCTGCTATAGCTCTTGGCATTGCGCTCCTCGTATTCGCCTGCATTTTCCTATGGAAGACATGGCTCGATTACAGCTATGACGTGATTTACGTCACAAACTATCGTCTCATTTTTCAGAACCAACATATCCTCGGTCGCAGTATCAACCAGGTGAACTACAACTCTGTGACAAACGTGAAGCCGTACTATCCTAACCCATTGAGTTTTATTCTCCGCTACGGCTCACTGACCATCGACACCGCAGCTGAGCGACCGGGACAAATTGAATTACATATGGTGCGCAAACACGAGCAAGCCGCACATGTGATTATGCAAAAAACCTTTCTGGCACAGCATAAGGATGGACCAGGACCAGTGGTTACCGAGCCTCCGGCAGCACAGTGAGCGGATCGAGATGTGAACCGCTATGGATAACTTCAAAGTGAAGATGTGCGCCAGTCGTCATACGACCTGCACCTTCTGTTCCCGGTGTTCCACCGGAAAGAACGACAGGGTCACCTGCGCGCACTTGATCACCCTCTTCCACAAGGAAGCCGGACACGTGACCATACAATGTGGCATACCCACCGCTGTGACGAATGACGAGCGAGCTATAGCCTAGGCCGTTATCGGACACCTTTTCGACGACACCATCTGCCGCTGCAAAGACAACAGAGCCCTGAAGAACGGGGATATCGATGGCGTTATGTTCCATGCCAAAGCGCTTGCGATAGCCCGTGTCATGGAAGCGTGCGGATACACCAAGTGTCGGTTCAACTGGCCAGAAGAATTCTGGCATTACGCCATCGTCAGCAATTTTCGATGCGGTGATGGCAATGCCCTGCGCGTCCCAAATCTGACGAAGGGAGAGAAGAATTTCCTGTTCTGCTGCTTCACGATCATCGAGCAATGCAAGAAGGCGCTCACGTGTATCAAGCAATTTGATAATGAGCATTTGATTATCGGTCTGTGAGAGTTCTTGCTCCAGCGCATCAAGCTCTGCACGAAGAATGGATTCACGGCGACTCAGCACATCCTGCTCTTCACGCAATCGACGGATTGTTGATTCGGCTTCCTGCACTTCATATGCAGCATCGGCTGTGCCACCTCCTACTGCATCAGCTGATAATGGAGTGCCGTTCGACCAGACAAAACCACTGACCGCAGCAATGATGCCGAGCGTAAGAAGTGGGCGCGGAATGTGAATGTCGATTTGAACCATAAGGGATACTTACGGTGTAGTTGTCTCGAAGTTGAGGTTCAAGAAACCAGCCGCTGCATTCGCACCAGCGGTGCTGTCGGCTGCAACTTTTACGTAGACCGTGAAGGATCCCTTTGGCGTCCACGTACCACCAGCTTGTGGGCCGGTGATATTCGCGGTTGTCCATGAGGTGTTTGCGAGTCCGCCAGCGCTCGAGAGTGACACGTTTGCACCAGCCGTATCTTTCATACGAACGGTCAGGTGGTTATTGGCAGCGGATGCAACACCGGTCTTATAACGGAATTCGATCGGCTTCACTGGATCCCAGGAAGAGAAGTTATCCGGTAGACGAACACGAATTGCAATCCAGTAGTCCTGGATAGTGCCGCGTGTAGACGTCCAGACGTACGAGTTTTCGAGTCCGGCTGTTCCACCAGAAGCAGTCATCTGTCCGACGTACGTCGCACCAGATGAGAAGTAGATTGCGTTTGGATATTCCGGATGCAATGACAGAAGGTCACCACTACCGTTTGCAGCAGTAGAAAGGTCTGTTCCACATTCAAATTTACTGGTGGATGCATTCCAAATCAGCTTCTGAGCTGCACCGTTACAGCCGCCACCTGGAAGGCCGAAGCCGGTAATCGTTGCACCAGACAAGTTACCCTTCGTGAGAATAGAACCGGTGACAGTCAAAGAACCTCCGACTGTCGCGTTTCTGTCGATGTTCAAGGACGAACCGGAGATTGTTCCAATGACACTGATGCCTTTGGAGAACTGGAATTTCTGTGAGGCATTGATGTACTTAAGTGTCTGGTTGCTTGTGGAGTTACCGAAGGTCAACGTCGCATCAGTTGCCCCTGCATCACCGTTGATGGTTAAGTCGGCGTTGGTGCGGATAGAACCCGTTGTCGTCAGCGTGCCACCAATTGTCGCATTATGATCGACGTTCAAGGCAGAACCGGAGAGCGTTCCTTGCACACTCACGTCATCGGTAAACTGGAAACTACCCTTGGTGCGATTCCATAAAATTTTCTCGTTCAAACTTCCTCCGAAGCGCAGTTCAAGATCGGTTGTTCCATCTCCATCATCAATGGTCTGGAATGATTCCGTATTCACCAGCAACGTTGGACTCCACGAGGAAGCCGCAGATGCAACAAGTGGCAATGACACCATCGTTCCTGCTGCAAGCAAGCGTTGTAGGGCACGGTGGCGTAGAACGGAGAAGTTCATAGGGGAATTTGTGTGTGAATGTTTCCGTTTATTATAGCAAAAAACCCCTTTCTGAGCGAGTAGAGGTTATTGACCAAGAATGTAAATATGGTCTATTAAGAACCGATAAGACTGATAGTACGCAGCTTGATATCGCGGATATGAATTTGCTGCAGATCTTTCGCCTTCACTTTCAAACGAATGAGGAATTGACCACCTGCGTTCCATGTACCTGTACCTCCGATGTTGAACGTCGCAGTCGTCCAGGCGACATTACTGAGGTTGGACGCACCAACCAAGGTGACGCCAGCATTTATTGTATCGAATAGTGCGACATCAACAGCGTTGTCGGACGATGCAGCTGTAGATGTGCGGTAGGTGACGCTCAGGGCACCGCTACCCTGCCAGCGCACGAATTCCTGCGGCAAGGTGATGGGGATCATGACGTCGTAATCCTGCAATGTCGGGCGAGTACTGGACCATGCGTAGTAATTAGACTTCACCGCATCCTCATACAAAATAGTCAACTGCCCAATGTTGTCAGCACCATCTGCTTTATATGATGCTCCTTCGAAGGACGGCGTGAGCGTACGTAGCACACTCTGCTCGCGGTTATCGGTTAAGAACACACGCTTGTCCTGCACGGACTGAATGCTTCCGCCACTCGTGATCACTGTCGCAATCTGGATCGCACTTTCGTCAGCCGGGAACCCACCTGTCTGCACTTTTAATCCACCAGAACCGAAGAAGATATAACTCGTTATGTTATTCGAAACTGCCACTCCTGTAGCTCCAGCATAGGTCACGGTGGTCTCGCCCATGCGATAATTACCACCTGCAATGTTAACACTAAGCCCTGCACCAGAAGAGACTTTGAGATGCGTGTTGGCAGCGTCGGTGAAATTGGTGACGTCGACACCGTTGATGAGACCGGTAACAGTCAGATTTCCTTCGATACGCAGATCGTCACTGAAGGTAAAACGACCAAGTGCGTTGCTATACGAAATAGTCTTTGTGAGGTTGCTACCGAACTGCAGTGTCGGGTTCGCAGACGAGCCATCCACATCGATAGCGAACGTATCCGCATTGGTTGCGGGAGGAACCATGGACGACTCCAACATGCCTCCACTGCCAAGCACAGGAATGGAACCACTCGCTGTGCCCGTATCGTGGAGATCGAGAAGATCTGCGTTGCGAGCGAATGGTACTGGCAGAATCTGCGTGCGGTCCTGGAGCGGATCGGATGGCTTCACATCGATGAGTTCATAGGCACTATCGGGCATGCCCGCCGGCTTCACTTCCACCTGGAGATGCAGATTGATGGCATCTGCAATGCTGATAGATGTGAGATCAAGAATGGGGCGAACACTGCCCAGCTTTACCGAAAACGCACCGTTGTTATTTGGCGTTAGCACATGCTCTTCGTACCACCCAAGATACTGTGGTGCGAGTGGGTTAATAGAACCAGTGGCTGTGAGATCGGTTGGAACAGCGTTGCTCGTATTCCAGTAACTGAAGCGAATAGAGTGCGCCGTGTTCACTGCCGTACCATTTGGCTTACGGAGGTTACCATTATAGAGGAGAATCTGCGGCACGGTGTTTGCTGCATGTGCGCGAAGGATCACTTCATCTTTGAACGAGTACGCAGCAAAGGCGAGACACAATACACCAATGAGACAGAATGCGTGGCCAACTGCCTGCTCTTTGCGACGCTTCGCGCGCTTGCGATGCTTCTTTGCTGCACGTAAACGGTTACGACCAACACCGATAGCCATCGCACCAGTGATCGCAAACCATGCTGGAGGCATCGTATCTGTTGTAGATACACAGGGATTTTCGACTGCCTCACTGACAGAGCCAGACAGCCGTTCACGCTGTTGTGCATCTTGGCGAATACTGCGACGTGATGGTCTGTGCGCAGGTTGTATGCGACTCGGGCGCTGTTGAACTCGCTGTCTACTTGAAGACAATAAACTGGATGCGCGCGATGTGACTTGCCCCGGGAGAGTAGTTGTTCGACGAGACGAATGTGAGGACTGGGCTGCTGGATGAACCGTGCCACCAGGTCGCGTTTGTATCGGAGGACGCACTCCACCACCTCCACCACCGCTTGGAATAGAACTTTGTGTGTTTTCGCTCGTTGTATTCACTGACGATGATGAACTTTCAGAACTTACCGGATCCAATGACAACTGGAAGCTATCGCTCTGACCATTCTCATACCACGTGATAGTGGCGTCCATATCAAAACTATCACTGGCTCCATTTCCATCTGCACCGTCGTTTAGCGTTGTCCCCGGATTCAACATCTCCTGGGCATTAACGGGAATAGTAGCGAGCAACAATGCTAATGAAAGCATCGGAAATATCACTCCTGAGAAGCCAATGGATGAGATTTTTACTTTTAGCATTTTTGTTTTGTTTTCATATTATTATAACAATTTTAACTCATTAAGTCAAACAATCGGAAACAACCATACATACGAACTTTAGGCCTTACGCAAGGGGCAATAGGGTGGCAAACCTTGGGGAGGAAACGGTCAATGCTATGCTTGGGCGCACTTCACACTTTCTTCGTATGATTTCGTCCACGCTCCCTATTCGTCTGTTTGTAGCCGGTTTGGCCTTGTTACCTACAGCCGCATTCGCACAAACATCACCATTTAGCGACTTACCAACCACGAACAGCGCCTACGAAGCAGTGATGTATTTGCGTGGAAAGGGGATTCTTCAGGGGTACGCAGACGGCACGTTCCGTCCGAACCAAGCAGTGAACCGCGCAGAGGCCGTAAAAATTCTGGTTGCGCCTCTTATCTCCACGGACGAATTGAGCAAGTACACAGCAGCATCAGTTTTTTCTGATGTCGCGAGTGACGCGTGGTACAAGAGTTACGTCGAAGCTGCTCGCACCAAACTCCGCATTATTGATGGCCCTCCAGCAAAATCGACATTCAGAGGTTCTGCACCAATTCAGAAAGCAGAATTCTTGAAGATGTTAGAATTATCTCAGGGAATTGATCCTGTTTCTGCCTATGGCGATATGCGCCAAGCCTTAGCAACGGATGTGGCAGATCCAAACGCATGGTATTTCCCGTATATGCGCTATGCCATCGCTTCGTCGATGACGATGATTTCGCAGGAAGGACTTCTGTTACCTGCAAAAGAGCTTACGCGGTCGGAGGTTGCAATGCTGCTCTATCGCTATTTGATGTTTAAACAGGGCTCCCGCACACAGGCGTTGTTGTCGGAAGCAGAGAGCGAAGTAATCAACGTGCTTCAGCAGTTGCAGGTCGAAACTCTGCCACAAGCTGAGTACGCTTCGGCACGCGCGTCGCTGGCAGCAAAGGGTGCATTGGCGAGTAAGCCAAATGAAGCGGTGGTAAAAGGCGCGGTCAAGATTACCGAAGGATTTGCCGTATTGGTCCAAGCGTATAAATCGGGCATTAGTGGACAGCTTGCTGAAGTGATTCGTCTTGCCGGTGAAGCGTGGCAGCTGGGAGAAAAGGCAAAGGAGTTCGACGGAAACCTGAAGGCACTTGCTGAGCAGATGCAAACGATTGCGAAGAGCATGGCAGATGAAGCTCGTGCGCTTCAGTCTCAGTAAATACGGACGTGGAAAGACCTAAACAGCTGTTTCTGAAATGGCTGTTTTCTGGTATAATTGAGGGATTTTCGAGTACCCAAAAACAGACACACAATGTTCCGTTCAACTGTCGCCAGCAAAGGGATGAAACACGTTGCAGCCATGCTGTGCGTAGGACTGTATGTTCTGCTTTTACTCGCACCGGAAACATCATCTGCACAGGTTGGTGCACCAGCTCTCTTGGTAAACACCGAAGCATTCCAGACCATTGATGACGGCGACCAAACCAGTAACGTCGAACTGCAATTCGGATCAACCGCCGAAAAAATTTCGTGGAATATCACACACAGTAGATTTGATGTCTCGGACGATTTGCATATCGAAGGGAATGCAACAACAAGCGGCGGACTCGCCGTGGAGCTCAATATTCGGACAAAAGGGGATGCAACCATTAACAGCGATAATGATACGAACGATGCATCTCTGACTTTCGGTAACGCAACACTCGCTCAAACACTGGGCTTTATTAACGCTACACAAAAATTTCGATTCTCGACGTCTCTTGATGTTGCAGGAACGATGTCGGGACACGCATTAACTGTCAGTAGCCTGAAGAACTGTGACACCATCGACACAGATGCGAATGGCGTACTGTCCTGTGGTATTGATGGGGGAGGCGGAGGAGGTATGTCGCAAAGTGATGGAGATGCTCGTTACGTGAATACCGCAGGCGATACGATGACAGGATCGCTGGCTGTCCGTGGAACGATTTCCGGCGCCATTCTAAAAGCGAGTAATATGACCGTATCCGGCGCCGTCGTGTACTCGAGTGGAAACACACTCAAGCAGACCGCCAAGGGCCTCTCAGGCCAACTGCTGATCGCCCAGGGCACATCTGCACCGAAGTGGGCGAACCCCACGGGAGGTATGATTTGGTACTTCGATGGAACACAGGCGGTGACAACGATGAAAGGACCACAGATTACAATGCCGTTCGGTCTGACACTAACAGGTGTTACATTGAAAGCGAAAGGGGCACCAACCGGAGCCGCTCTGATTTACGACATCAATAAAAACGGAACGACTATTTTTAGTACACGTCCGCAAATTGCTGCAGGTGCGACAGCAGGTGGAACGGGCGCGATCTTCTCCATTACGACACTTGAACCAAACTCCATCCTGACGATTGATATCGATCAAGTCGGAAGTACGTTTGCAGGAAGTGGTGTGACGGTAATGTTGAAGGGCGTCCGCAATTACTGAGAGTCTTAGAACCCGAAGAAGTGGAATGTGTCGCCACCGCCCGATGCTTCTTCCTCTGGTTCGCCGTAAATCACGATACGGTTGTTACCCGTATCAACCACAAAAAGCTGAGAGAATGAACTGTCAAACTGAAGGTGACGAGGAGATGAAAGATGAACCGGCGAAGTTGCTGCTGTGACAGCAACGAAGGAATGCTGACCCAGAATGCTGACCGCATTTTCACCGTCGGTAATTGTTGCTGTGTCATAGATAGCGATACGGCTGTTCGTTGTATCCGTCACATACAATCTGTTCTCGTTTGGATTAAACTCCGCGCTCGACGGCGTACTTAAGCCCGCTTGTGTGCTGGAAATGGCGTTGTTGTAGAAGTTAAGTTGGCCTAAAACATTGTCGGGAATGCGGTCGAGCAACACATTATTCGAATCGAGATTATAGGAAAGCACGCGGTTGTTTCCCGAGTCGACGACAAAGAGGCGATGGTTGGTTGCATCGACTGTCACTGCCTGAGGAGCACTGAGTCCTAATTTGTATGCAGCGTTGTTCGCCGTACCTTTGGTGAAAATCGCACCCGGGGGATTCAGATCGTTATCACTCTGTCCAAGGGCATCAACCGCATCTTCTCCATCGGTGATGGACGTAATATCGAAGATACTCACGCGACTCGCACCGGACTGTGGAACGTAGAGCTTGTTGTTGGCGACATCAACGTAGACACCGGTCGGAGAGTTGAGACCCGCCTGTCGAGTGCTGGCGGCTGTTGTAATAAAGTTTGGTTGCCCCAGAACTTTGATCGCGTTCTCGCCGTCCGTGATAGCCGCGACGTCATAGACCGTCACGCGGTTACCGGTTGTCTGCGAGACGTAGAGATACTTATCAGTCGGATCATAGGCAATGCCACGGGCGACGTTCATACCAGCCTGTGTCGTTGCTGCTGCAGTCGCCGTGAAGTTCGCCTGACCGAGGACTTTCACTGCACCCTCACCGTCGGTGATCGCAGTAATATCATAGACTGTCACGCGGTTACCGGTTGTCTGAGAAACGAACAATGTGTTACTGCCACTGAGAGCCAAACCAACGGGCACGTTCATGCCCGCTTGTGTAGTAGCGGCGGTCGCCGTGACGTAATCCGCTTGTCCGAGAACACTGGTCGCAGCTTCTCCGTTACCAACGCCCTGCGTTAAGTCAATGATTGATACGCGGTTCGCTGTCGTTTGCGACACATACAGCAAGTTATTCACAGGATCGATGACCACACCAGTCGGCGCAGAGAAGCCTTCGGTCGAGACAGCGGCAGTCGCGGTTGTGAAAGCAGACTGACCTTGCACAAAAATGGCGTTCTCACCGTCGGTGATCGCTGCAACATCGAATATTAACACTCGGTTGTTCGTAGTCTCAGTAACATACAAACGCTTATTTGTCGCGTCATAGGTAATGCCGCGCGGAGCGCTCATGCCGGCCTGTGTGGTTGCAGCAGTAGTAGCTGTAAAGGTCGCCTGACCAAGGACTTTCACCGCGTTTTCACCATCAGTGATGCTCGTAACGTCGTACGTTGTCACGCGGTTACCGGTTCCCTGGGCAACAAACAATGTTGTCGCCGTGCTTCCGCTGAGCGAAAGGCCGTACGGCACGTTCATGCCGGCCTGTGTGGTGGCAGCGGTCGAGGCAGTGAAGTTCGCCTGGCCGAGCACGTTGATCGCGTTTTCGCCGTCAGTAATGGCAGCGACGTCGTATACCGTCACGCGGTTCAATGTGATATCAGACACGTACAGACGATCTCCCGTATCATCAAATACGACATCTCCTGGCTGACTCATACCAGCTTGTGTCGTAGCAGCTGTCGTACCGGTGAAGTTCGCCTGACCCAATACATTGACTGCATCCTCACCGTTCGTAATAGCTGCAACATCGAAGACCTTCACACGACTCCCGGCACCTTCTGCAACAAACAGACGATCTCCCGTATCATCGAACGCGATGCCGTTCGGAGTTTCCATTCCGCTCTGCGTGCTAGCAGCGACGTTGCTATAAAAATTCGCCTGACCGAGGACATGATCGGGGACACGATCAACTAAAAGATTGCTGCCGTTGAGGTTATAGATGAGCACGCGGTTATTACCCGTGTCACTGACAAAGAGACGGTGGTCAGTTGTATCCATTGCAAGGCCGATAACTGGGGCACTGAGACCCGTCGCATTCGGTCCGTTGTTCGCCAACGATTTTGTGTACACCGCAGCAGGGTCCACAAGAGAATCGTCATACTGTCCGATGCCATCTGCAGCATTCTCACCGTCGGTGATAGAAGAGACATCGAAGATCGATACACGGCTGGCACCGGACTGGGGAACGTAGAGACGCGCATTTGCGCGATCGATGTATGCCCCAGTTGGAGCATTAAGACCTCCCTGGGTTGTTGCGGCAGCAGTCGCCGTGAAGTTCGCCTGACCGAGCACGCTCACCGCGTTTTCACCATCACTGATGCCATCAGCTGTGTTATAAACTGTCACGCGGTTACCGGTTGTTTGTGAGACGTAGAGTTTTTTGCCGACACTGTCATATGCTATGCCACGTGGAGCGTTCATCCCTGCCTGCGTGGTCGCTGCGGCGGTTGCTGTGAAGTTCGCCTGGCCGAGGACTTTCACTGCGTTTTCACCATCGGTGATACTTGTAACGTCATAGGTTGTGACGCGGTTACCTGTGCCTTGTGACACGAAGAGTGTGGTCGTTGTACTGCCACTGAGTGCAACATCATACGGGACGTTCATACCGGCCTGCGTCGTCGCTGCAGCAGTCGCGGTATGGTTGGCCTGCCCGAGGACGGCGATAGCACTCTCTCCGTTTGTGATGGTCGCCACATCATAGACGCTGACTCGGTTACCGGTGTTCTGTGCGACATACAAACGCGAACCAGATCCTCCATAGACGACACCAGTCGGAACGTTCATACCCGCCTGCGTGGTGGCAGCCGTCGCAGTGGTGAATCCTACCTGACCTAGTACATTTATCGCATCTTCACCATTGGTAATCGACGTGACATCAAATATTTTCACGCGGTTGCCCGACGCTTCCGCCACAAAGAGACGCTTACCCGTGCTGTCATACGTCAATCCGTTCGGCGCGTTCAAACCAATTTGGGTATTAGCAGCCGCGTTACTGTAAAAGTTTATCTGACCAAGAACGTTGTCGGGAATGCGGTCGATGAGTGCATTATTCGAGTCGAGGTTGTAGACGAGGATGCGGTTATTCGTCGTATCCGATACAAATAAACGATGATCGATCGTATCCATTTCCATACCAATAATCGGAGCACTAATACCCAGTTGTGTCGGTCCATTATTGATGGCCGTTTTTATGTAGATAGGCGATGGACCGCTAACCAAGCCGTCGTTCTGACCAATAAGGTTTGTCGCATTAAGGTTGTGATCGAGACCTGTGGCAAGGTTATAGACCGTGACACGGTTCAGCGTGGCATCAGCGACGAACAGACGGGAATTCGAGCCATTCTGATAGAGAACATCGAACGGTTGGCTCATGCGTATTTGTGATGTTGCGGCAGTGGTACCTGCAAACGTCGATTGACCGATGACGTTCTCGGCTTCTTCACCATCTGTTATGGAAGTTGTGTCGTAAATTTTTACACGGCTACCTGCACCTTCTGCAACAAAAAGGCGATTTCCCGTCGCATCAAATGCAAGTCCGTTCGGCGTTTCTAACCCTGATTGCGTTGCTCCGGCTGCAACAGTGTAAAAGTTTAACTGCCCTAAAACGTTGTCAGGCGTGCGATCGAGGAGGACATTGCTGCCATTCAAGTTGTAGACGAGAATGCGATTATTCGTCGTATCAGATACGAACAGACGATGTCCAACGGTATCCATGACCACGCCAACAGATGGGCCGCTCATACCCAATTTGTGCGCTGCGTTCTGTGCTGTACCTTTGATGTAAATCGGACTCGGTGCACTGACTGTTCCATCATCCTGCCCCAACACATCGACCGCGCCTTCACCATCCACGATGGTTGTCAGATCGTACACAATCACTCTGCTGTTTCCTGTATCCGCCACAAACAACTGCTTTGACCCTTCGTCGTAGGAAATCTGCCGGGGGGCAGAGAGACCCAATTGGGTTGTTGTCGCAGTGGCTGTGGTGTAGTTCACCTGCCCTAGAACGTTCACCGCGTTCTCACCATCGGTGATGCTCGTGGTATCAAAGACGACAATGCGGCTGTTCGTCATATCCGACACAAAGAGCTGATTCCGCGCCGAATCAAAAGCCAAACCCGTGGGCGCGTTAAGTCCCGATTGGGTTGTGGCAAGAGCGTTCGAGTAATAGTTCACCCGCCCCAGGACGTTGTCGGGAATCATGTCGAGAGGGACATTATCTGCATCGAGGTTATAGACAAGAACACGGTTATTGCTGGTATCGGCAACAAAGAGCCGATGATTAGTTGAATCCACGGTTAAACCCAGCGGTGAGCTGTAGCCCATTTTATGAGGGCCGTTGTTCGCCGTGCCTTTGGTATAGACAGGCTGCGGATCCGATAAAGAATCGTCATACTGCCCCAACGCATCAACTGCCGCTTCACCGTCAGTAATGGAGGCAACATCAAAGATTGAAACGCGGCTAGCGCCAGATTGTGGGACATACAGACGAGCATTCGCACGATCGATGTATGCACCAGTTGGGGCATTGAGGCCACTTTGTGCTGTTGCAGCTGCAGTACCGGTGAAGTTCGACTGGCCGAGAACGCTCACTGCGTTTTCACCATCGGTCACACCATCGGCGAAGTTGTACACCGTGATACGGTTACCAGTTGTCTGCGAGACATACAGCTTTTTGCCGACGCTGTCGTAGGCGATGCCACGCGGAGCGTTCATGCCCGCCTGTGTGGTTGCTGCGGTGGTACCGGTGAAGTTCGCCTGCCCAAGAACTTTCACTGCGCTTTCACCGTTAGTCACCGTAGTCACGTCGTAAATCGTGACGCGATTTGCTGTTCCCTGTGAGACCAAAAGAAACATCGTCGTGCTTCCGCTGAGCGCCACATCAAACGGAGCGCTCATACCTGCCTGTGTGACGGCAGCGGTTGCCGTGACGAAATCCGCCTGTCCCAGCACACCTGTTGCCGCTTCGCCGTCACTAATAGCAGCGACATCATAGACGGTTACGCGGTTTGCCGTGTTTTGTGCCACAAACAAACGCTGATTCGTACTGTCATAGGCAACACCCGTCGGCAGAAGCATGCCTTCCTGTGTGGTAACACCTGCACTGACGGTAAAAGATGACTGACCGAGAACGTTCACCGCATCCTCACCATTGGTGATAGACGTGACGTCATAGACCGTTACGCGTGCGCTGGTAGTACCACCACCTTGTGTGACGAATAAGCGGTTATTGGCATCATCATACGCAATACCGTTCGGTACGTTCATACCGGCCTGTGTATTCGCCGCTGTATTTCCCCAGAAGTTCGCCTGTCCAAGGACGAAATCAGGAATGCGATCAATAAGTGCATTGTTAGAGTCCAGGTCATAGACAAGCACACGATGGTTACCAGTATCCGACATGAACAACCGATGATCCGTCGTATCCATATCAATACCGATAACCGGCGCGCTTAAACCAAGTTTATGTGCAGAGTTGTGAATAGAACCTTTGGTAAAAATAGGGGATGGCGTGCTCACCAATCCATCATTTTGCCCGAGAGCATTCGACGCTGGTTGGAACGCTTCAAGCGCATGTGCACCCTCGACATTCACAGCACACATCACGACTCCCGCACACAACAGGAGGGAAAGCCTGAACCAAGCCATCGACAGCAAATTTTTCTGAATGCGTGCATTGTACAAAGTTTTTCCTCAAGCACGAAGGTTATTCGACTATTTACTTGCGAATCAACAAGAGAAGTTCGTCGCTCTCTTTTGTGCGTCCAAGCTTCTTCGCCTCAAGCGCTTCTTTTTCAGATTCCTGAAGATTGCCGTTGTAGTAATACGCCAATGCAAGATTGAAATGTGCATCTGCAAAGAGTGGATCTCTGTCTGTTGCACGTTTGCAGGAATCAATCGCTTCAGGATACCGTTTTTGAGAAATGTAGAGAGCGCAGAGATTGGTCCATGCTTCAGCGCTGCTAGGATTAATTTTTAGCGACGTCTTGAATGACTCCTCGGCAGCTACCAGATCGCCGGCTTCTGCCTGGGACACTCCTTGATCATTCAGATGTTGTGCGTCAGCTGCAGGATTCACCATCATCGGTTCTTCTATAGTGGAACCTGAATTGTTGGCTCTTTCGACAGCTTGCGGTTGTGCAATACCCTTCATCATTCGGAGATACCACGCCTTCCATGAATAACCCGCCTTTTCATACACATCAGCAATAAACGAGTAATCGATATCGGGATAATTGTCTCCTGCCAGTGATAGCATCTCCGAGAGCGCGTCTGCCGCTTCTTTCCACCGCTGCTGCGAGACGTACATTGCAGCAAGTACGGCAATAGGTTCAGGATCGGCTGGGCGCACTGTCCGCGCTGTTGTTACAAGCGCTTCGACATCATCAAACCGTATGTCACGAAGCGCGATTTTTGCCAGAGCGACCGTTGCTTTTATCGATTTCGGACTGTCGTGCTGAATACGTTGTAGTTCCTGAATCACTTCTGGGTTGCCCGTCGCTGTTACACCAGCAAATTCGCTACCGAACTGAAGCTGAGTCGCTGTCACATGCTTGTACGACAGACGATTGATGACGTCCTGGTTTTCGGGAATGCGCTTCACATACACCGCTGTCCAATCATCCAGATACACTAGCGCCCAGTTCGGATCTTTATCGAGAATAGAACTATAGGGAAGTGTATTTTCGCGTTTGATTGCATCGTAATCGACGATCGCATAACTGATGTTGTACAGATGTTCTAGCTCTTCCCAACGGTCTGCATTTTCACCTGCCGCATAGGTGCGAGCCATGAAGTCCAGACCATAGTCGACGTTGCGTCCGTCAATGAATACTTTGCGATTGGGATATCCGCGGTAGATGAGATATCCGCCAATGCCATAGGTGTTAAACATGTTGCCGCGGATGTTTTCCCGTTCGACAAAATCGTAGGCGCCGCGCGCAAGATCAAACTGTCCGAATCCGAAGAGATTGTCCTGCCGTTCAAACCAGAATGAGCGGGAGATAGCCATGTGCGCAAGGAAGAGCAGGAAAATAGATGTCGCTACGATAAAGAGTCTGCGTCGGCTTTTCAGTCGATCGATCATATTCTCGAGCCATGTACCGCGATCGAACTGGTAGAAACATGTCGCAATCGCCGCAAACACGAAGAGGATTTCATGTCGGAATGCATCGCGGGAAAGATACGCAGTTGCGCAAAGGAGGAGTCCGTTGAAAATCCAATGCTGTCTGCCTGTCATTAATGCCGTGAACGAAAGCAGGAAGAATGGCCACAATTCTTTGATGTACAAACTCCAATCACGCGGCTGCCACTCCGCAATAAACGCAATTGTTTGATCGGTGAGGAGCTCGCGGAGGTAGGTAATATTTCCGAATCCGTTCGGTGGCAGAATCAGCGCAACACAGAGCAGCAACAATGTGCAAAAGACGATACGTGCCGTCTGTTTATCTTCACTCCGACGATAGCCGGTGAATGCTGTAAAAAGCGTTTGAAGCAAAAGGAAACTAAGAACGGCACATCCGAGGAGTGCGGCACCTCCGTGCATATTCACCCACAAAATTTGGAGACCAACAAAACCCACTGCAATCTTTAGGCGTGTTCGTACAGATTCAGCATCAAGATAGCGAAATGCGAGCAGAATGAATGCGGCAAAGATCGCGAACGTGAACAGCTGTGGCCGCTCCAGAAAACTTCCTTTGATGATGACAATCGCCCACACGCCGAGTACGAGATAGAGGTAGCGAAAGCGTGGTGCCAGACGCAGCAGAAGCCCTATACATGTACACGCAACTACACCGCGAAAAAGAATGATGCCTGTCGACCCCGCCAAACTGTAGATGAGATGCAGCGGAATCTGCGCCAGCCATTCGTGTGTCGCGAGGTAAGGAAGCCCATCACGCGTGTGGGCGAATGGATCGATCGCGATCATCGCCCATTGCTCCAACATCACACGCCCTGCGGTGATATGCCACCAGAAATCGCGGTCCATCACTTTGAATGTCAGAATCCAAAAAATAGATGCAACTGCGGTGATGCACATGAGAACGCGAAACAACTGCTTTTTTTGCCAAAAGTTCTTCCAATGATTAAAAAAGGGATACCTCATACACATGCACAGAGAGAGTGTACCATCATGAAATAAATACTTTTAACACATGACCTATCGACCTCTTTTGCTTGAGTACAGGGCAAATGGGGAGGACAATACTTGGCATGGCACGAGCGGGCTCACCATCACTATCAACAGAATCTACGTCATTGGTGGCGATTATTGCCGTGTGCGTATTTCTATCAGGATGCGATCGCTCATTACAATTAAGTGTCCCCGAGGTAAATTGTGAAACAGCATTCAGTTTATTAAATCCGCGTCGGCGTTGCGAGAAAGATGAACCGCCGAAAAAGCAGGAGTATGACCTTTTACTCGATGCCATCACATGGCGCATCAGTGAATGGAAAAAGAGTGGAGACGCAACGCATGTCAGCGTGCATTTTCGAGACTTAGAGAACGGCCCGATTTTCAGCATCCAAGAAAAAGAGCAATTTGCCCCCGCCAGCTTACTAAAAGTGCCCATCATGATAGCGCTGCTGAAATATGCAGAAGTACATCCAGAAATTCTGGATCAAAAATTGAGCATTGGTAACACCGAACCTGAAGGACGAAACATACTGGATCCCAACAAGACGCTTCTTGTTCATGAAGAATATTCTGTTAAGGAAATCCTGCGTCGGATGATCGTCTATTCGGATAACATCTCAAAAGAGTTGCTGCGACAGCACCTGGAAAGTATCTCACCCGGCATTATTGATCAGACATTTATTGATCTAGGTATCTCTCTGCAGAATGCCGATGGCTCGCAATTCCTGACTATTAAATCGTATGCATCATTATTCCGTTCATTGTTCAATGCCTCCTATTTGAATCGAGAGATGGCACAGGAGGCGCTCGAACTCCTCTCGCATGTGGAGTTCACCGATGGAATCGTCGCTGGTGTCCCAGCTGGAACAAGAGTGGCGCATAAATTCGGTTTTTTGGATGTCGGTCCCGATGCACGACAGTTACACGACTGCGGCATCGTGTATCACCCCCAGACACCCTATCTTCTATGCATTATGACCCGCGGTAAAAACCCAGAGGTAAGCTCTTCAATCATCAGTAAAATTTCGGAAATGGTGTTTGCAGAGGTGTCGCTGCGAGATAATGAGTGAACCGCTCGTCTCGAATTCAATTTGGCAGGCACTGTAGGGATCGAACCTACGACCTTCGGTTTTGGAGACCGACGCTCTACCAACTGAGCTAAGTGCCTAGGACCCGCCCATCTTACGCATGTTTTTGCCGTAACAAAACCCAGAATACCGCGTTTGAACTGACCGCACAGGGGACACGGGACATCCGTCTCAGCCCTTCTGCAAGCGGTTTTTGCCACCTATGCGCTATCCTGTTACGTATTCATGACACGACACGCCTATCGCCTCATCGGCACGCTTGGACTACTGGCTCTGCCAGTAGCAGCAATTGCTGCCCAGCCGTCGTTTTCGGATGTCCCCGTTGAGAGTCCATCCTATGCGGCAGTGGAAGAGTTAAAAGAGCGGGGGATTCTGAGTGGATACACCGATGGAACATTCAAACTAGACCAAACCGTAAACCGCGCGGAGATGATCAAAATCATCGTCGTAAATAAGATGGGTAGCGGTGTAAACACCCTTGCTGTTGGATTATTCCGCGATGTGCCGACTGATAGTTGGTTCGCACCATACGTCGCGAAGGCTGTTGCGCTGGGATTAATCGATAGTCCATTAAAACAACCACAGTTCCGCCCCGAGGATCCGGTCACGCGCGTGGAAACATTAAAGATGCTGCTCTCCTCCTATGAGATTGATGCGGCAAGCAACTATAGCGAGATCACCTATCCACTCGGATCAGATGCGACTGATTCGACTAC
This sequence comes from Candidatus Peribacteraceae bacterium, assembly GCA_044228075.1. Lineage (GTDB taxonomy): Bacteria > Patescibacteriota > Gracilibacteria > Peribacterales > Peribacteraceae > JAKQEM01. Next base: position 81,873 of record JBGAVO010000003.1, read on the forward strand.
GTGGTTCTATCCATACGTGCGTTACGGCCTCACTGCATCTGCTGTTCAAGCAGAAGGTGGAAAAGTATTTCCCGATCAAGCGATGACACGCGGTGCAACGGCAGATCTTCTCTACCGTTTCTTGCTCTATCGCGAAGGAAAGCAAACACAGACTCTTCTGTCTGCAACAGAGAATGATGTGCTGAATGCATTGCAGTTGATTAACAGCGACGCCACAGATGCAGCACGACAAGCGGCAGCACGCGCAATTCTGAGTGCTCGTGGTGCACTTTCAAGCCGACCCGATGATGCAGTGGCGAAGGCAGCAGTGAAGACAGCAGAAGGAGCAATGGCATTAACGGATGCAGCAACAGCCATTACAAACGGTGATACACAGAAGGCAATTGATCACTCATCAACTGCGTGGCATTTAGGAAGTAAGGCGATGGAATTTTCGACGTCACTGAAAGCGCTCGACCTACAATTGCAAAACTCAGCAACGAAGATGGCGGACAAGGCTCGAAGTGCTGCACAGTAACATCAACATTTGTCTGTATAGAGGATGTCAGGCATAGTTTGCCGCGCAACGCACCTTCTCCGTGACTGCACAGCGCTCACAACTTGCGGCAATACTTATCCCGGTTTTTATTGTGCTTGGTATCGCAGCATCAGGAGCCGCTCTTCATGGTTTCTCTGGTCAAGCATTGCCATTTTCATTTAACACCTGTGGATCTAGTACGACCGTCGGATCAAACATTGCTCTCGGTTGTTTGGTGACTATTGATAGCGCACCCAACTATCGACTGACCGGAAATGACAAACGTACACTAACGAACGGTAAGTTCACGATTCCGCAGGGTCCCAACGAAACAAAATCTCCACTCTGGACACAAAAGGAAGCCGTAGGATGGTTCGGAAAAACTCAGGTGGATATCATTATCGACCTGCAAAAGGTTCACCCCATTGATGGGTTCGGTGTGCACTCTGCAGCTGGAGCTGCGGATGTGCGATATCCTGCAAAGATTGATTTCTACGTTCGCACATCCGAGAGCGATCCATGGCAGCTCGTCTCGAGTAACACGGAAGCCACTGGTGGTGTTCAACAATACAACGAGAAAACGATTTCGATGCGAGGGTTAAAGAGTGGTGGCCGCTACGTCAAACTCTCTATTACCGCGGACGGCAGTTATATTTTTACGGACGAGGTACAAATCTTCCGCGGCAGCGCAACGACGGTTCAGATTCCAAACTCTGCACAGGGACCCTGTCAGAGTGGTGCCACATTTAAGATTGGTAGCTGTTTAAACTCGCTCATTGAGCAGAATGCGAACGGGAATCCGCTTCAGATTACGATTGGCTCCGGTTCCTACACGCTGTCTGAGGCTGTACTATTCTTCGAGCGATCAAACATCAGCATTGCCGGTTCGCGCGATGCAGAGAATCGCAACACCACGACCATCACTGTCGACAGCGCTCTGAGTCCTATACGCGACATAGACGTGATGCAGTACTTCACATTCAACATTGTGAACTCCAGCAACATCAGCTTCTCGAATCTGAATCTGAATGGAAACTACCTTGAGCTGAATAAACAGCTGAGCGGTCAGCGCGGCATTACCGCCTGTGCCACGGCAGGGAAAACGATCTCAAACATCGCCATCCGCGGTGTCACGATGAGCGACTTCCATGGCTTTAACGCGTTGTTTGGAAACACAATTGAGGAGAAAAACTGGAATATCTTTATGAATAAAGATGCACCTCTTCTGATTGCGCAGAACAAACTCTCAGCAGGAGAAAATCGTCTCTACACCTTCGCCAGCAATCTGCTTACAACTAAAGATCGCCTCTGCAGTGGTGCGGTGAGCTTGGTCACTTTCGAAGGCAACACGATCATCATGCGCAGTGTCGGATTTTATATCGCTCCGTACTCAGCAGAACTGACAAGTGGCATCCAGTTGGATACACCTCGGTATGATCAGCCAGGACCAAATGACTGGCGAAAAGTGATGGATAGCGTGAGTTCAAAATTCTTCGGTTACGTCATCCGCAACAACCGCTTTACTGTGGTAAGCGATCTGACGAACACCGGAGCAAATGCTCTACACAGCGGAATAAAAATGCAGAACGCGATGGGTGCGATTGTCGACAATAACATCTTCGATCAAACCGTACCGGGTGTTATGAACCGCCGCACCTTCGCACAGGGAGCAGCCATCAATATCGCATCCGGTATGACCAATGTGCTGATCTCGAAGAACACGATCAATTTCACGACAAACTTGGATTACCCTGCTCACGGCATTACCGTCCCAGCCTACTTCGATGTGCATCCAATGTACGGTATTGGAATGCAGAAGATCTTCGGTGGCGCTCGGAATATTTTCCTGCTCAGAAACAAGCTAAACAACACGTCTGTCCGCGTGTACGACTGTTGTTCCACAGGAAGCGGTGCCGGTGTCTTCTGCACAGATTCTGACAGTGCTGCCGCCGACTCAACGCAGCTTCCAGAAGTGACGTTGGCAGGAAATACGTCGGATAGCGGAAAGAAGGATGCCGATCTGATCTGGCTCGTATCAGTCAAAGAGAAGTCACGCATCGATAAGAATCCTTCGGCCTTCCAATGCCGCACGAAGGTGAACATCAAGATTCTGAATACTTCGTTCACGAGATAAGAAGATTTATTTCTTCTTCCCTCTCCACGCACGCTTTGGACTCGATCGCTTTTTCTCGAGCAGTTCAACAGCGTCATTGAAGGTGATGGAATCGGGCGTGAACTTCTTTCCAAGAGATGCGTTCGTTTTGCCATCGGTGATGTACGGACCGAATCGTCCGTCTTTCACCTGGATGGTTCCGCCTGTTTTTGGATCCTCACCCAATGTCTTGAGTGGCTCGGCAGCCTTTTTCTTTGCCTCTGCACGCTCGTTCACAATGGTCACAGCCTGTTCCAGCGTCACGGTGGTGTGATCGATGTCCTGGGGGATTGCAGCGGTTTTTTCACCCCACTTAATGTACGGACCGAAGCGACCAAGGATCACACTGATATCTGCTCCATCTTGTTTGCCCAAACTTTTCGGGAATGAAAGCAGTGCGAGCGCTTGTTCGATCGTGACATCATCGATGATGGCATGTTTTGGCAGTGATGCTGTTCGTGGCTGATCTTCCTTCTTCACCTTCTTTCCCTTTTCAACCTGTGGCGGACGACCAAGCTGCACATAGGGGCCGAAGCGTCCGGTGCGCGCAATGACTTCGAGGCCACTCGCTGTGTCCATACCAATCACACGCTCTTTCATCACATCACTCTTCTTAATCTCTTTCGTTTTGCTATCGACGAGATTTTTGAACGGGATGTAGAAACTCTGCAGGAACATCATGCCCTGCTTTTCTCCTTCGGCGATATCATCGAGCGACTGCTCCATTCCTGCAGTGAAGTGCAAGTCGACGATGTCTGGGAAGTGCTCCGTCAGAAGATCAGTCACAGTGAAAGCGATTTCCTCTGGCACCAACTGTCGACCTTCTTTGCGGATGTAGCCGCGCTGTTGCACCGTGGAAATAGTTGGCGCGTACGTTGATGGACGACCGATTCCCTCTTCTTCGAGCTTCTTCACCAAGCTTGCTTCGGTATAGCGGGCTGGTGGCTTCGTGAAGTGCTGCTCTGGCTTTAGTTCGCTGCAGTCGAGCAATTCGCCGGCAGAAAGCGGTGGGAGAATCTTCTCGTTTTCATCTTCCTGTGACTCATCGCGCTCGTCATCGGCGTGTGCACGATAGACGCGGAGGAATCCGTCGAAGAGAATCGTCTGACCGGTTGCACGGAACGTGTAGGAGTTTGTTGCCGATCCCTTTGCAGCGATATCTGCACCAATGCGTTTGAATTCTGCAGGAGGCATTTGCGTAGCCATCGTGCGGTTCCAGATGAGCGTATAGAGCTTCAGCTGTTGATGATCGAGCACGCCTGCGAGCGACTCTGGCGTGCGGCTGATTTCGGTCGGACGAATTGCTTCGTGCGCCTCCTGTGCACCCTTTGCTTTTGTCTTAAACGTGCGTGCTTCGCTGAGTACATACTCACGGCCATATAATTTTTGGATCGTCTCACGCGCGTCTGCAAGCGCCTTCTGACTCAGGTTAACCGAGTCGGTACGCATGTAAGTGATAAGACCGGTAGATCCTTCTCCTTTGCCCAGACTGATACCTTCGTACAGTTGCTGCGCAACGACCATTGTCTGCTTGACCGAAAAACCTAGCTTGCGCGACGCTTCCTGCTGCAAGGTTGATGTCGTGAATGGCGCAGCGGGATTTCTGCTCACTTCTTTCTCGTCGATATCACTGACGGTGAACGTTGCATCTTTAATGTCTGCAAGCACTGCATCGGTTTCCTCTTTGTTGTGCAGCTCAAATGACTTTCCGTTTTTCTGAGACAGCGCAGCGGTAAACTGCTCTTTCTTTCCTGTCTCAAGAAGCGCTTCTAATGACCAGTATTCAACCGGATTAAAGGCTCGGATCTCGCGCTCGCGATCGACAATAATGCGCACAGCAACAGACTGCACGCGTCCAGCGGACAGACCCGAGTACACTTTTTTCCAGAGGAACGGGGAGAGCGTGTAACCCACCAAGCGATCGAGAATGCGGCGCGCTTGCTGCGCATCGACCAGTCGCATATCGAGTGTGCGCGGATTGCTCACTGCTTCTTTAATGGCGCTTTCGGTAATTTCGTGAAAGACGATACGCTTAATGCCCGACGGATCTTTAATGCCGAGTGCCTGCGTTAAATGCCAACCAATTGCTTCTCCTTCGCGGTCTTCGTCAGTTGCGATCCACAAATCATCAGCATCTTTGTAGAGGTCTTTTAGTTTTTTGACGACGCCCTGCTTTCCTTCAGCCACTTCGTAGGTTGGCTTAAATCCTTTATCAACATCCACACCCAATCCGCTTCCGGGAAGATCGCGGATGTGTCCCATGCTCGCTTCCACGACATAGTCTTTCCCCAAAAACCGTTTGATGGTTTTGGCTTTCGCAGGAGACTCGACGATAACGAGGTGTGTCGGCATGGCGCTCAATTAAGGAAGGAGGTGTTGCGGAGAGTAGGGATGTTGAAGCGCCATTGTCAACGCAGATGTGCATCGGGTTAGTGAAGCGAATTGATGATAATCACGCGCCAAACTCTAGTTTTACATGGAATATTCCTGTTTTTATGATCATCGTTTGTACTCGGATTTTTTGGCTACGCTGAGCCAAGGACCCGTTTTTTTGGCTTTACTAAGCCATTCTGAGTGCGCGCACCGCTTGCCTCCGCGGTTTCCGGGGGTAGACTGCGGGCAGTTTCGTCTTTTATTCCTCTTTCCTCCTCTCTTATGTCCAAGCAGGACCTTATCACCAACATTGCCAACGCCGCAGGCATCACGAAGCGTGCAGCATCCGACGCCCTCGAGGCAGTCACAAACCTGATCACGAAGGAACTGAAGAAGGGAAACAACGTGACGATCACAGGTTTCGGTACTTTCCGTGTCAGCAAGCGCGCTGCTCGCAAGGGTGTTAACCCACGCAACCCAACGCAGAAGATCTCCATCCCTGCTATGAAGGTTCCATCCTTCAAGGCTGGTAAGACACTTAAGGACGCTGTTCGATAAGTCGACGAATTCATTCAATCAAAAGGCCTCCGTAACAGGAGGCTTTTTTGTAAGCATAATAAGGGGTAAGGAGATATTTCCGATTCACCTTCAACCTTGGAAAGCTTCTGGTATAGTTCAATCCTCTCCTATGGATCACGCCTTTCTCAAAGACACCACCGCAAAAATTCTCGATATGCTCGGGCTCGTCCACGGCGATGTAACGACGCGTGATGAAGGAGATATTACGCGCATCGATATTGCATCAAACGAAGCAAGCCGCATCATCGGATGGCATGGAGAGACGCTGAATTCCATTCAGCATCTTATTAAGTCGATCGCTCGTTCACACGAAAATTTATCGCGCACGCCACTCATTGTCGTTGATGCAGATGGCTACCGCGCTATTCAGGAAGAGAAAGTTCGTAAGATTGCCGAAACGAAAGCAGACTTTGTGCGCCGCACAGGCAACCGCGTTGCGCTGAGCCCAATGTCGCCGTACTTCCGTCGCATTGTACACTTGTACGTCGCGAACAATGCAGAGTTGCAGGACCTGACAACGGAAAGCGTCGGCGAAGGGGACTATCGTCAGATTGTTCTGAAGCTCAAGCAGGAACGTAAGGATGTTATTAAAGGTGGCGAAGAATTGTCACCGGTCATGGCAGCGGATGATGGATTGGAAAATCTTGATATTTAAGATCCAAGATCCACATTCCAAGATCCAAACATTGGAGTTCTATGCTAGCGTAGAACTGATTTAACGGCTTACATATGCAGAAATATAATACTATCGGGTTAATATAATTTGTTGAGCGAGAGATGTTATCGATAAAGACATACAGTGTTTGCATGATTACATTTGATCTTGAGAAACGGACATTTCGATTCGCAGAAAATGTGAAAGAGTTTTTGAAAAAAGTCCCTCAAACACCCATTAATCGAGAATATGTTAAACAATTAGTCAGATCATCAGCATCGATCGGCGCAAACTATTTAGAAGCAAACGATGCACTTGGAGATGCTGATTTTACGTATCGATTAAAAATCAGTCGAAAAGAGTCAAAAGAAACTTGTTTGTGGTTAAAATTAATTGATATAGATCCTAGTAGAACTTTAGAAAATGAGAGACAGGCACTTTTGAAAGAGGCAACAGAGTTCCGACTTATTTTCAGTAAAATGATCTCAAATAAATCTCAGTAAACTTGGATCTTGTGGCTTGGATCTTGGATCTTTTATGTATTAGCCCTCCATTGCTCAAGTATTTTGCGTTCCGCCTTACTTAATTTCTTTGGAATCTCCACATTGATCATCACGTAGTGATCGCCGTGGCTACTGCGGCCAAGATGCGGTAATCCTTTGTTGCGGATACGGAAGACCTGTCCCGGTTGCGTTCCTTCGGGAATCTGGAGTTTGGATGAGCCCTGAACAGTTTTCACATCTGCAGTTCCGCCAAGCATTGCATCAATGGCTGGAATGAAATGAACGGAACGGATATCAGCCCCCTCACGTTCAAAGTGGGGATGTGGCTGGACACGAATACGCACATAGAGTTCCCCAGCGGGCTCTCCGCGTAGTCCTGCATCACCCTGTCCACGAATGCGCAGCGTCTGACCAGTATCGATGCCTGCGGGAATTTCGATGGTCACGGTATCCGTCTTTCGTACTCTTCCCTGACCGTTGCAGTCCGGACATGGATCTTTTGGCACACGTCCGCTGCCGCTACAGACCGTACACACACTGCGCTGGCTGATTGCTCCGAAGAATGATTGAACCGTGCGAGTCACTTGTCCGGTTCCGCTGCACTGCGTGCAGGTGATGATCTCGGAATTATTGGCCGTGCCTTTTCCCTCGCAACGCTCACATGCGGCAATGCGATCCATCCGAATTTGACGCTGTGCACCCTGAATCACATCATCGAAGGGGATGGTTAATTCGATCTCACGATTGCTCGTCTCCTGCTCCTGTGCTGTGCGTCTGCCCCCAAAGAAGTTCCCGAATAGATCGCCAAAGTCCGCATTCTCAAATCCAGAAAAATCAAAGCCTCCGGTGTTTCCGCCGCCAAATCCTTGTCCACCGGTCGAACCGAATTGATCGTACATCTTTCTCTTTTGCGGATCGCTGAGTGTTTCGTATGCCTCGTTGATTTGCTTGAATTTCGTCTCGGCTGCCTTGTCCCCTTTATGCTTATCGGGATGCCATTCTTTGCTCATTTTTCGGTATGCCTTTTTGACGTCATCAGCTGATGCGTCGCGGGAAACACCGAGAATGGAGTAGGGATCGTTCGCCATTGGCGGGCAGTATAAGCACTTGGGGCATGAGAGTGCCAGCATTAGGCTTAGAAAGGCGTTTTCTCCATTGTTTCTGCCTTCTTTAAGGGGGTGTTTTCTGGTATAATGAGTAGATGGTCCCCGAACACACCCACACACAATCTCGCTGGCTCAAAACATTGCTGACATTGGCAGTAGTGCTGGTGCCTGCTGGTCTGTGGTATGTACAGGGAACAGATCTTGAAGGATATCTTGTGCAGAAAAAGCCAACCTATTCATGGCGTGTTATTACACAGGAAGAGGTAGCAAGTGGCGCCACTATTCCCGCAGACACACACGTGGTATTCCATTTGCCCGCAACATTTTTGAGCATCCCGCGCGAAACATTGCTCGGACATAAGGGTGAAGCAGTGCGCTATTGGGGATACTGCATTCCACAAAATGCACCGGATGAATTAGTTGATACGCGCTCGGGTTTTCCGGGGCTCGTGTTCTTGTCCGAGAAAGAGCGCGAGATTCGTGCGGCAGCAGAAGCACGTGCTCAGAATATCTACACCCCCGAAGGACGGCTTCCTACAGCCGCGGAATTGGAACAGCAGTCACGACTTCGTAAGGGTTCTATTCGTCATCAAGTCGAATCATTTAAGCCAAACACTATGTGTTACATCATGGCAGATGAATCGCTTGCGATTGGATTGGATCATGACAATGACCGACTGAACGACAAAATTGAAAAAGAGATTCGCACCAATCCAAAGATTCCTGATAGTGATGGAGACGGAATTATTGATGGTGTGGAATATATGAACAATATTGATCCGACTATCCGCGATACAGACGGAGATGGAATTATTGATGGTGTGGAAGATGCCGACTGGGACGGACGCCAGGACGCCGATGAAACAAGCCCACGTCTGCGCGACAGTGATCGCGATGGACTGTGTGACGGTGTGTGTCGCCAGCGTTTGCAGCGCCGCGATTACTACATGGGTGAAGACCAGAACCTGAACGGTATGGTCGACGAAGGCGAGAGTGATCCACGAAAATACAGCACAAAAGATAACGGTATTAGCGACGAAATTCCGTTCATTCAGTGCCTTGCTGCAGGAAAGCAGCAGTGTCCGTAATCTTGCTTAAAAGTCATATTTAACCTATAATATTATGATGATTCGACACCTCCTTCTTACCGGCCTTCTCCTTGCAGGAACAGTGTCCCCACTGACCGCTGAGGCATATCTGGAACCAGAGGATGTGCTCGATGATGAATCGCTCACAACGCGGTTCTTTGCCCCACCTCCACCAGATAGAGAATTAGCAGACCAGGTGCGCAAGCAGCAGGAAGAAAGTGCTGCCCGCAGAAAAGCAGAGCAGGATGCGTTGAAGCCAAAACCAGCAGAGCCGGAAGAGGATATGCATGGTGCTGCCCCAGATGAAGAAGAGACCGATTTAGAAGCCCTCATTAAAGCGCTTGCAGAGCTCCAGGGCGCGTCTTCATCTTCTTCTGGATCGGATGACGACGCAGTGAATGAACGCTTGTTAGAACGCATCCAAGAGCGTCAGGAGGCATCTCAGCGTGCTGCCCTGCTCGAACAACTGCTCGGCGATGACCAAACACTGCATAGCGGTGCACCACTAAGTGATACTGGCCCCGCAGCTGTGCTCACAGTGCTCGCAATGGCGGGTGCCGTTGGTGAAACTTGGCGCCGTGTGCGTAAGGCACAGAAGACAACACAGTTGTGATGCAAGATTCCAAGTACCAAGATCCAAACAGTTGGATCTTGTTTTTTTGTTTCTTGGATCTTACCTCCTACGTCGATAGACGAATCCAGCCGCTCCACCTGCAAGCATGACCGCTAATGCAGCAGGGCCAGTGGATGGTGTCTGAGGTGCGCCTGAGGAGAGGGGAGTTCCATCCTCTGCAAATAGCTGTCCGTTGTCGTTCTGATTCCCCACTCCTGACCCCTGATCTCCTGCCATCATAAATGGCAGTTCAAGAACTTGCGCAGGGAGTGTTTGTGTTGCAGCAGGACGCTGTCCTTGCTTGCAAGAACCATCGAGACAGATAAAGCCATTGTCACACTGACTATCAGATGCACAGGCAACACACTGACCATTCAGACAGAGGTTGGATGCGCACTGAGAATTTTCGGTACAGACATCAATACAGATATTGTTGATGCAGAGATTGGAGCGGCATTGAGAGTTCTCCGTACAGGGATAACAAGAACCCTGGAGACAAAGTGCACCAGCAGGACAGTCGAGATCATTTTCGCATCCAAGCGTTGGAGGTTCGATACATGCGCCATTCTTGCAGACTTCTCCGAATGCGCACTGATTGGAATCTGTGCACTGCGTACAGATACCAGAGCGACAGACGAGGTTGTCTTCGCACTGAGAAGATGTGGTACAAGGCATACAGGTTCCGTCGATACACAAGTTAGACGTGCACTGATTGTTGTTCGTGCAGTTCGTGCAGGTTCCGTCGATGCAGAGATTGGACGTACATTGGTAGTTGTTGGTGCAATCTGTACAGGTGTTGTTGATGCAGAGGTTGCTTTCACATTCTTCAGGCTCTTCACAGTAGGGAGTCTGGATGAAGGGAGAGGAGGAAGATTGGTTGGTGAAAGAGGAGTTGGTGAAGGAGGTGTTGGATGAAGCAGAAGAATCATCGTTGCCAGAGATGTCACCTGCGATGTCACCGGATGATTCACAACGGATGCAGGGGAGAGTGGAGATGGTTACACACGACTTGTTCTGTGCAGCGCAATAATCATTTCCTCCCAAGAAACATTCATCACTGCGGCATTCGTTGAAGACGATGATTTGAGAGGATTGCGATGATGAGCGAGAAGATGAACGTGAGCTGGAGAATTCGGAGGAACGGGAGGAGGAGCAGAGCCATGGGAACTGCGCGCAGACTCCGGTTGATGATGAGGAGCGCGAAGAGGAACTCGGGCAATTACCAAACTGAGCACAGGTCTCCATTGATGAACTGGAGCTAGAACGAGAGGAGGAGCGGGAGCTGCCGGAGGATTGGGAGGAACCGGAGGATTGCGATGATGAGCGGCTGGAGCCGGATGAAGGAGGAGGGTCAACGATGACGGAGGTGGATGAAGAGCTGCGGGAACTGCCGGAGGATTGAGAAGAACCGGAGGATTGCGATGATGAGCGGCTGGAGCCAGATGAAGGAGGAGGATCGACGATGACGGAGGTGGAGCTGGATGAGCGCGATGATGAGCGAGACGATCCTGAACTCTCGGAACTTCCGGATGAGCGTGATGAAGATGATGGGCGGCTTGAGCCGCTACTTGGAGGATCGACGACAGTGGAGTGGGATGAACTGGAGGAAGCAGAACTCCCCGAGGAGCGAGAGGAGGAACGGGAAGACGAAGATCGCAGACGACAGCAGGTGGTGGAATCTCCACACACAAATCCGTTGCCATTGTTCTCTTCACCTGATGCGAGACACACTTCTTTGTCGATACAGGTGTAGCCGTTAGGACAGAGGTTAACGGACGATGAAGAGCGAGACGAACTTCTAGAGGAAGAACGAGAGGAGGATATAGCAGAGGAGGAGCAGAGATTGGGTTGGTAGTTGACCGCTAAATTACAGAGGCAGTATTCGTATTCACTCATGCACACATCGGCAGGAAGTTGATACTGGCAGCCGGATGGCATGCGGGTACTGGAGTTGAACACGTTGCCCAAACACTGATCCTTTTCTTGAATACAACCAACTCTGATTTCTTCTAGCTCCTCGTTTGTCGGCATGGTGCAGCTAGGCGGGACATCGGGGCAGACGACAGGAGGAAGAGAGGAGCAGGAGCTGGCACTGGAAGGGGGTGGCTGCGGGGAAGAGGATTGCGCAGTAATGCAGGCAACACCCGAGCAGGTGGAAGAGGATTGAACGGTGTTACAACCAGCAATCGGTTGGCAAATTCCATTTTCCTGTGTTTCACCGGCACACCTATAACATGTAGGACAGCGGATGCCATCATGCGGCGCGTAGTACCCCGGACTCACTGTTCGGTCACAACAACCTCCTCCACCGACTACTTCTCCGCATACTCCTCCAGGAGATCCGACTGTCGTATAGCAATCACGCAACGTCACTCCGTAGAACTCTTCATGATACGCACATGTATCCTCCACCGCTTGTCCTTCTAATGGCGAGGAGCGCACATAGAAAACCGACGCTGCGGTAACGCAAAGTATGGAGAGAATAAAGGCCGCTGCTATACGCATGCGAAAGGTGATGGTCGCTAGAATACCATTACCCTCTCCTTCTTCTATACACGAATCCAGCAGCTCCACCTGCAAGCATGACCGCTAATGCAGCGGGACCCGTGGATGGTGTGACAGGAGGATTGTTCGACGACTGTGATGCGCGATCGACACACATACCGTTGCGGCAGATGCGATTATCGGGGCATTGCTGATCGGAAGTACACGAAGAACATCGTCCATTGAGACAGAGATACGACGCACATTGATTGTGCTCCGTGCATGAAGCAGAACAGAGTCCATCCAGACAGACCTCCCCATCATCACACTCTACGTCTGTGGAACATCCCATAAATGGAAGTTCAATAACCTGAGCCGGCAGTGTCTGATTAGGCGCTCCGCGCTCGGGTAAGCATGCGGATGAGCAGCCATCATTGTTCACAGAGTTTCCATCATCACACTGTTCTAATGGCGAATCAACGACGCCATCGCCACAACGTTGATTAGAACAATCAAGACGACAGGTGGAACCTGGCACATCCGCATTCAGCGAACCATTGTCACATGCTTCACCGGCATCGACACGAGCATTGCCGCAGAAATCAGGGAGCAGCGCAATTTGCTGTGCAAGCAGACAGCGATTGAGGATGCAGAGGAAACCATTCGGACAATCGGTGTTGGTTTGGCAGGAAAGATCTGTATCTGGAATGCACAGACCGTTCGTGCAGGAATGACTCGCAGGACACTGAGCGTCAGTTGTGCATTGAGTACAGATACCAGAGCGACAGATGAGACCATTAGAGCACTGAGAGGAGTCTGTGCAGGGTTCACAGCGATTGTTAATGCAGAGATTGGATGTGCACTGATTGTTGTTGGTGCAGTCGGTGCAGGTTCCGTCGATACAGAGATTGGACGGACACTGGTAGTTGTTGGTGCAATCTGTACAGGTGTTGTTGATGCAGAGATTGCTTTCACATTCTGCAGGATCTTCACAGTAGGGAGGCTGGATGAAGGGGGAGGAGGAAGAACCACCTACAACGGAAGATGTGGAGGAACCGTCACTACCAGAGACATCTCCGGAGATGTCACCTGCGATATCGTTGTTAGAGACACAGCGGATGCAGGGGAGAGTCGATGTTGTTTCGCAGGATTCTCCAGATGCAGCACAGTAGTCATCTCCACCGATCAGACATTCGTTGCCCAGACATTCGTTGAAGGCGATGATCTGAGAGGATGATGAACGACTGGAGGAGCGAGAGGAGGAACGTGAGCTGGAGAATTCGGAAGAGCGGGAAGAGCTTCTGGAGGATGAACGAGAAGAATCTGATGAGCTGGAAGAGCGTGAAGAAGATGAACGTGAGCTGGAGAATTCGGAGGAACGAGAGGAAGTGGATGATCCTGAACTCTGTGAACTTCCTGAGGAACGTGACGATGAACGGCTGGAGCCACTGGAGAATTCAGAAGAGCGAGAACTTCCGGAAGAGTTGGATGATTGTGAGGAGCGGGAGGTGATGGATTCACAGCAAACACCGACAGATTGTGCAACGATAGTGCCGTTCTCATACTTGGTGTTTTTGCAGGTTCCAGGACCTCTGATAGTCCCTGCGGGACATGTTTGCTGTCCTGGCGTACCAAAGACGCAAATGGGAGTTGGAGAACCGGACGACGTAGAACACGCAGTCATGACCCATTCTTCACTGTACTGACTTGATGCAGAAGATTGTGACGATCCGGATGAGCGAGAGGAAGAAGAGCTTCGGGATGACTCAGGAGGATGAGCGGAAGACGAACGTGATGAACTTCCGGGTGAAGAGGAGCGAGAGGAGGAGCAGAGGTTGCCCTGCCAGTTGATCTGCAAATCACAGAGGCAATATTCATATTCCTGCATGCACGCATCGGCAGGCATCTGATACTGACAACCTTCAGGCATACGGGTACTGGAGTTGAACACGTTACCCAGGCACTGATCCTTTTGTTGAATACATCCGAGTCTGATTGCTTCCAGTTCATCGTTTGTCGGCATGTAGCAGCTAGGCGGGACATCGGGACAGACGACCGGGGGAAGAGAGGAACACGCGCTGGCGCTGGAAGGGGGTTGTGGCGAGGAGGATTGAACAATAGGAGGAGCGGAGGACGATGCGACAACCTGGATAGCGAGGCATTGTGTGGAGCACGAGCTTCCAACTTGTCCGTTCGCAGCACCTGCGTCACATTCCTCGTTAACGCCATCATCGGGAGCAGGATCACCCTGTTTTTGCGCGAGAGTCTGCGTTGTTCCATCGCCGCAGTACATCTGAGTAGGCTGACATGTCAAAACCGTCGGTCCACCCATGCCGTTATCACTTGGTAGACATCGCGATGGATAGTTTCTGTTAAACCCAAAATCACTTAAGTGATAGCAGTCACTGTGACTCTCGCATTTTGAACCATCGGGCATGAACGTATAGACCGAGCCATTAAGGATGGTGCATTGGCGCTTACGAATGTCTTCGGTACAAACAACTGTATGCCCTTCCGGATGAGAAGAGCCGTCTTGATACACATTGTTGAAGTAGTTCGATATCGGCGCACTTGCATCACAGGGGAAAAAAGTCATCGGACTATTAGGACTGAAATTGTCGTAACCCGGATGCTCAGCTGCCATATACGCCGCTTCTGCAGGCGTGGCCCAGCGCTGACAGATATTTAAATTCGTCACGACACAATACCCTGCCCATCGAGGATTACCTCCACAATGATTGATACATTGAATAGTTGCTCCATTGAGCTGAACTTGCACCTGTCGACCTTCCATCCAGTTACATTGCAGCGTCACTGTTTCGGCTTTTAAAGAAGTGCGGGAACGTAGCGCAAAATTTCCCACAATAACACTTACAACAAGCAGGCCCATAAATAAAAATGTGTGGGTGCGCGACAATGTGGGCAATCGGAGCTGCATTGATACAGATAGTATCATCTCCTTCACCAGAGTTCACAACGACGGTGCAGCAGCCGCAAAGAAATGTGTTATGTACTAACTACACAACCTAGCTAAGTGAAGCTTACTTTCGCCTCCGATACACCCACCCCGCAGCTCCACCCGCAAGCATCACTGCAAGAGCAGCAGGACCAGTGGAAGGCGTGACTGGTGGAGTGGAAGATGGATTGTACGCTGATTGGGATTGAACGGAGCACATCCCATTGCGACAGATTCGACCATCGGGGCACTGGGCATCGGAGGTGCACAGAGCACAGCGACCGTTCAGACAAAGGTACGATGCACATTGAGCATGATCGGTACATGCCGCGGCAGAACAGAGACCATCGAGACAGATTTCTCCCGCTTTACAGTCGAGATCATTGGCACAACCATTGGTTGTCATGAAGGGAAGTTCGACAATCTGTGCAGGGAGTGTTTGAGTGGGGGCGTTGCGTTCGGTAGGAATGGAACAATCGAGACGACATTCTGAACCGACATCATCGGAGTTTTGCGTACCATTGTCACATTGTTCCCCTGGGTCGATGCGAGTGTTTCCGCAGAAGTCAGGAAGCATCGCGATTTCTTGAGCCAAGACACAGCGATTGAGAATACAAAGAGCTCCTGTGGGACAGTCCGCATTCTCTTGGCAGAAGAGATCGACCGGAAGATTAGGCATACAAATATTTGAGCGACAAACGTGGTTCTCGGGACATTGATTATCTGCTGTGCACTGCGTGCAGATACCAGAACGACAGATGAGACCATCGGAGCACTGAGAGGAGTCTGTGCAGGGCATACAGGTGCCATTCATACAAAGGTTAGACGTGCACTGATTGTTGTTCGTGCAGTTCGTGCAGGTTCCGTCGATGCAGAGATTGGATGGGCACTGATAGTTGTTGGTGCAATCTGTACAGGTGTTGTTGATGCAGAGATTGCTTTCACATTCTGCAGGATCTTCACAGTAGGGAGGTTGAATGAAGGGGGAGGAAGAGTTAGTGAAGGAGGTCGCAGATGATGCAGAGGAGCCATCACTACCAGAGATATCTCCGGATATGTCATTGGATGAATCGTCGGCGATGTCTCCGGAGATGTCTCCTGCGATGTCATTGTTGGAGACGCAGCGGATGCAGGGAAGAGTCGATGTTGTTTCGCAGGATTCTCCGGATGCAGCACAGTAGTCATCTCCACCGAAGAAACATTCGTTACCCGCACATTCGTTGTAGACGACTATCTGAGAGGACGATGAACGACTGGAGGAGCGAGAGGAAGAGCGTGAGCTGGAGAATTCGGAAGAGCGAGAAGAAGATCGAGAGGAAGAGGAGTGAGAACTTGGGAGATCGCCACTGCAGATGATGCAGGGGAGAGTGGATGTCGTAAGACAGGACTGATTGAGAGCAGCGCAGAAATCTCCACCTCCACGTATGCATTCATCACCACGACATTCGCTCTGGGTGATGACAGAAGATTGAGAAGAGCGGGAGGAGGAACGACTGGAGCCAGAGGAAGGAGGAGGGTCAACGATGACGGACGTGGATGAAGAGCTGCGAGAGCTGCCGGAGGATTGAGAGGAACCGGAGGATTGCGATGATGAGCGGCTGGAGCCGGATGAAGGAGGAGGGTCAACGATGACAGAGGTGGAGGAAGAACTGCGAGAGCTTCCGGATGATTGGGAACTGCCTGAAGAACGTGAAGAACCGCTACTTGGAGGATCGACGACAGTAGAGTGGGATGAACTGGAGGAAGCAGAACTCCCCGAAGAGCGGGATGATGATCGTGAAGAAGAAGATCGCAGACGACAACAAGTGGTGGAATCTCCACACACAAATCCATTGCCATTATTCTCTTCGCCTGATGCGAGACAGACTTCTTTGTCGATACAGGTGTAGCCGTTAGGACAGAGGTTAACGGACGATGAAGAGCGAGAGGAAGAGCGAACCGATGACGTACTCGATGAACATAACGTTCCATCGAAGTTTGCTTGGCAATTACAGAGGCAGAGTGCTTTTCGGTTTTCACATTCGGGAACGCCGGGGAACCACTGTGGACATCCGCTGTAGATGGCACGATAGCTCGCATTGGCACTCCACGTCTGATTACGGCACGTATTGAATTCATCCTGACAGGTCTGGCTGCAGTTAGCGGGAGGCATGCTGCAGCTTGGGGGGATATCTGGACACTGGACATCTGGAAGTGAGGAGCAGGAGCCGGCACTGGCACTACCGGAAGATGGTGGCGGTGGCGGAGGTTGCGGCGAGGAGGATTGAACCGTGATACACGAAGGACCGGAACAGGCGGAAGACTGAGGAGGTTGAGCGGAGGATGATTGACCACATTGCGAACAGACCGATGACGCGGCGGAGGGAAATGATCCGTTCGAGGGAAGTGAGCCGGCAGACGATTGATTATTCGGGCCAGTGGACGATCCTGGTGGCGGAGGCTGTGCAGATGATCCTGGAGGGGGTGGCTGAGACGAGGAAGCAGGGGGTGGTGGCGGGGGGTTCGGTACACTTGACGACTGTGCGGAACTCGAATTGCCATAACACATATAGCAATACGGAGAGTAATTCGGATTAATAGCGCAACATCCGCAGGTTCCCGAACAGGCAACAGACGAGGCAGCTGAACTGGCAAAACATCCCCCTGCCGCACCACATGCACCTGAGTATGAGCCATTTGGACCAGTTACAGTACAGGGGGTTCCCACCGGGGCATAACAATATCCGCCCATGTCCGGACTACATGGCAGAGGAATAAAACACTGATTGCCTCCGACTTGTCCCTGTATCGCCGGACTTCGATTTTGCAACACCAGTGCGAGACTGCTCATGACGAAAACACCTGCTACCCAGATAACGATGGACGTGAGTCGCGGAGACATAATCCCTTGCAGTCTACCAAGAGCATTTCTGAAGGACAGATAGCCAAAAGGGAATGTATTGTTCTTCTTTATAAATCATTGCACCGTATTACCTCCTACGTCGATAGACCCATCCTGCAGCACCACCTGCAATCATGATGGCAAGTGCAGCAGGACCTGTATCAGGTGTTGATGGCACAGATGGCTGTCCGTTATTCGTGATAATTGGTCCATTATTCTGTCCGTTCCCTGCGGATGATTGATCACTGCCTTCTGTGAACGGCAATTCAATGACTTGAGCAGGAAGTGCTTGATTCGGTGCACCGCGCTCTGGAATACACATAGCCGAACATCCATCTCCGCTGGAAAGATTTCCATCATCACACTGTTCGAGTGGCGTATCGACGATGCCATCACCACAGCGACCAAGTCGGCAATCAGTGCGACAGTACGCATTTGGAACATCTGCGTTGAGTGAACCATGGTCACACTGTTCTCCTGGTTCTACCTTCAAGTTGCCACAGAAGACCGGCAGGCCGGCAATCTGCTGCGGGGTAAGACAACGACTCAAAATACAGCGGGAATCGGCTGCACAGTCGTTATCCGTCCGACAACTGATTTCGGAGTCGAATGGCGGAATACAGGATCCGCTCTGGCAGGAATAATTCTGCGGACACTGAGCGGAATTTGTGCAGGAGGAACAACGATTATTGATACACAGATTTGTCGGACACTGTGAATCGATAGAGCATGGAATATTCGTACAGGTGCCGCTAATACACACTCTGTCTGAACACTCGAAATGAGTCGTGCAGGCGACGGACGACCAGGATGAGAAGGAGCGTGCGCTTGATCCGTTACCGGAGATGTCGCCGCCATCGTCACCGGTAATGCTGCCGTTCGAACTGCGAGCTGATGAGTTATTCGTCACACAACGGATACAGGGGAGGGTAGAAGTTGTGACACAGGACTTATTTTCGAATGCACAGTAATTATCACCACCGGTCAGACATTCGTTGCCGAGACATTCGTTGTAGACAATGACCGATGAGAATGAGCGGGAGCTTGAGCGAGATGACGAGCTGCGTGACGATCCGGAGCTACGTGAGGAGCTACTACGGGAAGACCCGGAGGAGCGCGATGATGATGAGGAACAGAGCCATGGGAACTGTTCACAGAGTCCGGTTGATGAGGATGATCGGGAAGAACCCGAGGAACGAGATGTGGACGATCCAGATGAGCGAGACGTTGAGCTACCGGACGATCGGGAAGTGGAAGATCCCGAGGAACGAGATGTGGACGATCCAGATGAGCGAGACGTTGAGCTACCCGAGGAACGAGACGTACCAGATGACTGAGAGCTACCGGAAGAGCGGGACGATCCACTGCTTTGGGATGAACCGGAGGAGCGAGAAGATCCGCTACTGACGGATGATCCAGAAGAGTGAGAACTGCCGGATGAACGCGACGAGTGATCGGGCAGACGGCAGCAGAACAATTCTGAGTTTCCGGTGACGCCGCAGAAGCCAGGATCACGCAGTTGGCCGCCCATCTTCAAACAATCTGTGTGAGGCATACATTTATCTCCATTCAGACAGATGGATGATGAGACGGATGATGCGCGTGACGAACTGCGTCCGGATGATGGTTGGCTATTGGGAGGAACTCCGGATGACGGTTGTGACGCATTGGATGGATTGGAGCCACCGGATGATCGTGATGAAGAAGCACCGGATGAGGGACGTGACGAGCTGCCTCCAGATGTCGCCGCACTGCTGCGGGCAGAGGATTGCGGTCTGCTACTGACGGATGCAAACGGAGGCAACGATCCTTGGGACGAGGATGCCGGGCACGCGCGTCCACACGCTGCAAGATTTGCACGATAATCATTGGCGCATTCGCCGCGACACGCGGTCGGATTCGGATCGTACACACACAGCGCGGTGCACGCACGCTGTTCATCAATCGCATCAGTCACGCACTGCTGGTAATCGCTATTGCACGGACAAAGCTTAAGATCTGCTTCACTGACACTACATTGCGCGTTACAGACGCTGGGATGAGCGACCGTGCCATTATTCATTCCGGCAATACAGCTGTTGTAGCATGTGCGCTTGTTCCCGGTGAGAGGACACGTTGCAGGAACGGTATAGACGTTGCGACCGTTGACGACAGTAAGAGCGACGCACGGATTGTTGTTGAAACAAGCTGGTGCAGATGAGCCTGCTGAACCATCTGAGCCACCTGTCTCACCCGTATCATTACCATCACCATTTCCACCATCATCTCCTCCACCACCGAATCCACCTGCCATCGTTCCTGGGAATCCACCGTTCGGCTCCT
Organism: Candidatus Peribacteraceae bacterium; assembly: GCA_044228075.1. Classification (GTDB taxonomy): domain Bacteria; phylum Patescibacteriota; class Gracilibacteria; order Peribacterales; family Peribacteraceae; genus JAKQEM01. Next base: position 102,102 of record JBGAVO010000003.1, read on the forward strand.
CTTCACATTGCTCAAATGTTGGCACAGTTGTTGTCGTTGTTCCTGCGCTCGCATATGCGGCACGCTTACATTCCTGCGTGTTCGGTCCGCAACACTTTCCCTGTTCTGTTGTGTTAAAGGAGATGCATTTGAAGGGGACGGTGCTCTTCCACTTCATCATTCCGCCATCAAGTGATCTGTTTCCTTCCAGTGGATCACCGATGTAGTTGTCATTACAGTCCCAGCGAGAACGACAGCCGATGTCGCCCTCATCAATAAGACGTTTACAGCGGAAGATTTGCACATCATCCAGAGTGTATTCCGTGTAAAAAGCACAACGGTATGCAGGATCGCAATCTGCATCGCTTTCACATTTCCATTTCCATACTGCATCTGGCGCAACGGTGGCACAGTCATTTGTCGTAGGATCTTCATCATCGGACATGCGTATCTGACCGGTACCACAACCACAACCTAATCTATCTTCACGGCAGTAATACCTGTCATAGGGTGGAGGGGGAAGCTCATTCACATCCAGCGGCAGAACAGCGGCAGCCGTAAAAAGATTCTCCTCTAACACACGAGCCTGCTGACGTGTCCGATTATCGTCTTCATCATCACGCTGACACATAGGGCAATCCTCGACGTTGTAACCTGCGAGATACCCAAGCTCACCATAGGCTCCACCGTAGCACGAACGATCGTCAGCATTCGCCTTATCATTATCATCGTTGTCCTTTGGTGATCCATCGCTGTTTTTGTCGGAGCACTGCGCAATTTTGCAAGTCGTCAGACAGTTTGAGTTATCGAGCGTCGCCGCATCCTGCGGTGTGATATCGAGCCAGTCTTTGTTCGCAACATCCGTTGGAACGTTGTTGCCGCCAGCATCACATTCTTCCGCCCCTTCTTTGACACCATTACCACAACTTGGAGCCGCAGAAGAAGCTGAAGCCTGAGATGATGCAGGAGTTGTCTCCCACTCACACTGATTGGTACAGGTTCCCATTGCTAACCAGTTATATTCGCCGTTCTGCTCGCCGTAATCACACTGCTCCGTTCCTTCCTTGATGCCGTTTCCACATTCATACGGTGCACAATACTTCACGCCATTATTTGCTCGGACTGTGTGGTTAGGAGGGCAATCGCAGATATATCCCTGGTTGCCTGCTCCTAGGACGCACTGAGCGAGAGGATCTGCACACGGTGCAACTTGCCAACCGGTCTGAAATGCACCATCGCCACAACAAAGAACATCGCGACAGCCCTCACCGATTTGTATCGGCCCCGGATTACAGTCATGCGGACCTCCAAGCCTGTACTCGGCAGCATCACATTGGCCATGAATATAGGTATAATTGTACGTTTGTTGCTCACCCGGTTGTAAAGGAGGTGTCGGCGTACAGACCGGGCGATCACTATTTGGCTGCCCTACGTCATAAAACGGTGGCCAACCAACTTGCATCGATGAACAAAAAGGCCCCGTGTATGTCCCGTACGAAACGTTGGTCACCATACATCCCGGATATTGAAAGACGCGCATTTTTACATTTCCAAACTGCTGTTCGAGAGATGAGCCGCAGGCAACATCCAGAAATGATTTCGGATAGAGCGGATAGAAAGAGCTTGTCGGCAACGCATCGGGATCACATGGAACACCAAAGAAACCACCGCAGCCATTACCACCACCAAACTGCCCTCTCAAAAACTGATACGACGGAATCGAACCCACGACCACACCGATCGATAAGATAAACGCTGCGGTGAGGAGGGTCCGCCTGTTGAGCATGCGGCATCTATCCTCGCAGAAACCACTGTCATCATCAAATTCAAATGTGCGTAAAAAGTGCTTTGATGCACTAAAGCATTGAAGCAGTTTTTCATGGAACAGACCGGTCGTTCTGCTAGTGTGCGGCTATCGATTCGCATTCATCGTTCACCGGCAAGCAGTGGAATGTGGCGAATGCCGCAGCAGTGAGCGATGCAGAGTCATTTGTCCTGCACCTACAAACGCAACGAGGGTTAGATGGTCGACATGTCAGCGCGGTTGATCCTGCGGTGTATTCGGATATGGGAAAAGCGATACACAGACTGCAACGTGCGCTTGCAGAAGGAGAGAAAATTGCTGTATTCGGCGATTACGATTGCGATGGTGTTACGTCGACCGCACTGTTATTGAGACTTCTTCAGCGTCACGGACACGACCCGGTCATCCGTCTGCCGCATCGTGTGCACGATGGATATGGCATCCGCACACACCATGTTGATGCATTTGCAGAGCAAAAGATTTCGTTACTCCTTACGGTCGATAACGGTATTGCTGCACACGAGGCGATGGAACGAGCGCGCGAAGAGGGCATTGATACGCTGATCCTCGATCACCATCATTTTGAGACTGTGCCGCACGCGCATGCGATTTTGCATCCGGCTCTTTCACCCAATCATCCCGACCCGCATCCATCCGCTGCTGGCGTTGCCCTGGCCTTTATTCGCGGATTTGAAGACACCGAACACTGGCTCAATCACGATATCGACCGCGTTCTAGCAATGATGGGAACAATGGCGGATTTGGTACCACTGACCGGCAGCAATCGACACGTTGTACAGAGTGGATTGCAGTCGATTATGAATCTGCCTCAAGGACCGCTTAAGTCGTTCATCGCGCGCACTTGCAGCGGCACTATTACAAGCACCGATGTGGCATGGCGATTAGCGCCACGCATTAACGCAGCCGGCCGCATGGCTGACCCCATGCTTGCACTTAAAGCGCTGACCGAAGAAGGGGATGAAGCCGATATACTCGAAACACTTAATGCACAGCGCCAGAGTGATACCGCTGATGCACTTGAAGAAGCATTGCAGTCGCTTGGACCCACAGATGATCTTCCGGCATTTCTCTGCACTGCGAGTGCGTCGTACTCGCCGGGAATTGTAGGGTTAATTGCGGGAAAATTAACGGAGCGATTCGGGCGTCCATCATTTGCTGCATGCATTGATGGCGATACATGCACCGCAAGTTTCCGCTCACCGCCGGGTTACAACGTTGCTGCCGCACTCAAGCGCGCTGCACACCTGCTCACACACTTCGGCGGACATGCGCAGGCAGCAGGCGCCAGCTTCCCACTCGATCACTTCGTAGCGCTGTCCGATCTTCTGACTGCTGATGCACAAGAACACATGGGCATCACGACACTTGCACCATCTGTGCAGATCGACGGCATCGCAACACCGGAGATGATCGATCTCCATTTGTATCGTCATCTCTCTACGCTCGCACCATTCGGGCAGGGCAACACAGAGCCAACGCTGCTGATTGAAGGGGTGACACTTGATCGAATTCGATTGGCCGGATCAACCGGTCAGCATTTGCAGGCACGAGTAAACGGCATCCCGGTGATTGGATTCAATCTGGGACACACCATGGAACATCTTGAAGGCAGCACTGTCGACCTCGCGTGTCATATTGGGGTGAATGTGTGGAACGGAAAAACAGAGGCGCAGATTGTGTTAGCGGATGTTCGTGCATCACGGATGTCCGATATCCGATCTCAACACGAAAAAGCAGGCGTACTGACATCTGAAATCTGATATCTCGTCGTCCGGCTTAGACCGGCATCAACTTACCCTCAATATCGAACACCGATGTAACTGGCACGTTGAAGGCAGCGGCAATTTTGTATGCCAACAGCACTGATGGGTTCGTCTGTCCGCGCTCGATCGACATGATCGTCTGGCGGCTTACGCCCGTGCGCAACGCTAGTTCCTCCTGCGTCATACCGTGTTCAAAGCGGAGTTTTCGGATGTAGTTGCGAAGCTGGACGGACATAATGGAAGTGGGGCAAGAGATGCAGAGTACCCGTCGCACGGGGAGGGACGCAATTCTACTAGGCACCGACGCTGGTGCAAGGCGAAATGTACGGTATTTTTTCCATTGCCTCTAAGGGCTCATTTACCGCATTACACGGCAGATGCGTGATGATTACAGACGATCAATAGACACCAATACCACGCCCAGTGGAATCAAATACCAACTAAACACAGCGAGACTGCGCTTCACGACAATCAGTTTGAGCAACATGATGGCACCCAAGCTGACGATGAATGATGTGATAAAACCCGTGAGAGAGACGTTCATTGCAGGGAAGATGACGTCGCCCTGGAATGCATCAATCAACGTTTTCCCAACGGCTCCGGCGATGATGGGTGCAGCCATCAAAAACGAGAAATCCAACGCATCGCTGCGCTTGAGCCCTAACGCACGACCAGTGCTGATAGTACAACCGGAACGTGACACACCCGGAAGGATGGCCACTGCCTGTGCAATACCAATGAGAAGGGCATGACGAACGGTGATGATTCCCGATCCTTCATGTCTGCGACCAATGCGCTCACCGATGATGAGCACAGCAGCCGTCACTAAAAATCCAAGGCCTGCTGCGGTGAAGGATCGCATCCCACTCACGACATCTTCAAAGAGTAATCCTGCAATCACACCAGGGATCGTCGCAACAATCAGCAACCCTGTTGTCGTTCGTGCTCCACTATCACCTCGCAGTAATCCGTTGATGAGTCCAATCCATGTCCGTCGATAGACCAGAAGGATGGCGAGCAGGCTTCCGGCGTGCAGCAGAATATCAAACCCAAGCGCATCGCGACCGTCGAGTGGTAGGTTTAGTAGGCGATCAGCTAAAACAAGATGTCCGTCACTGGAGATCGGAAGAAATTCCGTAATACCCTGCACAATTCCAACGATGATCGCATGCACAATCGACATATGGTTATAGCTTAGGTGAGACCTTGCGGCGTGTCATCGTGAGCCGCTGCACATGGATATCCACAAGTTATCCACAACACATCCTCATATTTTCCACATGTTTTCCACCGAACATTTTTGCTCATAAATCACGGTCCGGGATACTATACAGACCGGTCTATGCCATCGCAGTTCCCCTTCCACGGCATTTTTTCTTCTCTTGGGCAGGACGCGCTGTCCCCAGACACTGTGGAAAACTCGGAACTCGAGGGTCCATTTTCGGGGGGTAGTTCGCCCGTCCCAAGCTTCCACGAGCCTGTTGTACAAACGCCTAAGCAAACAGGAAAAGGGCAAGTTGCCGTCGATATTTACGAGCAGGATAACTACTACATTATTAAGGCGCCTATTGCCGGTGTCCGCCTAAGTGATTTGGATCTGGAAATTTCCGATAACGTCATCACCATCCGCGGTATGCGTCAGCAAACCGACAGCATTCCGAATGACCAGTACTACCTGCAGGAGTGTTTCTGGGGAGAGTTCAGCCGCAGTGTGACGCTGCCCTGCACCATTGATCCACGAAAAGTGAAGGCAACCTTTAACAAAGAGTGCATTCTGAAGATTCTGATTCCAAAGGAAGAGAAGGTGAAGATTGTGAGGATCAGTGAAGCGTAAACCGTGTCATCCTGAGGAGGAGTCCCGCACATGCGGGACGACGCCTCGAAGGATACTATGACCATTTCATGCTTCGAGACGACCCTTCGGGTCTCCTCAGCATGACACGTAACAAAAATGCACCCCGTTGGAGATGCATGTTTGTGTGAAGTAATTCGCGGCGTAGTCCCGTCCCGCGAATGCGGGAGGACGAAGCCGGATGAAAGAACGACAATGTTATGCAGCCTGACCGAAGAGCGCCTCTTTTGCTTTACGAAGATTTTCTGCAATTGCATTAATCGTTCCACCATCGACAGTGCTCAATGAACGAACCTGTTCGAGTTTAGATTCTAATCCAGGGATCAGACGCTTGATCCTTTTAGCCTTCTCTTTCAGATCCACTTCAATTCTCTGTCGTGTCTCATCATCTTGTGCCTGAGCAAGCTGCTCACGCTGATCGAGGAACATAGCAACCTCATCTGCCTGATCATGAGTCTTATCAAAGAACTCGTTTAGAGCGTCGTAATCAATCGGCTTGGACATAGAATGATGGGGGAATGGATGTGAATGTTTCTGGCCATTATAGTCGCTCAGAGAAGTTTTGTCAAAACAGGGGTTTACCCCCTATACTCAAGACCCCTTTATGCAGCTTTCCCAAGCCATTCTTCCGGTCGCAGGTCTAGGTACCCGGTTTCTGCCGTGGACCAAGGTCGTACCCAAAGAATTACTCCCAATTGGAAATCGGCCAATTATCGCCTTACTGGTCGATGAATGTCTCAGTGTCGGCATTACCGACATCTGTTTTGTTATTAGCAAAGGAAAGGAGGGCATTCCACAATTCTTCTACGAAGATCCCGCATTGGAAGAGGAGTTGGCGCGACGTGGTAAGAGTGAGGCGATTGCCGAGCTGAAGCGCTACGACAATGTGAATTTTCACGTTGTATATCAGGAACAGCAGTTGGGAGACGGACATGCCATTCTTCAAGCAGCCGATTGGGTGAAGAGTGAACACGTCGCCATTCTCTTCGGCGATGATTTAATTGTCGATCAGCACAGTGGCTTGGAACAGCTAACAGATGCCATGAAAAAGGTTCCGGCTGATCAGCTGACTGATGCAGCAATGCTCTGCCTGCAGAATGTCCCACGCGAGAAAACCGCGAGTTACGGCATTGTGGAAATTGCCGATGGATCGGATGGCCGTCTGCACCGCATTACGGGATTAGTCGAAAAACCAACGCCAGAAGAAGCCCCATCGACCCTCGGTATTGTCGGAAAATACATCATCCCTCGCTCGACCTTTGATGTTCTGCCAACGGTTGGCTCATCGCATGGCGGGGAGATTCGCTTAATTGATGCTCTCATTGAGCAAAACAATCAAGGAGCCCCTATTTACGGCACAGAATTCGAAGGTACACGGCTCGATACCGGGACGCCGGAAGGGTACAAGGAAGCGATGCGAATTTTGGGGTAATATGGTATAATAGTAAGGTGGAATTAAGAGAGGCCACAGTCGGCGAATTAGAACACCTCCTTGCGACTATTGAGTCAGCCGGGCTAGTTGGTCATCAAATTGATCAGAGCCTTGCAGCAATGAGGGATATTTTGGCAAGCGAGAAAAGCACACTAGAGCCAGAAGATGACCCTTATGCAGTTCCATTATCCGCATCCGCTATCAGTGATCTGATCGACCCCTTGGCACATCTCAATACACTGCAAGCCGAACTAGAAGCTCATACCTAAGAACATTGTACCAAGGAGAGTATACTTACCAGCTGTGAGCCCGATTGGTGACGATATCGGCGCGCCTTTGCCTTCATCAGAAGATGTATTGGAAGATATTGTTGTATTGGAAAAAATTGCCCATGAGCTCCATGTAGATATACAGAGGCATACCGACAGCATCAGACGCCTTATAAGTCGCCAGGTTGAACTGGGACGGATCGATGATCATGGCACGCTCCCATACGGCACTGCTATCCGTGTCCTGGAGATTCTGGAAGGAATAACAAAGGAGCTACGGGAAAGAGTTGTGATCGATGAAATCTGGCATTAAGGGGGTACACATGTGGACACCTCTTGATCTGATAGAATTCAGGCATAGTATTGCGCGCTATGTCTTCTTCTCCGGATCAATCACCCGAAAGATTTATTTCTATCCTCGCCGAGGGGGATGAGAATCTTTTTCTGTTGCTGCAGATAGGCGTCACCCACGGTTTTCTGACAGCAGCTCAAGTTGATGCGTATTTACCAAACGAAGGTGGATACGAAAAAATGCAGGCGCTGACAGAAGCGATGCGAGAATTAGACATTGCGCTCGTGCGCCAGGAACCGAATGGCCATCTACCCCTTCCTACAACGACAAAGCGAACGTACACACGAAAGAGTGTCGAACCAGTGCTCAATCAGCCATTGCCAAGTCGCGATCCTCTTCGAGCGTATCTGTCGCAAATGGGAGAGATTTCCCTCTTAACACGCGATCAGGAATTGCTTCTTGCAAAACTCATTGATGTAGCGCGCCACCAATTTCGCCATGAATTGATGACATGGTTACCAGCCATAGAAGCATCTACGCAGATACTGAAACAGGTCGTAAAAGGTGCACTACCCTTTGAACGAAACATCCGTACATCGGGTATGGAGGGAGAGGGTATTCACAACCACGAGGCAATTCTGCAAAGCTTGCCTATAAACCTACCGACAGTGGATCGACTAACGACTGAATTGACGAATGCATCGCAGCTTAAAGAACAGCCCTTAGAACAGATCGCACATCTACGTCATGCAATTGCAACACTGCTCTGCGAAACACCACTTAAAGAAACTCCCCTCAACAAGGTCTACAAGCATACTGTTGCGCGCGCACAACAAACTGTTGCTCTTACGGCTAAATTGGCTGACAAAGAAGATAAAGCTTCTAAAGCTCAGGTGCGTCTTCTCCTATCCGAGATTGGTGAGAGTGATACCAATACGTTAGATGAGCGTCTTGCACGCCTGGAGCAAATGCACGACGACCTCATGATGCTAAGAGGGGAATTAGCAGGGGGAAACCTTCGATTGGTTGTGAACAATGCAAAGAGGTATCGAAACAGAGGGCTATCCTTTCTCGATCTTATTCAAGAAGGAAACGCAGGTCTTATGCGTGCCGTTGATAAGTTTGAGTATCGACGTGGATATAAGTTTTCAACTTATGCGACATGGTGGATCAAACAGGCAATGACACGTGCAACAGCAGATCACGGGCGCACAATTCGCCTGCCTGTACATCATTATTCAGGGGCCGGTGACATCAAGCGCAAGAAGTTGGACTTTTGGCATGAGAACAACCGCAACCCGACTATTGAGGAAGTGGCCAAATTTATGAACATATCCGAATCTGAAGCTATACACATGGAACGATCATTCAAATACCCACTCCAGCTTTCAAAACCAGTAGGCGATTCTGGCGACAGTACATTTGGTGACTTTGTTGAAGATGACAAAGAAGCTTCGCCTCTTGTAGGAGCAAACCTCGGCCTCTTAAGAGACAAAATTGAACTCATGTTACGATCATTAACCTATCGAGATAGAGAGATTATTAAAATGCGTTACGGCTTAGGTGATGGTTATTCCTACACACTCGAGCAGACAGGAAAGGTGTTTAAGGTCACACGCGAGCGTATTCGGCAAATTGAAGCAAAAGCACTGCGCAAAATACAAAACACTGCACGCTCAGATTCGCTGGCTGAATTTGCAGAGGGGTTACCGTTTGCACCTATGAGTAATGGTCATAGGGAGAGAAAAACTTAAGTGATTACGCTACTTCGCGTCTTAGCAACTCAATCTCATCGCGAAGATCTGCTGCTTTCTCGAATTCCAAGTTTTCTGCAGCAAGTTCCATCTGCTGTTCTAGCTCAGTCATAAGACGCTTCTTCTCATCCTTCGGAATCTTTTGGTGATCGTACTTGGGACGACGCAGTTCGAGTTTGCGCGACTCTTCTGCAATATCATGGATGGCTTTGATGATCGTCTGGGGCGTAATGCCATGCTTCGTGTTATATGCCTCTTGGATCGCGCGACGACGATTCGTTTCATCAATAGCGCCCTTCATCGCATCCGTCATCTTATCGGCATAGAGTGTGACGTGACCATTTACGTTGCGCGCAGCACGACCGATAATCTGAATAAGCGCGTCGCGTGAGCGCAGGAATCCCTGCTTATCGGCATCAAGAATGGCAATGTAGCTTACTTCTGGAAGGTCCAATCCTTCGCGGAGCAAGTTGATACCAACAAGAATATCGATTTCACCCGTGCGCAGCTGACGAAGAATTTCGATACGCTGAAGCGTCTCAACATCACTGTGAATGTACTGCACATTCAAGCCACGATCGTTGAGGAACTTTGTGAGATCCTCGGCCATGCGCTTGGTGATAGTCGTAATAAGCACGCGCTCACCGCGCTTCAACGTTTCTTGAATTTCGTTGGTGATGTCATCAATCTGATGCTTCGTGGGTTTGACGGTAACCTGCGGATCAATCAGACCCGTCGGACGGATAATCTGTTCAACGAAATTCTCTTTTGGCGTGTTCGCGTACTCGTATTTTGACGGAGTTGCCGACACGTACACACGCTGTCCAACACGCTTCTCCCATTCATCGAACATCAACGGTCGGTTATCGAAACTACTAGGCAAACGGAATCCGTAATCGACGAGCGTGGTTTTGCGACTCTTATTGCCTTCGTACATACCACCAATCTGCGGAATGCTGATGTGCGACTCGTCGGCAAACAGGAGGAAATCGTCGGGGAAGTAATCGAGGAGCGTCGATGGCGGAGAACCAGGGGGAGTGCCTTCAAGATAGCGAACGTAGTTTTCGATACCCGTGCAGTAGCCCGTCTCTTTGAGCATTTCGACGTCATACTCGGTGCGCATACGAATGCGTTCTGCTTTCGCATATTCACTGCGCTTCAGAAATTCCTGCTCTACTTCTTTCATTTCCGCGAGGATTGCATCTGTCGCCTGATCAATCTTTTCTTTTGTCGTCACGTTGTGCGCAGCAGGGAAAATGGTCACCTCCTGGAGCTCTGCGAGCACTTCGCCGGTAAAGCTATCCACTTCTTGAATCACGTCGATTTCATCAAACGGACATTCGATGCGAATAACCGCGTCACCATTTGGTGGGAAGATTTCAACTGTGTCGCCAAGCGCGTGGAACATGCGCTGCTTGAATTCGAGGTTACTGCGGCGGTACTGAATATCGGTGAGGCGACGTAGTAGCTTATCGCGCTGAATGGGCATGCCGCGCTCCAGGTGAATGGCGAGTGCTTCGTAGCTTTCAACGTTACCAAGACCATAGATGCAGGAGATGGACGCAACAATGAGCACATCGCGGCGTGTCAGCAGGTTCATGGTTGCCGCATGGCGAAATTTTTCAATCTCTTCGTTGATGCTCGCATCTTTTTCAATGTACGTATCGGTGTGCGGGACGTACGCCTCTGGCTGATAGTAGTCGTAGTAGGAGACGAAGTATGAAACCGCGTTATCGGGGAAGAACTGCTGAAACTCGTTACAGAGCTGAGCAGCTAGGGTTTTGTTGTGAGCCAGGACCAATGTTGGGCGCTGCAACTGCTGGATAATATTGGCCATGGTGAAGGTTTTTCCGGTTCCCGTGGCACCTAGGAGCGTCTGGTGCTTCTCGCCCTTCTGAAGGCCAGCAACGAGCTTTTTGATAGCCTCCGGCTGGTCGCCAGTTGGCTGATAGGGGGCCTTAAGGATAAATGGCTTCTGCTTGGGCATAATCAACGCGTCGGGGGATTGTATCAGATAGACAGGTGTGCTCCAATGGGCGACCGATGAATAACCCTGAAAATTCTTGGTTTCGGCGCACACCTCCCACGCTCCCTGAAATACAGGATGTATGGCATGACTTGTTTGAACATGTGCGCGACGAGGTTATGCAATGGACAGAGCCAAATTCCCCGATAGTAAAATTTCTAGGAAAGAGAACCTATCAGGATATGCATGTCTGCATCAGTACAAAAGCGAACATACAAGAAGATACGAGAGATACCAATGAGGACCTTATGCAGGGGGAGATGCCATCTTTTATCACTCAATCGGAACAAGAGGACGATGAACATACAGAAGAAGAACGCCCTGATGAAGGAGGCGGAATTGCCACCATTGAAAATGAATCAATCATCACAGAGAGCAGTGAATTATTGCTGCATATGGAAATACGAAGAATGCGTCTGAATGTGTATACAGCAGGCTTAAGTCTGCAACGTTTTGATAGTCTCGGTATTCAACCAAATATGGTCTTAAAAGCTGTAAGGAAGCTATCGGATGAATACCGTGAGATATTTGCCGACATCATGCTCTATCAACTGGCGGATCTTGTTCTGGAAGATGAATTGGATGATGAGACAGATGGCTGGGCAGATCTGCCAACCGTTATTGATATGCATCTCGACATACCGAACATCCGGGCATTCCACAAAGCTCTAAAACGTTCATGATGCCAGAGTTATAATCCTCCGCTATCCTCTCCCTGTTATGATCGACCTCAACGACCTCCGCGCTCGGCCCGATGCCTACCAGGTGGCGGCTAACCAGAAGAACATCAAAATTTCCGTTGATGCATTTCTTGCACTCGATGAAAAGCGACGCACGTTAGTGACGGAAGTCGAAGACATGCGCGCAACCAAGAACGCTGCGAGTAAGAAAATCCCCGAGATGAAAGGCGATGAGAAGGCGACAATGATTGCAGAGATGAAGGCGCTTGGAGATCAGTTGAAAGTGAAAGAACAGGAGTTGGATGAAATTGAGAAAGAGTGGACGAATCTGCAACTGCGCATGCCGGGCATTCCATTACCGCAGGTTCCGGTGGGGAAAGATGATTCCGAGAACGTCGAAATTCGAAAAGTCGGCGAACCGACAACGTTTGATTTTGAATTTAAGGATCACGTCGCACTCGGAGAACTGCTCGACATCATTGATATTCCACGCGGTGTCGAAATTGCCGGAAGCCGCAGCTACTTCTTGAAAGGTGATGGTGCGCGATTGGAGTTGGCGGTGATGCAGTTCACCATCGACATGTTGGTGAAGCGCGGATTCACCTTGTTCACGCCTCCGGTCTTTGCCAACTGGAACGCGATGATGGGAACAAGCTACTTCCCAGGTGGAGAGGAGATGGCATACGCGGTCGGTGTCCGCAAAGATTTGAGCCAGCCAATCGAGTCTGATGATTTGTATTTGATTGGTACATCAGAGGTTGCGGTTACCAGCTATCACCAGGGTGAAGTCCTAAAACTTTCTGATTTGCCGAAGCGCTATGCCGGCTATTCCAACTGTTTCCGCCGCGAAGCTGGAACCTACGGAAAAGACACACATGGTCTGTACCGCATTCATCAGTTCCAGAAAGTGGAGCAGGTGATTTTGTGCGAGAACAACCCTGAAGTAAGCGAAAAAATGCACGCCGAAATTCTTGGCAATGCAGAGGCTGTGTTGCAAGCACTCAAGCTTCCATACCGCGTGGTCGACGTCTGCACCGGCGACATGGGACAGGGGCAGATCTATAAGAATGATATTGAGACCTGGATGCCTAGTCGCGGAAAATACGGCGAGACGCACAGCTGTTCCACCTTCCACGAATTCCAGAGTCGACGCCTGAACATCAAGTACGAAGATGTCGATGGATCCAAGAAGTTCGTCCATACGCTGAACAACACCTGCATCGCCTCACCTCGCATTTTGATCCCAATCCTCGAGATCTATCAGCAGAAAGATGGATCGGTGGAGATCCCGGAAGTGCTGCAGCCCTATATGGGAGGACAGAAGGTGATTAAGCCAAAGTATTGACAAAATACTATTAAATTTTATTATTGTACTAAATCCGAAACGGGCTATCCGTTTCGTGTATTCAACCGCTCTCTTACAAGGATCTGGCATGTCGGAAAACACACCTGTAGACGATAATGACCCCTTCGCCGTGTTCATGGCTGGCTTCATTTCTCTGTTTGCAGGCATCGTCCTGTGCCCACTGTTGATGCTGCTACTAGGATGGACATCCGCATTCATCCCAGCTCTCACCGTGCGGACCATCGTGTATCTCGGCAGCATTGCTGCCTGGGTTGTGTTCGGCATCAAGGCGGGTTCGGTGAGCAAATCTCCAAACATGCGCATTATGTCGAGTGCATGGATCATCGGATTTTCGATTCCTGCTTTGAGCTACTTCACCATTGCGACATGGCTGACATCCTAACGAGCGCTCAACCGGCTTTGCACAGAGGCAAAGCCGGTTTGGCATATCCGTATTTGAGACTAGAATCGGTACATGCTCACTCTTGAATCTGCACTTTTAGCAACAAGCCTGCTCGATCAAACAGAAGGATGCTATCCCGGCATGCCTCATTTATCACTATGCGATGATCCTACGGCGGAAGCACTTCCAGCCGCAAAAGTGAGTGTCGAATACGTCTTCGATCCCACTATTGGCGAACACGTGATGAGAGTCCAGCATCATGTAAGCAATGCATTAAATAACTCTAACCCTTTGTAATTTTTTATGCTCACTCGCAGCTCCATCGTAAAAGTCCTTAAATTCGAATCTCAGTACGGTCAGTCCGAAGGCGACTTCAGCCCCCGTTGGCATGCAGAAAATCCTTTACCTGCCCATGAAGTCGGCCAGTCAGTCTTTGGATCACAGGAAGTAGAAGGTATGCAGAATGACACCGCTATTCAATTGGCGCATACACTCGATGCTCAAGGCAATCTTCGCCTCACGCGCGTCATCTCCGATGAGAAACCTCTAGAAGCTGAAAGCTGAAAACGATAAGCTCGTCATATGGTCATCCTCTTAGACGGATCATCATCTATGGGCCGTGTCACAATTGCCGAGAAGGCGGTTGCCGAACATGACAGCTGGCGTCACTTGGCGCTGGAGGTATTGGCAGAAGCCGCAATGCCGCAAGAGGAGGAGAGCGACGGACATTTGCAGGTGATTAGAAAATGCGTCGAGGAACTGGCGAAAGAGGGGATGCATTTAATGCTGACGATGCCGGGTGATTCGCCCCATCGTGATCTTCTTGCGCTGGCCCTTAAACCGGACTGCATTACGGTCCACTTGGGTGAAGCAAGCGACGGACCAGAGTATGACTTTGTGATTGATCCGACGGTTCGCTCGGTCAACGATGTAACGAAGTTTCTGAATACGATTATGAACTCAGAAGACGATGCGGATGATGATTTTGATGAGCTTGAGTCATGAAGCTGCTGATTGCCGACGACAGTCAGGCAAAAATTGATCTGATGAAAGCGATGCTGGCGCACTTCATGTGGCCATCAGAACCGCTTATTGCAATGACCACAGAGAATGCGATGGAGCTGATCGATACCCATAACATCACGCATGCCCTGATTGATTTCTATATTCCGACACAAAATGGTCTGGCGATTATCGCATACTTGAAATTGCAGAACCCCACTGCGCGCGTTGCCCTTGTCAGCTCAAGTGACGCCCTAGAGAACTTTGATGCAGCGCGGAAAGCCGGCACAGAAGCTTGTATCTGTACTAGTTGGCAATCGGATGAGGTCGAGAAGGCGTTCGGCGATCTTATCAATGATTGGATGGAAAATGAGGTAAGCTAGGTCTGTGCGAATATTGTTCACCAGATTTCCGTTAGAAAGCGCCTTGGGCGGCGCTGAAAATCAGACGCTCTGGCTGATGGATGGATTGATTGAGCGCGGACATGCGGTGGCATTTGCGGGCAGTTGTCCGGTTCTTCTTGCTGAATGTCGCAAGAGACACATCCCTGTCGTCGAATTGAATATCGGCAAACCGCCAGTGACGAAGTGGGGGGCGATTAGTTTTACATGGAGAAAAAAATCGATGCGCAAGAAACTCCAGGCGACGCTTCGGAGCTTTGAGAAGATTGACGTGATTGCGATGTTGAGCTTGAGCGAGAAGTTGCTGCTGACAGATATAGCCGCAGATGCAGGGACAAAGGTCCTCTGGATTGAACACGATCGCATTGGTCGCTGGTTATCACACAGTCCGTGGCTGTCTCTTCTGCTTAAACAGTCACAGAAGGCAATCAGCGTTGCGGTATCGGAATTGAGTCGAACGATGTATCTGGAATTGGGATGGAATGCAAAAAAAACAATCGCGATCCCAAATGGTGTTTCCCTTAAAGCGGATATCGGAAAACGGATATCGGAAAAGGGAATTCTTCATCTCGGCTGCATCTCCCGTCTCTCCCACGAAAAAGGCGTTGATGTCTTAATTCGTGCGATGGCTGATGCACCGAACGACGTGCATCTTGAAATTATTGGAACCGGACGCGAAGAGAAAGTACTGAAAGATCTATCTCAATCACTCAAGCTTGATGAGCGAATTACCTTCACACCGCGCATTCCCACTATTGCCGACGCTTATAGCCGTTTTGATGCGCTTGTTCTCCCATCGCGCGAGCATGATCCGTTCGGATTAGTCGCTGCAGAGGCAATGCTTGCGGGTTTACCCGTGATCGTGACTGATGCCTGCGGTATTGCGGATTATCTGGAGAATGGAAAAGATGCGATTGTGGTACAGGCAGATTCGGCTTCAGCCCTAACTGATGCGATCAAGGAACTAGGAAGTAGGAGCAAGGAACTAGCAAAAAATGGACAGAAAACATCACAGGAAAAATTCTCGATAAAAACCATGGTCGATCGGTACGAAGATGTGTTTACTGGAACCTCTTCCCGTCACTGATATGCGATTATTCTCTGTTGCAACAACATTCTCACTCATCGTTTCCTCGTTTGGAGGAATCGCTCCGATAACATCCGTTCCTGCATCGGATCTTATTGATGCAGTCAGTGTCACGTTGCCATCGGAAGAAGCGACAGCAGAAGTACGCGCAAAGATCGACGGACAGTGGACTGCGTGGCAACCGCTCGCAGTAGAGAACGAGCAAGATCCGACGTTATTGGAATCCAACTTGGTGATGTTTCCCGCATCAGCGGAGAACATCGACATTAGAGGAGAGGTAACGGCAGTTCATCCTGTCAGCGTCTCCAATGACCCTGTGCACTACACCGTTGCCGCAACAACAGATGTAGGCGCACCAAAAATTATCAGCCGCGACGACTGGGGCGCAGATGAATCTCTGCGCTACCGCACGACGCCGACTTCTCCGAGCAACGAAACACCAGCAGAATCAGCGGGGGATAATGGAGGAGCAACGTCTCAGCGTGTAAAAGATTGTGAAGAAGCGCAGTTGAATTATCCGGATGAATTTAAAACAACTGGCCGTATAATTCGCGAAGAAAACGGCAATACTCTGTCATGGGCGCATACATACTCACGAACTGTGAACCTGATTGCCGTGCATCACACAGCCATGAAAGTGGATGGTGATAAGCGATCCGGCGAAGAGCGCATGCGCGCGTTGTATCAATACCATGCATCAAACCGCGGATGGGGTGATATCGGCTATCACTACTTGGTTGATGAAGATGGAAAAATCTACGAAGGAAAAGCAGGCGGCGATTATGTGATCGGCGGTCATGCATACTGCAACAACACCGGCACCATTGGCGTTGCGCTGCTTGGGAACTTTGAAGTAGAGCAACCGACACAGAAACAGCTAAAAGCCCTGCAGTGGCTATTGGCCGATCTAGCGGAGAAATACGACATCGACCCGTCAAAAGAGATCACCTTCCATGGGAAAAAGACGATGCCGATTGTCGGACACAGAGATCTTCTGAGCACTGACTGCCCTGGCTACTACGTCTACGGCGCCATGAGCCAGATCCGCACGCACGTTGCACAAGGCGACGTTGATGCATCGGTGAAGCTACCGAAGATGATTGCGACAACACATAAGAGTTCGTCGTCGCGTAAGAACACCCGTATCACACAGCAATCGCCAAAAGTCACAGGACCGTCTCGTCGCGTTGCCCGTCTGCTCGATTCCGACGCTTCGAAACTCCTACGACGCAAACTTGGTAGTAACCCCGGAAAGGAAACGGAAGTCGGCGTCGCCGCACGTAGAGCCGCACGACTATCAGGATCAACGTCTTCTCGATCGGTACGCTCACGATCGTCGATTACGCGCTCGTCTCGCTCCTCTCAATCTTCTACATCCTCTGCATCTTCTCGTTCCTCCCGCTCGTCGAGAACAACCGTGACCTCTCCAACCATTCGCATTCGCTTAACAACTGTCGATGCATCCGTTTCATCTTGTTCGAATATTGATCTCGATACACTGAAGAGTAAGTACCGAGGCACACTGGAATGCCTCACGATTGATGGAAAGGCCGCTGTCATCAACGAACTAACGCTGGAGGACTATCTCCTCGGTTTGGCAGAAGAACCCGATACAGAGCCCTACGAAAAGCAGCGAGCGTTCGCGATTGCCGCCCGAACGTATGCCGCGTGGTACATGCGCGAAGAAACCCGCAAATTCCCCGGCATGCCGTATGACGGGTCCGACAGTCCGGCTACCTTCCAGAAATATACGGGCAAGTCCTTTGAGACGAATAATCCTCGCTGGCTCGATGCTGTCCGCGATACCGCAGGCGAGGTACTGACCTACAAAGGTGATCTGATCAAGCCACCGTATTTTTCATCCAATGATGGACGCACACGCACACCGGCTGAAGCAGGATGGAATAACTTCCCATTTGCACAGATTTTCGCTTCAAAAGATGACCCCTGGTGCGCAGGCATGGAAAACCGCGGACATGGCGTCGGTATGTCTGGTTGTGGATCGGAAGCCCAAGCGAATGAAGGTAAAACGGCAGAGGAGATTCTGCAGTACTACTATCCAGGAACGGCTATAACTCCGCTCTAAGCAGCTCTCGATACCGCGTGACATCTGTGGGATACTGGTGCGGTTTATGCACGAGCAGCCCTTCCCGCAACGGAATTACACGCCTCTCTGCATTCTTGGTGTGCCCCGATGCGGCTCCAATTTACTGAGCACGATGCTCAGCAATCATCCGGACATTTTGGTACATGGCGAAGTATTTAACGAAAATGTGCGAGCGCGAATTGCAGCATCTTCTTGGCAGAAGCGACCGCAGACCCCGTATGCCTTCGGCCCATTCCGCGAACATCTAGAAACGCAGGTCTTTCCATTGGAGGCAGAAGACATGCGCGTGATTGGATTTAAACTCTTTCCTCCGCATCTTGATAGCGCGCCGGATGGACGAAAGATCTGCACCGATACACTCCTGTCGGTACCGGGATTGAAAATTATTTTTCTAATGCGCGAAAATCTATTGGATCTCGCTTTATCATCCATGATTGCATCTCGTGATAATGCATGGACACATTTCAGTAAGCAGGACCCTCCTGTGAAACAAATTGAAATTACCCCCTCAACTCTGTTCTGGCGAATGGACTACATTCGTCAGCAATATCAGCAAGCCGAAGATCTTATTCAGGGTCAGGATGTCTATCGCCTGAGCTATGGCGACTTGGTTCATCGTACTGATGAAGTAATGAATGAATTGCAAAAGTTTCTGGGTGTATCCGTTCGTAAGCTGCAACCCAACGGCTCTATCCGCAAGCAGCGGATCATTCCACGAAGAGAAGCACTTCTCAATTTTGATGCACTGCGTGATCGCTGTAAGAACGATCATCCAGAATGGCTGAAATTTTTTGATGAGCCGGAACACCTGTCAGAAGTCCCATACCATGGGACAAAAGATGGATTCTCGGTCATGCTCCGCTCGAAAGTTACAGAACTGCATGAATCTGCATCTGGCCCGGCATTTTATGTGCAATTGTTTCATGATGGACCACTCGCTAATGCATCCGTTGCACAGATACGACGTCACTATCCATCCGAACGAATTATCCTGCAGTCCGATGGAGATACTAATCGCTATTATCACCAGCTCGCAGAAACGTGGCATTGTGAGTACGCAGAAGGCAAGCGACTATATCTATTGGAACATGGCGGAAAAATGATTCAACGAATGCTGAATGCATACTTAAGCGGACCAGGAGAGTGGCTGATTAAAATTGACACCGATACGCGCATCGATCGGCGATTTAATGATCTTCCAACAGGCATAGCAATTTACGGATCTCCATTGCGACAAGGACCGCCACAGGGCGGATGTGTCGTTATTCCAAGGAGAGTTGCACAATTATTGCGTGATTCACGGGTGTTCTTATCGCCCATACTCAAGTGTCCTGCTTCCAGTTGGGGCACATCAATGATTCCTTCTTTTCTACGCGAACGAATGGAGTCGACCGGCTGTATCGGATTCGAATGGACGTTGTACTGGGCCTGCATGCAGCTGCATATCCCCATCGTGCGACATCCCGAGATTTTCTCGACCTGGAAAAACGGCAATATCAACAAAGGCAGGTTGTTTGCTGTGGTACATCCGGACAAATTCATCAATGTGCCAAATAAGTTGGTACATGATCTCTGTACCATCAACCATTCAGATATTCATAAAATCTGGCTCGATGCCGTTGCCCATGCCACATAATGCGCATTACGGTTCTTAGCTACATCGGCGCCGAAGAAGACATTGTCGAACAGTTTGTGCGACACACGCTCGGCTTTGCCGACAAACTGATTGCTGTATCGGTGGAGCACGGTCCAACTCGCGACATCCTCGGGAAACTTCAGCAGGAGGGGCTACCAATCGATATCATCGATCACCGGCGTATATATCACGATCAACATGAAGTTCTCTCTCGGCTTCTACGGAAGTATCGGCATGATGCGGACTGGTTCTTGCCATTGGATACAGATGAATTTGTTGTTGGCAATATTCGAACAGTACTCATGCACACCGATCCGCGATGGTTGCGTGCGCTATGTTGGCGTACCTATGTGCCACACTCGAGTGATGATGCTTTAGAGTCAAACGTACTGAAGCGCATCCGTCACCGTCGGTTTGTAGAGACTCCGCAATTTACGAAGGTGGTAATCCCGTCGCAGCTTGTCCGATGGAATACAAAAATCGGTCAGGGGAATCACACGATTGGACAACGCTCGTGGCTGGGGCTGTATGGGTGGGAATGGGGGGCGCATCTGGAACATGTCTTCCTTGCACACCTCCCTGTACGTAGCGCGGGTCAGATGCAACAAAAAATTGCACGATCGTGGCCATCGGTAGAACGCAATCCAAAACGCCACCCATTAGAAGCGTTTCACTGGAAACAGATGTACGACCAGTATGGCGGACGAACGCTTACTGCTGCTGATCTCACCGATATCGCGCTCCGTTACTCTGCACGACCGGATACTCCTATTTCCGACATCGTCGAAGATCCGATTGCATGAACAAAGCCAACACGTACCAGTGCGTCAATGCCACTCCATCGTTCTGCGGATGATTGCTTGAGGCTGAGAGAAGGATTGGCTGCAAGAACGGCTTGATATGCCTTGTATTCTTCCGACTCGTTCCAGTGCTGTCCTCTACGGACACATTCATCAACATACCGACGGAAACTCGGAGTGAATTTGAAGTGTAGCAACACGCCTGTGATATCAGCGACGCGTGCATCGACAATATTATGCTCGCTGTCTTCGAATGCCAGAATGTTCTGCCCGGTTTTAATGATCGGATGCTTGGTCAGCCAAAAGTCGGACACAGGAAGACCTTGGCATAGTCCAGCAGACGTAGACGGGTGATCACGCCCAAAGATTGTTTTTCGAATACCGCCCATCCACGATTGCCCGTCGGGGAAAATCCAGGAATCTCGAATGGGATGCACATCGGAAATATCGTAGAAGGGATACTGCTCTTCTAGTGGCGCATCCGCCGGCGCTTCACGCGATCCAATCGGTCCTGATGCAAACAGATCGAGCATATGAGCCCGCATCGCGGTGTATCTGTTTTCATCAAGGTACTTCACTAAATCGACGGTGGTTCCGAACAGTGGAAGCACAAACAATTCATCGATGTCGACATTCAACGTCCACGTTCCCGGCGGACACCGATCCATCAACCAACGACGCATCCAGAGACGATGCGTTTTAAATGGCAGGGATGTTCGGTACACCGTGACGTCCGACCCCTGTAAGTGATCGACCGATCCATCGGTCGACCCAGTATCGAGGAAAATCATGTGCGCAACCCCGAGACGGCGATAGTGCGTCAGAAACTGCGGAATCCATTCCATGCCATTTTCCACACGACAGAGCAGAATCACGCCATCGGGCATAGTCCTTGTGCCTCTAACGCGGCGGATGCGCAGAGAATCGGTGAATGCCTGAAAGCGAGAGCGAAGATTCATGAATGATTGAGTCATACCGGTTATACCGTACAATGGGAGCTTCATGGAACTCAGCACCTCCACCCCCTTCAGCTTCATCCTCTTTGGCGCCTCGGGAAACCTGGCCAAGTTGAAGATTTACCCGGCACTGTACACACTGGCGCTGAAGAAGCGTTTCCCCGCTCAATACAGCATTGTGGGCTACGCACGATCGGAGATGGATGATGCGTCGTTCCGCACTCTGGTAGAGGAATCTGTCCGGACAGATATGGAAGAAGTGAACGAGGACATTCTAAAAGATTTTTTGTCCCACTGTTTTTATCAGCAGGGACAGTATGACAATACCGATGATTTTCGTGCACTGGAAAAACGCCTGACTGAAATGGAAAGTGGATGGGATGAAAAAGTGCGCCTCGCATATTTATCGATTCCTCCTGCGGTATTCACATCGGTCTTGGACAATATTTGCCAATCCGGTGTGCGAAAAGATACCGGTAACTTCCGCTGCATTGTTGAGAAGCCAGTGGGGCACGACCTGAAAAGTTTTGAAGAAGTACGCGCAAAGTTGACGTCCTGTTTCCGCGAAGAAGAGATTTATCTCCTCGATCATTACCTTGGCAAAGAGGCTGTGCGCAACGTCTACTATCTGCGCTATGCGAACCCCGTGCTGGAACGACTATTTAAGAACACGCTCATTCATCACATTGAAATTACAGCGAGCGAATCATTGGGACTGGAAGGACGTGCCGGATATTTTGATGAGATCGGAACACTCCGCGACTACGTACAGAGCCATATGCTCATTATGGCAGCGCTGCTAACTATGCGGCTGCGTGAGGGCGATGAAAGTTTCCGTGAGAGTCGTCTCAATGCACTCGAACAGTTTTATATTCCCCCTGCATCAAATCTCGATGACATAATCCTGCAAGGGCAGTACGCCGCAGGAAAAGTTGGAAGAGAGCACGAGCATGGTTATCGCGATGAGGAAGATATTGCCAGCGATTCACGAACCAGCACGTACGTCGCTCTCAAGCTGATGACGCGTATTTCACGTTGGGAAGGTATTCCCATCTACGTACGCACAGGTAAACGCATGAAAGAGCGTGAGACACGCATCAGCTTTCAGTTTCAGGAAACGCATCCGGTGGGACAGGGAAGTTATCCCAACCGACTGGATATTATCTTGCAGGGCGAAGCCGGCATGCGCCTCCATTTGCAAACGAAGATTGGTGGAACGGAGCCAAGCTTCCGTCCATTGGTGATGGAAGATCCATTGGTGTGCTACGGTGATTGTCTGCCAGAGCACGGAATTTTGATGTTGGAAGCGATTCACGGAAAGCAGCAGTGGTTCCTCAGCTTTGAAGAAGTACACGCAGCATGGCGCATTATTGACCCACTACAGGCACATCTGGATAAGCCATCGACTCCACTGTATCTGTACCCTGCGGGAAGCGACGGTCCGAAAGAATCTGATGAGTGGATGAAACGTCAAGGTACACAGTGGTTCTAATTTCGTATGCACCGTATTTTTCTCTACGGCACATTCGCGGGAAACCGAGGTGATGTGTTAATGCAGCGTGCGGCAATCACTGCACTGACTGAGCGAGGATTGGAAATTGCAAACGATGAGCAGACGGCAGATGTCATTATGAACTGCTGTGGGTATTGGTGTGGCGATCCATGGGGAGAATCGTGGTCACGGAAAATGCAAGAGCGAGTGCTGCAGTGGAAACAGGATGCCAAAAAGGTCATTCTTCTTCCGCAAACTTTTGGCCCATTTATCGATGTACGGATTGCCGCAGAACTAAAAACAATAGTTGAAGCGTCCGATCTTGTTTGTCCACGAGATAGCATCTCGCATCAGTATGTGATTGATATCTGTGGGCAGCGTGACAACGTGCGACAGTTCCCCGATTACACAATCGATGTGCCCGCTATTCCATCCAATGTCTTTCTTCCTCATGCACATTCGGTCGCAATCATTCCAAATCTGCGCATGACCGATAAAGTGCAGGATAGTGAACGTGACAGATACATTCTGTTCCTTCAGCGATGTATTGAGGCACTTAAAACTCGCGGCGTCGAACCGTTTCTGCTGATTCACGAAGAGAAAGATCAATCGTTTGCCGATGCATTGACGGGCATTCAGATGGTTTTAGAGCCAGACGCACAGAAAACAAAATGGATTATCGGCCATTCGCACGCAGTTATTAGCTCGCGCTATCACGGCATTCTGAATGCGCTGTATCAAGATGTTCCGATTCTTGCGACAGGTTGGTGTCACAAGTTTCCAACACTGATGGAGGAGTGGAACATGTCAGACAGATTTATTAATACTGACATCTCGGAAGATGATTTGAGAATGCAGATAGACAGACTACTCGATCGCGATGCATGGAAGAACGATGCATCAACCAGAGGAAATGCTCGGCAGCGGTATCGGGAACAAACTGAGCAATTGTGGGATGCTGCTACACTTGTATTGTGAATATACCCATCACTATTGATGCCGGCCTAACCTTCGCACAGAAAGCAGCAGATGTGATTGCAGGAATCATGCGCACAGCGATTCGTCAGCATGGATCGTGCACCGTCGGATTATCGGGTGGATCAACTCCTAAACCGGTCTATGAAGCATTGTCCAAAGAAGCAATCGATTGGAGTCGTGTGACATTTTTTCTGGTCGATGACCGCTGCGTCAGCCCCGATCACCCCGATAGTAATCAGCAGCTCGCACGAACATCGATCATCCATGCAACCGGTGCGGCCACGGTATTTCCCGATACATCATTACCGCCCGAAGAATCTGCACGGGACTATGGATTGCGGCTGAAGCAATTATGGCAAAACCGCCTTCCTGACATCATGATGTTGGGTATGGGACCAGACGGTCATATTGCATCGTTGTTCCCACCACTCGCTCCACATCTAATGGATGACACGCGGCTTGTAGCCCACACAACAACTGACACATTTGCCGTGCATGATCGCATCACCCTAACCTTGAATCCGATCGCCGCAGCAGAGCATCATGTCTTTTTACTGAAAGGGGAGGACAAGAAACGTCTCTGGGATGAGATGATGGCAAGTGCCGAGAATGAAGAGCGATGGCCCGCAAAAAGAATTGCGGATCAACCGCACGTTACTGTTGTATTCGGTTGAGTCGTCGCCACAACTCCGACCGATACTCCATAAATCCACTATCTTTGAATCGTGCGATTCCCGGCTTCGCATTGGTTGGGCAGCTGAGTAATTTCCCAACATCATGAATGCGTGGTTTTCCTGTGCCACTCCGACTGAGCACGAGATCTGAGCCAAAGGGCAGCGTCGCCATTGCCTCTTCAGATTCATATCCAAGATGATGAAGAAGATCGATATAGCGCTTGACGTGATCCGCCGTGAATGCGTACACGCGATTGATGATATCGACCGGCACATCGCCAGTTAGATGATGCATCCACTCACCGTCCTCTACTACTCGCTGCCCAACCAGGCCATGCGGAACAGATGAATTGGCAACGAGTGCGCGCATCAGCGTTTCAATCTGCTGAGGGAATAACAGCAGATCATCATCAATAGACAAAAAATACTGCGCACCTTTTTCTGCTTCTTGTTTCGCAATCATCATGAACTTGGAGGCGGTATAACGCTTTGACTGATTGATCACCTGTACACGGATATCGGATATCGGATATCGAATAACGAAATCGGGGTTGTTATTTGAGACAATTACTCTGCTCACACAATCAAACCGCAACAACATCTTCACCATCAGCTCCACATTCCATGGCCGTTTATACGACTGCAGAATGACCGTAAACGGATATCGGATATCGGATATCGGATATCGATCGTCTCTCTTCGCCTCTCTCCGCCACTTCATCGCCGATCGCACAAAATCGATTCGTCCGTACGGAAAATACAAATCACGATCAATCGAACACACATGTACCAACTGCCGACGCATAAATGCATCGAAGATCATACAGGCAGCGGTCGTACAGCAATCAATTGGCGATACATCTCTTCTCGCTCACGATGAAAATCGTCTTCACGCCAAGTGGCCGTTCCCCGCCTTCCCTGTGTTGGGCAATCGACGAACGGACCGACATTGTGAATACGCGGTTTGCCGTTTCCACTAAAGCTAAGAAACATGTCGTCAAAGCGCGATCGTTTCCAATGATCTGCCCCTTCCGGATGACCAACTGCGGCAGCTGTACGAAATACCTGGGCAAGGTGCTCAGATGAAAAGCTATAGATACGACTCATAATGTCGATTGTGCCTTCGAACTGTTCAAAGCCACCCTGGAAAAAAGTATCCTTCCACTGTTGCCCGTAGAGTCCATGTGGAACAGATGGATCGGCACGGAGCTCGTCAATCAATTGCTCAATTTGTGAGGGCAGCAAGAACACATCGTCATCGACGATGAAATAGAACGGCGATGAAAATGTGCGAAGATGCACATACCGCATACTGCAACTTTGCGGTTCGGCATGATGAAGAACCGTTATGCGATTGTTTTCTGGGCGAAACCATCGTTCAAGGTGACAGCCTGGATTATTATTAGACACAACAATGCGACCAACAGATGGGCATGCGAGAAGTGACCGAACAATCAGTGCAATATTCTGAGGTCGGTTAAAATTCGCCACATACGCAGTGACATCTCCCGCGGTTTGCTCGAGAAGAGGGAATTGCTCAACATCGTGCTGCCATTGTCTTAATGCACGAATCATCGATAGATGTTTCCGCCACGAGAACCGATCGTCCTTTTGTGCTAGCCGGGAGACAAATTGACTGATCATCGTCATCATTCTCCATTATCAATTATGAATTATCAATTCCTCGGCCTAGGCCACTTCACATCAATGTGATGATCAATGACGGTGCGAGACGAGACGTAGAGCGTATCCATGCGATACCCACCATCCCACGCATGCTGCGATACCCACGTACGAGCAGCACGGGCCATATTCGCGCGCTTCCGCCATGTCACATTGATTTCCGGATGATAGTCGGTGCTCTGCTTTGCTCGTGTTTTTACTTCACAGAAAACCAACACTCGTTCGGATGAATCGAAGGCAATGAGATCGATTTCATCGTGACGACCCACGCGGACATTGCGACGAATGACCCGATATCCTTTCTGTTCCAGAAACGCAGCGGCAATGTCTTCACCGGTTTTACCGGTCTGGATATGCGCCGGAACGGATGGGTCATCAGGCATCAAGGCCGAGGTTCTGGCGAAACTGAAGTGCTTCGGCGATGTGACCGGATTTCACGTTCTCGGACCCCGCTAAATCGGCAATAGTTCGTGCGACTTTGATGGTTCGGTGAAACCCGCGTGCCGACAATGTCAGGCGATCGGCCGCCTGTTTAAGAATCCGCTCTGCTTCGTCATCAAGCACGCAAAAATGTTGGAGGTCGCGCACCGTCATCTCTTTATTCGTCGTCAGCGGCAAACCAGTAAATCGCTTAAGCTGTCGCTCTCGTGCTCGCTGAACTCGCTCGCGAATGACCGCGGTGGTGTCACCGTTTTGCGTATTGTTCTGACGTAAGTCGGCTATGGGTACAGGCAAGACATCAATCGTAAGATCGATACGATCGAGAAATGGCTGACTGATTCGACGCTTTACGCGCAGCGATGCATTCACGTCATACCGCGGTGGGTTCATAGCAGCTACAAGCAACACGTCGGCAGGAAATGTGACACTCCCCTGAGCGCGCGTAATGGTGATACGCCGGTCTTCGAGCGGCTGACGTAAGACTTCGAGGACAACCGGCGGAAACTCTGCAAGTTCGTCCAAAAAGAGCACGCCACGATGTGCCAAGCTGATCTCTCCTGGGCCGGGAATTTGCCCTCCTCCCACAATCGACACACCACTCGCGGTGTGATGCACAGCGCGAAATGGACGACGTGTAATGAGCGGGCAATCGGATGACAGAAGATTGGCAACCGAATAAATGCGCGTCACTTCCAATGATTCTTCGGGCGTGAGAGAGGGGAAAATGCCGCGCAGTGCTTGTGCAAGAAGCGTTTTTCCAGAACCCGGCGCACCACTGAGCAGCACGTTATGCCCACCCGCAGCTGCAATTTCCAGTGCACGTTTGGCCTGTTCTTGTCCGCGCACATCCGCAAAATCAACAAGTGATTGTAGTTCGGGCACAGGAGATGGTGGTTCAATGGGATCCGGGTTTCGGATGCCCGCGAGAACATCGACGAGGACGGTAAGGCTTGGCGCTGGAAGAACACGAATACCTGGAACAAGTGCCGCCTCCGCTGCATTCACCGACGGTACGACAATGGTCGTGATGCCTTTATCGCGACAGCCAATAGCCGCACTCAGCACACCTGATACATGGCGAACGGATCCGTCGAGCGCGAGCTCTCCTAAAAACACCGTGTTCTGCAGAAGTTCCACCGGAACATCAATCAATCCATGAACAATCAGTAAACCGACCGCGATTGCGAGATCGTACCGTGGACCCACTTTCTTGATGTCCGCTGGCGCCAGGTTGATCGTAATGGACCGACCCGTAGGAAGTTTGTACCCACACGATCGCAACGCAATACGGACCCGTTGGCGGCTTTCTTGCACGGCCGTATCGCCGAGCCCGACAATGGTTATGCCGCTTTCACCAGGATTGCATCCGATTTCGACGGTTACTCGCTCTCCGTCGAGTCCGATAGTGGCAAATGAGAACAGTTGAGTGAGCATTTCCCTATGTATACCGGCAATGCTCGTTTTTGCGTGCTTTAGCGCTTTAGTGCAGCAAAGCGGTTATGTCTTGCCTTTCCACATGATCCATCTTTTATGTACACTGCTCCTAATGCACTTCGCTGATCGATTGACGGCAGCTATCGCGGAAAAAAGTCCTGTCTGCGTAGGACTCGATCCCGACGTATCAAAATTGCCTGAGGGCATTTCACGTGACGCCCACGGCGTACTCACGTTTAGCAAAGCGATTATCGATGCGGTGAAAGATACGACAGCCGTCATCAAGCCGCAGCTCGCATTTTATGAAGTGCTCGGATGGCAGGGGATGAAAGTGTTCTGGGATGTGTGTGCCTATGCCAAAGAACAGAACATGATGGTGATTGCAGACGCAAAGCGTGGCGATATTGGATCGACCTGTGAAGCGTATGCCGACGCATTTCTATTTGCAGACAGTCCGGTCGATGCGGTCACCGTAAACCCGTATCTCGGCTCCGATGGTATCACGCCGTTTATTGAACGCGCAGTGAAGCATGAGAAAGGAATCTACGTCTTGGTGAAGACCAGCAACCCAAGCTCGGGGGAAATTCAAGATTTACCGATTGGTGATGAAGTGGTGCACGAGTACCTGGCACAACTAACAGAAGGCTGGGCAGCACAACAGATTGGCCCAGAGACAAACTTGAGTTTGGTTGGCGCTGTTGTCGGCGCAACGTATCCGGAGGAATTACGATACTTGCGCACACTGATGCCGCATGTACCTTTCTTGGTTCCTGGTTACGGCGCACAGGGCGGAACAGCGGAAGATGTAAAACACGGATTCCTTCCCGATGGCACCGGGGCCATTGTGTCGTCTTCGCGCGGCATTATTTTCGCATCGAGCGGTGCCGATTATGCAGAGGCAGCACAAAAGGCCGCCGCCGAGATGGCAGCAGCCTTAAGCTAGATCCTAGTTCCTACTTCCTAGCTCCTATTTTGTTACCGTCACCACCGGTCCGCTTTCAACGATCTTATCGCTCTCAACCCATGAGAACGTTTCTGTTCCGTCAGACCAGCTTGCTGCACCAACAACAGTGACACTTCCGGGTCCGGGCGTAACAAGTTGAAGCGTGCCGCTCTGTTTTGCTCCAGCAACAGTTACATCCCCAGCCACTTCAAACACCACCGGAGTCGATGACATGAGTTGCGCTGTGGTTGGAATCAGACAAATAACCAATCGACCAATTGCCTGTGATTCGATGGCGCATCCCGACTGCGTGGTGGATTGTCCAACAGGATAGATACGAATATTCGATACATTCACATCCGTTGTCTGGAGCATGAAGTATAAGTTCTGCAAACGAACCTGTGCGCCCGCGGACGCCTCACCGGTTACAGCGAAGCGGCCCAGTAATCGACCTTCTCCTGCTGCCTGTTGTAGCTGGGTTCCTAAGTCACTGCGAATCATCGTCAGCTTACCGAAGGACGTTTGGTGCGTCAGAATTTGATTTGAGTCGGCAGAAAAATAGTAAAGCGTGTTGGTGCTTACACCTGTTGTTGCAACCTGCACCGATCGTACTTCTAGAATTTCATTGGAAAGAGCGCCACCCGTTCCTGTTCTCATACGCGCACGAATGCCGACGCGAATGTTTGAATCTTTAGCCAGGATGACAGAGGAATCTTCTGCAAGATCCGCACGCCAGTGAACCTTATCGTTATTGCTGTAAAAGCGCAGTTCGAGCGGAGCAAGCTCTCGGCCGGTTTCATCAACAAGCACCAAGGATTCGAGCGAGCGGACTTGGTCCCGCAATTCCACTTCAACTGTTCGCACACGAATATCTTCCGATGGCGTTTCGATTGTTCCTTCTGTGAGCGTAGATGTCAGCGTCCCTGCAACGGCGAAGCGACTAATGGCAGGGAAGAGGGCAGTGGTGGAGGATGCAGAAGATTTAGAAGATGAAGAGGACAGAGAGGAAGACGACAGTGATGATTGCGAAGGAACTGAAGATGTAGAAGACGTTGATCGGGATGAACTCGACGAAGAGGACAGCGTTGTCCCTGCTTCAAATGCTCGATATTCATCTAATTCACCCTCTTCTTCAGCGGCAAATGCAGCTGCAAGACGAGCCATTTGTCCGCGTGTCAGGAATGCTCCTGCGTCAATTCCATCTGGGAGCGATACTCCTGCATTGTCTGCAGCACGGAGATACCCGGTGTACCACGCCCACCGTTCGTTTGGTGCAGGCTCGGGAATAGGAAGATTGAAGAGCTCAACGAGCATCTTCAACGCTTCGGCATAGTTTACATCGCGTCCTGGATGGAAGAGACCATCGGGATTTCCTTCGACAACACCTTCGTCTTTCGCCGTACAAATATACATCGTGAACCAAGCAGATGCGGGCGTGTCCGGGAAGCATCCTGTTGCATCTGTCATCTGCACACCGGCAGAAAGAAGAGCGATCTTTAAGAATTCCGCACGATTCAATGTGCGTTGTGGCGCGAATGTTCCATCAGGATTTCCTGAGACGGCACCCAGATCGGTCAGGACGCTGATACCAGCGGCATCGCGGTCCGAGAACGGCGCATCGGTATACCGCGAACTCACATCGGTGTAATCGATTGCGAGCGCAGTAAGCGGAAGAGAAATAAGTGCGAGGGTGGGGAGGAGGCGTTTCATGGAGACAAGTATAGCAAGCATTGAGGAATGGACGATTAAAACGGCATGAAATTTGCCAGTAATGATGCATCAATACGATATTGACTTATCGGTGTAGAAGAATATAAAAGCGCATACCCGAGTCGTTTTTTCACATGTCTCAAGCAAAGGAGCAAACGCATGTCCTCACTGTTCAACGTCACGGATCGTGATGGAATCACGATTCTGACGGTCCTCGTCGAAAAGTTGGTGTTGATTGATCATATTCAACCAGTGATGCGAGAGGTTGAACTCTTGGTGTCTGGGACTCCATGCCGTCTCATTGTCGATCTATCTGCATGCACGCATCACAATGGCGCCTTCGCTGTCCGCATGAAACAGCTCAAGACAAAATCTGTAAGCAGTCAGCTCATGCTCTGCGGCGTGCACCCCGAATGCGTCGAGCTGTTCACCATGGTGTCATTCGAGCAAGAGACGCCGATCACGGCATCGCTCAATCAGATGTACGGATTCTTGCAGAGGCAGCCTGCTGCTGCGTAATCCGATTCGGTTACCCTATCCGGACAACAACCTCGTTGTCCGGAATTTTTCACAGGAAAAAAAGATCTAGACAGAGGTATAAACCGGCATAGACTTTGTTCATGCAACACCCTGAATTGTTTGACGATGAAGCCCCTCGTCGAAGAGCTCGACGGGAAGAGCCGGATCCATCTTTCCGTTTGGATTCAGAAGCAGATGTACCACAGCACATCATTACACAGGTAAATCATATACATCCGGTATCTCCTGACTTCATCAGTCCTACGGATATGCAGGCTTTCATTGACGTACGAAGAATTGCCATCACGGCTCTCATGGAAAAAGACTCCGATGATGACGATGCACTGGGATCGGAAGCAGTGGAGGATTTGTTGGCAGTCTAAGTTGGTAGCCTTGAATGGTACTCTTGGTAGGAATCGAACCTACATCCACCCCTTAGGACGGGGTTGTTCTATCCGTTGAACTACAAGAGCAAAGTCGAATCCGTTGCCTGCCCCGCCATAGCCCAGAGGCGGAGGCGGGAACTACAAGGCTAAAAGATCCAAGAACAGAGTAGCTCGGATAACTAATAGCGGACAACGCCTCTCTTATCCAAATACAATAACCTCGCGTCCTTCCTGTGGCAGGGCTCCCTTCTGCTTGTATTCGGTGACATGTTCTTTGTCAGCTGCACCACACGCCTTCAACATATCCGTATTCATGGCGCCATCGATGCCGGGAACAATAATCAGCACGCGAGGGTCTACTTCGTCGAGCAATTGCTGACAGATTTTTGCTTCGTCGCTTGGGAGTACCAGAACATGCACTTCGCCCAAACGCTCAATGTCAGCCTCTTCCCATGGCTCAAGTGGGCTGCAAAGGAATGCAATACGCACACCATCTGCCTCTACAACATAGGACACCTTCTGACCTTCCTGCTGACCAATACCGCGCACGGTGATACCGGCAACGTCATATTCACCTGGCCACGAAAGCATCTCGCGATTCGGAAACTCCTGTGGAGATGGCAGAAGATTAATAGATCCTTCCACGGGAGCAGCAGGGTATGACACGATGTTCATACTTGCGCCGGAGACGCGGATAGATGGGCCTTTTAGATGGGTGAATGTAAGCATTGTGGCAATGGTAAGGCAAAAATGATCTTCTTGCCAGTAATCGGTAAGAAGGACGCAAGGATACCGGATAGGATGGAAAAACCCACGTATTTCCCCCTTTCATAATTGGGCTTTCAGCTATACTTCTCTTCCTATGGATATTCGCTATCAGATCACGGGTGGAGTCCCACTCCAGGGAGAAATCACTGTTGGAGGGTCCAAAAACGCTGCATTGCCAATGATTGCCGGCTCCGTGCTGGTATCCGGTGAGACGGTTCTTACGAACGTACCCCGCCTGCGCGATACCGAAATTATGCTGAAGATTTTGGAATTCCTAGGCGCAGAAACGTCGTTTGTTGAAGGAACCGTTCGTATTCGCACAGAAAAGCTCCAGAGCAAACCGATTCCCGCTGAGTTGGTCGACAAGCTCCGCGGTGCAATTGTGCTACTTGGCCCAATGCTCGCACGTTTTGGCGTGGTGGAAATGAGCTATCCGGGTGGATGTGTTCTGGGAAAGCGTCCGGTTGAAGCACATGTCTTTGCCTTGGAACAAATGGGTGCACAGAATATGAGCACACCTGAAGTCTTGCACCTGCAGGGCCAATTGAAGCCATCGCATATTATTCTGCCGGAATTCTCGGTTACCGCGACAGAGAACGCGCTCTGGGCTGCATCACTTCTTGCAGGAAAGACGACTATTGAGATTGCCGCCGCCGAACCACATGTTCAGGAATGCGCTCGCATGGCCGTTGCGATGGGCGCAAAGATCGATGGAATCGGTACGCACACCATCACTATCGAAGGAACCCCGAATCTCCAACCTGTCACACATCGCGTGCCATTCGATTATCTGGAAGCGGGATGTTTTGTGATTGCAGCATTAGTCACGCGCGGAAAGCTGCGCATTAAAGACGTCGACGACACTCACCTGACAATGTTCTTGGATGTCATTCGCCGCGCAGGAGGCATCTGGAAATATACCCCAGAGGATAAGACGTTGTTTGTGGATGGCGAGCTTTCATTCCTACAAGCATTCAAGTTGCAGACGAATATTTTCCCAGGGTTCCCAACCGACCTACAGGCTCCAATGGGTGTGTTGATGACGCAAGCAAAAGGAGTTAGCCGCGTCTTTGAAACACTCTTCGAAGGTCGCTTGGCGTATCTGTACGAACTCGAAAAGATGAATGCGCAGATCGAAATTCTCAACTCGCATGAAGCACTTGTGATTGGTCCAACTCCCCTAAAAGGTCGCCTCGTCGCATCCAACGATATTCGTGCCGGAGCTGCGATGGTTCTTGCGGGACTCTGTGCCGAAGGAACCACAACCATCACCGATGTGAAATACATCGAGCGCGGATACGAGAGACTGGACGAACGTCTTCGCGCTGTTGGTGCGAAAATCGAGCGACAGGTGATTGAGACGCGCGTAACACCAGTGAATTAAGCGGCGTTTTCTGCAGGTTCGTACCGTACGTTCATCAAGCGCTCAATTTCGTTCAAGCATGACATCTGAATTTCAGGCGCGATAGTACCGATGAAAGATAGTCCCGCTATCTCCATCTGCTTCATTTTGGCTTGAACAGCTTCATGTGTAACCGGCTCTGCAGAGTGTTCTGGAGTAGTAGTCATACCTCCGATCCTACCCCTGTGTGTGCGTCAGACAAGAGAAATCAGCGCTTATGCATTCATCGCAAAACGCTGCGTAATTAACCCCCTGCTTGCGTTGGTAGTCAGCGCTTCTGTCAGCTGCTGAAGTGAGCGTTCACCTTCTCGCGTGGCATCGGGTTTTTGACGTAGTGCTAAGGCTAAGTGGAACAAGAAACGATTGGCATCGGCTCCACGTTCAAGGAGCGGCTTGGCATACATTAATCGATCATGCAGCGTCTGCGCCTCCCAGAATGCAATGGCCTGCGTATGGAGAAGACGCTCTGCACGCAGCGCATCAGCATCGTCGCGTAATGTCAGCGCGAGACCTGGAGCACCTTGAGCAATATGTGTGATAAACGATGTATCGTTGGTATCACTTTCTGAAAGCAACGATTGAATATCTTTGTCGCCGACGCGTTCAAAATGCAGCACGCGGGAGCGGGAGATAATGGTTGGTAATACGTCTGATGCAGCATCGGTCGTAAGAATAAACACACGACCAGCTGGCGGCTCTTCGAGCGTTTTCAGGAATGCATTCGCTGCACCATCCTGCATTCGTTCAATGCCGCGGATGATACAGACGCGGTGGGGGAGATCGCCGGTTTCATTCACACGCTGCTGAATTTCACGAATATCATCGACGGCGATGGTATCGGTTTTGAGTCCGGCTTTTGACCGATGTTGCTGCGGCAAATTGGATGACTGCGCAATGAAATCCCAGTCCTCCATTTTCTCCTCCATCCACAACTGATCGAGCATGAGAATATCTGGATGAAACAGATGATCGATTGCATGGGACGTCTGTTCCCGCTCGCCATCTGCCACATCGCGCATCAGAATCTCTTTGGCGAACCATCGTGCCACCATCGTCTTGCCGATGTTTGCCGGGCCAGTAAAGAGATACGCATGAGACAGGTTCCCTGTTACGAGATCCTGCTCCAGCTGCAGTAGCTGCTTCTTGTGGCCGATGATCTGGGCCTGAGACATGGGGGAGGAGTATACCAAAAAATGCGGTGCCGTAGAGACGACACCGCGGAGTGAAACCAGTTCACTTAGACTCTGCGATGATGTGGAATGCTTTCTTCATTCCGAGAGCATCGGGTTGTTCCATCTCTGGCGAAGGAGGGTTGTGTTCGCTGAGCAGCTGCAGACTGAATGAGGGGAACAGACGAATATGCTTAACTTCGCCAATGGGCATCATGATTGCAAATTGTGTCCATCCTGGAAGTTCATCCACCTCAAACGTTTTAACCCTGCCCCAATTGCGACTCAATGCGGCATGGAACGCCCCACCCAAGTGAAGGGATGCCAAGTGCATCACGGTGTTCACTGGGTTCTTGCTGTCCACCCCCGTGCGCGTACTGATGAGAGATGTGAGCTTGGGGGTCGTCCATCGGAAATGGTCGAAGTCGAGATCCCCGTGGCGCAGACAGACCGCGCGAGGCACATTGTCCATGTACGTGATGACATGGAGCAGGACGGCCCTTTCGATAATGGCCATGAAGCTTTCCTCCTTTGAATGAGCGGTGAGACATGCCGAACTGGCTTATTAATATAATGAAACTAATAAATTATTTAGTCAAATACGCGGATGTAGTAAAAAATACAGCGCTGTGGAGGTGAAATAGATCTTCATCACTTATTCCTAAAATTGACAATTATTAAATAGTTGTAATAATACAATTATGTCTAAATCGATCTCTTACCCTGCTAGAAACGACATATCGGACCGACTGAAGGATCCTGCTGCGTTTATAGAGGCAGTAGATTTTTTTGAATATTGGGTTAATGATCCGGCGAAAGGTGGCGAGTCTGTTGGCATACACAATTTTGTTGATTACGCACACATCACTGGCTCAGCGCGTCAGGCAATGCACTTTGTCTTATACGTCGAACCACTGCTGCCTTTCGACGAAGACCTCAATGGCGATGGAGGTGATGGACTACGCGAGCCAGAGGTATTACATCAGTACGATCACCTCACTTATCAGAATTTGGATAAAACACTTGAGGAATATAGAGATCAATTAATGCGAGTAATAACAGAAGAAAGCACCAAACAAGGGTATGTGCGAACATGGGTAGATCAGCCATACAACATCGGACCGCAAGAGGGATATTGTCCTTATGTAGTAAAAACGCATGCTCTTCGAGAGCAATTATGTGCGGTAGATAATGCAATCGATCTTGGTCAAGACAGCAGAAGAACTCCTTTTTCTTCGCAGGAAAACGCACAATCTTTGTCCCTGAAGCTTGTAGATCATGAAGAAAGAGGCGGAAATATTAGACTGTATGGATTACGTCCCGACGATTCTTACACGATACACGGATCGTTTTATGATATGCGAACGCGAAATCTTGCGACTGAGATTTTTGCATTAACACAATTGGGAGTCAGATTGTTTGTTCCAGCAGAAGAAGCAATGCGAAGAAACGAGGCAGACAGCGGCGTGTTTTGGAAGCACACTGATGCCATCACTGACGCTATGGAAGAACTACGGCTGATCGCAAATTCGCGGATTGAATACGGTGTAGTGTGGGATCAGTATAATTATCGAAACCTGCAAAAAGGAAACTCCATATCGCTTCAGCTCACGAACGACGACACTGTTATTCGCCCTTTAATACCAGAAGCACAGTAACGCCGAATTACTCGTTCACCCCGTGACACTTCTTGTACTTCTTGCCTGATCCGCATGGACACGGGTCATTTCGTCCCACTTTTGGCATACTGGTGGCTGGTGGCTTGGGACTAGAGGCTGCATTCGATTGTCGTCTCATGGCATCTGCCAACGCACCCTTCGAATTCGCCATGTTGCGTGCATTTACCCCGGTCTGCTCCAACTCGCCGGCAATC
The DNA here is from genome assembly GCA_044228075.1 of Candidatus Peribacteraceae bacterium. Classification (GTDB taxonomy): domain Bacteria; phylum Patescibacteriota; class Gracilibacteria; order Peribacterales; family Peribacteraceae; genus JAKQEM01. The sequence continues at coordinate 139,183 of JBGAVO010000003.1, forward strand.
TGATCTTCATTCGTCTGCAGATTCTGGAGGCCTTCTTCTGCCTGCTGCAAGAACTGTCGTGGCGCAAACTGTGCGAAGTCGATCTGCAACAACGTGCGGACAATGACGCTGTCGATGGTGCGGAGGAGTCCGCGGAATTTCTGGAAGGCGCGATCCTGATATTCAATGACTGGATCACGCTGAGCGTACCCAGCAAAGGCAACCTGCTCACGCAAGTGCGACATATCATCAATGTGATCCATCCAGTGCGTGTCGATGGATCGTAGTGTTACCACACGCTCTGCCGTCGCAGAAACTTCGGGCGAATGCGTTGCGCACTTCTTTTCGTACAATGCAGTGATCTGTTCACCAATCGTCTGCGCGAGTACGTCGGCGTCATCGGTTTGCTTCAGCTTCTCTTCGCTAAACATCTCGCGGAATTCTGGATGCAACGTTGCGAGCGTCTCCGTCATTTCTTTGCGATTCCATTCATCGCTGTCCGTTCCTGTCGCATGAGTAAAGACAATGTCGCGCGCCTCGCGCGTAATCGCTTCCAGTATGTCTTGGTGCAGAGAACTCTCAGATTTCTTCTCGTCAGAATCTGAAAGCTGAGAGCTGAGTCCTGACTCCTGTTCAGCAAGTTTATCCAAAATCTTCTGTCGTCTCTTATAGATAATATCGCGATGCTTGTTCATCACGTCATCGTATTGGAGGACGTGTTTGCGCATGTCGAAATGATGACCCTCCACGCGCTTCTGTGCCCCTTCAATGGAGCGTGACACCATACCGTTCTGGAGTGGCACATCTTCCGGAACATTGAGACGCTCCATCATCGACTTCAGACGGTCTCCACCAAAGAGGCGCATAAGATCATCCTCCATGGAAACGAAGAACTGCGTTTCACCGGGGTCACCCTGACGTCCGGAACGACCACGGAGCTGATTATCGATGCGGCGTGATTCATGGCGCTCAGTACCAAGGATGCAAAGGCCTCCAAGTGCGGGGATACCCTCTCCAAGTTTGATGTCCGTTCCACGACCAGCCATGTTGGTGGCGATGGTGACCGATCCTTTTTGTCCTGCGTTTGCAACAATGTCCGCTTCCTGTTCATGGTGTTTTGCATTGAGCACGTTGTGTGGAACTCCTTCTTTCTCCAAGAGCATCGCAAGGACTTCAGACTTCTCGATGGAGGTAGTTCCAATGAGCACCGGCTGACCTTTTTCGTGGCGCTCTTTGGCGTACTGCGCGACTGCTTTGAACTTCGCCGTCATCGTGCGGTAGATCGCATCCGGCTGGTCCTTACGAATCATTGGACGATGCGTGGGGATGACAATTGTTCGCAGCTTGTAGATCGATTCAAATTCCTCTTCCTCGGTCTTAGCCGTACCGGTCATACCAGCCAACTTTTTGTAGAGACGAAAGTAGTTCTGGAAGGTGATAGTCGCGAGCGTCTTTGATTCACGCTGCACCTCCACCCCCTCCTTCGCTTCAATCGCCTGATGCAAACCATGACCGTAGCGACGGCCTGGCATCAGACGTCCGGTAAACTCATCGACAATCACAATCTGCCCTTCGGGCGATACGACGTAATCGACATCGCGCTGATAGATTGCATGAGCACGGAGTGCCTGTTCAATGTGATGCACTTCTTCGAATCCTTTCTCGGTGTAGATGTTTTCGATACCGAGTAACTCTTCCATTTTCTTAATTCCTTCATCGGTAAGAATCGCGGTCTTCTGCTTCTCATCTTTGTTGAAGTGCACGTTCTCCTGCAGACTTTTTACAAGCATCGCGTACTGCTGATATTTGCTGGTCGACTCTCCTGCTGGCTGGCTGATGATGAGCGGCGTGCGGGCTTCATCAATGAGAATGGAGTCCACTTCATCGACAATCGCGTAACTGAGACCGCGCTGCACCTGCTGCTTTACGGAGCTGACCATGTTGTCGCGCAGGTAATCGAAGCCGTACTCGTTGTTCGTTCCGTAGGTGATATCGCATGCGTACGCGTCGCGACGTTCATCGTTATTGATACCATGAACAATGACACCGACGGTGAGACCGAGCGTTTTGTAGAGCAGTCCCATCCACGTTGCATCGCGCTTTGCGAGGTAGTCGTTGACGGTAATGATGTGAACACCTTTGCCGGCAAGAGCATTGAGGTACACAGGGAAGGTACACACGAGCGTCTTTCCTTCACCGGTTTTCATTTCGGCAATGCATCCTTTGTGAAGGGCGGCTCCACCAATAATCTGCACATCGAAGGGCACCATGTTCCACGTGAATTCCTGCTTTCCAATCGTCATCTTTTCACCCTGAAGCAACTCACACGCACGAATATGCACCGCGAAGGCCTCCGGAAGGAGATCATCGAGTGATGTGCCAGCAGCAACTTTTGCCTTCAATTCTTCAGTTTTCTTTGGCAAATCCTCCTTTGTGAGAGCACGGATTTCTGGTCGCGCTGCAAAATCTCGCACAAGTTTGACGTACGGGCGGAGCTTTTTAAGCTCTTTCTCGTTTGGATCGCCGAGGAGTTTGTTCAGGGAATCGAGAATAGGCATATATCTGCAACGAATATTGAATTACCACCCCCGACCGTACCATGGGGTGAGTGCTTCACGATTATACGATAAAGTGGCAAGAAACGCAGGCAGAATCTCAGGAATTGCTGCAATAGAAGGATATTCAGGCGCTTTTCCGGCAATTGCCTCACGATGCTCGGGTAGGACCTCACCAATAATCGACGCATTCTCGGGCAATTGAGCAATAAGATCCTCCAGGTTTATCAACGTTGGCTCCGGCCATTGATCGCCAGTAACGGAGCGAACGAAGAGCTGCGTCTTCTTTGTCGAGTGAAGCCAGATTGCTGATTGCTGATTGTTCAGCGCTAATCGCTGTTTATAGAGATCACTGAGATGAACCGCACTTATGGGAATCTGCAACTGATCGCTGTACGTATTCGCCAATGTCACCGCCATACGCAAGCTCGTAAAGCCTCCCGGACCCGTTACGCAGGCAATATGAGTGAGATCATGATCGGTCCATCCAGCTTCTTGTAACACCTCATCAAGTAATGGCATCAGCCCCGCATCGCCAATGCGATGATCGATAAAACGGATTGATTCGGTCTTCTTTTCGGAGACACAGGCAATACAAGCGCCTTGGTTAGGGGTGTGCGAATTGCTGGCCAGATCGAGAAAGAGGATGTTCATGGAGCGAGGAAGTGTACCATGTTCCAGCATGGCAAAACCCCTCCTCAGCATTGTCATCCCCACTCACAACCGCCCGGACATTCTGAAGCAGTGTCTGGAGCATATTGCGAAGCAGACGATTGTGGATGCTCTTCAGGTGATTGTTGTACATGACGGGGAAGGGGAGGAGACGAAAAAGATGATGGCTGATCTCCGATATCCGATATCCGATATTCGTTTCTTTGAAATTCCGAAAAGTCAGCAAGGAGTTGCGCGGAATAGAGGAGTCGAAAAAGCATCGGCTGATCGAATTCTGTTTATCGGCGATGATATTTTGTTAGCACCTGATGCCTGTGAAAAACATGTACAAGCAACTAAAAGCTATCAGCTAAAAGCTAAAAACTCCGCATGCGCAGTTCTTGGCCACACAACATGGGATCCAGCGACTGGCATAACTGATGTGATGCGTTGGTTAGAGGTCTCAGGCTGGCAATTTGGCTACCCGATGATTGCACAGTACGCACACAAAGCGATTCCATCGGATATCCAACATCGCTTCACCTACACCAGTCACATCAGCTTGCCGACGGAGATCGCGAAGAAATTTCCGTTTCGCGAAGATGTCTCGCTCTATGGCTGGGAAGATATTTTGTGGGGAACAGAGTTACGAGATGCGGGAGTTGTATTGATGTATGAACCAGATGCGAAAGCGCTGCATCATCATCACATCGAACTGGAAGATTCTTTAAAGCGGATGAAGACGATCGGGAAGTCATTAAAGAAAATGGAAGAAATCGATCCGACTTTTGACCGGATCCCGCGAGGCTGGAAACTCTGGGCGCATCAGCTGTTAGCCTTGATGCCGACGATGAGAGGAAAACACGAACAGGCGTTTTTGGCAGGATTAAGGGCTGAGTGAGATATTGCGCAAAATAAATACTATTTTATAATATAAATATGAATGTGAACACGCGCCCCGATTCTGAGTTCGTGCTAGCACCTTGGTCCAAACCGACAGCCATTGAGCGAGCAATGGCATTAACGCAGCAAATTGAAAGAGGGGAAGTAACACTCGAGATCATCGTGCAACGATCTGTCTTGCAAGCACTGTTTGAGGGCGAATTTTTACAGAAGCAGGCACTCTCCGAAGTAATGATCGACTATATCGGTGCGCTCAGCCGCCATCACGGGATTCCATCCGATTTGGCCGACGTTGTCCGCATTCATGATGCATGCATGACTCAATTCCGCGATCTTCTTACTGAAAACATAACAGCTAAAACCCACGTACCTCAGCAAAAACAAACGATTCTTATGTTGAACAGTGGAGTCATTGGAGCGGTATATGCACGCCTGAAACAGATACCTGAAGATTCAGCGGCCGCAACGGAGCGCGAATGGGTTGAGCTGTGTGTCCTGACAATGCTTGGAACACAATCACGATTGACCATTAAGCCGATGGAGCAGCAGTTGCTTACGTTCATCCTGGCCAAGCGCGGCATGACGAAAATCAAAACCGATACGCATATCGCAATGCTGATTAGTACATGGAAAGCACTCAAGTGGATTACATGCGAAGATCTTCTCGTTACTCCCGTGACGTCGGACGATATTGACGACTACCTGTGACAGGCGGAGGATGCGGAGAGTTCCTTCTCTCCATCGGTCGCACTACGCGTCTGGTTGAGTAGGGGAGGATTAACAAAGGGAGTGCGAGATGAGAACGATCTTCACTACTGGACAAGTGGCAAAGATCTGCAAAGTTGCGTGTCGAACCGTTAGCAAATGGTTCGACAGCGGCCGTCTGCGCGGATACAAAATTCCCGGGTCTCAGGACCGCCGGATCCCACGCGAACATCTGATTCGATTCCTCAAGGAGCATGGAATGCCCCTGGGTGAGCTGGAAGATGAAGCGATGGGGAAGATTCTGCTGATCGGTGCGGAAGGCACCTTCAAAGCAGATATGCTGAAGTTGATGCCCCCCGAAGACTACAAGATTGAGTCTGCAAGCAGCGGTTTCGAAGCTGGCATCCAAGCTGAATCACTTCACCCTGATTGTGTCATCGTTGACTTCGGCATGGGCCGAACCGAGGCGATGCTGATTGCCCAGAACCTGCGCAAAAATCAGGACCACGGCGATGCAGTTCTCGTTGCGCTTCTGAGCGATGACGACACCGCGAGCGGCTTTGACCGCTCCGTGTTCAATGAAACTTTCCGCAAACCCTTTGATGCTGCACTGCTGGCAGAGCGTTCTCGGACGCTCATCGGCCGGAAGAAGCAACTTGCATAACTGGAGACGTACGTTGGCGACCGAGGAAGAACCCCATGGGTAGAGGACTCCGGTCCTCTGCCCATTTATTTGTGCACAAACAGCAAGAATCGCAGCCAGACGCGATAAAGCGGCAGAATTACTTGCATAACAGACTTTACATCCGCTATGATAGATACGGTTATTTGATATCTGCACTATTCCGGTTAATCGGAATGGTGTGTTTGCCGCGCTAGCGGCGCAATTCTTTTCCCTTCCTTATCATGAGAGCATCGTTCATCGCCGCCATTAACCAGATCTGTTCCGAGAAAAACGTCTCGCCCGATCAGGTCATCGAAGCTGTAAAGCAGGCGATTGCCACCGCATACCGCAAAGATTACGGTAACAAAGAAATGGACATCCGCGTTGAGCTGGAAGAGGGATTGGAGATGCCGAAGATTCTGCTCGTCAAAGAAGTGGTGGAGGAAATCGAGAATGAGAACTTCGAAATCAGTCTTGCTGATGCCAAGCGCATCCAGCGCGACATTGAGGTTGGCGATGAAATTACGATTGATGTAACGCCAGACGAATACGGACGCATTGCGGCTCAGGCTGCAAAGCAGGTGATTCTGCAGAAGTTGCAGGAAGCTGAGCGCCAGAGTTTGTACGAGAAGTTTAAAGATCGTGAGAACGAATTGCTGACAGCCACTGTTACCAAGACCGATCCAAACTGGGTTACCTTGGAAATTGAAGGCATGACGGTGTCACTGCCATGGAGAGAACAGATTCCAGGCGAGCACTACTACACCGGTAAGCGCATTCGCGTGTACCTGGAAAAAGTAGAGCTGACCGGCAAAGGTCCTCAGCTGAAAATTTCCCGCACGCACTCCGAGCTTGTTCGCAAATTGTTGGAACTCGAAATTCCAGAAGTGCGCAACGGTGATGTAGAAGTCCGCGGTATCGCTCGCGATGCAGGCTTCCGCAGCAAGGTCGCAGTGAAGAGCAAAGATCCTCGCATTGACCCAATTGGTGCCTGTGTCGGACAAAAAGGTGTGCGCATTCAGGCAGTGATGGAGGAGATCAACGGCGAGCGCGTGGACATGCTTGAGTGGAGCGATGATCCAATCAAACTGATTTCGACCGCATTGCAGCCAGCAAGCATTTCAGCCGTCATCATTGTGAATGACGATGAGCACTTTGACGTCGAAGGTCGTCGCATCAAGAAGCGTGCAGCGGTGTTCGTTGAAGAAGCACAGCGTCCAATGGCGATTGGTAAGAAGGGTCAGAACATCCGTCTTGCAACCGACCTCACAGGCTTCGAGCTCGATATGTATAACTACGAAGAGCTTCCAGCATTCAAAGCAAAACTTGCGCAGCTCCGCGGTGAGGAAGTGGTCGTACACGAAAACCTTGATGCAGGCGAAGATTCCGAAGAAGCCACAGAAGCAGTTGCTGAGCGCTCCGAACAGGAGAAGCAGGAGCTTGTTATGGAGACCAGTCCAGCACCAGCCTCAGAAGAAGGTGAAGGATCCATCACGCCTGACGAAGGACAGCCATTGGCAGGAGAAGGAGCGGTCGCAGCCTGATCTGCAATTTCTTTTAATTGATCTTCAAACCACGGCGGCTCTCCGAAATCGTAGGGCAGCCGTGCGTTTGTGCAGATCCGTCGAATTTCGGCAGCTATTCCAATAGTGGTCATCGACACCGGCCCCGTCAGGCCATATCGATGCACATACTGAAATTCCTGACCATTGATCCAGACACATCTTTCTGTGTATTCGACAGTCACTTTGCCGTAGTCGCATCGCCATAGCAGATGTTGTATTTCTGCGAGCGTTTTCCTGACGATCGCCGCATGCTGAACACGCAGAAGAAGATGACGAAACGCCTGATACTCATCAACAATCCACATTTTGTCGGTACCGTACGCATGATCGGGAGGAGGTGTGTCCGTCACAGCCGTTCACTTTACCCCCTGTTTTTGCGAATAAAAGGCGATTTGCATAACCCGGATTCCTGTATCCTTTCACCATGAAACTTCCTCCGCTCTCCTTTGCCGTTCTCGATACCGAAACCACGGGATTCGTCCCAAAGGTTCACCGTGTCATTGAATATGCAGCAGTGCGAGTAGAAGGCGGAGAGGTAGTAGATACCGCAGAGTATTTGTTTTCGATTGATAGCGAGATTCCACCCATGATCCAGACGCTCACGCACATCACCCCAGAGATGCTGCAGGGCCAACCGAATTTTGCGACGATGCATGCAGAAATTGAGACGAAGCTTGCTGGTGTTGATTTGCTCGTGGGACAGAATTTGGGATACGACATCGGGATGCTGCGAGGAGAAGGAATGGATTTGAGCGACCGTCCATGGGTCGATACATCAATGCTCGCATCATTGGTCTTTCCGGAATTACCAAGCTTCTCGCTCCCGTACATGAGCAGGAAAATGGGTCTGACTCATGAACCCGCACACCGTGCTCTTGGTGACGTCCGCGCAACACTCGAACTATTCGCACGTGTCTGGGAACGACTGGCAGAATTGGATGCGGAGCAGGCAGCATTTGCAAAAGAGGTGATGGGAAAATCGAGCGAAGGATACAAGCTGTTATTCAATGCACTTGAAGGGAAGGGAAGCGGTGCCACATGGATGCAACGTCGCGAGCGCACGCATCATGCGAAGACAGGAGAGATGGTGACACTCACTGTTCCTGCAGTGGGCACAGTTGCACTGCGCGAAGAAACACTCGACCCAGGATGCATTCAGGGTGTGGTCGATGCTGCAGCAAAAGATGCTTCGATTGTTCGTTGGATTGCCGTTAAAAACTTGGAAGGAAGCCTACGCAGGCTCGATATTCCGCAAGAAGTTACCGTGCTTCATCCGCCACAACTTTTGTTGAACCCCGATGCTGCAGAAGCTTTGGCAAAGCAAGAAACGTTCACATCAGATGAAGCCTTCCTGCGACTGAAACTCGCATGGTGGAGGCCTCGAACACGCAACGATATTGCTGTGCACGGCGGCGAGAAAGATATCTGGAACGGACGTCTTGCCTGTACCGATACGAACCCCGCCTATACCGCACAGTTTGAACAGAAGACGAATGCGTTCTTGCTCGATCACCGACAACTGCTGCAACTCCTTGGTGATGCCGAGACAGCGAAGCATCTGGCAAACGCACATGTGATTATTGATGATGCATCAATGCTAGAGGACACCGCAACAAAAGCATTTGGCGGATTCCTGGGAATTGATTACCTGCGTGCAGCTGCAAGTGGAGATGATCAACTACTGCGCATTACAGATCTTCTCGCGCTCTTCTGCGAAAAAATCCGCGGAGGCGACGATCAATACATGCTGACACCGGCGGACTTGCGACGTACGGAGGCTTCTGCGCTCCGGTCAGATATTGATACGTTGCTGACGATTCCAGCTTTACCTGCAAAGACCGAAGAATTGCTGCGATCAGCCCGCGCACTGCTGGAAGAGAATTTACCCGAGACTCATCTTGTGTGGATTGAACGACGGATGGATGGCGCATTGATGTTGCAGTCCGCGCCGAAACGTGCGGACACATTGCTGAAAGGTGTGCTGTTTGATCGCTTCCCAACAACACTGCTCGTCCCTTCGGGGACCAATGGCCATTTGCCCGAAATTGTTCCACCGGAGACACAGGTGATCACCGAAGAATCTTCGGGATTCTCTGTGTGCAAACTGAGCGTGCAGTTCCCGAAAGATACTGGCTTGCTATCCATTCTTGAGAATCCGCCGCCAGGAAAAACGATTATCCTAGCTGGCAGCAAGCGCACAGTTGAGCAGTCTTATACTGTCCACGCAGAGCGACTCGACCATGCGGGAGTGACGTTGATTTGCCAAGGAATGAATGGAGGACAAGGACGCATGGAAGCCGAATTTGCAGCAGCAGAAAGTCCGGCCATTCTGATGATCACTCCATTCATGTACGAAGGACTCGATTTCCCCGATGGCACAGCAGACCGATTGGTCATTGAAGCGGTACCGTTCGATCATCCAAATCATCCGGTGTTGGCACTTCGTCGCAACCACTACAAAAACGCGTTCAATGAATACAACGTGCCACGCCTCCTCTTCCGTTTGTTCCGACTACTGCGATCGTTCTGCCGTCACAAGCGTGATGGGGCAGAAGTGATCGTTCTTGATAAGCGCCTGCATGAAAAAGATTATGGAAAACGAATTATGCAGTACATGGCGCAGTGTGGAGAAGGAAAAGATGTCCCATCAAAAAATCTGGAAAACAAGAAGGATGATGATTTGCAGATGCAGCTACTCTAAAATCTTGCACTGCGAAAAAAGAGGGGTACGGTGAGATGTATGCCTTCTCTCGAACTCTCTCCCGACGCTTTACCAGACGCAGCTGCTGCGTATCCAATCTACATCCGATACATCAAAGCGATGCACGCTATAGACGTTCTGCCTAAGCGTGATCTTCTTTCCTTGGAACTATTTACAGCGAATCTCTGGGGTGATTGTACAGATGACCAAAAAAGGGATTTTTTGACGCGCTGGGAGCAGGACGCAATTGATGCCGAACTCGCTGCAGACCACTCGAAAGTATACACGCTGTATATCGAAGCGCAGAAAGTACGACGACAATTAGACGCTACGCTCACGGATCTCAGTGAACAGGCGCATGCAGACGAGTGGCAAGCGCTTGATGGATATGATCGGAAAAAACGTATTAGGTCAGACAAGCGCGTAATCGCGGGTGAGCCGCCGGAGGAAAGCGCTGCGGATATCATTAAAAGATATATGCGCAGAAGAGAGGCAGCAGCGAGCTAAGAGCCTGCGGTTGGTGGTGTGCACGTCACGCCGCTATCTTCCCCCGTATCATTACATCCTGGTGGCGTCTGACACTGTGTGGCTTTGCCATTCGTATACAAAATGTATCGAGGCTGGTTGTTGTCGCACTGCTCTTCACAGGTCCATGGCTCATTTACTGTTCCGTTGTATGCGAAATCAACGGTAATGGGCGTTCCAATACACGATACTTCTACCACTGGCTCTTTAGGCTGCGAAACGTATGGACGAGGGAAGAGTGACTGTCCGGCAACGACAATCAAGAGTGCTCCAAGGGTGCCGGCGACAACGCGTTCTAATGTGCTCATGCACATAAGATACAAGATCCAAATCACAAGATCCAAGCCGTCTTTGGGTCTTGGTACTTGTTTCTTGGATCTTCGTTCAATCGGCTCCTCTGCGTCCAATAACAACAACCAGTGTTCGCCACAGAATCCACAAATCTAACCCCAGAGACCATTCTTCAATGTACTTAAGATCGAGTGCAACTTCTTCATCGAACGTAAGATCCGAACGGCCGGAGATTTGCGCCAACCCTGTTGCACCGGGCTTCACTGCAAAGACACGACGTTGGTAACTGCTGTATCGCTTCACTTCTTCGGGGAGGTGCGGACGCGGGCCAACAAGTGATAGATGACCTGCAAAGACATTGAAGAACTGTGGCCATTCATCGATAGACCAACGGCGAAGGAATGTCCCAATGCGTGTGACACGAGGATCGTTTTTCATTTTAAAGAGTGGACCGTCCTTGCGATGGTTCAGTGCAATCAACTCTTGTTTGCGGGTATCGGCGTCAGGAATCATGGAACGAAACTTGAGAACAGGCACCTTCTTTTTCCCTTCTTCCCCAATACGCCGAGAAATATAGAAGATTGGTAATCCGCTATCGATGATAACGAGCGCGGCGACAATCAGCATAGGGATGGCGAAGACGATGATGCCAATAAGCGAGAGTATAAGATCGAAGATGCGTTTAAAAACGCGCCCCCATCCGTCGAGCGGTGTTGGACGGAAACGGATCATGGGAACGAGACCCAAGTGATCGACAACGAGGAGGTGTGGGACATCGGATAACACTGGCGGCAAAAATGCATAGCCGATGTGACTGCTGCGACAGTGATCAATGAGCTGCAGCGTATCGTCGCTGTCGGGGTTTGGATCGGTCTGGAGCACGAGATCGATGTGTCCGCGCTCTTCTAGCTTCTCGAGCGCTGCAAACGTTGTGATGTGCCCTAAATACGCATAGCGAACATCCCGCGCGAGGGTACTGCGTGCAGCATCAGATAATTTCTGCTTTCCGATAGATACAACGGCACGCACGCCAACGCCTCGATGCAACAGCGACCGCTGAAGAATGGTGAGCGCTCCGCGGATGGCGATACAAAAGAGCACCAAGAAAAACGTTGAATGCATGAGCAGCACGCGCGAGTAGAAGAGCTGCTTCTGCACCAAGAAATACCACGCCATGATGCCAACCAACCAGAGGAGGCCTGCTGTCAGAATGCGGCCGACTTCATTCCATGCACTGCGCGTTGATTGTAGTGCGTAGAGACCAAGAGCTGCAGCAAAGAGAATGAATGATACGGCGCTCGGCAAAATAAATGACGATATGTAGTCGCCGAATGGCGGTAACGTCGATGCCTGGTCGAGCAGCTGGACTCCGGGGATAAGGTCAACGTTCGCCTCACGCAGGCGATAGCTGAGTAAAAGCGCAGCAATGACGGCCAGCGCATCAAGCGGGACCCGTATTGCGCCGAAGACGATCTCCGAGCGTTTCATAAGATGATTGTACTGGAGCCACCAGCCGGATTCGAACCGGCGACCACCTCATTACAAGTGAGGTGCTCTACCAGCTGAGCTATGGTGGCTGGTAAAGATGATTACCCCCTGTTTAGGGGACCGGGAGACTCTACATTTTTTAGAGGAAAATCCCAAGCGAAACTTGTAAAAATCGCTTAAACATGTGATAATGAGCTTACTGCTCCTTGGACGATCGCTCCGGCTACGCGAAAGCTACGCCGCGAGAGGAACGTCCGGGCTCCACCGGAACGCCATGCGGGTAACACCCGTCGCGGCGGCATATATTAGGTAAAGCCGTCGTAGAACTAGTGCCACAGAGACGTACCCCCTTTATTGGGGAGTGAAACGCCACGGAGCACCGTGGATCGAGCACTACACGTGAGTGCTTGGTAGGTAAACTTATGGTGGAGCAAGGAGGAATTGGGTCGGCAGATTCAGCGATGGTTCCGTCGCTCTGTCTTCCCCTCCGCACCGAGGTGTTCGGGCAACCGTCACCCCAGAGAGATGATCGTCGCCGGCGTCGCCTTCGGGCTATGCCGCGCACAGAACCCGGCGTATAGAGGGGCAGTACCAAGCAAGCGGCTTATGCCGCTTTTTTGGTGTTCGCCTTCGGGAACGTAACCGTAAACACACTTCCCTTATTTTCCTGTGACGTGAAGCTAATAGTTCCACCCAAGCGATCAACAATCGTTTTACTGATATACAGACCAAGACCGTTTCCGTCTGTATCCACTTTGCGGACGTTGCTCGCACGGAAGAACTTCTGGAAGACACGTTGCTGCTCATTCCGTGGGACGCCCATGCCTTCATCTGCCACAGCGATTCTCACGCCACCGCGGGTAGATGCGAGTGTAACGATGACGGTTTTCCCAGAAGTAGCCTGTGAATATTTGATCGCGTTTCCCACAAGATTCTGCAGAACAATACGCAGCAGTGTCTGATCTGTTTTTAGGCGAATGCGAGAACGCGGTACAACCATTTTGAGCTTCACTCCTGTTTCACGCGCTGTCGCCTCTATATCTTCATGCAGCTCTCGCACGATGGTATGCATATCTACATCTTTCAGTTCTGGTCGAAGATTACCGCTATCCATACGAGATGCATTAAGCAGAGACGCCAACAGACGCACCATACGTTCAACGGATTTCTTCATTTCCTGAAGGTATCCACGTTGTTCGCTATCCATACTTTTCTGCTTCTCGGCCATGAGCTCGGTATACCAACGCAGAGCAGAAAGAGGCGTACGCAGTTGGTGTGATGCGAGCGAGATAAATTCCGACTTCAAGTAATCGATTTTGCGTTCTTCGGTAATGTCCTGGAACACCATGATTCCACCGAACACTTTTCCTGCAGTTTTGAGTGGCGTCACAGAGTAGAGAACCGGCATAAGCTGATCATCGGCTCGCAGGACGTTGTAATGCGCATTGGCAGGAGAGCGATTTGGCAAACCGGAACGCAGTGCTTTCATCAGCGGATGAACGCCAGCAAGCGCATCGCCCTTGTGGCCGAAGATACGGATAATCTGCGCTGCGGGTTTGCCGACAACATCAACTTCCAATACTGCAAGGAGACGTAAGCCGGCTGGGTTTATGCCGGTGATAATGCCTCGTTGATCGACGGTGACAACACCGTATTCGATCGATTCGAGAATAGAGCGATCGAGCGCGTACTGGCGCTTCAGTTCTTTTGTTCGCTCATCGATGATTTCTTCTTGATTGTCATAGACGCGTTTCAGACGACCAGCCATATCGACGACAACATGCTCGAGTACTTCTACTTCATCACCGCTGCGCACACTGCGACCAATGGTCCAGTGATTGGGTCCAAGCTTGCGTACGCGTGTGGTAAGCGTGCGAAGTGGCTCGGTCAGCTGACGCGCGAGCAACCATGCAAGCAACGCAGCAAGGAAGAGGAGAACCGTGCCAATGGATGCATGTACAAGCGCGAGCGTTCGAATGTCTTCGAGTGCGTCATCCTGTTCAACCTGGAACAACAAACCCCAACCAAGCGTTGGCAAATAGCGCGTAACAATGAGTGAATCGCGACCACGATAATCTGTCTGCACTGAAACATCTTCGACACCATTGAGCACACTCATCCAGCGCTGTGTTTGCTGTCCATCATTGGAAGCAATCGAAAGAACATATGATTCATTAAAATCGGATGAAAGATGGTGCAGCTCAAGTTCCGATCCGCTGCCACGCACAATCGCAACTTCGGCTGTGTCACCAATCGTCGGCGCAACAGCAATCAGTGGCGCAAGAATCGGCTGTGCATCGTAGCGAACAGCAAGATAACCGACGCGCTGTGTGCCAGACCAAATAGGACTAATCACATCATAGGCCGTCCATCCATGCACTCCGATAATCGGATGACGATACGGTGTCTGACGAGCTGCATCTGGCAAACCAATTTCATCACCTGCGCGTGCAAGGAGACCACCCATGCGATCACGCACTTCCATACTTCTAATGGACGACTCATCGCGCTGGAGCTGAACCAAAAGGCGTTGCAATGTCGCTGTGCCCGATTGACCAGAGAGAATGGATTGCACATCTGCATGCGCAAGAAGAAGCGACACGCGTTCATGATGAGACTGCAATGTCTGCTCCAACGAATCTTCAGCAATCGATGCAACGGAGGAGAGCTGCGATTGCACAGCACGTTCAACAACTGATCGCGATACGAGGAAGGATAATGTTGTGAGTACAACGACGATGAAGGCTGTCAAAATCAACGCCTGTGCGAGCATGCGCGACAAGATCGAGGTACGGGTTGCGGCCGGCTGGGGAGTGGATTTTGGGGTCAACGGAGTGATGGTTCTATCTCTCTATTATAGCAAAAAATGGCCTAAAATGCCATATTTAGACACTTTCAAGAATGATGACCAATCCCCAAATGTAGCCTGTTTTCACCCCTTAGTTGCGACCTCCCTAGCCCCCAATCCTCCTTCCTATCTCGTAATAGTAATTGGATCATCTCCTTCTGCATCGGGCGCCGACACCGTCAAACGACCGTTCGTATCACGACGAATGAAATAGGATGTTCCCGTACCCGCCTCCGGCGCCTGGGGATCGATGGGAATGGCGACCAAATATGTTCCACTGAGTGCGTCGAGATCAACCTCATCACAATCGCCAGCATTCAAGCGACAGATCTGCCTGGAAGTACCTGATGGGATGGTAGAAGGAGCAACCCCTGATGATCAATACTGTACTGATACACGGCGTTCAGGATTGTGTTCACATCTGAGCGGCGCTTGGCATCACGGCTAGATCCAAGCTGACGTGCAGGACTAAGAGCGCCAATCACAATGCCTGAAAGAATGGCGATGATGCCGATAACAAGTAGTAGTTCGATCAGCGTAAACGCTGGGCGTAGGATTGGATGAAGCCTATCCTGAGCCCGACGAAGGATGAATCCACGACGCGTCTGCATGAATCTATTTTAGCAATCATCGCTCGGCGAACAATGTTGTTACAAAATAACCCCGCAACAAGTGCGGGGTTATTTGAATTCCTAGTAAAATCGATTAGCGCGTAACGCTGATCGTCTCGCTGTTCTCAGCAAGAGGAGCAGAAACCGTGATGCGGCTGTTTGAGTCGCGGACGATCGTGTAACCAGCATCGTCTGCTGTAGCCTGAGGATCGTTAGGGATGCTCACGAGGTAAGAACCTGTAAGAACAGCCAGGGAGACACAACCAACTGTTGTTCCACCTGTCTGACAGATTTCATCAGCTGTTGTCGTGATACCAGCTGGGATCGTACCGTTGTTATCGATTGCGTACTGATACACGGCGTTCAGGATTGTGTTCACATCTGAGCGGCGCTGTGCGTTGCGTGCGTCACCAAGCTGCTTGGTAGGGTTGATCGCAACGATCACAATGGAAGCCAAGATGGCGATGATACCGATGACGAGGAGAAGCTCGATGAGCGTAAATCCCCGTCGTGACTGTGCAGATGACATGAAGAGGGTAGGGAAGAAATGAAAGGAAACGGTGGGACGAAGTCCTCACTGCGGCGGTTATTATAACAATCACCGTTCAAATAGTTTTCGTTTTCGCTTGACGCGTAAAAGAAACATGACTGACTACTGAGTCGTCACGGACACTCCATCGATGTTGTTGCTGCGTAGCATGTTGTCTCTTCGCACACGCGCCAGGTGTACGTGTCACCGCCGTCGCACGTTGGCGGCGCGCAACCACACGGATTTCCAGAGGCGACATCATCGGGTAGCAGCGACACCGTCGCATCAAACGATCGCGCGTAACTGTGCGGCAATTGCAGGCGAATAGTGCGCGACAGTGTGAACGTAATTCGCACGCTCGGACGCGTGGCAGAGATCGACGTATTGCGTACGACGAAATTCTGGATAGCCACTTGTGGGCTGCTTACCGGCTGCTTTGTTGCATGCTCGATAATCACTAATGTGCCGCTACTCACGCCGATAATGGTTGGATCGGTCGCACCAGATGACGTCTGAAGAACAAGGACGGATCCTGTTTGACCAGCAGCAGGGGAGACGATGCGTTCAGCATTACGAATGTGCAGCGATGCATTTTGCAACATCTGCGTTCCATTCTGTTCAACAATCGAAATGGTCTGCTGCAGCAATCTGTTTTCTGTTGCAGAAAAAAACATGGGCAATGCCACGGCAACAATCATCGATAGAACGCCGAGATAGATTAATAATTCAATCAGTGTTGCACCGGGGCGTCGCATGGTAATCATGGGCAATAGCTGAAGGAGACAATCTCGCTCCAGCCATTCACCATCACTGTGGGATACAACTGCACTGCCTGCACCTGCAAACGACGCACACCTTCGCCGCTATATCCCGCCACACAAACCGTTCGCTCTTCGTTGCCAGTACCACCTACCGAGCGTATTTCGCAGCGTCCTTGAGCAAATGTGAATGTCTGCTCGCCGGCATAGCTCGGATCATATCGAAGCTTACTGATGGCACGTTCTGCGCAAGTTCGTGCATATTCATATGCTTGAGCAGATTGCGAGACGAGGAATCCGTTCTGTTCCGCAGCCCAACCAAGCAGCATAAGTGACGACGCAGTCGCCGTCGCAATAACGCCAACCATAAGCACAGTCACCAGAAACACATAGCCGGGTCGTGACGAAGTTGTGGTCATGGGCAAGTTCCGGTTGTCGTTCCAGGACGGAAAATAATGAACGATTGATCTGTCAGGAAGAGGACACGATCGCGACGCATGTCGTAGAGGACTGCATTTCCAAATCCACTGGTTGATGTGTAGGTCGCCAGCTCTGCCAGTGTGGATGTATTGCGCATATTCATCACCTGCAATGCCTTGCGACCAGATTGAGATGCGAGGAATGCGACGCATTTACGCGGGTCAGTATCGATACTCACGATGCTACCGCTTCCTTCGTGATACCACGGGCCTGGTGGGGGAACGGGGATGCCACCGTTTTCGCGATGAAACATGACGACCTCCTGAATGCTCGTTCCTTTCTCTGTACCAAGAATGGCTGCCGTGCCGCTGACGGCAATTGCGAGTCCATCGAGCGTGCGGTCGGACACGTTATAACCACCAAGAAGTGCAAGATTGCTTCCGCTCTCCACATCAACAACGCGTAACTCGCCGGTATCCAGTGTGCTAGAAAGGTAGGCGGACGTCCCGGAAACAGCGATCCCCGTGACATCGGCGGAATCATCAATCGAGTCGAGCAATGTGATTGTGCCTCCCGAGGATACGCGGAAAGCATAGAATTCATCCTGTCCTGCGGTACCGTTCACCGTTGCACCTGCGTACAGCGTCGTACCGTTTAATGCGAGAGAGCGAATTCGTGATGAGCCCGGGACATTGTATGAAGCAAGTAGCTGAGCAGAGGAAAAAGTCGTCGGGTTTGAAATACGGTACGCGCGAATTTCCTGCGAAGGATCGGTCGTCGCAACAAAGAGAACACTTCCACGAATGACAGTGTCGTACGCACCCTCTCCAAGAGAAAAAGAACTGTTGATGCGGGTAGGGGATGTGGTGGTGGTCGTGTTAATCACATAAATACCTGGGCTCGATGTCGTCGCTGCAAACACATACGAACCTGAGAAGAGTGAGAGATCGGTAAATCCAGGCGTACCACCCGGTGTGTATGTTCCATCAACTGTCAGACTGGACCAGTCGCCGACAGTCCGTGTAGACCGCCAATCGGTTAGTTCACTCGTCAGGAGAATAGTTCCGGATCTGTTGTATCCATGCTTCCATACCGTCCGTGCCGTCAGGCCAACTGCATCAGATGCGATCGTACTGACGGTGATACTTGTTGTGTACGAACCGGTAAATATCACCTGAGAACCCGTGAACGACCAGACCGTTCCGTTAATTCTCCATCCATGTTGACCGGCCGTCAGTGACGCAAATGACTGATCGCGGATAGCGCGAGCCGCTTCCATTGCTTGTTCCGACAGATACGTTGCACGTGCTCTGTCTCCCGCCATGATCGTTCCTTCTTGTCCGTAGAGAAGTGTAAGACCAACGGCTGCAACGAAGAGCACAAACACGCCCATACCGACCATTACTTCGAGGAGAAGAAAGCCGGAACGTGGCGTGTTGAGACGATGCATCATAATCAGCTTATAGCTTATAGGTTCTAGCTTCTAGCATCTCTCTTCTAAAAGCTAACAGCTATCCACTAGAAGCTAACAAGAAGGCGTCAAGAACTTCACCAATACGACTCCATCCTGGTAGTCGACACCCGTGCAGTTGGAACAATAGTTGTTGCTGCATGAGTTACAGTCCTGACGGTTGAAATCACCAATCAACACCGCGTCGTATGTACCAATACTAATCACGCCATTCACGGTAATAGACTGCAGAAGAGTTGAAATAGACGTTTGACCGTTGGATCCACTAATCGTTGGAGCAGTAGCTCCGTTACGCAGCACCATGATGTCTTTGCTACCATCGTTGCTGAAAATTTGGCGATCGTAGGAAAGCCAACCGCTCTGGCTATACTTTCCCCAGAAACGCAGAATCACTTTGTCATTATTCTTGAATCCAGAAACAGTCTGCGTATCACCTCCAGTTCCATTGATTGCATCGCCGCCGAACAAGTTCGTCCAGCTACCACTGTTCTTTTTGCGGTACGCAACTTTTACCGGAACATTCGGACCGCCATTACCGTAACCGAACTGTGCGCCCAAGGAATCGAATCGAATGCTGAGGGGTCCTGTTGTGGTAATAGTGCCATCAGCTGCAACGCTGAAGCGATCCTGACAGGTAGCAGCTGCGGATGATCCTGCGCCTCCCGCTGCACTTGAAGGCTGTGCGGAAGATGTAGGAATACTAGAAGAGACAGCTGATGAAACTGCAGTGGATGATGCAGCGGCGCAAGGACCAAGTGTGTCACCGTGGTTATCGCGGTGTGCAGGCCATGATGCTTCGTTGATAACAAGTGTATTGCTGTTTCCAGGGTTTCCTGGGGGATAGTGACAAATCGTGAGATCTTCCTCTTCCACAATCGCAATCGATTCGTGCTCCACTTTGATGAAGATTGTTCGCTGCTCCTGGTTCAATGCAATCAGGTTGATAGCACCCGTGCTACTGGGAACTCCTCCGATTTTGCTATACGCAACTTCCGTCAAACCCGTCACCATGATGGTTGATGGCATCGGATAGTCCTCGTCGTAACCAGCATCACGATTCACATAACTGTCGCCTTTGTATAGAACACCGGCGGGAATGTAAAAACCCCAACCGGAGTCATTCTGTGCAGACTGCGAGAGCAGACGTGCACGAGCAATACCCTGCGTCACCTGTTCGGTGGCAAGATTCAAATCGCTTCGTACCTGATAATCGCGATACAACGGCACACTCATCGTTCCAACAACACCGATGATACCGATGACGAGTACAAGTTCTAGAAGCGCGAAGCCTGAGCGACGCATAAGAAGAAGGGGGATGGAAGTCAGGGGTATTGTATCCATCCTTGTGTCGTACGTATGCGCAGCGAGTCACTTTGTCTTGACGTTCCCCAATTCTATTTGCAGATATTCGGGGTAACACATGGTCCGAAATAGTCTCCATGTCGACGATGTGCCGGCCATGCAGACTCTGGAATATGTAATGTGTGCGGTGGATTTGACTGACAGTGGCAGATTCGAAGACGGTCGGTTAGATCGATAGCGATTCCCTGTCGATCAATAATGATACTAACCGTTCGCCTCTCTCCACGCAGAGATGTAAGAATGATTGTTCCAGTGGCACTTGGTATGCCTGTTGATGGCGCAAAACTAACCTCATCGAGACCTGATGTTTCAATTGTTTCAGGGAAATCGTAGCGCTCATCACCTGTCTGATCACGATTCGTATAACTTTCTCCTGCAAACAGCGTCATGCGAGAAACCGAGAATCCCCACGCCGACGAACGAGCTCCGCCCTGAGCCAAAATTCGCGCCCGACCAAGTGCTTGAGTGACATGCTCCGCCGCAATATTGAGATCTGTTCGAATCTGGTAATCGCGATATGTAGGGACAATAAAAGCCGATAGACCCGCCATAATGCCGATCACGAGAGCCAATTCTATAATGGTGAAACCCTTATGCATCTACGAGAGTGTAGAACAAACATCATCAAAATCTGCTTGATAGATGAAAGATCCAAGATGCAAATCACAAGGTCCAAAAAACTGCCTTGATCTGTATATGTGGATCTTGGAGTGTGGATCTTGGTTTTTGCTTTCCATTATCGTCCGACGTTTCCGACGATCGAATAAATCGGAACAAGAATAGCGAATGCGATAGTACCAACGAGTCCTCCCATGAAAAGCAGCAGCATCGGCTCCAAAATAATTGGCAGCTTTTGTGCGGTTTCCGACGCCTTCTTGTCGTAGATATCCGCAACCTTCAACATGATATCTGCGAGCGCACCAGATTTTTCACCGGTAATAACCAACTGCTGCACGGAAGGTGGGATGAGTTTTTCACTTCCCTTAATTCCCTGGAAGCTCTTGCTGAACGAATCACCAATGGTGATGTGATCCAACATGCGGCTATACAAGTTACGATACGCAACAATGGTCGTCACCTCAACGAGTGACTGCATTGCTTCGGTCACAGGCACACCGGCTTTCATCAGACCTCCAAGAATCACACCAAAACGTGCAATAGTCGCCTGACGAGCAAGTGCTCCAACTCCCGGAATGCGGAAGGTAAACCACTGGAAGACGACTTTAAGACTCGTATATTTATTCAGAATCATGAGAACAAACAAACCGCCCAGCATGCTCGGGATTGCAACAGAACCGTAATCGGTAAAGGCATTACTCACCGCAATCACAATGCGTGTCACAAGTGGCAACGGAACGTTGAGGGACGTCAGCACACCAATGAGGTTTGGCAACACGAACATACCCAGAATAATCACGACCACCACCATGATGGTCATCACGATCGTCGGATAGATCATCGCCATTTTTACTTTGGACTTCAGCTCATGATCTTTCTCTTCTTGTGCCGCAAGATAGGCCATGTTTTCGGACAGACTTCCTGCTTCTTCACCAATGCGCACGAGTGCGATGGCATGAGGTGTAAAGAAACTCTGGGCCTCCATTGCTCTCCATAAGGAACTTCCGTTATCGACAGCTTCCAGAATGCGCTGGAGCAATTTCTTCATTGGCTTCGGCTTCGTTTCAGCCTGAATTGTGCGAATTGCATCAATGAGCGGGAGCCCCGCATTAAGCATTGTCGCGAGGTTCTGAACGAACGCCATGCGCTCTTTTCCCAAGCCGATATACCCAACGCTCGCTGCAAATTTCTGCAACGCATTCTTTGGTTTTGCAGGCTGCTTCACTCGCAGAGGCTTTGGCTCTTCATCACTTTTAATGGCATCGATTGGTTTTACGACTTCTTTTGTTTTCTCGGCAGGCTCGCGCATTTTCATCTCCTCCTTAATTTCCTTCACTTCTTTTTCCACGCGAAGCGCAGCTTCTTTTGCCTCTTTTGTTTCTTTGCGCAGTTCGTCAGCAGAAAGAATGCGGCCCTTCGTTCGCTCCTGTGTCAGCTCCTTTTTAGATGAACCATGCGCAAGATCGTCTAATGAATCGGGAATTTCACCGGTCTTTTTACCGGTTAGCCTCTCCGCTTCAATTACATCCGGATCAACTGCTGTGCCAACCACTGCGTTCGCATTTTTCTTTTGCACGCGTTGAAGGAATGAATCCTGAGCGATTTCTTTGTCGGATAATGCAGAAGTATCCGACTTCTTTTCAGTAGATGACTCTGTTTTGCTACCGAAGAATCGGCCGGATAAGAGCGACCATGCGCCTACTTTTTTGAGCTCTTTTGCATCAACTTGCTTTAGTGCAACTTTACCGAGGAATGCGTCATCTTTGGCATCAGCAAGCAGCTCTGCTGTCACTGCTTTTGCATCCGTCTCTGGCTTTGCGTCTTTCAGAACAAAATGCCCTTTTGGTTTTTTCGCGACGGCCGATGCAGCTGGTGTATCCACTTGAGCCGATGTCGTGACGCGCGGAGTGGCAACTGCTTTTCGTGCTTCGAGTGTTGCGGCAGGGAGGCGAGTAGAGCGCTGCTTTTTTGCGCTCCTCTTTTTCGTGCTCTTCACTTTCTTTGCAGAAACATTCTTAGTCTTGAGTTTCGAGTCACGAGTCACGAGTTGCTTCAAGTTGTCACTCTTCACGCGTGACTTCTTTTTCTCGGAGCTTTTTCGAAAGAAAAATGGCGCGACCTTTTCCAGAACCTCCATGAGATTGGTGGATCCCGGATGGGCAGAAGGAGCCTTATTTGGAGTGATTCTTTTTGCCATTTGGCTTTACAGCGGGGGAATCTGGAGGAGATGCAACACGGAGAAGTTCTTCAATAGTCGTGACACCTGCTTTCATTTTTTCGAATCCATCTTCAAACAGAGATTCCATTCCCTGCTTACGAGCTACCACTTCAATCTCGGCGCTCGATGAACGCTTCACAATGAGATCTTCGACCTCCGGCGTCATAATCAACAATTCGTGAATAGCGATACGTCCGGAGAATCCAATACCACCGC
This sequence comes from Candidatus Peribacteraceae bacterium, assembly GCA_044228075.1. Taxonomy (GTDB): domain Bacteria; phylum Patescibacteriota; class Gracilibacteria; order Peribacterales; family Peribacteraceae; genus JAKQEM01. Next base: position 162,261 of record JBGAVO010000003.1, read on the forward strand.
ACGACTCACATCCCTTACCTTTGTAGAGAAGCTGACTACCCTTACCGAAGAATCGTTCAGCATGAGGGAAAAGCTTAGCGGCTTCTGCTGCAGAAATAGTGTAACTGTAACGACAATGTGGGCAGATGCGGCGCACGAGGCGCTGTGCAATAACCACTTCGAGTGTTGATGCGAGAAGGAATGGCTCGACGCCCATTTCAAGCAGACGAGGAACAGATGTCACCGCGTCGTTCGCGTGCAGAGTTGAGAAGAGAAGGTGACCTGTCAGAGCGGCGTTCACCGCAATAGATGCAGTCTCACCGTCACGGATCTCACCCACAAGAATCACGTTCGGGTCCTGACGCATGAGAGCGCGAAGACCGTTAGCGAATGTCAGGTTGGTCTCGGCATTGACCTGAATATGGTTGATGCCCGGCACTTTATATTCGACCGGATCTTCAATGGTGGAAATGTTCACGTCGGGGTGATTGCGCAACTTGAGCAACGCGTAGAGCGTTGTCGATTTACCCGAACCAGTAGGTCCAGTTGTAAGAATCATTCCGAATGGTTTGTGTGATACTTTTTCAAGAATTTGGCGATTCTTCTCGGAGAATCCAAGGTCAGCCAATGTCAGGGTGCGAACGTATTCCGACAAAAGACGTAGCACGATTTTTTCACCGTCGACAATTGGAACAATAGAGACACGGATATCCATGTTTCCGTTACCAGTGTCATAACGAATGGCTCCGTCCTGCGCCGCAAAGTGTTCGTCGATATGCAGGTTAGCGGCAATCTTCATACGGTTCACCACGCCTTCGTAGTACTCACGAGGAATGCGTCCTGCCTCATGCAGCACACCGTCCACGCGGAAGCGAACGACGACTGTTTTTTCCTGTGGCTCAAAGTGGATGTCCGATGCTCGGAGTCCGATAGCGTCGTTAAAAATCTCTTCCAGAATTTCCGGAGCGACTTTCTTATTCGCATCAATAATCTGCTGGAAGCGTGTCGCAAGCGGCTTGCGATAATGGACGAAGAACGCCTCAATTGCCTTTCTAGAAGCGTAGACGAAGTTAATTTTTCCTTTGAATTCTGTGCGTGCAATTTTCTTCTCTTTGCTAAATGAGAAGTGCGCTGCGGACTTGCGTGACGTCTGCTTTTTTTCACTGTCCTCCTTCTCTGGAAAAATCGCGACTTCCTGTCCGTAGTTTTTACGGATGGCATCTTCGAGCAACTTGTTGGTCGGGTCGCTGGTCGCAACCGTCAACGTGTTTTTCTCATCATTGAGAAGAAGAGCGCTGTAATTACGCGCGATGTCTTCTGGGATTTTTGTAACAATGTCCGATGCAGGAGGATTTTTTCCAAGATCATAATACGGCAAATGGTAATACTCAGCGATCGCACTTTCGTACAGATCCTGACTGATAATATCCATTTCCTTAAGCGTCTCTTTGAGTGACGTACCATGTTTCTTCGCCTGATCTTCCCCACGTTTGATGTCCTCTTCCGAGGCATAGTTCAGCTCCAAGAGCAGTTTTTTTAATTCGGAGTCGGTCAGTGCCATACGAAGAAAAAGGAATTAGATAGCCGACTTCACTACTTTGACGATGTCGGAAAGAGGGACGTTTGATTTGACGAGATAATCTCTGGCACCGAACTCCTTCGCCTTTGCGCGATCTTCATCTTGTCCAAGATTGCTAAGGATGATGACCACTGTTTTGATTTTTTTGTTTCGCATCTCCTGCAAAATCGTGAAGCCATCAACGCCTGGAAGAATGAGATCGAGAAGGATGAGATCATATTTTCCAGTGATCGCTTCTTTCATGCCGGACTCTCCGGTACTACACACCGTTGTCTCGTATCCCTCATGTTGCATCTTCAATTCCAACGCATGAGCGAGCGGTTTTTCATCCTCAATCACGAGAATTTTTTTACCGGCCTTCTTAGCAGGGGCAGCTTTCTCAGCCTTCGGTGCAGGTTTCGCTTTCTTAGTCGGCATGGGGTGTTTGTATGAGGATTTCTCATTAGTATAGCAAAAAAAGCTTTTTAAGGCAATTTATCTAATTACCTAATTAATCAAGCCTTCCTAGCTTTTTTCATCCGATCGTATTTCTTTACAACTTCCCGCTGCAATTTATTAGCACCTTTAATAACAGCTTGAGTAAGCTTTTTTCGCTCTCTTGAGGAAAGTTGCCGAAGATCTGCAGCGTTTCTAATGGTCATTGAGCGAATGGGAAGGAGGTTTATTGTCCGTTATTGTTGTGTATTCTCAAACAAGAATCTTGAGTAATTCTTCTCTAGAATAGGGTATTTCTGTCCTTTTGTCAATCTCGTTGATTCCGTAGAAATGGTTCATTAGAGCATCATTTTGATAGTCCTTAACAACAAATGTAACTGACACTTTGGAACCGAATTTAGATTTGATTCGTTTTACATTTTCGCGAGATTCAAAGAGGGCATCTACAAAGACCTCCTTTGGCACGACTCGACCCTCAACGATTTCTCGCTTTTTTGTAAATTCCCAAGCAAGTTTAGGATCCTGAAAAATATAATGCACTTCAACATATCTGCCTTTATCGAGTGATCGCCTAATATTTTCTTCGACTGTTTCGAATGGCGTGAAAGTACTATCTACAAGAACATTTTTCTTTTTATCAATAACATAGTCATATAATTTTCTCATGCCCAACGCTGCTGCATGTTGAATATCTGCTGAATTATTCCCTGTGTACATTGGAAACCACTCTCTCACTTCATCTGTATCTATTCTGACTAGTACAGCATTAGTTTGCTGCATCCATGCTTTAGAGTATTCCGTTTTGCCAGCTCCTGGAGAGCCCGCCATAAAAATAGAAAAAGGATTCTCGACTCTTGGGCAGATTTTATCCCCAGCAAATTGCTCTAAAAGTTCTTTTTTATGCACACGCAAATATGCAATCGCATCCTCTTTGGTTTGCCCGGTGATAAATGGCAGAAAGGTCATAATATCAAAATCTACAGACTTCTCCGCCCCGCCAGCGCCTCCCTCAGCGTCACCTGGTCGGCAAATTCGATATCTGCGCCCATAGGTAGGCCATGCGCCAAGCGGGTAACCGATGGAACGCTGTATTTCAGCTGTTCGCGGAGGTAGGTCGCCGTTGCTTCACCTTCGACATCGGGATCAGTCGCAACAATCACCTCGCGGATGCCCCCGGCAGCGCAGCGATCAACCAATTCACGAATGCGCAGTTGCTCCGGTCCAAGGCCATCAATAGGGGACAGCACACCATGAAGCACATGGTATCGGCCTTTGTACGATGTCTTTTCGAATGCAATTACTTCGAGCGGTTCCTCCACGACCAGAATAGTCGTCGCATCGCGCGACGGATCGCGGCAGATTTGGCACTGATCTCCAAGCGTCACCATCTGACATTCGCGGCAATACTGCAGTTCGTTTTTTAAATCGAGCAGCGCTTTTCCCAAACCTTCCGGACTTGCTCTAGAACTACGCAAGAGGTGAAACACCAAGCGCTCAGCAGACTTTGGTCCGATGCCGGGGAGCTTAGAAAACTCCTCGATCGCCTTGGTGATTTGTGGGGGGAGAAGGGACATACGTAGGATGTAGAGGATATAGAGGATGGAGAAGAAATAGAAGAAAGACGTATTAAAAAACCACCCTGCCAGTACAAAGACTGACAGGGCAGCGGGATGGAGCATCGGGGCAGTTTGGCATTATGCCGTGGGGGCTTCAGCTGCCGGTGCGGCGGGCTTGTTGGGATCGTAGAAGGGATGCTTGGCACCGCCCTTCTTCGCGAGCATCTCGTCGACGGTCGGCTTGCCGCTCATCGCGTTGGCAATCGCCATCATCGTGGCATCGTAATTGGCCTGGAAAATCTTCTTGTCGTCAGCGGCTTCCCAGTGAATGAACACACCGCAGACAATGACATATTCCTCGGCCTTGTTTTTTGGGATCACCCCCTTTTCGACGGAGTCTGCGACGGCCTGGGCAACGGCGGCCTGGGCCGGCCCGAACATCTGGACCGCCTGCCGAGCACCCTTGATGGTGACCTTGGTAATCATGACGGTTGCTGGCTTGACGCCGAGGTTCGGCGTGAGGACGGCAAGCAGATTTGAATGTCCCATCTTCTGATCGGCGAGCGCATTGCAGAATGCGGTTCCGACCGGTCCGGACTTGTCGCCAATGAGCAGGTCAATATGAGCGACTTCGTTTCCTTCCCCCGCAAGGGCTTCACCAACTTTGAACGTCATGCGAGCGATCTCCTGTAAAAAGTCTGGACCTAGCTAAGGCCCATGGTACGTACCGCCAACATCTACATGATGCAGGCAGTCTACGCACGAATCATGCGCACAGTGCCTGCATCGTTTTAATAACTGCCCGTTGATGCCAAAAAACGTCTGACTGAGTCAGAGCCCGCGTATTCAAGCAGAAAATAGCATGATGTCAACTGTTGTGTACTATACCTCCTCTCCCTTCCGCATCTTTTTAGAGATATCCCGCTCTTTAATAAGCTGGCGTTTATCGATCGTCTTTCGTCCTTCGGCCAGGCCTAGAAGGATTTTGATGGTGCGACCAGCTTGAACTTCAATCGGCACAATCGTGGTGCCCTTTTGGTTCGCAGCGGACTGAAGCATATCGATCTCTTTCTTGTTCAAAAGCAGCGGACGATCGTGGCCAGGATCATAGCCATCGAGCCCCGACGCAAAACGATACGGCTGAATTTTGAGATGTTTGATGACCGGCTTTCCGCCATGGAACGACACGTAGGCGCCACCCAAATCGACGTGGCCCAAACGGCACGACTTCGCTTCCTGTCCGGTCAACATGATGCCGGCGAGCACCGTATCAGTGATCTTGTAGTCAAAACGTGCCCGGCGGTTGGATGCGACCGTCTTCATCTTCTCTAGTATAGCCATAAATAACCAAAATGCCTGCCTCGGCGTAGCCCCACGGGCGAAGACGGGCAAAAAGACAGGGGATTAATTGACAGATGTCAAAAATACTGTACTATAGGCCTGTCAGCGTTTTTCTCTTCGGTGGCGATTCCCTGTTTTCCCCTCAGGATGATAGAGGATCGCCACCGGCGGAGGCCGGTAATCCGGACTAAACAAACGCATGACGAATCTAAGGGTCGCACTACGGTGTGGCCCTTCTTTCATAGTTCCCCTCGACTTCGCTCGGGGCAGGCTCAGCTCACTATGACACGATGTCAAAAAAGAAGAGCGATGATATCGGTTCCAACAAGAAGTGCGATCGCGCCGCCAGCAACAAGGAATGGCCCGAACGCCATCCGCGTATTCATGTTCAGACGGCGGAAGGGGAAGAGGGCAATCACCGTCAGCATTCCTAAAACATAGGCGAACCAAAGTGCGAGTAGCGTGAGATCCCATGTTCCGAGAAGCACACCAATTGCCGCACCCAAAAACACATCGCCACTACCAACCCATTTCGCCTGACTGAGCAGCCACTGAATACCAAAGAATCCACCGCCAATGAGCACAGCAAGGAGCGGGAGTGTTTGATCTTGTAAGCGCAGTGCCACACCACAGAGCGCAATTACAATCGAGAGTACGTCAGGGATTGTCTGCGTATCGTAATCGATAAGCGCAATGCAGAGCATGGCCCAGAGCGCTAAACACGCTGGGATCGCCACGAGAATATTGAACGATGCGACGTACGCAGCCACCAGAAACAGTACTGCTGATGCAAGCTCGACGAGTGTGAAGCGCACAGGAATAGATGCGTTGCACCGCGCACAATGTCCACGCAACCCTATCCAACTGATAACTGGAATCAATTCCCACGCTCTCAATGTTTTTCCGCAGCCAACACAGTGCGATCGGCCTGTCATCGACTGACCCGACGGCAGGCGATCAATCAGCACATTCCCAAAGCTGCCGAACACCGCTCCAAGTGCAAGGAAGAATGGCACGGCGATGACAGTCGGCATCAGCACCAACTGATTGTACCCGCATTACCAATTACTCGGCACGCTCCTGTTTTAGTTGCTCCGCAAACGCTTTGATACGAGCTGCAGAATCATCAATTGTCGTTTCCTGCACAGCATCAGCTGCCATTGCATGCACACGAATCGCCATCGAAATATCTTCGTAGATGCTATACACCGCCAACGAGAGGAGAGCTCCAACAATGGAACTTGTAACCCGGCGCAGCAGTGGATGCTTGTGGATGCCTGCCTCGGCGGAATGCAATGGAGTCGGGTTTGTGAACATTTCTCCCCATTGTACCACAAAACTGCCTCATCAGGAATGCCGATTCCTGTACGCTATGTCTATGCGCGTCATGCTTTTCGGCACCTTCGACGACCTTCATCCGGGACACGAATATGTGTTCCGCGAAGCGTTGCGGAAATCGGAAAACGGACATCGGACATCGGATAACGGCGTCTGGGCCGTCGTCGCGCGCGATGCGAATGTGCTGCGGATTAAAGGGAGAGCACCACTGCAGACGGAAACTGAACGAGCAGAAACAATCATGCGGATGTTCCCAGAAGTGCATGCCATTCTTGGTGATGCATCGGATTTTCTTGCGCCTATTCGATCAGTCCAACCCGATCTCATTCTCCTTGGATACGATCAAAAATTACCACCCGGTGTTCGCGATGAAGATCTTGGTGTGCCCGTTGAGCGATTAGCTGCATTCGATCCACACATTCATAAGAGCAGCATACGAAGAAACTGCTAACTTTTTGTCATCCTGAGGAGGAACATCGTGACGTCTCGAAGGATGCATGGTTCGAGACGGCCTTGTTAGGCCTCCTCACCATGACACTACGATGAGCCTACTTCGTCGCTGACAGATCAATCACATACATGCGCTTTTCGCCGAGCACGAAGAGCTGTGATTCATCGGCGTCAACGTACAGATCCTGCAACGTATCATCCTGATCTTCTGCAGCTTCTAGAACAAACTTGCGGACGTACGCAGCTTCACCCGTTGCACCACCATCGGACACAACAATCACACTGCGACTAACTGGATCGAGCAGGTAGATATTGCGATCGACAACTTTGAAGATCTTCGTCACATTCGAGAGAAGATCATCTGGGCCTCCGCGAATCACAAATGGCTGTGTCTCACCGCGGAAGAGTTTGAGGATGCTCTTTCCTTGTGGCATGTCCTTAATGACGAACACCGATCCATCGATCGTCATATCAATCGCTCCGGTCAGATCACCGTTCACGTTGTACTCGACAGGAACGCTGTACTTACCAGCCAGACGCTCGTACTTATAGATCTGCTTATTCTCCGGTGAGAGTACGTAGACGACGCGCAGGTTCACGCTGGCGCTCCTGCGCGCATGGGCGGAGGCGACGCGCGGTGCGTGGTCGGTGGTCAGGGCCCTCGACCGCGAGGGTGGTCCGGGTGAT
>JBGAVO010000040.1:0-4594 GCA_044228075.1 Candidatus Peribacteraceae bacterium
CATTAGGGATTTGGCTGCCGGGTTCGTTGCTGTCAGCATCCACATAAGCGAGTTGAAGCGCGGCTTCCACACCGCAGAAATTACGCATGGCCGGCACACCGCCAAAAACAGCACAGTCACCGAGTGCCACGAGGATCTTGGCGCGTTTGCGCATTTTGATCGCAACCTCTTCGTTGGCGCTGTTATTAATTCCGCCTTCCAGCACGCCAACATCCACACCGCTTTCATCGGGTTCTTTTAGATCAGTGATGGGAGTGGATCGCAGGTTTGCCAGTTCAACGATCTTCAAAATTCGTTCATCCATGTCGAGCAGGGACATGTGACAGCCTGCGCAGCCGCACATCCAATCGGTGGAAATTTTTGGTTTATTCATGTGATACCTCTTAATTCAATGCCACGCTGGATTTGCGCGCCAGAATGGCTTTTTGCCAGTCGGCTTCCAGAACCATGTTTGTGCGCGCCGCGATTTCATTCAAGACGGCGATGTTTTCACGCACATTCTCAGGAGCGTTGATTGACTTGTGCGTTGTTTGAATCCGTCCATCCAGATTGATGTGGTGACCTTCCTGTTCGGACCAGATCGTCACAGGCAGGATAACATCCGCCTGCTCGGTAAGTTTCGATTCGTAACAGGTTTGGGCTACCAGATAAGGCGCTTTCGAAACCCGCTCGATCAGCGACTTGGAAACATAGTCATCTCCAACGGCGGCAAATACAATTTGCTGTCCGTTCAAGTCGAAGGCCTTGTCCATGCCAAGTAATGTCGCGGCCAGACTGTTCGATTCGCCCTTGACGGATATCAATCCGTGACGTTCACCATCCACGGCGCCGACCAGAACTGCCAGGCGATAGAGTTCCTCGACAAGAGTCTCGTCGCGTTGGGCGGTGATGCCCTTCCCGAACAGGATCACCGGCGAAATGGAGCGCGCCAACAACTGCGCTGTTTGGTTGAGCTCTTCGTGAGAGATACCAGCGGCGCTGACAGCTTGTTCGATCAGCTGGCCTGTATCGGGTAAGTCAAGAGGCGAGCGTCCCAATCCTTCACTGACGATGACCGCCTGCAATCCCCTGATGAGTGCGAGGTCAGAGCCGGGCTGAGTCTTGAGCGCGATGTTTGCCATATCGTCCAGGTCGCTCGACTCAGGGTCGATATTGATCAGCTTGGTTCCTTTGGATAAATTGCGTTTAAAAAGGAAGCCGGCAACCATGTGGCTGCGATGGATGTTTGCGCCAATGCAAAACACGGTATCGGCGTTGCGCAGGACATCGAGTTTCCCTTCGAAGGCTTCATGCTTTTCTGCAAATTTTGTGACCGCGGCGGTCGGCACGCCTTCCTCAATACTAGTGACGAGCCTGCTTTGGAATTTATCCGCGAACAGTTCTTTGAAGGCAGTTAAAGTTTCTGCTGACAATCTCGTGGATGCGATTGCCGCAATGCCGTTCTTGTCTGCCATTAATTTATTTGCCACGGTGCTCAGGGCTTCATCCCATGAAACGGATTCGAGCTTGCCATTCCTGCGGATTTGCGGCGAGGTGATGCGCTTGCGCGATTCTGTGACTGGGTCATAGCGTCCATGTTCGCAAAGCAGCCCATGATTGACCGCGCCCTCCCAGTCACCTTCGATGCGGACAATGTGATTGTTGCGCACCATAATTTTTGTCGAACAGCCGACCGAGCAGCCAACGCAGATCGACTTGATCTCTTCAAGCTGTTCATCATGACCCTGATAGGCGCTGACTCGATCTATCAATGCGCCAGTCGGGCAGACCTGAACACAGGTACCGCATTTGATGCATGTGCTTTCGCCCAATGGGACATCCGTGTCGGCGACAACAATGCTTGCGGCGCCGCGCTCTGCAACTGAAAGAGTGAAGTTGCCTGCCAGTTCGCCACAGGCGCGTACGCAACGCCGGCACAGGATGCAGCGGTTATTATCCAAAATAAAATATGGATGTGATGTATCGACTGTGAAATTGCTCCAGCCCGGTTGAATGGGCCAGTGCGTCATTTTCTCATGATAGGCGGCGTTCTGTAATTCGCAATCGCCGCCGCTTACCTGACAGAACGGGCAAAAATGGTTGCGTTCGCTGAAAAGCATGGAGAGAATAAACTCGCGCGATTTATTGATCGCGTCCGTCTCGGTGCGAACTACCATTCCGTTGTTCACCGGCAGGGTGCAGGAGGCCATCGGCACACGCGCGCCTTCCACTTCCACAATGCATAGGCGGCAGCCGCCGTAGGGAGTGAGTTCCTTGTGGTCACAGAGTCTTGGGATGTATATTCCAGCCATCTCCGCGGCTCGCAAAACCGTTGTCCCTTCAGGGACTTCGATCTGCTTTTCGTTAATCGTTATTTTCACCATGCATACCTCTGTATATTTCAACTTCAACTAATTTGATTTATTGATCGCTGTGATGCGGTGCTAAACTTTTTCAGCTTCTTTTGTCATTTCACATACACCTGTCGGACAACTCCCGGAGCGGATGTGCGTTTCCACTTCTGTGCGGAAATGCTTGAGCATGTCGCGGATCGGGACTGTGGCAGTCTGGCCGAGGCCGCAGTTGGAAGCGCGTTCCATTTCAGTAGCCAAATCAAGGAGGATGTCCAGTTCTTCCAGTTTGCCTTGTCCCTGTGAAATGCGTTCCACGATCTCGTAGGAGCGCTGCGTGCCGATGCGGCAGGGCGTGCATTTGCCGCAGGATTCGAAGCGGAAGAATTGCAAAAGAACTTTAACCAGATCCACGATGCAGGTGTGCTGATCGCAGATCAATAACGCACCCGAACCGAGAGAGACACCCGCCTTGCGGAAGGATTCGAAATCCATGGGAGTGTCTTGCAAAACAGCCGGGATGATCGAGCCGCTGCTTCCGCCGGTCTGTGCGAGTTTTAGTGTGCTGCCCGGTTTCATTCCCTTGGCGTAGATGTTGATTACTTCGCGCAACGTGACTCCCATCGGCACTTCGATCACACCGCTGAAATTGACATTGCCCATGATCGTGTAAACTTTTGTGCCCGGGCTGGAAGGTGTACCGATCGACCTGTACCACTCCGCGCCATTTCGTATGATGGCCGGGATGTTTGCAAGCGTCTCGACATTGTTGACCGAGGTTGGTTTATTCCACAATCCCTTAGTGACCGGGTAGGGAGGACGTGAGCGCGGTTCGCCACGCTTTCCTTCCAGTGATTCAAGCAGTGCTGTTTCTTCACCGCAGACGTATGCTCCAGCACCGGCGTGGATATGAAGGTTGAAGTTAAAACCGGTTCCGAAGATATTGTCGCCGAGAAAGCCGAATTCCCTGGCCTGCAGGATGGCTTTTTCAAGGCGGCGATATGCGAGGCCATATTCACCGCGAATATAGATGTAACCTTCGTCCGCGCCGATCGCGTATGCGGCAATCGCCATTGATTCGATGATGAGATGCGGGTCGCCTTCAAGCACGATGCGATCCTTGAACGTTCCGGGCTCACTCTCATCTGCATTGCAGACGATGTACTTTTTCCTGCCCTGTGCAGCGCGGACGAACTTCCATTTGCGCCCGGCGGGGAAGCCTGCGCCGCCACGTCCCTGTAGACCTGATTTTTCAACAATGTCAATGACATTCTCAGGAATTAATTCACTTAATACTTTTCCAAGAGCTTCATAGCCATTGGAAGCAATATATTCCTCGATGTTATCCGGGTCGATGCGGCCAGCGCGCTCCAATACAATGCGCTGTTCGGCAGGGTTGTATCCCTTGTGGCCGCGAAGCCAGCCGATCTGTCCTGTCAACATTTTCGGCGGTGCGAGCAGGTCGTCGACGATGCGGCCCTTGTATAAATGTTCCTCGACCAAATAACGCACATCCGATGGCTTTACGGGACCGTACACTGTGGCTTCGGGATACACAACCACAAGCGGCAGAATGTTGGAATGTCCCGTGTCTGAGACCGTGGTGACATCCACTTCATCCTGCAGGCCGTAGGTGACCAGTGCTTCATTCAAGTGTTGAATAATTTCATTTGCACCCAGACGGATGCTTTCAGAATCGTTGGAGACCAAAATCATTGCACGTTTCTTTATCATCATGGGCTCCTATTCGTATCGTTCCAGAATATCGGAGATCTGTTCAGGCGTGACGTTGCCATACATGTCATCATCGATCAACACCACCGGCCCCACACTGCACAGTCCGAGGCAGGAGGTGGTGACGAGTGTCCACTTGAAGTCAGGAGTGGTTTCCCCATTGGCTAGGCCGAGTTTTTCTCTCAGACCATCCCAAACAGCCTTGCCTCCAACAACGTGACAAGGCGCGTTCTCACAAAACTTGATCACATGCCGTCCCCGCGGCTTGGTGGAGAGCATGTCGTAAAAACTCGCCAGCGTGTAAAGTTGACTCTCGGCAATGTACATCTGCCTGGCGGGATCGTGAAGTTGTTTTCGTATTTCCTGGAAAGCCTCGCCGGGAATATATCCGAACTCATGGTTGATCTCGCTGAGGATCGGGATGAGACCGTCAGGGCCTTTGCCATGCTTTTCAACAGCTGCTTGAACTACTGAAGCGACATCATGATCATTTGTTGGGACAGTCATTCGTTCTCCAATCTACTTATCTT
>JBGAVO010000041.1:0-3883 GCA_044228075.1 Candidatus Peribacteraceae bacterium
CCTTTAAGCGAACCTTTTACTGCCAAGGGGACACCAATATATGCCACAAACTGCTCTTCGTTGAGCAGTTCTGCACGCTTGAATTTATCGTCTGCATTGATCAAGTCGGAAACATACAGACTCTTTCGCTCAATACCGATCTGTCCCGCCAACCCTTCACCAAGGTGGATTATCGATCGACGGATAGTATCTGTTCGAAAGCCCTGCCCAACGGTATAGCCCAAGGTTTGCGTAGATTCATTCAGCAAAAGGATCGCAACAGCATCTACTTTCAGCAAATCGGCGACCTGCTGAAGAACAACCTCGAGTATGGCTTTTATTTCCATGCTAGATGTGATGGATTGGTCGATCAGGCGCAGGCTTCTCAAGCGTCGCAGCTGGTTTTGGATCTGAAACTCCGCCTTTTTTCGTTCGGTAGTATCACGGATGATCATGTTGGTGAGAGTATTGCCCGCCCCATCTTTGAAAATGACCGAGGAAACATCCCCCTCGAATTTCGAGCCGTCTTTGCGGATGAAGGTCATTTCACCGTGGAACATGCCGGTAAGGTCTCGTTCTTCGATTCCCGCTTGCAAACGTGGATCGGTCAAGTCTACAATTCCGTTCCGACCTAGTTGACGAATCTCCTGTTCAGTGCGTTCGAACAAATGACACGCGGCAGGGTTTGCAGAAAGAATGGAACCATCTGGTGCAGTTAACATGATGGCATCCATGCTGTTTTCAAATAACAAACGGTACTTCTCCTCGTTCTCACGTAGCCTGTTCTCTGCAGCTCCACGCCGAGCCGTTTCACTTCGTAGGAGAAAAAATAAGAGCAAAGCACTGGCAGTTATGTAGAACCAACCCTTGTATGTTTGAAGTGTTGTCAGGGTGGATGTATCATTGGTTAAAGTTTCCAGAGCACGGTCTGAGAACAGGATCCAAATCCCCCCAAAAAGAGCGTACAACAGAGTAACACGCAGGTCAGCCCAAATTCTATAAAATTTCATAATGCCTCGAATATGGCAACACTTACATAGTCCGAGTTTTCTACAAATCTCCCCCTTATTAAGTAAAGAAGGTGGCAAGTAAGAATGATCAAGTCTATCATGAAGTATGCTTCATAAAAAGTGACAGGCGCATTATAAAATGCACCTGTCATAACTCAGACGGAACTCGTCTTCGTAACTTGATTGAGTTTTTGTATCACATCCCCTACAGAAATTATTCGATGAATATCGCTCCTGCTGCTAGCGGGTCAAAACCTTGCGGCCATTGCGTATGCGTATTCTGTTTTGCATCTTTTAAGTTGGCACCGCTTAATATCGCTTCTGTTAAATTAGCGTAACCGAGGTTAGCGCCAGACAAGTTCGTCCCACTTAAGTCGGCTCCGTGAAGGTTTGCTCCGGTTAGATCAGCTTCCGTTAGATTTGCATTATGAAAATTCGCTCCACTCAGATCTGCATCTTCCAGGTTGACTTTGCTCAGATCGGCGTAACGCAGTTTGGCATTATCAAGAAAAGCTCTGTTCAGGTTTGTACCGCTTAGGTTTGCTTTGCTTAGATCGGCTCCGCTCAGGCTGGCTTTACTTAAGTCCAGACCTGCCAATTGCAGTGGTTTTTCGCCACTTAGTAATGCAGCAAGTTCTTCTTTTGTAAATTGCATGATATGCCTTTCAGACGTACAGTGTATTTCTAGTGTACTGCAAGTTCTTTCAAAAACTTTTCTTTATTGGCGGAACGCGCCGTCTTGCCGCTAGATGTTTTGATGATCCATTTATCATCCACGACTTTGACGTGGCGCAGGGCGATGGCAGAACTCTTGGTCACATGCTTGCGGATGGCATCTGCGATCGCTTCTTGCTCCGACGGGTCGGTTGAGTCGGCTTCGGCGATTATGACGACTTCCTCGGTGCCTTCTTCTTCGTCGTACATGCCAAATGCAACGGTCCGTCCTTTGTGGACGCCGGGCACTTCGCTGGCGAGAGACTCCAAATCTTGCGGGTACACGTTCTTGCCGCCGACGATGATGAGGTCTTTCTTTCTTCCTGAAACGTACAACTCACCATCAGCGATGTAGCCATAATCACCGGTTAGATACCAACCATTCTTGATAGCAGACTCAGTTGCATCGGGACGGTTGAAGTATTCCGTCAGCATGCAATCGCTTTGGACAGCGATCTCACCGACGGTACGATCTGATATGTCGTTGAAGTCTGCATCCACCACACGGACTTTCACATTCGGCAGCGGATGCCCGGACGAGGTCATCTTCATAGAGGGCTGGTCAGCTACGGGCGAAGTCGCGAGGCGTTGAGTCATAAAGCTCTCGCGGTCGATCTCATCCACGGCTGGCGTTCCATCCAGCGGACTTTGAGTCACGGCGAAGACGTTCTCTGCCATGGCGTAGCACGTTTGCAACGCGGACTTGTTCAGTCCATACGCTGAAAATTTTTCATGGAAGAGATCGTGGCTTTCGACATGTACTGGCTCGGAACAGTTGATAATGGCGCGCCATGAAGAAAGGTCCACGCCTTCGAGGTTGCGCTCACGAATTTTGTGTGCGCAAAAGTTGTAGGCAAAATTGGGCAGCCATGTGAGCGTGCCTTTGTATTGCGAGACGGCTTGATGAAGCTTGTACGGCGCACGCACCCAATCGAACGGCGACATGTTGACGAGCGGAATGCGCAGCAACACGGGCATGAGGAAGCAGGCGATGAAGCCCATGTCGTGATAGAGCGGCAGCCACGAAACGATGACGTCGCTGGCGGGATCGATGCGTAGAGTTTGGCTGTAAGCATTGAGTTGATTGAGCACAGCACGATGCGAAAGCGCAACACCTTTTTGCAAACCGGTCGTGCCGGAGGAATGTTGCAGGACGGCTATATCTTCTGGCGATGATTTGAAGCCTTGAAGTTTTTCGAAATTCGGTTCGGACTCGGCTTCGATGGTGCTTGTGAGAATCACATGCTTAACTGAATCACCTTCGACTAAAGCGCTACGGACTTCCGCTTCGAACTCAGGGTAGGTGACGATGGTAGTTGGTTTTGTGATGGAAATGAGCGAAGCGAGGTCGGAGCGGTATTTTTCGGGCGCAAGTTTCTCGGTGAGGAATGGCATGATGGAAGGAATCGCACCATGGAGAATCGCACCCCAGAAGGCATAGACCAAATCCTCGCCGTGCTGTTGGATCAGAATGACCACTTCGCCAGGTTTGCTTCCTTCACGGGCATACGTCAATGCAAAACGATTCGCGCCATGGATCAGGTCGCGATAAGTGAGAGGTTTATCCGCTTGACCAGCGTGTTGCAGAATGATGCTGGTCTTGTCGGGGACTTCTTGATAGGAGCGTTGGAGGAGGTTGGGGAGTGTGGTCATTATTTTTTACCGCTAAGCGCGCAAAGCACGCGAAGAAAAATATCTTTTAAATTCTTTGCGTCCTTAGCGCGCTTCGCGGTTAATGATTTACTTACGAGAGGAAATGAGCGCAGCCAGTTGATTGAGATTATCGAACGTCTCTGCATTCAATTCGGTATCTTCCACGCGAACGCCGAAGGTATCTTCAATGAAGAGAGCGAGGTCCATCAGGCTGAAGGAGTCGATCAGTCCGCTGGAGATGAGGGCTTCATCCGCAGAAATGACCTTACTTGGCTGCTTGAGAATTTTCTCGGCGATGAACTTTGCAATGGGGGTGATAATTTCTGTGGTCATGATAGATTCCTTTTTTGAGTTATCCGTTGGTTGAGTAGGCGGCATGTTCGTTGCCGCCGTATCGAAACCAACAATTAATGAAAAGCACTTTGTTAATTGAAAGTTTGTTATTTACTGGTGGTTTCGATACGCCCTCGGCTATCGCCTCGGGCTACTCAACCACCGGATTACATTACTGCTCTTGCAACCCTACT
>JBGAVO010000042.1:0-3734 GCA_044228075.1 Candidatus Peribacteraceae bacterium
GGAGAATGCGCGATCACGCGGGTCAGCAGACTCATTGTCAGCAACCGAGGGCCAGTAGCTTCCGAAACCTTGATAATTCTTTCTACCCAAGAGCACGGTCGTAGCCAGGCTTGTAACAGCGATCATATTATTTCGCGTTCCGTCAGTGACGGCATGTGGAACGATCCAGCTCATATCGTAATCGCCACCTGGACCTGTTGTACGTCCATCCAGGGATAATGAAATATTTGCAACAACAGTACGAGTATTCGTAGATTTGTTTGTCATGGCACTTTCCTCCTCACATCGCTTCCAAAATATCATCGAGACGTTCATACCCTTCACGGACGCCTGTCTCCATTCCGTTTTGGACCATGCCATCTCGGTCAGAGACAGATTGAAACACGGAGTGAATCGTGGCTTTTGTCCGGTTGCCGGGCAACTCTTCGAGAGTCATGCAATCCAAAGAAACGTGCCCGGGATAGCCTTCAAACTCAAAGGTTTGCACCATACTCTCCAGCGACATTTCGTGAAAGGTACCATGGAAGCCATATTCATTCCCCTCTTTATCCTTGTGAACGTAACGATACTTGCCGCCATTTACCGGCTCGAACGTTTCAAGGATCATTTCATAGCCATGCGGTCCCAGCCACTGCACATATAATTTCGGATCAATATGCGCCTTGAACACCAACTCACGCGGCGCATCGAATTCGCGGGTGATGAACAGTTCCTGTTTGCCGGGTTCGGCGGTCACAATCGTTTTATTTTTCGCGGTAGCGGACATGTCATTTCTCCTTTTTCATTTGTTCCAATAAATCATCCAAGCGGTTAAACCTGGCTTCCCAAATCTGGCGGTACTGCTCGACCCAATCAGTCACTTCATCCAATTTATCAAAGCGTGCCTCCACATAGCGCTCACGTCCCTGTGGAATGACGATCACCAAGCCACACTCTTTCAAAATGCGGATGTGCTTTGAAACCGCCGGGCGGCTGATGCGAAAATTCTCGGCAACGCCGTTCAGAGTCATTCGTTGCTTTGCGAGCAGAGCCAGCATTGCCCTGCGATTTGGATCCGCGATTGCTTGAAAAACGTCTCGTCTCATGGCTTTCCTTATGTAACCATTTGGTTACTCAATATAACAAAATTTTAGAACACATATTCTATTTTGTCAAGAGGAAAATTAAGGGATTTTACAGTTCATCTATCCCCCCTAATGATTCCAACGGATTATTCTGTTTTGCCTTTCATCATTATGACTGCGCGTTCGAGAAGGAGTTCGCGTTCACGCACATTGCGTGTGAGTAAAACCGCACGCTTGAATTCTTCACCAGCTTCATTGAAAGAAACGACCAAGCTTTGCAAGCAAGTCGCCGCGCACGCTTGGGAGCAGATGATAAGACTTGAGCGCTGGTTCGGATGTGAGTGTGTCCACGATCTCGAGGCCGGCTTCGGGACCAAATGCCATGCCAACTGCCACGGCCCGATTCAAATCGACGATGGGCGATAGCGAGACATGCACGAGCGCATCATACAATGCGGCGATACGTTCCCATTGGTATCTTCTGGATTCCGCGCCTGGGCATGACATGCTGCGATAGCCGATTGCAGACGATACGGTCCCAACGCCCCGCCAACTGCTTCCGCCCGCTTTGGTTTCTCCTATAAAGTTGAATTTTGCGTTCTATGAATACGTCAAACAAGGAATGACAGAATCGACATGATTTTCCAAGTCATCTCAAAATGTCATCCTGAGCGAAGGATCTCTACCGTTGAAGCCCGAGACTCTCCCCGGCACCGACCAACCAGGGCGGTGTCGGTCGCAACGAACACTCCCTCAGCGTGACATAGTGTTTTTGAGACAAGTTCTCATTATTTCTTTTTGGCTTTTACGGTTTTTGCCTTTTTGCCGTCGAGCTTTAGCGTACCCGAAGCATCGCGGTGTGGACCAGTGGTCTGCCGCACTTCAAACTCCGCACCGTTACGTATCACATGGGCGATGGCACGCGCATGGCCTGTGCCCAATTCATAATCCTTTTTTAGCCAGGCAATGATGTCTTTGAATTCGGTGAGGTTCTTCTTTTTCGCTTCGGCAATAAAATCATTGGGGGTCTTGCCGGTTTTTTCTTCCACATTATCTAAATACGCTTGAAATGACATAATTTTCTCCTTCTAAAATTTACTGCTCTATGAATACGTCGAACAAGGGACGGCAAAATCGACATAGCTGATGAGCAATTTTGGCATATTGGCATTAATCTTTCGCCGTATAATACCCCAATAAGCGTATTATACGGCGGCCGTCTATAATCTGTTATATCGTTGCCATCAACCCTTACTTAATTCTTTGCGCGGCACGCTGCATCATCGGATCATAATCAGAGAGACTGGAGGAGCCTTTCGGCTCCCAATAAGTCAGCTAGGAGAGGCATCATGAAATATCTTCTTACCTCGGCAGGCATCAAGAACACGAGCATTCACGATGCACTGGTCGGCTTGCTGGGCAAACCGATTGCCGAGTCCAGCGCCCTCTGCATTCCCACTGCGATCTATCCCTTCTCCGTTGGGCCTTCCATGGCATACCGGTTCATCAGCGGATCAACCACCAGTCCCCTTGCCGAATTGGGTTGGAAGTCGTTGGGCATACTAGAGCTCACCGCGCTACCCAGTATCAAGAGAGAGAATTGGGTCGCTCCTGTCGAGGAGACTGATGCCCTGCTAGTGTTTGGCGGCGATGTCCTGTATCTGTGCCGCTGGATGCGGGAATCTGGACTGGCAGACCTTCTGCCGTCGCTGCGCGAGACGGTCTATGTGGGGGTGAGCGCCGGCAGTATGGTGACGGCTCCTATTTTCGGAGAGACGTACGACGACCCGCATACGCCCTTCGTCATCGAAAAGGGGCTGGGACTGGTTGACTTTGCGTTGCTTCCGCACCTGGATCACGAGAACCACCCGGAAAGTTCCACTGCCAAGGTCGAAAGAATGGCAGCCAAGGTACCCGTGCCGACCTATGCGATTGACGACGAAACCGCCATCAAAGTGATCGATGGCGCAGTCGAAGTTGTCTCCGAAGGTCATTGGAAACGGTTTGCGCCCTAATGGAATGGTTGGGAGCGAGTTCGTTCTTGCACCTCAACTTTCAATTTTCGGACGGACGACTTGTTGAGATTACATCATACAACGTTGAGTTGAACAAACCCTAGTTACAGTCCAGGCTTTCGCTGGACTGTATTTGAGTAAAGTACGTTTCTCGTCTTGACAAACTAGAAAACATGTTCTAATATTTATTGGAGGAGAATACCCATGAGAAAAATTATTGTGCTTGAACATATCTCCCTGGATGGTGTCATACAAGCCCCAAGCGGACCAGAAGAAGATCCCAGCGAGAGCTTCGCGTATGGCGGGTGGGCAGGTCCCTATGCCGACAAGATTGTTGGAACGGCTCTGAGAAAGCAGATGAACTCGCCGTTCGACCTGTTGTTAGGGCGCAAAACCTTTGACATTTGGGCGCCGTACTGGCCTAATCACACAGATATATGGCCGGGTGTCAACACGGCGACCAAGTACGTCGCCTCGAATACCATGACGTCCAGCGAATGGCAGCCGTCCGTGTTTTTGAACGGAGATATTGCAGAAAAAGTCGCCAAGATCAAGGGACAGCCAGGACCGGATTTGCACGTTTGGGGAAGTGGTCAGCTCCTTCAGACGTTGATCAAGCATGATTTGGTCGATACGTTCTGGTTGATGCTATATC
>JBGAVO010000043.1:0-3680 GCA_044228075.1 Candidatus Peribacteraceae bacterium
GTGCTTCAATTTGACGAAGCCGATTCTCGCGGTCGGCAACAAAAATGGTGATATTGTGACCTTTCTTCTGAAATTCCCCAGTCAACCGCGCAACAACGGTACTGATCCCCCCGGTGAGGGAAGGTCTCCAGGGAGTGACGAGCATAATGTTCATAGTTGAATTGCACCTACTCCTACAAACCGTCTGCCTGCTTTCGCTATTAAACTAGCGGGTTCGTTGCCGTCAGGACACTTGCCGGCTGACATAGGTCTTGGCGAAGTCCACATACAGCTCCAGATTTAGCGGCCACTGTCGGATTAAGGCACCAAGCCTTTGCCGCGCTGCTGCACCCGAACATTCCCGTCGCTCGAGATACGCCAGTTGCCGCTGAGTTGTGTACAGCTGCGCCTTCACCAGTTGCATGATCTCAGGCCCCTGCGACCGTTCAAGACCATACTCCGTTGAGAGAATTTCGTATATCTTCACAAAATCTCCCAGAAGCCGACGCTGGCTGGACATGAGACTCCCCGCCCTCCAGCGATATTGGCCCAGCGGTTCAGGCAGATATCCAACTCCATACCCCTGCAGACCCACACCAATCCAATGCAAATAATCCTGAGCAACCGGCAGGCGCGGATCAAATTTTCCTGCATCGTCAAATGCGGTGCGACGCTCCACCACCGTCAACGTCTGGATATGAGACCGCAGCAACAGATCCCTGACACACTGCCCCTGGGGAATAGGTCTCTTGGTGTCCTGATTGAAGCAGGCGTGCAGGACTGTGTCCTGTTCATCGATTACCGACACCTCTGTATGGACAAATCCGCAGGTGGAATGCGCATCAAGAAATTCGACCTGTCGAGACAACTTGTCGGGGCGCCAAAGATCATCGGCGTCCAGGTAAGCGATAAGTTCTCCGCTCGCTCTCGACAGGGCTGCATTCCGTGCCGCCGAAGCCCCCTGATTGGTTTGATAGACGTACCGTACCGATTCCTCGTAGGCCGCTATCAACGCCTGGGTGCCATCCGTCGATCCATCATCGACGACAATGATTTCGAAATCTCGGTAGGTCTGTCTCAACGCAGAGTCGATAGTCCGCCCAAGAAATTTGGCACAGTTATAAGTCGGAACTACTACGGATACGCGGGGCATGTGGGAATGTACCCAGGAAAAGCGACCTATACAACCTTGCCCGACAGCCGCGGTCGCAAAGCGGCCAGTGTCTTCTCCGTCGCAGTCTCCCAGGAAAACCACTCGGCGGCAAGCTTGACAGCACCAGATCGAAGGCGTTCACGAAGATCAGCACGGTCCATCACTTCCAGCAGGAGCCTCGTCACGGCCAGATGATCTTTGGGTTCGCAGGTCAGAACATTTTCTCCATGGACAAATGCCTTGTCCATTAAAGGCCCGCGCGTCACGATGATGGGAAGCCCGTGCGCAACCATCGAAGCGAAGGAGCTGTTGTTTAGCTGAACGCCTTCAAGAAAAGGTAGCACACATACGTCTGACGCATGAAGAAACAGCGATGCTTCCTCCTCCTCAGACTTAAATGCGCCTGTCCATGTTGTGACTCCGTCTATGTGCAACTCCTTCGCAAGCGCCTGCATCTCATCAAAATAGGAGGCACCACCTTCAACCTCCAAGCCAACCTTCCCTCCAATGAACAGGAGACGGGCTTCGGGTCGTTGCGCGGATACAGCCGCAAAAGCCCGTAACAGTGTTTCAATGCCTTTAATCGGATAGAGATATCCGAAAAACGTGACAACAAATTCGGATGACGTGATGCCTAACCGTTTCCGTCCGCGTTCGCGTGCCGTGCCCCCCGCATTCGACGCGATGAACAAGTTCGGAGGTGGAGGGATTAACGCCACCTTTGGGCTGACGGGAGGCCATTCTTCGTGCAACATAGCACGGTGACGTTCGCACAATGCGATGACAACATCACTATCCCGCAACAGTGTCCCCGAGCTATACGCCACATCCTTCCCGCCAGCCCATTGAACCATCAGCTTCCTGAACAAACGCGAAACAATGCCTGTCTTCGACGGATCAGCCCCCACAAACGCGCTCTCATACCGGGTTACAAACGGAACGTTTCGAAACAACCCCTTGGAAAGCGTGGGCAGGAAAGTCACCATTGGATGAAATTTGTACATGAGTCCGATATACATGAGAAACACAGCATCCGGCGAACAGTTTTTGAGAAAAGACCGAACCCTTAGCAACTCAAGCCAGCCCCATGTCTGCATGATAGGATACACGCGAATCTGAGGATCGTCGGTACCAACATTGCCAACCGACGTGAGCACATGTACGTCAATACCCCGCTCAGTCAATTGCCGACACAAGTGGTAGGTATTGGTAGCCTCCCCTGCATGCATCGGAGGATAGGCTGCTGAAATTACCAGGACCTTCATGGCGTATGTATTTCTTCCAAGTCTGAGTTAGCACAGATTTTTCAGATCGGCCCATTCATCGCAGCAGCCCGTTTCATCCAGGACTGGTGAATTTCCTCGAAGATGTGCTTCAACGTTTTCGTAATCCCCCAGCCGGGATACTGCGTCGTCATTTTCTTCAGATTACTGATATAGCAAATATGATCACCTTCGCGATTCTTGTCGACATATTCATACAGCATCTTCTTACCAGAAATAGCTTCGATCATCTCGAATGCCTCATAAATGGAGCAACTGTTTCCACGCCCCCCTCCGAGGTTGTACACCTCACCGCTTCGTGGGTTCTCGATGAACGCGTGAATGAATCGTGCGACATCCAGGGAATGAATATTGTCCCGAACCTGTTTTCCTTTATAGCCGAAGATGCTGTACTTCTTACCTTCCAAATTGCATTTGACGAGATAACTCAAAAATCCATGCAACTCCACGCCTGAATGATTGGGTCCGGTGAGGCAACCTCCACGCAAACAACAGGTCTTCATGCCGAAATAACGCCCATATTCCTGCACCATGACATCCGCGGCCACTTTCGAGGCACCGAAAAGCGAATGCTTT
Organism: Candidatus Peribacteraceae bacterium; assembly: GCA_044228075.1. Taxonomy (GTDB): domain Bacteria; phylum Patescibacteriota; class Gracilibacteria; order Peribacterales; family Peribacteraceae; genus JAKQEM01. Next base: position 2,992 of record JBGAVO010000043.1, read on the forward strand.
GACTGATCGATACGCATGTGCTCCGTGATTCCATCAAAATCATTGGGAGACGCATAATCCCAACGTTTATCCTGCTCCACGAGGGGCAACTCATTCGGGGCATCGCCATACACTTTATTCGTAGACATATGGACAAACACTGCTCCTGGCGTGTGCAACCTGGTCGCTTCAAGGAGGTTCAGCGTACCCACCGCATTGGTATCGAAATCATCGAACGGAATCTTGGCCGCGAGATCATGCGAGGGCTGTGCTGCCGTATGCACAATCACATCAGGCTTGAGCTCTTGAATGAGCGCCAATGCACCCTTGCGGTCTCGGATGTCGAGTTCATGGTGGCGGAACTGTTTCAGATCAGCCTGCAGCCTGCGTTGATTCCAACGCGTGTCGCCTTGTGGTCCAAAAAACGTGGCCCGAGTGTTGTTGTCAACTCCATGAATTGACCATCCTTGACCATGGAAGTACGCGCACACCTCAGAACCGATGAGACCAGAAGACCCGGTAACAAGCATTCGCTTCATGATGTACTTACTCCCTCCCTATTCTCGACTCACTATACTCGACATTCATCAAGGGCGGGCCCCAGTTCTCATTTCAGCGCGAAAATGACTGGCGAGCGCCTCTGCTGCCAATTGATGCCCCCGCTCATTCCAATGACCACCATCTGCAGCGTAGACATCTTCCCCACGATG
>JBGAVO010000044.1:0-3546 GCA_044228075.1 Candidatus Peribacteraceae bacterium
AATCTACCCACTCTGTCCATGCCTCAATTTGTGGTTGGGTAAGTGTGATGGGTAGCACGTCTAAAAAGTATTCTCTTTTAATTGATTTAATCTCATCCACCACTATTCTCTTTTCTTTATCTTCTTCTTTATCTTTATTTGTACCTTCACCTGGAATTCCAGGTGGATTACCAGGTGGATTTTGCTTGTTTTTGACACTTTCGGCACTGATAGGAGTGCCGTTTTCGTCGCAAGTGTCCTTCCCTCGACTGCCATCCGCAAGGGTCCAGTTATTGCATAGGATTACTCCACGGCTGTAGTTGTAGCGGATTCTGTCTTGCCAGCCCTCTGGGCGCGGATACCGTGATGGCTGTGCGTACTGTAGGCTCTGGTATTCCCACCAGTTTAAAAGTTGGGCATACCGCTTGCCTTCTACCTCGTACAGCTTTATGGTTTCGTTGTCGGCGATCAGGCAGAGAGAGTTGCCAATGTCATCACTACCCAGATCGTCGTAGGGGAAAATCTGGGCTCTCAACCATGCTGGGTTCGCCTTCAACCGTCCTTGGTCATCGGCTATCGTGATCATCCCGATCAGTAGCAGTCTTGCTACCATCGGCAGTTCTCCAAACTTCTCATTCGCCCACAAAGAGGCGTCTACCATTCTTTTCATCATCATCACCTTCTAATCTCTTAGTCCACAATCTTCAGAGCGAATAGGCACGGTGCGGGTGTGTCGATGAGTGGAAGTGCTTCCGCGAAAGTAATAAGTTCACCATCTAAGTCAAATGAGCACCGTTCAAGTTCTTGGGGCGCGACGGGGCGCACTGTAGGTAGAACATCCTGCGCGTCCACGCCGATTCCGGCAGCCACTTTGGCGGCTACTTCAGTCTCACTGCTGCCAGTCCACCACTGTGTTCCAAGCACTTGGTACAGCATATAATTTCTCCTTACTGTATATTTCAAATAAACAGCATTTCAGTCAATCATTTGACCGATTACAAGTGGGTGATGATTGACTACAATTAACTTACTCTTCATGAGCAAATAGCCCCCGAGCTGCTTCCACGTTGTTATCTACGGGGACTTCATTACAATCTCTTCCAAAATCCGGAGTTTCTCGAGTATTGAGACGATTAACCCTTCACTTTCCGTGCTGTTTGGCTCGCAGATCTGTCGTTTCATTTCTTCGACAATTTGCGATTGCTTTGCCATGCCCGCTTGCAGGTTGGCAACAATCGTTAATGCCTTGCCGACCTGCAAGGTGCTGTTCGCCGCGAGAAGTAGTTCGAATTCTCGAATTAATTGCTTGACCATTCGCTCTTGCTCCTGCACTGCATCCTTCTGCTGTTGCAGCCAGTAGCGATGTTGGTATCCTGCAAACTTTACGTTTTTCATTGTCGTCCTTCCGAAACCGTTTGGTTTCGTTGGGGTTTTTACCAGTTTTTGACCTATATTTGTTTTTTTCTTGCGAATCGCCACCGGCACTGATTCAATACCCGTAGGAGCACACATATGTCTACAATAGGAAAGATCAATCGAAACCCTGATAAACCATCATTCAATCTATTCGACTACCAGTGGTTGATTGATGCCTGGCTAAAAGACCGCGCTCGCCATGTGAGCGACAACACGGTCCGCGGCTATTCGCAAAAAATTCATTATTTTCAGGCGTGGTGGAAAGATGTAGGAGAGAAACACGACTGGCTGATCAGCGAGTCGCTATTTGAGGAGTTTGAAGCTTGGTTGCGCGTAACCTATCGTACCTGGCGCAAAGAAAAGCTTGCCTACAACACTCGCTATGATGCGATTCGCCGCGTGCGGGAGATGTTCAAATGGGCTTATGAGCAGGAGATTATCTCTGTCAATCTGTCCAAATGGGTGTACATGGCTGAAGGCTCGCCGCCAGTGCGCAAGGCTGCGACACCGGAACAATTGCAACTCCTGATCGATGCCGCCCAGCGCACAGGCTGGCCAGAACGCTCTCTGGCGATTCTTGCGCTGCTGCTGGGTGCCGGGCTGAGAAGAAAGGAATCTATCGCAAACGATGATGTCTCGGACGAAGACGCTGTTGATGAGAAGGATTTGAGCGGGTTACTGATTGAGAACATCGTTTTCTATGCTGGTGACGCCGGTATCTTGACCGTCGTCGGCAAGAAAACAAAAGCAAATCCATCCGGGCTGCGCCAAGTCGCCTTTGATACTCAGGTCGGTGCGTGTCTAATTACCTACCTGGATAATCTTGGGGATTCCTCTGGACCATTGCTGCGTAACGCTCGTTTTCGAGATCGCCCACTGGGATACAAGGGCGTCTACAACACGGTCAAAGAGATGGTTACACTGGCTGGGCTAGAGGATACAATCGACGCCTGTCACCAGCTTCGGCGGAACTATTCGCACTACTGGATGAAGAGCGCCGAGGGTGTACAGTCGGCTGACTTTCTGCGCCGCAATCTGGGGCACAAGAATTTTAGCCAGACAACGGAATACACAATGCTTGATGCGACCGACATCATGGAGCACGCTCATTCTCCGTTGTCGATGCTGGCAGACAGAAAGGTGCGCAAAAAATAGGCACCGCATTCCGTAATGTCCGAGTCCCGGCAATTTTTGACGTTCACGGAATCTAAAAGACAATTACGGTCGTGTCCGCTTAGGACGTGTCCGTTCGAGTCGGACTGGGGGCACCACGCCTTTATGGCTATTCGGTTGTAAAGGTGCAGACATGATTGCTTCGAATGCGGATTCGAGGCTAAAGGAAGGCTCACTGTTGACGCAGTGGGCTTTTCTTTTTTTTAGCCCCGACCATCTTTTACACAGCCTACAGCGCCGGGGCGAAATCTTTTCCCGCCGGGGATATCTCCAACGTAGGTTTTTCCTGGAGAATATACTGCGCTGCAAGAACCACAAATCGCCTGACATCCAGATCGTACAGATCTGCGACGTCTTCGATCATCTGCTTGTCCTCTGGTCTGACTTTGACTTGCAGTAGGACATTTTTTGCTGGCATAACGCCTTGTACTGGCATGATTGACTCCTCGATTCACTTTTCGGACTATGAGATCAGGATAGCACAGTTAATTACCGGTGTCAATACTGAAAGTATGATTGTTTGATACTCGCGAGTTTCTTAGAGGCATTACGTGTGGATGATTTGAGGTGCGTAGCGCTCTACGTACTATTCTAGCGCGATTCAGTATATTTCGCATACGTCAAATGTCAGTATCTTAACGTCTTTCAGTATGCTAGCCTTGTGGTAGCATGTCAAGTTAAGTCTCTAAAACTTCCGTTTACCCTCCATCGTTCTTGATCGCAAGAGGAGCCCGTACTCTCATGAGTCAGTATCGCCTCACAAAGCCAAAGAAAAGTAGGTCGAAATTCAGTTTTCTACTAACAGCCGTTCTTGTTGTTGCCGTTCTTGCTGTCGTTGCTTTTATTTTTCTCGCCAAAAATAAAACTCCAATCGCCATTTCGTTGCCTGTTGTTACTGCTGAGCCGACGTCTTCGCTAGATTTCATGCGCAAAAAATTTGGGAGTTGCACGAAAGCGGCGCGTGACCAGTTCGTGAAA
>JBGAVO010000045.1:0-3513 GCA_044228075.1 Candidatus Peribacteraceae bacterium
AGTGCCGTTACTCACGGTAATCCGGACAGTACTTCGTCCAGTCAGACCCGCAATATCAGTTGCGAGGATCTCAAGGAGATCGCCGCCGCTGAAATTTTGGTCGGCTTGATACGAGTACAAGCCATTCCCAATTGCGGTCACTGCACCGTGTATTGGTTGTGCAGCAATTGCGAATGCAAGATCAGCATTTTCAGGATCGATAATCGATGGTCGGAAAACGACATTCGTAGTGCCAGATGGCAATACGATGTCCATGTCTTGGCCGATAGGTGCGAAGTTGTGATTAATCACATGCGGAGCAGGACCTGCGCCGTATTGATTCAAGTGATTGATTACAACAAGTGCGTCTATCGGTGAAACTCGACCATCTCCATTGGCGTCCCACCAACCAACGTGTTCACCTGGGCGGAAAGGGTTGAAAACACCTGATCCATTGCGATTCAATTCATTGATGATCATGAGTGCGTCGATGGGTGTTACCCAATCGTCGCCATTTACATCGAGTGAAATGACGCCAGTTGCGTAGGGGAGATCGCCAGAAAACACGGTGCGCTTTTGCAGCGCTTCGAACTGTAGAGTCCGTTTCATGATACTGCCGGCTTGGAGCCGGCTCTCCGTAAAGTAAGAAATGTGACAGCCGAACTGTGAATGAGCACGTTATGGACGTGCCAACACAGTCGGCACGACGGTAACTATTGTTACTTTACTATTAAATCCTTATTTGTCAATAATTCACGTTCTAACCCTTCTGCAAAGGCATTTTAAGCGATACTGAGAAGCTCTGAGCAGACTTCGCGAACCTGGGCCTCTGTCAGTTCTGCGAACATAGGTAGCGATAGGAGCTCAGGTGCAATTTTTTCTGCGATTGGGAAAGCACCTTTCTGCCACACTCCTGCGTAGGCTTCTTGCATGTGGATTGGGATCGGATAATGAATGCCAGTCTGGATGCCTTTGTCCTTGAGCTTTGCTTGTACAGCATCACGGTTTTGCACGCGCACAACGAATAGGTGATAGTTACTGACGCGGTCATCGTGTGCAGTGAAGAGTGTGACTTTTGGATTGTTACCCAGAAGTTCGCGGTACAGAAGTGCATGTTTTCTGCGTGCTGTGTTCCAGTTCTCTAGGTGCGTTTGTTTCACGCCGAGTACAGCTCCTTGAATACCGTCGAGGCGTTCGTTTCTGCCCACGACTGCGTGCTTATATTTTTCAGCCATACCATGATCCCTAAGCATCCGGATTTTCTTCGCAATCACATCATCATCTGTCGTAATGCCTCCGCCTTCGCCGTACGCGCCGAGATTTTTACCAGGATAGAAGCTGAAAGCCGCTGCATCTCCGAGTGAACCTGCACGCTTTCCTTTGTAGCCGCTACCGTGCGCTTGGCATGCATCTTCCACGACGAGTAAGCCATGTTTTTTTGCGATCGCCTTCACAGCATCCATATCTGCGCACTGGCCATAGAGGTGTACCGGCAGAATAGCTTTCGTATTCTTTGTGATGGCCGCTTCGATTTTCGATGTATCGATCAATGCATCGCTTTCATTGCAATCCACGAGTACGGGTGTCGCACCGATGAGGGAGATTGCTTCCGCGGAGGCGAAGAATGAATTCGTAACAGTAATCACTTCATCGCCTCGGCCAATGCCGTGCGCCATCAAGATAAGTTCGATCGCTGACGTGCCGTTACCGACAGCAATGCAATGTCGTGATCCGCAGTATTCGGCGAACGCCTTCTCAAATTTTTCTACTGCAGGGCCGAGTGCAAATGCACAACTCTCAATGACCTCTTGAATGGCGGGATCGATGTCTTTTTTGATGGAATGGTACTGAGCCTTAAGGTCGAGGAAGGGGACTGGCATGAAAGGAGCATATCAGGAGTCCAATTCCCCTGTAAGATAGAGGCATGAATCGTGAGACTATCATGAAAGGCGCCCTTACTGCCTTGAGTCCGATGACGGAGGCAGATCAGACCAAATTTTGCGTTTGGTTGCAGAGTGACGAGCTTCGTTCGCTGATTGATGATCCGCGTGTTCCAGGGCTTGATGACCAGATGAAGTGGTTCAAGCGTGTGCAGCAGTCGGATCGCAAATTTTTCTCCCTTATCACGCTTCCTGAAGGGGTGTTGATTGGCAATTGTGGATTTGTGGATATCGATCCTGCAGCGCAAGAGGCAACGCTTCGTATTACCATTGGCAATCCTGATTACCTTGGTAGAGGCCTAGGCTCAGAGGCGGTAGGACTCCTCGTTCGCTACGGATTTGAGTCTATGAGCTTGCAGCGGATTCTTCTCAAGGTACTTTCTACCAATACGCGTGCTATTCGCACGTATGAAAAAGCTGGTTTTTCGGTAGAGTCTCAGGACACGAAAGACGGAAAGACCATTATGACAATGTATCTCGCAAAAACACCACGATCATGAGCATCATTGCAGTTCCCTACACCGGCACATTCGAAAAAAAGTGGGACGCTTTCGTCCAGACTGCTCGCAACGGTACCATTTTCCACACACGAAAATTTCTTTCCTACCATCCTGCTGGACGCTTCACGGATGCATCACTTCTCTTGATGGATGGCGAGAATATCGTTGGACTTTTGTCAGCTGCTCTCAAAGAAGACTGCGGAAAGAAGATGCTCGCTTCGCATCCGGGTGCTTCATACGGTGGTCTTGTTGTTGATTCTAGCGCTTCTGTTGAAGACACAGGTGCCATGATGGACAGTGTTCTTGATTACGCAAGAAAAGAGAAGTTTGCCGGAGTGTCCATGCTTCGTTTGGCTCCTGCAAGCCTACAGACGATGTATTCCGAGGATCAGTTGTATTGGGCATTCCACAAAGGCTTCACGATGACTCGGTGTGAAATGGATGGCGCGATCGATGTGTCGCGTCTTGCTGAGAAGGACATCTTAGAATCTCTGACCGGTAAGTGTCGCAATATGGTGCGTCAGGCTGAGCGTGCGGGCATCACGGTGAAGTTGTCTGAAGACTTCAAAACTTTTTGGCCAATTTTGGAGGGAGTTCTAAAAGGACGTCATGGCACGAAGCCGACACATACCTATGAGGAGATTCACAAACTTCATGATCTCCTTCCGCATGGCTTTCGATTGCTAGCGGCCTATGAAGGACAGCAGATGGTCGGAGGCATAGTTCTCGTGACTATCAATGATCATGCTTTGTACACGCTCTACATGGCCCAAGAGTATGCCTCACAGCAAAAGCACCCGATGCATGCGCTGCTTACAGAGGCCATTCGTCTTTCGATCAAAGAAAAGAGGCGTGTTCTGCATCTTGGAGTGTCGACTGAAGATGGGGGAAAGAAAATCAATGAAGGACTCTTTTTCTTTAAAGAGAGTTTTGGCTGCAGGCCAGTGCGCCGCGAAAGTTGGGAAATCATTTTTTAACTCTATGAGCGATAAAATCCCATGTTCCGTTCTGGTTCTGACGCGAAATAGCGCAGCTACCCTCGAGCGTTGCTTGAAGCCTCTTGCTCCTTTCGCAGAGATTGTCGTGCATGACGC
>JBGAVO010000046.1:0-3441 GCA_044228075.1 Candidatus Peribacteraceae bacterium
TTCGAGGCTCAAGGGACGAGAGAAGCAAGCCCGCTTCTCTCGAAGTTTTATTACTTTGTCATATCAAGAATTGCCAGGGCAATAACATCACGCTCCTGTTTACTGGTAATCCAACCAGCAACATGGAAAGCAGCTCCTATCTTGTCCGATACAGTTTTCGTGTCTCTGTCTTTTTTTGAGAGGGTGAACATGACTTCATCATCCAACAATGGATCGCCATGATGGATGCAGAGATTGAAGTTCCCCGCCTTGGTGGTGCTTATTTTCTTGACGATAATCTTTTCGCCGCAATCGTTGTAGACTGCGACTTCATTTTGGTCTGTCATAGACATTACTCCTTTTGCATCATGTAGTATGGTCAGGAATCAAAAACTTCTCCCGATCCTTCAAGGTCGAATAGCTTCGGCTTTGAGGGATCGAGAGAAGCGGGTATGCTTCTCTCGTAAAACATTTGGAGGCTAGTTGGATCCTGCGCCTCCAACGATTGAAGAAATGGTTTTGCTTGCCACAACAATACCTTCCATATTGGGCATCGCGAAATGAACCGGTATAGAGACTGCGTTCTTGAAGTTGACCGTAAAAGTCACTTCAAGCGGAGAGCCTTTTGCTGCGATGGGATATGAGGTGTAACCATTACCGCCGATGTCCAGTCGCGAATTGAAAAATCCCTTGGCAGCGTTTGCCAGGTTCGATTCTGCCGGGAGCGATACCTGTGGTGTGTCCACAAACCAACTCAGATTGTAGGAATGTTGACGAGCGCCAGAACGCGAGTCATATAGTCCTGTGCGAACAACAATATTCGTATCCAACGATGGCTTTGCAATCGCAGCAAAAGCGAACAGCAACACCATTTCAAATCCGAGCAGCGTGACTTGCAAAACGAACTTCGAGATCTTACGCATTGCGATACCTCCAAGGTGAAATGAAATTTTAGAGACAGGAGCTGGCTCCTGATACTCACAATGGAATTCGATTTGGTCGGTTAGAAGGGATAAAAAATCGAAAAGAAGTTTGCGGGGGAGCCTCAAATATCGTGTAAATTTACTTCGTACAACTTGACTTGTACGAAGTAAAACCGTATATTTAAGCTATAAACCGAGTTTAAATGACCCAATAAGCATGTAAATTTACTTCGTATAACTCGGTTACGAAAAGGAACCCACTATTTATGAATACCCCTACCAACACCTACCGTCTTTACGGTTTTATGCGAGGATGCAGATGATGACCGGACCCAACTACGTTTTGCTGATCGTTCTCGCGCTCCTTGCAGTCCTTGGCGACATCGGTGCGATCGAGATGAACTTCTCTGTAAATATGTATTCGCTGCCATTGATTGCCGTCTGGATCGTTTTGTTCACATCCCGTTTACGCACAACCATGAATTGGACCACGGAAAACTTCTTCCCTCTCGCCATCGGCTGCGCCTTGATTTACACCAGCAGCAATGTCATACATAACCCCGCGCTGCTTCCAAGTGTAATCCTAACCTTTGGCGGCGCCACATTCTTTGCCGCGCAAAAGATGCAGGAAGGATAATGAATCATGCATGATGACTTCGACTTTCTGATGACTGTTCATTACCCTGATGACCTAGCAGAAGCTTTCGGATACAACAGTGACGCCCGCTACGTTGGTTTCTACTGGGACCATGCAGGAGATGAATTGACCTGGCTCGATGGACGGCGCTCCTTATGCGGAGCCGAGTGTCAATACTTTCTCAAGTTCGCCTCGCTGCATCAAATCAATAACCATCGGATCGGTGACAGTGACACCTTGCCCACTAACTACCTGCTCGTCGATCGGAAATCCAATAATCTTTATGTCGGTGATAAAAGGTTGGTTGAAGAATTCCTGAAATTGCAATGGAGTCCAATACAATCATAAGATAATGACTATGCGAAACAAACTTTATTAAGGAAAAACAATGAAAACTATGAAACTATTCATCGGAATTACAGAATTGATCATGGCACTCGTTGCGCTGATCGTTATATTCACCAGTGTCCACCCCATTGCAAAAGCAGGCATTTTGCTTGTCGTGCTGTTTGGCGGTAAAGGTATATTCTATGTGTACAAGGGGCTGTCCAGGAAGGGAGAAGAATATGAATAATAAGAAACAGATTGATAAAGACTTTGAATATTGGATTGCCTGGGCAGAACGTACCAAAGCACTCCCGAACCTTGTTGCAGAATTGAGAACACGCGCAGATGAAACCGGACGTAAGGAAGCTGTGGCATTACTACGGGCAATCCATACACGTCGTCGATCAGAAATACGAGGAGGCGTTATCGCAGCAGTGATTGATATTGTCGTCATTGTTGGAACAGTTATTGCGATCATCGCCGCCTTTGTGTAGAGAAGAAGGTGTAACTTGGAAAACGATCTACTCGAACATTTTGAACACTATCTGAACGACAACAACTCCCCCACTTCGGTGAAGGGATACCTAAGCGATATCCGAGCATTCATTGGATGGGCAAAGGGACACAAAGGAATTGAATTAAACAGATCACTCCTGAAAGGTCAGCCTCACCTTCTGAATAAAGCGGTCATCGATGCATACCTCAAACATTTACACGCCGAAAAATATGCTCTCAACACTATTGCGCGACATGGCGCCGCAATGCGTGTCTTCGGGACATTCCTACTTTCCAGTGGCATCGTGCCGGTAAACCCAGCGGAGAAGATCAAGAATGTAAAGCCAGATCCGTCCAATCCGCGCGGACTAGATGATGATCAACGAGCAAAGTTGGAGTATGTTTTTCGCACACCTTGGGAACGCGCTGCCAATAAGACCACCCGTCGAAGAGAAAAGACGCTTGCTCCAAAAATGCTGATCCGGGATCGTGCCATGATGCTTACCATGATGTACGCCGGTCCACGGGTTAGCGAACTGATCGGATTGGACGTGAGCGATGTGACCATAAAAGAACGCAGCGGTAATATCATCATTCGTGATGGAAAGGGAGGAAAGCCAAGAGTTGTTGATATTCCTCGCCAAGTGCGTGAGGCAATCGCAGATTGGCTGGATGTTCGTAGGGAGTTTCCAGCTGCAGACGACGCCCTTTTCATTGGTCTTAAGCGAGGACACAGCCGGATTACCCAGCGCACTGTTCAATTGATGCTGGAAGAGGCTTCGAAGCGTTCGGGCGTGGAAGTTACTCCTCATATCCTGCGACACACCTATGCCTACATGTTGATGAAGAATGGTACACATCCCAAGACTGCCGCTGCTCTGATGGGTCATTCTTTGGAAATGGCTTTACGCTACGGATCATCAAAAGAGGAAGATAAACGTAAGGCAGTTGATGGATTGGACGACCTTTCCACCTTTTAAGAAAAACAGCACCCTCCTGTATTCCAGGAGGGTGCTATCTCGTCAAGAAAGGATGTGAGTTTTGCCCACATCCCCGAAGGGGAATGCTCATACGAACACA
>JBGAVO010000047.1:0-3430 GCA_044228075.1 Candidatus Peribacteraceae bacterium
ATTTGTCCTCGAAACGCCCAAGCCTGCCAGCGAGGTCAATCAATATCTGCTTGAAAACGGCGTCCTCGGCGGTTACGACCTTGGCAACGATTATCCTCACTTAAAAAATCATCTTCTTGTGGCTGTCACTGAAATGAATAGCAAAGATGAAATTGATACGCTCGTTGAGATCTTGGAGGAGATGTAAACATGGCAACGATTGTTGAACCTACCATTTTTGAACTCTCTTCCCCAGGGCGACGCGGCGTAACCATGCCCGCTTCAGACGTGCCGATCACTGCTCTGCCTCCCAAAGATTTGTTACGCTCTGAGCTGCCCCTGCCCGAGCTCGCCGAAGTGGACGTGGTGCGCCACTACATGAAACTCTCCAGTTTCAACTACTCGGTCGATAGTGGGTTTTATCCACTCGGCTCCTGCACCATGAAATACAACCCGAAGATCAATGAAGACACCTGCCGCCTGCCTGGCTTCCTGTACACTCACCCATTACAGCCCGTCGAAACCGTGCAAGGCAACCTTGCCCTAATGTTCGAAATGCAGGAATGGCTCAAAGAGATCAGCGGCTTTGCGGGTGTAACCCTTCAACCTGCCGCAGGCGCGCACGGAGAATTCACCGGCGTGCTGATGATGGCCGCTTATCACAAGGCGCGCAACGATACCAAGCGCACCAAGATGCTCATCCCCGATGCCGCGCATGGCACGAACCCCGCCTCGGTCGGCATGTTGGGCATGAGCGTGGTCACCATCCCATCCGATTCACGTGGCAATGTGGATCTCAAAGCCCTTGAAGCCGCCTGCGATGATACCGTCGTGGGTATGATGCTCACCAACCCCAACACCCTCGGCATGTTCGATGAGAACATCGAAAAGGTCGTGAATATGGTGAAGGATTGTGGCGGCCTGATGTACGGCGATGGCGCTAACTTGAACGCCCTGCTTGGCATTGTCCGCCCTGGTGACCTCGGCTTCGACGTAATGCACTTCAACCTGCACAAAACCTTCTCCGTGCCGCATGGCGGCGGTGGACCAGGATCAGGCCCGGTCGGAGTCAGTCAACGTCTTGTAGATTATCTGCCTTCCCCACTCGTCGGCATCATCGAAGAAGGCGATGACGACCTCGAACCGCTTTACGGTTTCGTCACCCCCAAGCACAGTATCGGACGCATGAAAGCCTTCCACGGTCACTTTGGCGGCGGCCTTGTCCGTGCTTACACGTACATCTCCATGCACGGCCCTGACGGATTGAAAGCGATCTCGCAATTTGCCGTGCTCAACGCCAACTATTTGCAGGCACGTCTGCGAAGCACTTACAAGATTCCCTATGACCGCATCTGCATGCATGAGTTCGTCATGGAAGGGCACTTCAAAGAAGCGCCGGATGTGCACGCGCTCGATATCTCCAAGCGCCTGATGGATTACGGCATCCACCCGCCGACCAACTACTTCCCGCTCATCGTGCACGAAGCGTTGATGATTGAGCCGACCGAAACGGAAGATAAGGACACCCTCGACCGCTTTGCCGATGCGCTCATTGCCATTGCAGAGGAAGCCAAGAGTCAGCCCGACTTGCTCCACAACGCACCGCACAGCACCCCATTTGGAAGAATGGATGAGGTCAAAGCTGCAAGAGAGTTGGTTCTCTGCTGCTGGCTGCCTGAAAATTATGAAACACTGAAATAGAAAGTGACAAAAAAGCCTCGAAGAGAAAATCTTCGAGGCTTTTTTGTTCCATTAATTTCCTGCACGATACCGAGATAATATGGCTTGTCGAATAATTCACAGAGAGCTTTCGCTTTTGAAAACAGAGCCAAGCCCAGTAACTTTACAGGGTTATAATAGCAACGACCGGTATACAAAAGAACATCCAGCAATATGCTGGATGTTCTTTATAACCAATTCAAGGAGGAGCAATGCTCAACAAGCTATTATTTCACCGTTTCCCCAACATCAAAAGTTGGCTCACGCGCATACAGTACGAACTGATCTCCACCTTTGACAGGGACAAAAATGCGATCTTCATGAACTTTGGCTACACCGCCCATCATCAGGGACATGAACCCATTCCCCTTGCAAAAGAGGAGGAAATCCATCGCTATCCGTTACAGCTCTATCATCACGTGGCAAGACACATTGACTGGAAAAATACCGATGCGCTCGAGGTCAGCTCCGGGCGGGGCGGAGGCGCGAGTTTCATCATGCGTTACTTCAAGCCACGCTCCTACACCGGGGTGGATTTTTCCACACGTGCCGTTGAATTCTGCCGCAGCCATTACAAAATGGACGGCCTCAAATTCCATCACGGAAACGCTGAAGCCCTCACCTTCCCCGATAATTCCTTCGATGTAGTTGTCAACGTGGAAGCGTCGCTTTATTATCCGAACATCACAAGATTTTATGAACACGTCAAACGCGTGCTCAAACCCAATGGATATTTTCTCTACACCGATCTGCGTTACGAGGAAAAAGTTGCGATCTGGCATGCGCAATTGAAAAACATGGGATTGAAACTCATCAAAGAGGAAGACATCACCGACAACGTGTTGAAAGCCATGGAACTGGACCGCGAGCGCCGCATTGCACTGGTGGATAAATATGTCCCTGCCATCTTACGCAAACAGTTCTATCACTTTGCGGGGGTTTCTCCGAATCAGACGGACACCCTGCCGCATCTGGATAATCGCCGATACTGGTATTTTGTCCTGCAAAAGGCATAACGAAAATCACGAATAAAAGGATGCGCCAAACAGCGCATCCTTTTTGATTTATTAAATCGCTTACAATTGCCAATGACATTTTTCACAAGGAGTTCATCATGCAACAACTAAGCGAAGACATTCGCAAGAAAATCATTCTCTTTCAAAAGACAGAGATCACCGAATATCATATCTATAAGCGTCTGGCAAAGCGCATTAAATCCGTGGAGAACGCGAAGATCCTCGACCAGATCGCTGAAGACGAACTGCGACACTACAACGGCTGGAAGGAATACACCAACGAAGAAGTTCAGCCGCGCTGGTTCTTTGTCTGGTTTTATTATCTTGTCAGCATGCTGTTCGGTTTCACCTTTGGCGTCAAACTCATGGAAATGGGCGAAGAAAAGGCGCAGGTCAATTACGAAGCCGTTTCCAAGGTCATTCCGAAAGCCATTGAATATCAGGACGAAGAAGACAAGCACGAACATCAGCTCATCGAAATGCTCGATGAAGAACGCCTGCAATATGCAGGCTCGGTGGTCCTCGGCCTGAATGATGCGCTCGTGGAGTTGACCGGCGCCCTGGCCGGGCTCACGCTCGCCCTGCAAAATGTGAAGTTGATCGCCCTTTCAGGCCTCATCACAGGCATTGCCGCTTCGCTTTCAATGGCAGCCAGTGAATATCTATCCACCCGTTCAGAAGAGACAAACAAGCACCCCGTCCGTGCTGCGGTTTAT
>JBGAVO010000048.1:0-3355 GCA_044228075.1 Candidatus Peribacteraceae bacterium
AATTTATACCCAGGTGGATCTAACACCACCGAATTGGTACGACATCATTGCCTTCCGTTCACTGGCACAGATTGGAAAAATTGTCTGCGTGTGGGATGCAAGGGTCGATCACCTCTCCACAGAGCGATTCTTGCCATCGGACCATCAACCGGCGTATCCGCAGGGAATGCCGTCATGACGAGGAGGATGTGCTATTCTTAGCCTCCTGCGATGAACAATGTATCTCCAACATCCGGCACCTTTCCTCGCCTTAAACACATCTGGATGAAGATGGGACAACCACTCCCTGGTCTATCGCGATTCATTCGTCATCGCATTATCGGCATCTGGAAACCGACGTACGTGCCCACTGTAAAACATGAGACGGCAACAGTCGCCGTCATCATCCCCTGCCACAACTACGCACGATATCTTGGGAAAGCGATTGAGAGTGTTATTCGTCAGTCCTATCCCATCGCAGAAATCATCGTCGTCGACGACGCGTCTACCGACGAAACACGGGAAGTTGCACTGTCGTATGCGCTCGACGGTGTGCAATACATCCGCGGTGACTGGCGCAGTGTCGGAAAAGCACGTAACGCTGGACTACGTGCGACAACCTCTCAGTATCTCATTTTCTTGGACGCAGATGATTTGCTGCACGTCGACTATGTTCGCACAGGGTTAGACGCGTTCAATGGGCACCCGCAAGCCGGTATCGCATGCAGCAACTATCAGTCCTTTGGACGCTTTATGTTTTACCGCCACACACCGGACGTAGCGGGCATGGGTGAGTTTGAAATGGTGAACCCGATCCATGCAGGATCCATGATTCGCCGTCAGGCTCTTCTTCAAGCAGGAGGCTGGTCGGAAAAGCCTGGTCAACATAATGACTGGGTAACCTGGCGTCGTATTCTTCAAAGTGGATGGACCGTCGTGCGTAGTGAAGGACTCTATTATTATCGCTTACACGGAAACGCGATGAGAGATGTCATGAAAGAACATCATCATTACGCGGAGCAGTCGGGATTGCTGTCAGAGCGCATGACTCTCTGCATCAGTTTGAGTGGCAGAACGTGGATGTGGCCACTGACCAAACGATTTTTGGAAACGCAGACCTATCCGCATGATCTGACGCAGCTGATTATTCTCGATACATCGCAGGACCCGATGTTCGGTCAGGAAGTGCGTGAGTGGATCGCTCGATCGGATTACGCGCACATTGCATTCCGCACGATGAAGGTCGGAGAGAAAGGCGTAGCCGATAGACCACGCAGCGAAGTGGAAGCAGAAATCGGCGTTGCCTGTTCCATCATCTACAACACGTTTGCGCGGATGGTTACCACACCGCTGACCTTCATTGTTGAAGATGATGTCATTCCGCCAATCGACGCATTTGAACGCTTGGCTCGTTCATTGGAACACAATGTTGTGAGTGTCTCCGGACTCTACTGGCATCGAACCGTCCGAAAACCAGTGTGCTGGGAATGGAACGAGAATGGCAAACCGGTGTTTGCCGACATCGGACGCGGCGTTCAAGAGGTGGGCGGCACAGGATTTGGCTGTTTATTGATTCGTTCGTTCGCTTTGCGCAATCATGTCTTTCAGAGTGGACCACCGCATAACAACTACGACGAGAATTTCTTCGCAGCACTTACGCAGAATACGGGGCATAAAGCGCTGGTCGATTGCGAGTGTGTTTGCCGGCACTATCAGAGTCCGGCAGTGTGGTTTTAATTTCCCCATTCTGGAGATACAAAATGCGATCACAAAACAGCTGAAGATCGGCGAGTGAGTGATTGACCATTAATACGGTTTTTCCTGCCTCTTTGAGTCGCAGCAAATGCTCTCTGCATTTTTTCTGGAATGTGACATCGCCGACGGCAAGAATTTCATCGAACAAGTAGATGTCACTGTCCATCATTGCGCTTGCAGCGAAACCAACACGCAGGTTCATGCCAGAGCTATAACATTTCATGGGGAGATCGCGATGCGATTCAACTCCCGCAAAATCGATAATGTTGTCGATGGTTGCACGGATATCCGTTGGACTACGGCCATGCAGTAACCCATGTAGATAGATGTTTTCCGGAGCGGAACGTTCCGGGTGAAAGCCTGCAGTGATATCAAAAAAACTCGAAACCGTCCCATGTGTTTTAACCGATCCTGTATCTGGCGGAATTAATCCCGCAAGAATGCGCAGCAATGTCGTCTTTCCTGCTCCGTTTGGACCATACAACCCCACCCATTCACCTCGCTGCAATTCGACTGAAAGATTGCGCAGCACATCCCGCGACCACTGCTGTTTATGCGCACGCCAACGGATGATGCGATCTTGGAGTAGCACCGATGGAATGATTTGGGCACTAAACGCTTTTGAGATGCCGGTTGCAGAGAGGAGAATATCGCTCATCAGTACTCTTGAATGAAGTATGGACTACGACGGTTAAAAATCCACAAACCAATCAGGAATATGATGGCACAAATAGCGGTGAAGACCGAAATATGAAACAGCGACGGCACGCCGAGCGTATCGGGATAGAGCATTGCACGACGTGCATCGTGAATCAGAATACTCAAGGGCTGGAAGCGGATGAACGTATCGAACAGATTCCACAGTGATAATGCGAAGGACTGAGTCAGCAGCGATTGCACATCCTGTAGAACCGGCGCATTAGGCCGAAACGCGTACATGATGGGCGTCAGCCAGAAGAGCACTGTGAGAATTACATTCCACAGATGCTGAATGTCACGATACTTCAATGCATACGCACCAAGACTCATACCAATACCAAGTCCAATAAGTGTTGTCTGGAGGAGCAGAATTGGCAGATACCAGAGAGCACTGATCTGAATGCCATTGCCGATCAGTAAGCAGAAGAGAAAGAAAATGCAGAGATACGTGAGGAGAATAATGATATGCATCCACCCTGTACTAAGGGCGAGCAGAAAACGAGGAAACGCAATTTTTTTGATGATTAGCGCTTTGTCCTGCGGAAGATGAATGCAGGCAACCGTTAGCAGCGAAAAATGCTCCCACAGCACAATGCCCAGAAAGAGGTACAGTGGATAGAATGGAATACTGGATGCAAAAGGTCGGAAGATATGCAAAATCACCAAAAACTTTACGAGCGGAAAGATAAACGACCAGAAGTATCCAAGAATTGATCCACGATACTTTAAGAGAAAATCAGACCAGCCAAGAGCGAGTACGACATGGGCCGATTGCAAGAACCTGAAGGACTGCACGAAAGGCAGTATACCTGATCTTGCCCTATTTCCTTCGCCTGTAGAGAAGCCCCGCCGCCCCTCCTGCCAACATCACGGCAAGAGCAGCAGGTCCCGTTGATGGTGTTTCCGGTGCTCCAGAAGAGAG
>JBGAVO010000049.1:0-3104 GCA_044228075.1 Candidatus Peribacteraceae bacterium
GATCCTGCTAAGCCGGAAAATACTTGGGCCGGTCGCGGCAAGCAGCCGATGTGGCTGAAGGAAAAGCTCGAAGCCGGCGCGAAGCTCGAAGATTTCTTGATCGATAAGTCGGAATCGGTGCCGGCCGATACGGGGTTCTGAGCAGTTGACATCCTCTCCGGCCTGAAGGCCGGAGATTCCTGGTTGTTGCCTTCCAGGTTCCTGTTTCATCGTTCGACGCTCCTTTGGGATTGGCCCATCGGAGACTGACTCAAACTCCGCAGGCTTAACGTCCGGCGTGTCCCGCCGTAGTTTTTTCGTGCATCCGCAACTGGTCGGCTCCAGCGAGAATCGCCAGGCCCGCCGACAAAATGTTGGTTGCGGAATTGACATCCCGGTCGTGATGTGCGCCGCACTCCGGGCAATGCCAGTCGCGGATACCCAGACTCAGTGAGTCCAGAATATGTCCACACACTGAGCAGCGTTTGCTGCTGGGATACCACTGATCGATTTGAACAAAAGTCCGTCCGTACCAGTTGGATTTGTATTCCAGTTGGCGAACGATCTCGCCCCAGCCGACATCCGAAATGGATTTGGCTAGGCAGGGATTCTTGACCATGTTCTTGATCTTGAGGCTCTCCACGCTGATCACTTGGTTTTCGTGAACAATCTTTGTGGTGAGCTTGTGCTGCCAATCCAGACGCCGATCCGCAATTCTGGCGTGAATCCGCGCTACCTTGGCCTTGGCCTTGGCGCGGTTCTTCGAGCCTTTTTGTTTGCGGGATAAGTGCCGTTGAGCGCGGGCTAACTTCGGTTCTGCATTGCGCAGAAAGGTGGGATTGGGAATTTTCGTCCCATCGCTCAAAATCGCGGCATCCTTCAGTCCTAAATCGATGCCGGCCATTTTCACGCTGACCGGCAACAAACTGATGGACTCCTCGACCAAAATCGAAATGAAATACCGGCCCGCCGTGTCTTTGCTGATGGTGACATTGGACGGGGTGCCGTTGAATGCTCGGCTCCATCGGATATTCAGCGGCGCTTCCATTTTCGCCAGCCAGATTTGGCCGTTCTTCCAACGAAAACCCGACGTGGTATAGCGCACTGACTGTTTTCCGTTGCGCTTCTTGAACGTCGGGTATTTCGTCCGGCCCTGAAAGAAATTCTTGAATGCCGTGTCCAGATTGCTGAGGGATTGCTGCAACACGACGTTGCTGCATTCCGACAGCCAAAGCTTGTCTGGTTCCTGCTTTAGCGCCGTGAGCAGCTTGCAGGTTCCCGCGTAACCCATGCGCTGCTGATGTTCGTAGAACGCATCGGTGCGCAGCCGCAAACCCCAGTTGTACACATATCTGGCGCAACCGAACGTGCGGGCCAGGATGCTCTCCTGTTCCGCATCGGGGTAGAAACGATATTTGTAGGCGCGTTGCACGACATTCATACGGCATAGTATGAACCACTATTTGCAACAGTTCAAGCATAAAAGACAAGCGCCTATCCCCGGCCTGAAGGCCGGGGCTTGCGGCGCACCAAAATGGGATCAGTTAGAAGTTTAAGCGCTGACACTGGCATCTAAACTAACCATGCTATTTAGCACAGACATAGATGCAGCCCCAATCCTCCCTTGTACCTCAGCGCCAGCAAGGTTAATATCAGATGTTGCTTTTACTCTTGTCATTTCAATCTCTAAGGCTTTGAACTGTCGCTCAAACGAGAATCGAGTTTGCTCTAACTTCAACTTCGCATCTTCCAATGCTTTTTGAAAAGCAAATTTTGCCTCATTAAGATTTGCTTCTGTTTCAGCTAGGAATATCGATGATTGCGCTTTATACGCATCCAAGGCATTCTTAGAAATCTCACCATCAATTTGTGAATATTGTACCTCAGCCTGCACTCTCGTTCTAAATTCTTCCAGTATTTGCTGATTCCGTTTTGCTTGAGCTTCAATCTTATTTCCCTTAGCAGAAACCTTCGTTCCAAATACATCTGCCTTAGTTTTATAAACTTGCAACTTCCCAAGTTGTCCTTCTGTCTTCGCTCTATCTCCACTAATTTTAGCTTCAATCAAAGCATACTCATATTTTTTAGCATCTGATAGGGCAGAAAAAGCTTGAATCTCAGCTAAGAAAACTTCTAGTGGAATCTTACGAGCAGCAATGGTTTGTTGGAGAGCACTTATCTCGCTCGCATATACTCTTGCTTTAGTCTCTTG
The DNA here is from genome assembly GCA_044228075.1 of Candidatus Peribacteraceae bacterium. Taxonomy (GTDB): domain Bacteria; phylum Patescibacteriota; class Gracilibacteria; order Peribacterales; family Peribacteraceae; genus JAKQEM01. The sequence continues at coordinate 2,192 of JBGAVO010000049.1, forward strand.
ACCTCCCAATTGAGCTGTGTATTGCGAAATTAGGTCATGGTTAATTTCAGATTTTAATTTTTCAACTTCAAGTTGAACTCGTGTAATATCAGCCTTCGCTAGTTCTGCCTTTAGAAGCGCTTCAAAAATAGCAATTTGGCGCTCAACCAATCCCTGCATTAATTCAAAGTCGCGCTGTTTTAATCCATAAACAGCCAAGGCAAATTTAGTAGATACATCAGCAAATTCCAATGCTCCGCGAAATCCATCCATTTGCATGGACCAGGCTTGCCCAAATAATGCAATTACTGATTGTTGCAGAGGGGGAATTATATTCATTACAAATTGAAGGTGCTGAACTTCTCTATCGGATCGCTTAACATAGACCTCTAAAGCTGCTTGATTAAGAGCTTGTAGGTTCTCTTGCTGAATACGTTTTATGCCTGCGGCTCGTGCTAGCCCAGGCAAAGCAAATCCAGTTGACAGCGTAGCTTCATCTAATGCCTGCTCAGCTTTGTCGTATTCCAGAGAAATGCGATTACGCATTGTGTCATAATAACTGGAATCATGTGCTTCAGTCAGCGCTGTCTGACTCCCATCTAGAATTCCAGAAATTCTATTATACAAGCCTTGAATACTTGTAGAGTATCCAGGAAAAAATCGGTCAACAAGCTGCATCCCGTAATTGTCATAATTCGGTAATGCACTATTTCCTCTTGCCAGCGCCGATATAAAGTCATCGCTAAGTAAGTTATTATAACTTGGTTCTGTAAAGTTATGCTCTGGGATCGTAAGTTGATCTAGTGAAATATCTGTATTAAGAGTCAAGAGCGTCGGCAAATCGGGATAATCAAATGTCGGAGCGGTAGGAATAGTGACATTAGAATCTATCTCAGGAGCATCTTTGGTAAACGGAGAGATTGATTCTGGTGTT
>JBGAVO010000004.1:0-95614 GCA_044228075.1 Candidatus Peribacteraceae bacterium
AACCGGAATCAGAATCAAAACCGTGCTGACCCACGTCAGAAGAAATGTGGATTCTGCGAGAAGCAGGCTCTGTACATTGACTATAAGGACTACGCTGCAATGAAGCCGTTTACCGATTACTTCGGAAACATTCGTGCTCGTTACTACAGCGGTGTCTGTCTGCGCCATCAGAAGATGTTGAAGATGGCTATTGAGAAGGCTCGCTTCATGGCGATGCTCTCGTACCGCAAATAATTCAATCAATACAATCAGGAAGAGGCGGCCGCGGGCCGCCTTTTTTCTATCCTGAGAAAGCGATAAACTAAGCACCCTATGTCTGGTCACTCTAAATGGCATAATATCCGGGTAAAGAAAGGTGCCGCCGATGCAAAGCGCGGGAAGGTTTTTACGCGCCACGCAAAACTCATCGAGATCGTTGCGCAGAAAGGTGGTGACCCGACCATGAACCCAAGTCTTCGTACGGCGATCGACAACGCGAAAGCGGACTCTGTGCCGAATGCGAACATCGAACGTGCGATCAAAAAAGGATCCGGAGAATTGAAGGGGGATCGCATGGAAGAAGTGGTCTATGGCGGATACGGTCCAGGCAATACAGCATTGATTATCGAGTGTCTGACGGACAATAAAAATCGCACACTGAGTAACATCAAAGTCGCGCTCTCAAAGAACGGCGGATCATTTGCCGAATCGAGTTCTGTTCTGTGGATGTTTGAAAGACGAGGAGTAGTTAGTGGTCAGAAGGTAGTAGGCAGTGCGAAGGCAATGGAAGAAGTAGAGCTTGAGTTGATCGATTACGGTGCTGAGGACATCGATATTGATGGCGATGCGGTGACGGTGACGACGGATATGTCGAACTGGACGAAGGTTCGTGACTACCTGAAATCAAACGGATTTGATGTGCAGAGCGCAGGTCTGAAATATATGCCGACGCAGAAAGCAGATATTAACGATGCCACTACGGCGCAAAAATTGATGAACCTCATAGATGCCGTGGAAGAGGATGATGACGTGTCGGAGGTGCATACGAATGCGGAAATTGACGAAAGTGTGGCCGCTAGCCTCTAGCCGCCAGCCTCTGGCTAACGGGAAAGCGTTGTATGGAACGATCCTAATTGGCGTACGATATTTTCTAATCCAGAAAGCAATTCCATGTTTCCAGATACGTAAATTTTCGACAGGTGAACGGGGCATGGGAAAATCATAAACCATTTTTTTATGAGCGTGTGCTTTAGCACTTTAGTGCACCAAAGCGCATATTCTCTTGCTTATGGCTGGAGGCTGGAGGCCGGCGGCTATTCGATCGTTAACTCAATCGAATCCTCTGCTTCATTCCCTGCAAAGTCTGTTGCGACAACCCGCAGTTCATAATCGCCTGGAGTCAGGTCTTGCGCCCAATCGAGACGATAGGGAGCCTGAGGCTTTGTGCTTAGTAGACGATTGTCGAGATAGAACTGCACGTACTTGATGCCACCGTTGTCTTCGGCATTTGCCTGAAGCACGAGTGTCTCGCCAGTGCGGGCAGAAATGTCCCCGCGTGGAGAAGTGATCTCGACAGATGGATCGCTGTTGTCTTCCTCAAAGCTGAACGTTACTGAATCGGTAACTTCGTTGTAATACTCGTCAACGACTGTCACGGTTAAGACGTGCTCGCCCGATTCCTTGATGGAGCGGGGGACTTGAATGGCGATGGTGAATGGCTCGGTGGTTGCAGTACCTGCTGGTTTGCCATCGATCTCAAAGCGAACTTCTCGGATGCTCGAGCCGGCTCCAACATCGAGCTGTGGCTGGAACGATGGATACGATGCAGTGCCGTTGTTGCGTGGGTACTCAATATCCAGCGTAGGCTTTAGCTGCCGTCCAGGAGTCAAACTTAGGCGGCATGATTCCGTTGGCGCCAGAGGAAGAGGGAGTGCGGAGCCAGAAGCAAACGTACCAGTGAGAGTGTCGTAGGATTTCATCGCGTTCGTTGCCCATGTGATCACAGCTGCTTGCCATTGTGGGAAGCGCGTACTCAGAACCTCCTGTGGCTTAAAGAAGCTGCGCTCTTCCACTGCTTCGGCGGGGCATTCATCGGACGCTAGGAGGCCGGTAACACGATCAACTTCCAATCGTGCGCATGCAGGATCTTCTTCGCTTGGAGCATTGGATGAACGGAAAATATCGGACACACGACGATCAACCGGCGTGCATTCGGTAGGAAGCTGACCGGACAATGTTGAGATCTGTGGCTGCACAATACCGGATGGAACCGTGAATGCTGTGACAGGATTTTCTAGCTTCTTATGCGCCTGCACCATGAAGTCCTTCCAAATAGGCGAAGCCTGCGAGAGAGACTCAGCTTTTGCTGCGAGCGGGGAGGAGTCGGCATTGCCGATCCACACACCGGTAATGAGGTTAGGTGTGAAGCCCATTGTCCAGAGGTCAGATGGACGACGCTCCGTACAACCGCCGGTCTCACCGCGATCCAAACACTTGTTACTGGTTCCTGTTTTTGCTGCAGCCTGGAACCCAGGAACAGACAGTACGTTCTGCCAGAACTCGTTTGGTCGTGCACCGACATCACTCAGTACAGACGTAATCTGATACGCGATCTCCGGATCAATTGCCTCCGACCCGTCGTTCTCTGGCGCTTCGTACAGAATGTTTCCTCTGCGATCGGTAATTTTGCGAATGCTCACAAGAGGCTTGCTAATACCGCCGTTTGCGAATGTTGCGTAGCCCTGCACCATCTCGGTGAGTGGAGCTTCGCCGGCACCTAAAGCTAGCGGCCAGCCGTATTGGAAATCGGGATTGTTCTGAATGAATTCCTGCTTCTGTTCTAGTGGAGTCGGAATACCCATTCGTGATACGAGTGTCAGGATGTCCTTTTCTTCACCGCCCAAGAAGTACGCCTTGATGGCGGGAATATTCCGAGAGGCACCAAGCGCGCGGCGGATATTGGTTAGGCCCCAGAAGCTCCCATCAAAGTTTTGCGGCTGATCATCGCCGAATTTTGTCGGCACGTCGTAGAGGACAGTGGCAGGGCTGTATCCTTTTTCAAAAGCAGCGGTATAGATGAATGGTTTAAAGCTCGAACCTGGCTGACGTGGAGCGCGGGCCATGTCCACTTTTCCATCAAATTCTTCATCGTTGTAATCGCTGTTACCGACGTACGCCATAATTTCGTTTGTGCCTGCTTTCACCGAGAGCAGTGCGATGTTGTGGGCTTCATACACGCTACCGATGTCATCCTTTTTAGCGGCGACCAAATTTTCAGCAATCTGTTGAAGATCCCAATCAAGCGTTGTTTCAATGGTCAGACCGCCTTGGTTGAGCAGCCCCTCCTCCGAGTCTCCTCCAAGCAATTCTTCTACTTGGCTCTTCACCCACAGCACAAAGTGCGGTGCGCGAATGTTTTCGCGGTGCGGCGAGAAGGTGATCGTTTCCAAATCTTTAAGAGCGGATAGACGCTCGGCTTCTGTAATGAACTCTAGGTCCTGCATGTTACGAAGAACCTGATCGGTTCTTCCGCCGATATATACCGAGAGCGCACCTGTTCCAATGCGGTTGCCCAGCAAGCCGATCATGAAATCTTCCTCTGGAATATCGTTTGCTTCTGTAATGCGTCCGGCAGCGATATCCGCTTCGACACTCGGGCTCACCGTTGTGCGCAAGTGCGAACCATACGGGTTAAAATACGATGGACGCTGCGGGAGAGCGGCTAGCGTAGCAGACTGTGCGAGTGTCAGATCTTTTACCGGCAGATTGAAGTACGTTTGGCTTGCGAGTTCTGCGCCGTAGACGTTCTGCCCGAAGGGAATCCAGTTCAGATATAACGCCAAGAGCTCCTCTTTGCTATAGGTCGATTCCAACTGACAACCGAGGATGATCTCCTTCAATTTACGACTGATGATGTTGTCGTTTTTAATATCGAGCGCATTACGTGCGAGCTGACGAGTAAGCGTCGATGCACCGCCGGCCTGACCAAAGCGGAGGAAGACACGAGCGATAGCGCGGACGTCCAAACAGCCACGTGTGTAATAGCGTTCATCTTCAATCGCAACAATTGCGTGTTGCAAATGAAGAGGTAATTGATCGGCCTCCACAAAGGCGCGGTTCTCTTCTCCATATAAGCGATACAGTTCTGTTCCTTTGCGATCAACAATCACCGAGCTCTGCGAGGCAATCAAACTTCGTGGGTCAGAGATGTCTGGCAATGTGAGCCAGAGGAATGCGCTGTAGAGCACACCGAGACCTCCACCAATAAGAATCGCATCACGAATCAATCTCTTGTAACCGCGAGCACGAAGAAATGCGATCAGTGCAACGAGTCGCTCACGCCATGACTGGCCGCCACGCGGCATGCGTGGGACGGATCTCCTTCTAGGAGTATTGGTGTTGCCGAGGTGAACGCGAACAGGCGCAGATACGCGAGGTGTGTCCTCGGGCATTTCGCGGTTCAGGGAACGCGACGAGAAAGGAGTGTTCTCCATGAGATGTCCAGTGTAGGGAAAGGCCTTCCCTTTCTGCAACGGACTTGGGCAGGTATTCTGGGAACCGATGAACGCCCGTTTTCTTCGGATTATTGCCTCATCGGCCGCCATACTGGCAGTTCCTGCAGCCGCTTTGGCTCAACAGGGGGCATATTTAGTCGTTGGAACTGGCACTTCCTATACATTCTGGGAAGTCATCAATCGCATTATTACCTATTTGGCAGGTGCCATTTCTGCCGTAGCAATGACCATGTTTGTCCTTGGAGCCTTTTTTATCACGCTTTCTGGAGCAAAGGAGGATTATAAGGATAAGGGAAAAGACCTTATTTTTGGGTCGTTAATCAGCCTTGCAGTGGTATTAGGCGCCTATGCATTGTTAAGAACAGTCGACTTCTTCCTAACTTCCTAGCCCCGAGGTTTCTTTTATTGAGCATTAATCGTGAATCAGAGTGAATTTCGGTCTTTCTACCCTCAAACCCCCTGTCCCCCTTTCTCCTACGAGGGGAGAAAGGGGAGAAGAGATCTTTCGCATTTTTAGATCAATTAAGGCTCATAGCCAAAAAACAGGACATTATTTTCTCGAGCGTGCTGTTGCGCGGGCTTTTTTCGGCGTATACTAGGGGCTATGGCCGAACACGGACATCTCCCCCCGGATGTGCTCGAGCGACTTGAAAAAGCCGAACAGTTAAAGTTGTCCGGTGATTATGTGACGGCGCTCATGATCCTCGAAGACTTGGTGTTGGACGACCCGAGCAATGTGGCGGCTCTTGAAGAAATTGCCGATAACGAATTGTCTTTGGAGCGCTACCCACGTGCAGAAGTAGCGGCGAGCCAGGCGGTTGCTCTGGATCCTTCCAGCTATACCGGACACTACATTCTTGGCTTTTTGCGTTCACGCGAAGGCAAATGGGAAGAAGCGCTGAAGCGTTTGAAAGAGGCGAACAGACTGAAGGCAAATAATCCGGAAATTTTGCGCTGCTTGGGATGGGCATTGCTGCGTGGCGGACAGAAGCCACAAGGAATTGTGACACTCGAACGTGCATTGAATCTTGATAACGATAATCCTCTCACGCTTTGCGATCTTGGTGTTGGATATCTGGAATTTAATAATGTCTCGAAGGCACGGGCATTACTGCTTCGCGTACTCGATCTTGATCCAAGCAATCAACGGGCGAGTGAATGCATTGCGATGCTCCAACGGTTGGAGACCCAAGAGAAGGAAAAAGAGGTGAAGACGAAAATTGTGTAGGTTTTAGCTTCTAGCTGATAGAAGTTAGGGCGAAGAGTTTTCTAACAGCTAAAAGCTAACAACTATAAGCCCGGTAGTTTTTTTGATACACTAGTATCCATGGTCAGCTTCAGCGACTCCATGGGGTCCGTATCGCACGCACTTCGCCGCGCAATGCGGCAGATTACGCGTGACAGAACATGGGGCATGACTCTTCTGCTTCTTTCGTGCGTGATGCTTTTGGTGCAGATGCTCTTCACGTTTCTGTTGGGCGTGCGCGGTGTAGGAAATCTGTTAACGGAACGTTCGGCGGTGCAACTAGAAGTATTGGCATCAGCTCGAGAGCAAGATATTCAAGAGCTCTACGCATTATTACGTGCTCATCCGTCTGTCCGATCAGTTGAGTTTTTGTCGAAAGAACAGGTGTATGAACGGCAGAAACAGCTGAACCCCGACGACATTGCTTTCCTTGAACAATACGATTTTGATAATCCATTCCCCGATATTTTCTCGGTGACGCTCACATCGCTCGATGCATACGATGCTCTTGCCGGTACCCTCCAAACAGATCGATGGAGGAGTGTGGTAGATCCATCGTTCCTTGCAACATCAGCAGACCACGAGCAGGAAGTGCGTTCACTGCTGCAGGTGACGGATGGTTTGTACACGCTCAGTATCATCTTCATGATTGTTGCGTTTGTCCTTCTGTGCAGTGCTGTATTTGAATGGACTGTACGAACGGCGGCACGCAGAGGACATGAGCTGCACTTGGCACATATGCTTGGGGCAAAGCCGCTCGCTGTCTTGTTGCCACTGAGCTGTGAGATGGCATTGCTCCTCATTGGAGCCGCTGTCATTGGGACACTTGTGATGGTCGCATTGCTCTTCTTGTTGCCACTGTTCATGCCAGCATTTGCACTCGAGACGCCATTCGCATTGCTACAGTCGGAACTGCTGCCGATTCTCATGGTCGCACTTCCATTGTTCCTCCTGATTCAAATTTTGATTATTCCTGCCCTGTCTCTTGCAGGCGTGGCAGTGGGTGTGCGACATACATTGCCACGATCGTTTTCCCTGTTCTCCTAATGCCACGCCGCGAGACTGTCGATGCGGTGGTTTTGAGGACGATTGATATTGGCGAAGCCGATCGCTTTTGTATTCTTCTGACTCGTGAGCGAGGGCGACTTGCTGCACGAGCGAGAGCGGTGCGCAAACCTGGAAGTCGTATGGGCGGCAGCTTGCTTCCACTCCGTCGTGTGATGGTTGAGATTACGGAGAGTGGTGATCATCTGCTGATTGTCGGATCAACAGATAAGCATCGCGACGATGCTACTGCCTTTTCTTTTGGATCGTTCCTTCGATCGGCGCAGGGGATTGATGTCTTGCTATCTCTTATTGAAGATAATGAGCCGCTGCCTGCCGTGTTCGATTTGCTCTGTGGTTTTCTGAATCATGCCAATGACGAAATCGACGTGCTTGTTGCATTCCAGGCGCGACTGCTTCACCTGCTTGGACTTCTTCCTGCGCACATATCCGATCAGCGTGTAGCTCGATTGCCCGAAGCTGCCCAAGCGTTTATTCGTGCAGCCGCTTCCCCTTTGCCATTCTCCGCTCTTGCGGAACTGATTCCGTCTCATGCCGAATTACCATTGTTCCTCAATGGGATTATTGACGAGCATGCCACACGACCGCTCAAATCGCGTGATGTGATGATGAGCGTGAGTTGATCAATCGGCGATAACAGCTTCGCTTGCTGGTGCATCAGAAAGGCTTCCACTGCCCGTAGTCAGTTTATCGACACCAATCTGATAGAAAAGCGGGCGAGCTTCGTAGACGGAGTACGTACCTTGGACGGTTTCTTTTCCATCTTTCTTGAGAGTACGGAACCAGGCGGTTCGCATGCCGTTCACCGCTTCACCAACCTTTCGTCGTGTGCCTGGAGCAATCTCCAATGTTTCCTCGGTCTTTGGCGGTGGTGCTGAACGGAAGTCCCAACTGAAAGGGCCAATGACTTCCGATGTGCGATCATCCTTTGTGCCGTAGTAGAGGAAGTATGCTTTGGTGTTGGGCACATCAATAAACGTTTGCATGAGTAACGCGCCAGGGCTGTCGTTCAGGAATTTAATATCAACGTTTGGTGGGTACACCGTCGCATCTGTTCCTTGTGGTGCGTAATAGTGAACCGCATAACTGTGGTTTTTGCGCTGCACAATGGGGAAGCCATATTCCCACACACCGCGGTAGGCCGTAGAGCTCACTTGGCATAGTCCGCCGCCGTAATCGGGCACCGTCTTATCACCCAAAATAGTCAGCTCTTTTAAGTACCCTGTTGTTCCATCAACAGGCCCCAGTGTTTTTACAAACGAGAATGTCTCGCCCTGTTCAATTAAATGTCCGTTAAATTTCTTGAGGCCGGTTGTCACGTTGTGAATGCGATTCTTGGTTGATCCGTGAAAATCTGATTCACCGATGGTGACCAGTTCGGTAATTCCTTTGGAGCGGAGTTCGTCATCAAGAACGGTTAGCTGTGGCTGTGTTTCGGTCACGGGCAACATGATGTCCGTTACTCCGTTCGACAGTGCTTCGGCGGTCAGACGTGCTGCAGCACGAATGTCGACGCTGCGGCCAGGAAAGCCGGTTCCCTCAAACACAATGGACCCCGATGCATTCCGGCTGATGGTGACGGATCCAGCTGATCGATCAAGCGTGGAGGAAATGCGTGCTGCGATAGTGGTAGCAATTGCTTCTTCGTTCCAGGCTGGCTGCACACCCTTCGAAAAACCGGCAGGAAGTGGCTGAAGCATATCGCCATCGACACGCAGCTCGGCTGGTGGAATGACGGGTTGGCCCTTGTAGGTCCACGATTCCTTCTCGCCCTGCCATCCAGTCATCTGCACCGCACCAATCGTGAAGATATGGTGTTTGTAGCGATACGTGAGGTTTGGAAGGGCAGCATGAGCCTCCATCGGGAAAAATCCGATCATTCCGACGAATCCGAGGATGCCGATAATTGATCGAGCTGAATGCACGGCTCTAGTGTGCTGGAGAAAAGAGGGATTGGAAAATGAAAAAGAGGGAAACTATATGTCACCCTGAGGAGGAGCGAAGCGACATCTCGAAGGGTGCATGCTTCGAGACGGCCTTGTAGGCCTCCTCAGCATGACATGTTGCTATTTATCTTCCCGATCCTCGAACGTTGTCCCGGTACATATCACCAGGTCGCTCAACTGGTCGCTGATTAAACAAGCTCTGTTGCGGAAGGCTGGGGCGGTTTGCATCGAGCATTGCTGGAGCAGGCAACTCATCGAGTGCGCGGTTCACCAGGGCATCGGCGCGGTAGTTATCTTCTCGTGGAATATGCACAAAGACGACATCGGGGAGTTCGTCTGCGATCTTCTTAATTTCTTCAAAGAAAGATTGTAATGTTTCCATCTTCACGCGGTACTCGCCGTTTAGTTGTTTTACGACCAGCTCAGAATCGAGATGGCAGATAAGGCGGTTTGGATGAAACAGCTGTGCAGCTTTGAGACCTTCAATGAGGGCTCGGTACTCCGCAACGTTATTCGTCTCCACACCGATGCGCATCTTTCCTTCCTTTAACACTTCACCGCGGACGGGGTCCTCCACAATCCAGGCGATTGCCGCCTGACCCGGATTGCCGCGGGAGCCTCCATCGGAAAAGAGGTGGAGCGTTCCACCAACTGTCATCTCATTCTCTGGCTCTGTTGCTTCTGGCTCATATTTTTCCAACGCCTCTTCAATTGTTTCTTTTACAAACTGCTCGCGGTCTTTGATCTTTGGAAAGATCTCGGCGAGACGGCGCTCGAGGGAGGAGGGGATGCGGAGCACGGTAAGTAGGATATCGAATATTCCCTGGAGAATACAGTGTGTCATCCTGAGGAGGAGCGAAGCGACATCTCGAAGGGTGCATGCTTCGAGATGGCCTTGCAGGCCTCCTCAGCATGACATGTGCCTACTTCAGCAATACTTCGATTGCCTTATCCAGCTGCGGATCCTGGCCTGCCAGAATCTGCTCGCGCGTACGCTCAACAATCACGTCTGGCATCACTCCTTCTTTGCTGAGGTTGCGACCTTTTGGCGTCAGCCAGTGCGCAACGGTCACACGCAAACTTGTGCCGTCTGTCAGATCGATCACTTCCTGAACGGTGCCTTTACCGAAGCTTTTCACGCCAACGATTGTTGCGCGATCACTGTCCTGCAGAGCACCGGCGGTAATCTCTGAAGCGCTTGCCGATCCTTCGTTTACCAATACGACCAATGGAAGATCGGCGATAATGGTGCGACCGGTAACGTAGTGTCGCTGCGGCTGGCTGCCACGGCCGGCAACTTCTACCACCATGCCTTCTTTCTGGAACATGGAGACAAGAGCGACTGCACCATCCAAATATCCGCCGCCGTTGTAACGCAGATCGATAATGAATCCCTTGAGCGTCGATACATCGACAGTCGATAGAAGCTCACGAATTTCGGAAATCGTTTCATCGCCGAATTGGTTGATTGCGAGGTATCCGATGTTGCCTCCGGTAGCAGTTTTCACTTCGTACTCTGCACTAGGCACCGTGATGTCATCGCGCTTGATAGTCATAGTCACCACGTCACGTGTGCTCTTTCGACCGATGGTTAGTGTGACGGATGTTCCTTTGGGACCGCGGACTTTGGCTACTACTTCTTCCAGACTCCAGCCCGACACATCTTCATCATTCACGCCCAAAATAATATCTTCGGGGAGTATGCCTGCTGCTTCGGCTGGCGATCCCTTCAAGGGTGTCACAACAACAATCTGGCTTCCACTCTGGCTCAACTGTGCACCAATTCCCTGTAGATGACCGCTGAGACTTTCACGAAAATCAGTGTTCTCTTTAGGAGTCATGAAGACCGTGTACGGATCGCCAACGGATTGAACCATGCCGCCAATAGCGCCTAGAACCATTTTTCGGGTATCGAGGTCGCCTGGTTCGATGTATTTGGTCTGTAGAAGCCTCCAGACGTTCCATAGGAGTCCAATATCAACATTCTCTTCCGGATCTGCGATAGGGTCTCCATTGGCGTTTGTGAGCGTATCAATCTTATGTCGGAGCGTATAAACATCCTGTCCGGCCGCAATGGTGCCTGCTTGCCAGCCAATAATGAGGGTGACAATCGGAAGGACAGCGAAGGTAATGAGGCGGTTTGTGCTCGACATCGGAAACGGAAAAGGGATAATTCGTGCTCTACAATAAGCCACGTATGACGAATGCGCCAGCAACATCAGCGGCAAATCTTATCGGTGCGCACCTGCGCGTCGCGGACATTCTGACCATTCTGCCGGAGGCCGAAGAGTTGTTCGCACAGAACGGTTTGCACTGCGGTGGATGTGGTGTTGGGGGAGCGGAGACACTCGAAGAGGCAGCTGGTATGCACAGTATGGATGATGGCGACTTGGCCGATCTTGTGACCGATCTCAACATTCTTCTATCACGCCGTGCCGATCGCCCTCAGACAATTACGGTGACGGAAGCAGCAGCGGATGCACTCAAGGCGATCCTCAAGGCGGAGAATAAAATCGGATGGACGCTGCAAGTCGGCCTCGACGATGCAGGAGGATTCAGTTTGGATATTCTGGAGCATTCTCAACCTGGTGATCATGCATTCACGCAGCATGATTTATCGCTTGGTGCATCTCCTCTGACCTTAAAAGCAATTGGCGGATCGACGGTCGATTTCCGAGACGGTCGATTTAAATTAGATCTGCCTAGTCGGCAGACAGGTCTGCCCGGTGTAGCAGAAAAGAAAGTATGCACCTGTCAGAATGGCGGGGAGTGCTCGTGTGAGAATGGAGCGTGTGGATGCTCTTAGTAGCTAAAAAGCTCGTCTTCGCGGAAGAAGCGCTTCACTTCCGCATCTGCAGCTTCTGGTGAATCGGAGGCGTGAGCGATGTTTACCATTTTGCTCTTGCCCTCTTCTTTGTTACCCCATTCTGCACGGATTGTTCCAGGAGCAGCCTGTAGAGAATCTGTCACGCCCAACATATCGCGCATCTTGGAAATAATATTGTCGCCCTCCAATACCAAAGCGATGACAGGGGAGCTCTGCATGAACTCTTCTACTGATGGATAGAAAGGCTTATCGGCAATGTGTGCGTAGTGCTCGCGCAGAAGCTCACTGCTCAAATGCATCATCTTGCAGCCACGGATGACGAATCCGGCCTGTTCAAAGCGGCTAATGACATTGCCACAGACATGGTTCTGAACGGCATCGGGCTTAAGGAGAACGAGGGTCTTTTCCATAGGTGCAAGGATGTAGGAGCTAGGAAGGAGGATCTAGATTCTAGGAACTAGAAGGGGCGCATTCTGCGCAAAAGAGGCAACCGAGGCAAGGTCAAAATTATCGTGTCCGAGCACCTGCAGGGCTGATATTCAGCTGGCGAGTAGTTGGATCAATCAATTTCAATTGCTGGCGGAGACATACACGAAGTCCGCTTGAGTCTGTCTGCTTCGCACATTTCTCTTTGGCAGCTTCCATGTCGGCGGCCGTGATTTTGCGGGTATACGTAGGCTTTTCGGTCGATGCTGTGTTCTCGCGCACAGCTTTGCGCTCGGTAAAGAAGAGCTTCTCGATCTCACGCTGCTGCTGTGTGAACTGCTTACGCTTAGCGCTGATTTCGTCCAAGTAAGCGCGCAATGCAGTCTGATACTCCGCCGTTGCTCCCAAGCTTGAGTTGTCCTTGTACCACTGTGTTCGTTCCTCTGCTAATGCATCATTGAAATCCTTTAGCAGAGCTTTCATGCGCTTGATTGCATCACCAATGCAGCGACCTTGATCACGCTCATTTCGTCCTTCACACAGATCGGCTGCTTTGAAGGCTTTGTGCTTAACGAGGATGTCATCAGATGTGGCAGCAAGAGCCGGTGCAGCGGATGAAAAACAAACGGCAGCAACGGATGCAGAGGCAATGATACGTGAAAGACGCATGAGAAACGGGGGAATGTTGCCCCTATTCTCCGCGACAAGCGCGCATTACGCAAGAAAGACGCGGCAATTTATGACTGCATAATGCCGGACAGATGTCCTTCGTTCAGATTTTTTCCGATTACAACCAAGCGAAGGGCGTCACGCGTCAGGAGTTTCTTGGCCAATGCATCAACCTGGTCCTTTGTGACCGCATCAATCTTGCCGAAGTATTCGGGTACATCGCGAACGGCAGGGTACAGCAGGCATTGCTTACCGTAGAAGTGCGCGCGCTCTTCGCTGTCTTCCATATCGAGTGTGATTTTGCCTTTCAGATATTCCTTCGCGCGGACCAATTCGATATCGGTGATGCCGCTCTTCGCGATTTCATCGTACTCGTGAATGATTGCTTCAATCGCCACATCAAGACGGCTCTGATCGATACCAGCACGTGTGGAGAGCGCCCCTGCATCCAGGTAGCTGTCGGTCTCTGTAGAGATGTAATAACAAAGACCGCGGGCCTCACGAATGCGTAAGAACATGCGAGAGCTCATGTTGCCGCCGAGGATGATCGACAACATTTTGTGTGGGTAATGATCTGTGTCCTGGGATGACACGCCTGGAACGCCAATGACAAGATGAGCCTGCTCCGTATTTTTATCGCGCAGGAAAATCTTCTTTGGTCCGTACGTATCAAGCTTTTCGAATGTTTGCTTCTGTGAACCGGTCAGTCCTTCGAAATAGCGGTGAGCCAAATCGAGCGCTTCTTCACGGGTGATATTGCCGGAGAAGACGAGGACGGTATTTGCTGCGGTGTAGAGCGCGTCACGGTGCTTCTTAAAGTCTGCCTGCTGCACATTCATGATCACCTCTTCGGTACCAATCGTGTCCCATCCAAGTGGATGATCGCCAAAGAGAACCTCCTCAAAGTCCCATCCCGCGCGGTACATCGGTGTGTCCTGATACATACGCTCTTCTTCCATAATCACGCCTCGCTCTTTATCAATCTCCTCTTTGGGGAAACTTGCGTGCAGCATCATGTCGCTGAGGACATCGCATGCGAGCTCCTTCTTTTCTGCTGCAAGTTTGACGTAGTAGCCTGCATATTCTTTTCCGGTGAAGGCATTAAAGTCTCCGCCAACGCCATCAATGGCTGCGCTCACTTCCTCCGTCGTCTTGTACTTGATGCCGCCCTTGAAGAACATGTGCTCCAAGAAGTGGCTGATACCGCGCTCACTCTGTTTCTCGTAGCGAGATCCTGCGCCGGCAAACAACATGACGGTGACGGCGGATGTGCCCTGCACAGGGGCAGTGAGCACGCGGAGGCCGGAGGGGAGAGTGTCGAGGGTGTACATCAGGAAGTAGGAGGTAGGAACTAGGACCTAGGAAACCGGCATGAAGTTTGCGAGCATCAGCAGGACAAACAAAATACCGAGGGGAAGAGCAATACCTGCAATAAGTGCATGTGACAAGGTATCGTCTCTATGAATGCTGCGGTACAGGCTCAGGCCTCCAAATAGGAGTCCTGCAAGCAGCAGGGGCAGATCGGTGACATTCAGCCAGATATTTGCGAAGGCTGTAACGTTATTCCGAGCAAGAATGAGCATGAGGAAAAATAACCCGGCAAGCACATAGAACAGGGCGGCCGAGAGGGTGTGGAGATAGCGAAGCATCGGAATCAGGATACAGCTTTCAGCTTTCAGCTTCTACAAGGATATTTTTAAAAAACGGCAAGGTCTGAAAGCTGACTCCTGACAGCTAAACACCCTACTTTGTCTTCTTCTGGACCGTTAGGCGCTTTCTTCCAGCAGAACGGCGGCGTGAGAGCACGCGGCGGCCATCCTTTGTCGCCATACGGGACAGGAATCCATGTTTACGCAAACGCCGACGCCATTTGAGCTTTCCAAGCATGATATGTAACAGGAAAAAAGCCGGTGAAGGCTACAGAACAGATGGGACACCCGTCAAGTGGATGTGACACGTTAGCTGTACGAAACTCGAATATCTTGCACCCCTGCCGCTCGATTTGCCTCTAAAGCGGCTAGAAACAGGAAATCACTGAGGCGGTTCAGGAATGTTCCAAGTTCTTTTCCAATCTCCGCTCGGCCTCCCAACGAGACAACTAAACGCTCTGCTCGTCGGCAAACAGCTCGGGCGGTGTGCAAATACGATGCGGCACGACTTCCTCCTGGTAGGACAAAGTAGGGCGGGAGGGGAGTTTCCTCCAACGTGGCGATCCACTCCTCCACTTCCTGAATATGATGCGGTTCAATGCGCGGGGCAACGGCCTTATTGTTTTCGTGTGGTGTCGCTAAGTCTGCGCCGGCGGTAAACAGCAAATTCTGTATTCGCCCAATGTGTTCAATCAGCGATAGCGGAAGATCAATCTCGTCCGTTGGAATGCTTAACAGTGCATTTAATTCGTCGACTGTTCCAATTGCTTCAATGCGCAGGTCATCTTTGCGGACACGCTGTCCACCAAACAATCCTGTTTCGCCTTTATCTCCGGTCTTGGTGACGATCGACATAGAGTGCACAGTCTAGCACATCAGAGGGCCAAGAGCTTTTGCATCAATAGAAACATCCGCATTTCTGGTATACGGCGTTCCATTTGCAGACGGTACCAGCAGCGGTACATGCACCATTGCTTGGGCAGTTAAACATCGTTCCGGCGCATGGCGGCCTTGATGCTGCACTCGAAGAGGGTCTCAGAGAACTACTTGAAGGCCTACTGGACGAAGTCTGTGTAGAAGACGATGAATAGACGCGATAACAGTCGCAGCCACCATTAATCAATCCACATCGGTACCCAGCAGCACATGTCCCGTTACAAGCAGGGCGTGTTTGTGCACATCCGAGTCCAGTAGAAGAGAAGGACGAAGAGTGCGTTACGACACACATTCCTGTTTGAGTACATGTACCGTGTGGATTGTTCGTTGGATTCGGCAGTGCATTGCACCATCGACCTGGATTTTTCTTACATATATCACGTGTTGCATCGTAGATCGTTCGTTGTTCACTCGCTTCATTGCACGCTCCATTGTTAGGAATAAGATAAAAACAACTGGTCATATTCGGTACCGATGAGGTATTCCAAATAGACATGCGCGAAGATGATCGAATACTTGATGGAGCGGAGGCGAAAGTAGGAGCGAACGTTGGAGGGCGTGGTGACACCTGTCCGAGAATGGTCGAAAAAACTGTTCCTGCAGCTATTACTGCAAGCACTGATAGCACGAGAGAAGAAGATGCTTTCATCAAAGGAGGAGAAGTGCGCCCATGTTAAAGATATCTGCCTCTATTGCCGATTGACATCAGATGATCGACAGCACTTTTTCATGTTCTTTCTTCGCCTCTTCTTCGGTCAGTGTGCGGTCTGATGCGCGATACACAAAGCGCAACGTCAGATTGTATTCATTGTTCTTCAGTGGCTTGCCGGCATAGAGATCATGCACAGATACTTCTTCCAACAGCTCACTGCCTGCACGTAGTTTTTTCATCAGCGGACCAAGGGCATCTTTCTGTGTCCGAGTGACCGTGACGTCGTATGTCACAGCAGGGAACGATGAGAGAGTTTGCTGCATCGTAATAGGCGATGGCTTTGCCAGCAGAGTGGACAAGTCGAGTGTTGCACCTGCGGCGCGATGAGGAAGATCAAATCTCTTGCGAACTATTGGGTGAATTTCATAGATTTCGCCGATCGCTTTTCCTTCAAACATGATTTCTGCACAGCGTCCGGGGTGCGCGATAGCTGGGGCTTTTTTCATGGGAACAATTTCTACGGTCTGACCAGTGGCTGCTACGGCTGCAAGAATTTCTGCCTTAACCATCAGGAATGGATCATTCAGTAATCCGGTTTCCTCTTTTGCAGACAGAAGCATGCCGAGTGAGAATGTCTGCTTACCCGATTTTTCGAACACGTTTCCTACTTGGAACGTGCGTAGTGATGTATCGGTACGTGGTAAAAATTTCTCTGCATGTGCGAGCAGTTGTGGCAGGGGACAGGTGTGGAGCAATGATGTCTCTTCGCCAATTGGATTCTTCACTTTGACCGCTTCATCAACGGACAAGCTTGAACGTTTCAATATGTCGGGACTGACGAATGACAGTGGCATTAATTCCCAGTATCCGTTGTGCGCCAATGATTCGCGGAGTTTATCTGCGCGTGCATCGCGTGCGGGCACGTGGAGCGGGGCGTACGGGAAGACAGATGGAACATGATCAAAGCCGTGGATGCGGCCAATTTCCTCGATGAGATCATGTGTGTCGGTTAAATCGCGCAGGCGATGAAGAGGGGGCGAGACGCTCAGTATGCTCTTCTCTTTTTTAACAAGGCACTTAAGGTTTTCTAAAATTTTCACCATCTCTGCATCTTTGATATCGAGGCCAAGTGTTGCTCGTACAGTATCGGTATCAATTTTAATGGTCGGAGCTTTGCCGTTTGACCCCTTGTCCTCAATTGCTGATACAATTTTTGCTCCTGGAACGAGCTCCAAGAACAGCTCTAACGCACGGTGGAATCCTTTCTCTGTTGTGATTGGTGGTACGCCTTTTTCGTACACTGTTGATGCGTCGGTTCGCAGGCCCACGCCAATAATAGCGCGGCGAATAGTGGCGGAATCTAATGAGAGTGCATGAAGGAAAGTCCGACGTGTTGTCGCTTTTGTGCTGCTGCGGAGGCCTCCCATAATGCCGACGAGATCGAATACGCCGTCGTCATCACTAAGCACTAAACACTGCTCCGGTAGTTTGCGCTTCTGTCCATCGAGCGTCGTCATTTCTTCTCCTTTCTTGGTCAAGCGCATCGTTACCGTGCCGCGAATATCGTCAGCGTCGAAGTTGTGCATTGGCACACCCACATCGTTCATCACATAGTTTGTGATGTCGACCGGCAAGTTAATACTGCGAATGCCGATGGATGCTAGTCGCTGCTTCATCCAATCTGGCGTCACACCAATATCATCAATTTCGAGTAATGCTGCACAGTAGCGCGGTACAAGATCGGGACATTCAACATTCATTGGCATTTCTTTTCCTTTGCCTTCAATCTTCTTTTTCTTTCCATCCCGCTTTTTCTCTTTGGCTAATCCGAGTGCAATGCACTCGCGAGCGAACCCTTCATGCGAGAAGAGATCGGGTCGTGCGGTGATGGCGGTATTACTGAAGTGCAGAACTGTATCGTGCAGACCCAGTGCCTCGCGCAGCGATTGACCAGTTTTTAGCTTATAGCTTTCAGCTTTCAGACGATCCAAATCCATAATAGGACGTTCTCCATCTTCAGTGAGAGGAGAAAGCATGGCTTCTAATCCCAACTCTTCCGCCGCGCAGATCATGCCTTCACTCTTTTCGCCGCGGATCTTCACTGGTTCCAGTGTCACCACTTCTCCGCCGTGCCACTTCACCGTTGCGCCGATGTGTGCGAAGGCAATATGCATTCCTTCTTTTAAATTAGTTCCACCACACACAACACGTTTGATGCCTTTGTCTGTCTTCACATCTACGAGCAGCAAGCGATCAGCCGATGGATGTTTGGCAATCGTCAGCACTTCTCCGACGCAGCAATGTTCCAAGAATTCTCCCTGCACTTCTAACTCCTCCACTTCCGCGGTTGATCGTGTGAGACGTTCAGCAATAACGTGCGGATCTTTTTCGGTCCACGTGAGATAGTCGCCGAGCCATTCGAGGGAAATCTTCATGCCCGGCAATTGTACAGGGAAGGGAAGTGCGACGTAAGGAGATACAGGGTTCAGGAAACGTGTTTCAGTCAATCTGTTTCAGTGGTACAGAATTGTTGACTAGGCCGTACGCGGCGTAGAATGCTGACCATCTTTCCCCCCGCTTTCATGTTCTGGTCGTCCAAAAAGAAAGGTGGACTATGCAACGTCTGCTCCGCCACTTCTCTGGTTACTATGATCCTGGCTGTCGTTGCCACATTGGCTTCGATTGTTGGTCTTTATAAAGCGCATGTTCTTTCGAGTGGATTCACATTCGGTACATCGACCGGATCGCTCTCAATTGTTGCGCTGGTTATCAGCTTGATGCTGTTGAAGAAAGCGAGCGAGGCTTGTCCTTGCCAGTGCGATGTTCCTGCGAAGAAGAAATAATCTGATCGATTCATTGATAATAAGGCGGCGCCTCTGGCGTCGCTTTTTGTAAGAGCGTATCCACCATTTCTTTTGCTCGTCCAAAAGAAATGGTGAAAAGAAAAGGACGCCGTACGCCAAAACTCCTCCTCCCGGCTCTGTCCTCTTCGCCGATTCCTCCAAGGCTTCGGAATCGGCTTCATCGGAAAAACGAACAGAGCCTCCCTCTGCACCCCCATGGCGTACGGGAGCCGCTCATATAAATAAAACAAATCGTCGCGAAGCGCGGGTCTCCCACGCTGGAGCGACACTTTGCCGAAAAGATAGTTCATGAAAGAAAAACCGGAGGTTTGTCTTTCATGCTTAGTGGCGGAGAGGGGGAGATTCGAACTCCCGAGACCCTTTCGGATCTACACGCTTTCCAAGCGTGCGCACTAGGCCACTATGCGACCTCTCCGTGTAAAAGCCTTGATGTAAGAAACAAACCGCTGGATAGTGCGACGGCGCACAAGGCGCCATCTATGCGACCTCTCCAAGGCGGGGCATAGTATAGGCAATTTGCTTTATACTCCAAGACGATCCTTCCTCATTTATGCCATATCCCGTCGAACTCCCCCCAGACCTCCTCGCACTTGCTGAGGAATTAAAGCTCGATCCTAAGGATGTCGAGGAGAATTTTATTCGTGGAGGTGGCCACGGAGGGCAGAAAATCAATAAAACATCCTCAACTGTGCAGCTGAGGCATGGGCCGTCTGGGATTGAATTCCGAACGCAACGATTCCGTGAGCAGAGTAAAAATCGTATCGAAGCATGGAAAATGCTGATTTTGAAGCTCGAGGAGAAGGAAAAAGGGGAGGCATCACGTTTGCAGCAGGAGATTTTCAAGCTCCAAAAGCAGAAACAGAAGCGTTCAAAACGCGCAAAAGAGAAAATGCTCGATGAAAAGCATCATCGCGGCACAATCAAAGATGCCCGGCAGGATGCATGGAACGAATGGCGAAATACAGGAAGTTAGGAGTGAGCTTTCAGCTTTCAATGTACGAAAAAACACTTCGAGAGCTGATTCCTGACTCCTGAAAGCTTACACTTTCTTTCCGGCCTGCATACGCTTAGCAAGCGTGCGCAGAGCAGAAGCAGAGATTTTCATCGTCTTGTATTCACCTGTTGCAGGGTCAAAGACGCGCTTTTTAATGAGGTTGACCCTCCATGGGCGGCGCGTAGAACGCAGAGAATGGCTTCGGGTGTTCCCGAAAACAGTCTTTTTGCCGGTTTTAGCGCAGATGCGTGGCATGAGGTTGCGGCAGGGTAATGGGATTTTCTGGGGCAGTCAACCGGAATTTTAAGCGGGATACGACAATTTACGAAGTGCTCTTCTTCTGGATGTCTGCCTTGTTCGGTATCCTCCTCGCATGTCTTTCATTCAGCCGACCTACATCATTGCTGTGCTTATTGCCCTCTCTATTCATGAATGGGCTCATGCATTTACCGCTTGGAAACTTGGTGATGACACTGCGCGGTACCAGGGACGCCTAACCATTAACCCAATTTCGCATCTCGATCCGATTGGTGCGTTGATGTTCCTACTTGTTGGATTCGGATGGGCGAAGCCAGTGCCGGTAAATCCGCTGAACTTTCGTCACACACTGCGCGACACGGCGATCACAGCACTTGCCGGTCCATTCAGTAACCTTGTTCTCGCATGTATCGCATATCTTCTGCTCGCACTTATTGGCGCTGTGCATGGAGGGGGAATGACGATGTTGCTTACTGCCGGTTCCAATCTGTCGCCAGCATTGGCAATTGTGAGTCAGATTCTTGGTGCATCGGTCTATGTGAATCTTGCGCTGATGGCCTTCAACTTGTTCCCGATTGCACCGCTCGATGGTAGTAAAATTCTCCCATTCTTTTTGCCATCAAATGTGCGGTATAAATACGAAGATCTGATGCAATACGGACAGTGGATTCTTCTCTTCCTGATTTTTGGGGAATCGTTGTTGCCGTTTCCACTGCTGAGTGCGTGGGTACATGGGATTATGAATTTTGTATTACAGGTTTTCGCACTGATTATGTAGTCCGGCTTCGCTCAGCGGAGTTTATCCTGAGCAGTGCCGAAGGGCCGCGACATCGCGGCGTAGTTCGCTGAAGCGAACGTAGCCGGATGGGTACATGGGATTATGAATGCAGTCCTGACTGCATTCGAACTGCTTATCTAAGCACTCAGGATAGTTTGTGAATTATGTGTATTCGATGATGAAAATCTGCCTGTAGTTGCTGCAGAGTTAGCTGCATCAGTGGTTCCCACTGCTTATCAAGCACGATGGTTGATCGTGATGGACTATTCGCAGATGCGCCAAATAATTCCTCCATGCGTTCGACAAGACCATTGGGAATGCGCTTCACCGCTCTCATTGTACTAGTATCTCGAACTTCAAATGTTGTCTGTTGTGTCGGAAGGCCGGGCGGCGAAGTGCGCGCGCGTTCCATGACCGTAATATAGCACAACTTATAGTTCTGTTCCTTCAGGAGATGTCGGAGTTTCTACTGGTGGTGGTGTTTCCTCTACTGGGGCTGGCTCTTCAACGACTGGCTCAATGACTACTTCTTCAACAGGAGTTTCCTCAGCTGCTTCGTCGACTACTGGCTCTTCAACGATCGGCTCCTCGATCACCGCGCCAGTATCGGTTGTAGGCTGTTCGATGATTGCTCCTGTATTCGTCTCTTCTACATCCTCTCCATCTTCTGCTTCTTCTCCATCATCCGTCCCAGCAATCGCATCAATAATCGTCTGTGCATCTTCTGTCACCTGTGTCTCATATCCGTCAGGGATTTTGAGAAGAGCAGGAGAAACAGACGTGTTCCAGATGAAGGTCATGTTCAAGTCTGGATGCGTCCAGGTGTAATTGTCATGATAACGGGAACAGGAGAGTGGCAGACCTTCGTCATCAAGCATGGTGAGATTACGGATACATGCATTCCACGCCATGTTCGAAGACACTGGAATATTGTCGCTCGCCATCGGGAAGATGATTGTGCCATCTGCCGTCATCTCGACACGCGTTGTGATTGGAGTGCCAGTCGACAGCGCGTGCCATGCGAAGAGGACGTCCTGACCTGCATAACCATCGATCGCAATAGTGAATCCGGTCGATGAGCTGTTCTGGACCCACCACTCAGCGCCAACACGTCCCTGAGGTGTTGCGGTTACTACTGGTGTTGCTTTGAATCCGGTACCGAAGTGGATGGTCACGCTTGTGCCACTCTGTGGAATCATTGCGAAGCCAGCCTGGTTAGATGAAACGATCAGCTCACCCTTCACATTGATGTCTCCAAGGAAGGTTGCAAGACCCTTAATGGTGATGTCACCCATTACGAAGAGTGCGTTCTCGACGATGAGATCGTTCATGCGGAGAGATCCTGATCCAAGATCGATGAATGCACCGGAGCCGAGCTTCAAGCTGCCGTTGATGGTAAGCACGCCATTGATTGTTGCACCAGATGAAACGCTCAGCTCTGTCGTATCGAGCAGTCCATTCATCACAACTCCGCCATCAATCGTTAGGCCGTTTGGTACGAAGAGAGATGATGCGCTAAGAGCGCCATCGATGTACAAGTCACCACCGATTCGTCCATCGCCGCCAGTGGTCAGTGTGGAATCAAGTTCGAGAGATGATGCAGCAAGGTGGCCCATCGATGATCCACTCATGACCGTCGACTCATGACCCCTCATCGATCCTGTCTGACTCTTCATGCGTGCAAGTTCAGCCTTCAGGTAATCAACCTCAGCGCGGATAGCTTCGATCGCCAGACCTTGGTTGCGGAACTGATCGACCTGACGAGAAACTTCGTCGGTGATCTGCTGATCGACGTTCAAGTCTCCGAGGGCAGATGAGACCATCAGCTGTACTTCGTCTTCAATTTCCATCGATGCAATCGTCTTCAATACTTTCTCTTCTACTGCTTCCACTGTCATCGACTGGTTGCGGCGAGAGATGAGCACGTTGACGACACCCTGTCCGGACTCAAGTCCTTCGAGTGCAACACCCACAGTCGATTCACCAGCGCGAGCTTTGCGTGCAAAGCCCGGAGTGGAGCCTGCGGTCAGCGCATCACCAGGGCGGATGGATTCACCGTTTTCGATCTTCACCTTCGCTGGGACCTGACCGATCAAACCAACGAGTGTGTATCCAGGAGGCATGATGCCATCGGCACCGGTGATAACGTTTCCGACGAATCCAGGGTTAGTGGAAACGATACCCATCACATTGCTGTCCGCATCATTCGCACAACGCTTGACCGTGTTCTTCTTGGTCACATCGATACAGACAACTTCACCCGCTGTTAGAGGTGTACCACTGAAGCGGAACCACTCGGCGTAGTCGGCTCCGTTGCTGTTGAACTTGCTGTCAGCATAGACACCTCCCGATGCTGTCACGCGGAAGACTTTGTTGTCGGTCTGGTTCACCTGCGAGACGATCTGGAAGGCGGTCGTACTTGCTCGTGTAGATGTTGTCCGCAGAACAAGTCCACCAGATCCTGCAGTACCAAAGCGGTACAGGGCAGTATCGAAGTTACCGCGGTAACCGAATAGAATATTCGGAGCTTTTGCACCGGATGAAGCGTATGCATCGAGTGCTAGGGCGGAAGCGCCAGATCCGTAGACGTATGCTCCCGTCTGGAATTCTGCACCGACAATGGTTGTGGCACCGGATCCAGCCTTGATGAGAGATTCGATCACCAATCCACCGGAGGATGCGAAGCTGTTCGAAGTGATCTTGCTTCCAGAGAGGGTACCGATGAACGAACCGGAACCGATGACGTGCAAGGTGGACCTTGGTACCGTTGTGCCGATACCGACGTAGCCGTTCGATCTGATACGCATCTTCTCAGTCATGGTGCTCGTACCCTTCGTGTAGAAGACAAGAGCGCCCTCTGTACCGGAGCTCTGCTCCTTGTATCCTTGAATAGCCGCCCACGTGTAGTCGGAGCTGGTACCAACGTAGTATCCACCGAAGGTGAGTAATCCTCCCACACCCTGTGCCGCTGACGTGCTATCCATCAGTGCCAGCTGACCTGCATGGCTGTTCACTGCCGTTGTGCTGCGAACGACCATTTTGTTTGGCGTACCGATGTTTGCTGGATTAGTCAGACCAACTCCGAAGCTTCCAAGAATATAGTTGTTTCCGCCTCCGTTTTGCGTAATGAGCGCACCGGAGATGGTACCTGCTACTTCGAGTTTGACTGTCGGAGATTTACCGATACCGACGTTACCCTGGAAGAAGTTGTTACCACCACCATGCTGCGTGATGAGAGATCCCGAGATAGTACCAAGAACGTCGAGGCGTACTTTCGGATCCACTTTACCTAGACCGATGCGGTCTGTGCTGGCGTCCAAGTAGAAGAGTGCAGCGTTCGTGTCACCTTCCATGCGGACGTCGACGTTGTTGCCGAATTCGTTGTAGACAATCGCGCCGGAGCTGGACCAGGTGATATTGCCTCCAGCGAGTGTCAGACTGGATCCCGATCCGGCTCCTTCCCACACCAAGGTGCCGGAAGAGGCGAGGGTCTTCTGTGCGCGAATGACAGAACCGGAGATCGTGTTGAGGACGTTCAATCCAACGGTTGTATTATTGCCTCCAGTCACGTTGATGGTAAGGGCACCAGTCATCGTGCCACCGCTTCTGCGGACGTAGCGTGCATCGCCGAGAGCTACCACGTTTCCAGATCCAAAGGTCGAACTGCCGCCGCCTGTCTGATCAGTTCCACACGAGAAGCGGCCAGTAGTTGCATCCCACAGAAGCTTGCTTGACCCAGCCGTATCACAATCCGTTAGACCAGCACCTTCCAACTTTCCACCAAGGTAGAGTGTTGCTCCAGATGCTGCTCCTTCCCAGACCAATGTGCCGGAAGAGGCGAGAGTGTTTTGCGCAAAAATTGTTCGACCGGATGCTGTTCCAAGAATCTCCAGAGCGAGACCTGCATCTGCCGCAATTGTTCCAAGGTTATTGCCAATTACCACGGCTCCTGACACAGACAGTCTTGATCCAGGAGAGGTCACATTTCCAATACCGATGTTTCCCGTGGTGCCAATCGACATGCGCACGGCATTGGTGGTGATAAAATCGAGAGCAGTTGCGTTGGTCGAACCAATCGCTCCGCGGCTGCCTGCGATCGCCATGGAGATGGCATTGGTTGCACTGTTCTCCACGCGGTAACCGAGTGAGTATGTGCCGGCTCCCGGGTCCGTTCCAAATACTGTCACTCTCGTTGTGGGGTTCGCTTTTCCAATACCGATGTTGCCGTCGATATAGAGCGAGTCTCCAGAACCTGCACCTTCCCACACCAATGTGCCGGAAGAGGCGAGTGTCTTTTGTGCGCTGATGACGGAGCCGGAGATCGTGTTGAGCACGTTCAGGCCAACTGTCGAGTTATTGCCACCGGTAACGTTGATCACCAGTGCGCCTGTCATACTGTCGCCGGAGGTATTCACGTATCGTGCATCTCCGGTGTTTACATCAAGACCGGAACCTGCACTCTGATCTGTGCCACAGGAGAAGCGTCCGGTCGTTGCATCCCAGAGGAGCTTCGAAGAGCCAGCTGTATCACAATCCGTCAGACCTGCACCTTCCAGCTTGCCGCCCAAGTAGAGCGTTGCACCGGATGCAGCTCCTTCCCACACGAGTGTTCCAGAGGAGGCGAGCGTGTTCATTGCTTTCAGTGTGCGACCGCTGGCTGTGCCGATTACTTCGAGCATCAGACCGGCATCGGCGGCAATAGAACCTGCGTTATTGCTGATGATAACGGCGCCGGAGACCGCAAGCTTGGAGCCTGGACTTGCCGTGCCGATACCGACGTTTCCGGAGTCACCGCGGATCGTCATCTTTTCCGAGAAGCTTGCCTGTGTCAGTGCGGGCGAATCAGTCTGTACGCCGAGCGCGACATCGGTGTTTGTCTGGCCAGAGAACAGGCGCGTGCGGTAGCGGCTGGTTGTGGAGTTGTATCCCAAGTCTGCACCGTACAGAGCGTTCGAGTTATCTCCGCCGAAGAAGGCGATACCAGGGTTCAGGTTTGTCTGGCTTGAGAGGTTTGCGCTGTTGGTCAGCAGGTAACCGGTGTTAGATGCGTAACCAGCAGATCGCAGACGACCTCCGATAATATCAAGCTTGGAGTTTGCATTTGGCGTGGTTGTGCCCAGTCCGAGCTTACCAGCGAAGTAGTTCACATCTTCTCTTCCCTGCTGATAGATACCGAACTTGCTGGTGAACGATCCAGTCAATGCAAGGATGTTAATAGCTGCACCGACACCGATAGCGCGTGTGGAGTTGTTTGTCAGGCGGATGTGTGCTCCTTCCATCACGCCGATCGTGCCGGATGAGTCATTCAGACCATTCAGCCAGATACCGTAGGCCTCTGAGATGGAGCCGCTGGCCGTTCCGGTGTAGTTGCCTCCGAAGTTCAACCAGTCACCAATGACTGTTCCAACAGATCCTGTTCCAGCGTTGTAGACGTGCGCTTTTTCTCCGGTAATTAGTTCGTAATATCCTTGCCCGTTATGTGAAGCGCCCATCACACCTCCAATCAATTCTGCTCCATTAGTGTAATTCACCTTATTACCAACGGCAGTTTTTGCCTGGAACGATCCCGCCACAGTGAGACCCTCGGCGTCTACAAGGGGATTTGCGGTGTTGCTGACGGTCAGTGCGTACTGGTGTACACCTTCCAAAAGCTCAGTGTTGATTGTTTCAATGAATACTCCGTTTCCTTCAGTCAGGTCACCATCCAGAATATGCAACTTAGCTTCAGGTGTAGTAGTACCGATACCCACACGGTTGCTTTCTCCGCTAATATAAAATGTACCATGATCGAAGATCGCACCGGACTCTGTTACAAGTGTTCCGGAAGAAACGAGCCGGTTTCGTGCAAACACCGTCGATCCAGACACTGTCGTGAAGCGTACCAACGCACCGGTAATTGTCTGGTTAAGCGAGAATGCATTTCCAGCGCTCAAGCTTAGACCCTGACCAGCGGTGTACGTTGCTCCAGCAGATCCACAGGAGAAACGTCCTGTTGTTGCATCCCATCTCAAAGACTGTGTGCTCAAATCACAATCCGTCAGTCCTGCACCTTCCAGCTTTCCTCCCAAGTACAATGTTGCACCGGAAGCTGCGCCTTCCCAGACGAGAGAGCCGGAGGAGGCGAGTGTCTTCTGTGCGCGGATGACGGAACCGGAGATGGTGTTGAGCACGTTGAGCGCGATGGTTGCATTGTTGCCGCCGGTCACGCTGATGCTCAGAGCGCCGGTCATGCTTCCTCCGCTGCGGCGGACGTAACGAGCGTCGGCTGTGTTGAGATCCAATCCGGCAGCTGCATTCTGGTCTGTACCACAAGTCAGTACACCGTTTGCATCGGTGTCGATGGTGTCACAGTTGCGCAGGTTGCTGATGGTCAGATTCGATCCGGAGATTGTTCCTGCTACCTCGAGCTTTGTCTTTGGTGCGAGCGAGCCGATACCGACAAGCGAACCGCTGATGACAAGGCGTGCGTTACTTGCGCCGTTTTCAAATGTAACGAAGTCCAGTGAACTGTCTTCAAGGCCGTTCGTTGCGTTTTGAATACCAGCACGGATACCTCCATAGTTTTGGATACCTCCTGTGGAATCTTTCCCTTCGAAGCGCAGACCAATAAAGTCGCCAACCGTCTGGCCGTCAGTTCTCATAACGAATGGGAAGGCAGCACCTCCTCCGTTCACGCCCGTGCGCTCAAATATTGTTGTGCTGTGATTTGCGCCGCTGACGACGTGCAGAGCAGCACCGGGTGTTGCAGTACCCATACCCACGAAGCCGCCTTTATTCATGAGTACTGGCGAAGAGCCTGTTCCGGAAACGTAGATTGATTGTCCGGACATTGTTCCACGAACGTTCAGCAGGGCTGTCGACGTTGCAGTGTGGGTATTACCGTTCTGAATCGTCAGACTACCGGTCATCGTATCGCCGCTCTTGCGGACGTAGCGTGTATCGCCGATTGCTACCACGTTACCGGAGCCGAAGTTTGTTGCTGCACCACAGCTGAATCGTCCGGTCGTCGCATCCCACTTCAATACTTGCGTGCTCAAATCACAATCCGTCAGTCCTGCACCTTCCAGCTTTCCTCCCAAGTACAATGTTGCACCGGATGCTGCGCCTTCCCAAACAAGAGAGCCGGAGGAGGCGAGTGTCTTTTGTGCGCGGATCACTGAACCGGAGATCGTGTTCATCACATTCAGTCCGATGGTGGAGTTGTTGCCTCCGGTGACGTTGATAGTCAACGCGCCAGTCATGGTGCCGCCGCTTCTGCGGACGTAGCGTGCATCGCCGAGAGCGACGACGTTTCCGGAGCCAAAGGTTGTTGCAACTGTTCCGCACGAGAAGCGCTTTGTTGTTGCATCCCACTTCAGTACCTGCGTACTCAAATCACAATCAGTGAGGCCTGCTCCTTCGAATGTGCCGCCGATGTACAAAGATGCACCAGATCCAGCACCTTCCCAGACAAGAGAGCCAGAGGAGGCGAGGGTGTTTCCTGCACGAATAACGACACCTGAACCCAGTCCCATGCGGAGATTTCCGACACCTGTACTGCCGTTGGTGATACGCAGCGTACTTGTACCATCGCGAGTAATGCCGACATCGTAACTTCCAGCCATGTTATCGGCGTTATTCCAGCGCAGAGCCATCGTGCTACGCATAGAGATGAGCGCGTCGTTCATCGTCATGTCTGTAACGGTGTCTCCCCCTACAAGGTTAAAGACTGTTCCGCGAATTTCCCCCAGAACATCCAGAGCATAACTCGGTGTTGCTGTCCCGATACCCACTCTGTTAGAACCAGCCTGAATCACCATCGTGGTTCCATCAAAGTATGCACCAGATTCCGTCACCAATGTTCCAGAAGAGACGAGTTGGTTGCGTGCATACACCGTCGAACCTGACACCGTCGTGAACCGTACAAGAGCTCCGGTAATGGTCTGGTTGAGAGAGAACGCATTGCCAGCACTCAGGCTAAGCCCCTGACCTGCCGTATACGTCGTATTCGTATCGGTATCTGTGTCCGTTCCACAGGAGAAGCGACCAGTGGTTGAATCCCACAGAAGCTTCGATGTTCCAGCGATATCACAATCAACCAGCCCTGATCCGCGAATCGATGTTGCAACGTAGAGGCTCGCACCGGATGCAGCGCCTTCCCACACGAGTGTGCCGGAAGAACTCAGTGTCTTTTCAGCGTGGATGATGGAACCGGATGTAGAACCGATGATCGTCAATCCACCTCCAATGTAGAAGCCACCGTCTGTGCGCAGTGTCGCTGCGCCTGAACGGAAGAGGTTAGTGTCAAAGTTACCGCGGTAACCGAAGAGAATGTGCTTTGCGCCACCACTTGCTCCGTAACTATCGAGCGCGAGAAGCGCTGCACCCGAACCATAGACGTACGCACCACTCTGGAATTCTTGTCCGATGAACGCCGCAGCGCCGGAGCCGGCTTTTGTTAGGGATTTCACGAGCAATGTGCCGGAAGAAACGAGGGTATTGCGTGCGAAGACTGTCGAGCCCGACACCGTGGTGAACCGTACCAATGCGCCGGTAATCGTCGTGTTCAGGCTGAACGCATTACCAGCACTCAGGCTCAGACCCTGACCAGCGGTGTAGGTCGCTCCGGCAGATCCACAGGAGAAGCGTCCCGTCGTCGCATCCCATCTCAGTGCCTGCGTGCTCAAATCACAATCCGTCAGTCCTGCACCTTCCAGCTTTCCTCCCAAGTACAATGTTGCACCGGATGCTGCGCCTTCCCAAACAAGAGAGCCAGAGGAGGCGATGGATACACCAGCACGGATTGTCTGTCCGATGTACAGCGAACGTCCTGATCCTGCACCTTCAAACACGAGTGTGCCGGAGGAGCGGAGTGACGTGTTGGCGAAGACGGTCGAACCAGACACTGTGGTGAAGCGAACAAGTGCACCCGTAATCGTGGAGTTCAAGCTGAACGAGTTGCTGCCGTTTAAGGTCAGCCCCTGTCCCGCGTAGTACGTGGTTCCGTTATCCGTGCCGCAAATTACTGCGCCGGTTGCACTGGTCTTTAGTGTGCAGGAGCGCAGACCGCTGAGTGTCAGCAGGGAACCGGAGATAGAGCCATTCACATCCAATGTTGCTTTTGTCGTTGCCCATGTCGGTGCAGTCTTGTTCAGGGACAATCGCGTCAAAGGACTGGATCCCGACATGAAGAGGGCCAGTCCGACTTCTGTGGTGACGTTTGCCGCAGTAAGACTGTGTCCTTTGCCGAAGTATACGGCATTTGCGTATCCACCGTTGTTCGCATCCGGATCAAGATCGATACGGAGATCATTGGCTGCAATATGCGTTGCGATGACAGAGCCGTCACTCGGCGAGAATCCGACCGTTCCGACTAACGGATGGGTGTAGACCATGCCTCTCGCAGCTTCCATCGTAATGTTTGCGTTGACGGTTACGGCAGCATTGAAGGTGGAAGCCGCGTTCACTGTCGTTGTGCCGTTCAATGTCGTGGCACCTTCCACAACCAGGGTTCCACTCGATGCGAGTGTCGTACTTGCTTTTACCAGTGATCCCGACACCGTCGCAAAGCGGATCAATGAACCAGTCAGAATATCGTTTGTCGAGAAGGATGTTCCTGCAAGAGTCAGGCCACGACCTGCCGTGTATGTGTTTCCGGCAGTGGTATCACAGCCGAATCGTCCGGTTGTGCTGTCCCATGTCAGTGCAGATGCCGATGCATCACAATCGCTCAGACCCGCGCCATTAATGGATGTCGCAACGTAGAGCGTTGCACCGGAAGCTGCGCCTTCCCATACCAAGGTGCCGGAGGAGGCGAGTGTCTTTTGTGCGCGGATGATGGAACCGGAGATGGTGCCCATTACGCGCAGTGCGTTGCTTCCAGTATTGAAGATTGTTGTCTGTCCAAGATTACCGACCGTGAACAGCGAGCCGCTATTGCTGTTTTGGACGACAAACAGATCGGCGGTCTGTCCGGTAAATCCACGTACAATCGAACCGATCTTCGATGTTGTATCGTTGATCACTTCAAGCATCGCACGTGGCACGGGTGCTGCAAACTGCCCTGATAGGGAAGTGACCTGCAATGCTTGTGTGAAGATTGCTGCACGTGTGTACGCACCTCCTGTAGATGCAATGCGCAATGCTGTCGTTCCCGCACCGATATAGTTGAACATAGATGTGGTGCTGTCTGCCCAGCCATTTGCAACAACGTACGAAGCAAAGTTGTTGCCGGAAGTGTCTTGCAGGGCGACGTTGCTTGAGCGCAGTTTTAAGGCACCAGCACCATTTTCCGTAATGAGGACTCCAACGCCCGATTCAATTGAAAAGCTCAAGAATTCATACCCGTCTGATCCTCTATGCAACGACAGGAATTCCTGGTTACCGCTGCCATTACCGTACGCCTGAATACCTCCTTCCGTCGTACTTGTTGTTCGGCCGATGACGCGGTTACCGGCGTTGATTGTTCCTTCAATATCAAGTCCGCCGCTACCGGTAATAAGCGAACTGACATGCAAGCGTGCACCGCTTGCGAATCCTTCCCACGTCAGTGCACCGGAAGAGGAGAGCGAGTTCTTTGCGTAGACGGTGGAACCGGAGAGAGTTGTAAAGCGAACAAGTGCTCCAGTGATTGTGGTGTTCAAGCTGAACGAGTTGCTTCCATTCAGGCTCAGTCCCTGTCCCGCGTAGTAGGTGCTTCCATCATCTGTTCCACAGATCACCGCACCCGTTGCAGATGTCTCAAGGTTACAGTTGCGGAGGTTGCTGAGTGTCAGTAGGGAACCGGAGATAGAACCCTTCACATCAAGTTGTGCTTTGGCAGCGGATGATCCGATATTGTTCCCAATGATGACTGCACCGGAGACAGCAAGTTTGGAGCCTGGAGTACCCGTGCCGACACCGAGTGCGCGAGCGAAGTAGCCGCTTCCCGACTTATCAATGCTGCTCATTACCTGCAAAGAGCTGTTCAGTACCTCGAACATGCTTGCTGTCTGGCTTGCTGCGGCAGTCAATTTGAGCGCTGTTCTGCTGGCCAGTGCAGTTTGCACGTGCAACTGAGCAGTAGGCGACCCTTCGTAAATTCCGATTGTGTTGCCGTTTGCCTGCATGCGAATGTGGCCTCCCGGGTTATAAATTCCATTGTAAGTGAACACGATTCCCTGCGTTTCATTGTTTGCATAGAATCCTCCAATAACAGTCGATGAGGAGTTATCCGGTGATACCACGTGCAGGGCACTCGTCGGCGAAGCAGTTCCAATACCCACTCTGTTAGAACCAGCCTGAATGACCATCGTGGTTCCATCAAAGTATGCACCGGATTCGGTGACCAACGTTCCGGAAGAGACAAGTTGGTTGCGGGCAAACACCGTCGAACCAGAAACTGTCGTAAAGCGGACAAGTGCTCCAGTGATTGTTGTGTTCAAGCTGAACGAGTTGCTTCCATTCAGGCTCAGTCCCTGTCCCGCGTAGTAGGTGCTTCCATTATCTGTTCCACAGATGACAGCACCGGTTGCACTGGTCTTAAGAGTGCAGGAGCGCAGGCCGCTGAGTGTCAGTAGGGAACCGGAGATAGAACCCTTCACATCAAGCTGTGCTTTGGCAGCTGCCGATCCGATGTTGTTGCCAATGACGACGGCACCGGAGACGGCCAACCTGGAACCAGGTGTGATTGTTCCAAGACCGAGATTACCAGTTGAAACGATCGTTGCCTGAATAGCATTATTCGTTTGGAAGGATAGGCTATTGGCACTTGTGCTATAGAAGATAGAACCGATGTCACCATCGATGTTCGATCCGAGGTTGAGGGTACTCGTACCACCACCTGCTGATTCGATAAATACGCTGCTACCGCCGGTGCTTCTAAAGCGTGCACCGAGTCCCACATTGTTCAAGACATCAAGAGTATAGGTTGCAGTTGTCGAGCCGATTCCTACATTTCCCATGAAGTAGTTGCTTCCTGCGCCATTCTGGGTAATCAGCGAACCAGAGATAGTGCCGACCACTTCAAGCGCTGTTTTTGGCGAAGCAGTTCCAATACCCACTCTGTTAGAACCAGCCTGAATGACCATCGTGGTTCCATCAAAGTATGCACCGGATTCTGTGACGAGTGTTCCAGAAGAGGCGAGTGTCTTCTGTGCGCGGATGACGGCACCGGAGATCGTGTTCAGAACGTTCAGACCAATGGTGCTGGTGTTTCCTCCTGTCACGTTAATGGTCAACGCACCGGTCATCGTATCGCCGCTCTTGCGGACGTAGCGACTGTCACCGAGTGCGAGCACGTTTCCTGTCGATGTACCTGCGGCGGATCCACATCCGAGGTTACCGTTCGCGTCTGTCTTAATGATGCCGCAGGTCGTGTAGTTCTTAAATTGAACCGCACCCTTTACCGTCAGTGTTCCGCTGGTTGTGAGGCTGTTCATCGCATTGATGATGGCACCTGAGATTGCACCTACAACACGGATGGCCGTGCCTCCCGTAGAGAAGACAATCGCACCGCTAAAGTTCTGGCGGTTTGGATTATCGTTGCGGATGAACTTTGTACTGTCGATACCATCAAGAGTGTTTGCGTTGTGCGCGTAGGGGACAGAGGCGAAGCGACGGCGTGGCGCGAAGATTTCTTCAAATGTACCGTCGTTGCCCGGGTCGAACTCAACCTGCAAGTAGAGGTTGTCGGTATTGAAGTTCACCGAGCCCGTCATCGTCACGTGTGTTCCGAGTCCAACAGAGAAGAGTCCACCGGTCATCGTTACGCGCTGTGTGGCGTTGGTCCAGTTTTCACTCCACAGAATATTGCCACCGGATGCCGCGTCGTAAATTTTGAAGCGCATGTTGTATGTGCCGTTACCGACAGCACTTCCTGCAAGCAGGCTGATCTTTCCTTGGTAATGAATGACAGGGTTAATGCCCGTCGCAGCTTCTACTATAGGAAGAGAGAACGGAGCAGTAAGAATTGCGAATGCGTTCGGTGACACAATGCCCGTCAGAACATATGCCGCCAGGGAGGCACAGGCGATCGCGCGCTTGAGCGCGTCAATCTTCAGCCGCTGATGGAGCAGCTTATTGTTCATTGGGAGACGAAGCGTCTAGATTGGAAACGGTATGTATTTCGTGCACGCTCAAGTTGGCCCGGACGTTCAGTCCGTTCTGTTCCCAGAGAGCGGTAGCGAGATACAAGGAGATGAGTGCAATGTTGACGACGACGCTCGCGAGAGCGACGGAGCGGCGAATTCCTTTTCCGTGCGATGCACGAACCGTGCACCACACACAACAACAAACGGCAGGCGCTACTTCTTGCGCTACCGTGATTGGCTGAGTCTCAACTGATGTTGTAGGAACAACAGTCGCAGGCGTTTGTGTTTTGTAGGAGACGCGCTTCTTCCAGTGCAGTGGTGTTGCAGCAAAGTACAAACCTTCGCGCTCAATAGCACGACCAATACTCGAACTCGACACATCAATGCCGTGTTCCTGCATCAGCAATACGCGGATTTTTTCCTTACCCATCAGCGGGGACTTCTGGCGATAGTTGCGAATTAAATCGATTGTCGATTCCTCCAGTGTCGATGTGCGCAATGTATGTGCGGTGTGTGCTTGCTCTTCCAGTGTCGACAAATCATCAGGATTAAAACGCTTGATCCATCTGTGCAATGTCGAACGTGCAATGTTGTGTTGTGCACAAACATCGCTCACCGATGCGCCGTCCACTACACACGCTGCAATCCACTCGAGACGCTTACGTGCATCAACGCTCAATGACTGCACCTCGCTTTGTGCGAGGAGGAGAGTCAGCCGCTCTGGCGTGAGGGAGTGCATTGAGTGTTTGTTGTGTGTTTTTTGTGTGACCGTTTTTCTACATATTTCTCCTCATTATAGCCGAAAGTTCACTGTTCTGCAACACAAGCACGCGACCATCCGCAACACTCTGAGGCGATGCCAATGCGCTGACCGTTCACAAAGTCGATTATCAGTGAATTTGCAGTAAATGGCTTAGGGCTACTGTCCCAACGTAGTCATCGTTAGTTAGATATGTATATGACACATCAAAAGCACTAAAAAGACAGTATCACCTCCATCTGAACTTCTGTCTCACCCCCTGAACTTTTGGATGCTACAGACTAATAACGGGCACAAATTCCGATCCGCCGTCAAAACGGAGATACGGAAGGATCTGACGGTTAGAACCGTCTACTCTCCCCAAAATAGATCCGACTTCACTTTGGATGCCGTTGTTCCATCGAGCAGCTGTTGTGTTGAATGTCTGGAGTAAATCCTTCACCTCGCCTGTTTCGCCGATACTTTCTTGCAGATGGCCGTAATGCGGATCGCGTAACACTTCTTCATTAGTCTCAAAGGATGATGAGAATTGATGCAACGTCGCCTGAAGGCTGCCAATTGCCTGTACGCGGGTATCGACTGTCATGTCCTCTGTCTTTAAGGATGTGACGGTGTCTTCCAATCGCGTAACCATACGTTCCTGCAGCGCTGTCAGTTCAAAAGTGTCCTGAATGGCAACAACATCTTCTTGTACCAGCGTGGCATATGCGTCTGCAATTTCTTTGCTTTGCTCTTCCAGATTCGCACGTATGCGCGAAAAAACCATGTACTGATAGAGCATCACGCCAACAATCGTGACGAGGGTGATGCACAGAAGAGAGAAGAGGCGGCGCTTCATGTTCGTGCGCGATTGTACCATCCGCCGCTCCTTCCACAATGTCGCCTGCTTGCCGCAGTGCGAGTACAACGGTAGTCTCGGCGACATGATGAAGCGTATTGCCGCATCGGTTATCACTTGTGTTCTCGCGGGCATTGCCCCGTTATCGCTACATGCACAAGAACCAGTA
Organism: Candidatus Peribacteraceae bacterium; assembly: GCA_044228075.1. Lineage (GTDB taxonomy): Bacteria > Patescibacteriota > Gracilibacteria > Peribacterales > Peribacteraceae > JAKQEM01. The sequence continues at coordinate 35,620 of JBGAVO010000004.1, forward strand.
CCTCAACGACCTGCATCACTGCGCATCAATGTGCAGAACGACATGCCCAATATTGGAGATTTCACCGTAGGACCTGCTCGTGTGTTCTTGGAAATTCCAGCAGGAGAGGAACGTGTGGTCGAACTACAGATTACGAACCGGGAAGGTAGAATAGCCGCATTCGACCTTTCTGCTGAAGATTTTGATGCCGATCCGGAACGAGATGGAACGCCACGTTTCTACGCGACCGATATCGAGGGGTTGTATCCTGCACGTGAATGGATCACACCGGAGCTTGATCGCATGGAGCTGCGACATGCAGAACGCGCATTCGTTCGCATCACGATCCGTGTTCCAGAAGATGCTGAGCCGGGTGACCATCAAGCGGCACTTATTGTGACGCGCGATGTTGAGTCACAACCGGTTGGTGGATTCGAAATCATCTCCCGAGTTGCATCACTCTTTGTTATTACGGTGCCGGGGGACATTGTCCAAGAGGGATACATCACGCGTCTTCAGCCACGTCATTACATCAACTGGTCGTTCCCAGTGACGCTGAATCTTGCTGCACGTAATGCAGGAACTGTCTATATGGCCCCAGAAGGAGCTATCTCTGTTCGCAATATTTTCGGTATTACCGTTGATGAAATCCTTATCAAAGATTGGTTTATTTTGCGTAATTCATCCCGCCAGCGTGATTTCAACTGGGAGCCACTCTTTGCCCTTGGATATTACCGAGCTGTCACCGACCTGACAGTCTTCGGCAATCGACCGCTTCAACCGGTTTCAACCAGCTTCTGGGTGATTCCGCTGTTGCCAGTTCTGCTGCTTCTTCTCCTTATCTTCCTTGTATCCTTCTTGGTGCAGTACTTCTCTGCCCGATTTGAAATTCGCCGCAAGCCCGGGGCGGAGGACGAGAAGAAAAAAGCACGTTCGGCCAAATCCTAACGAGAGATCACTCGGTCCTATCAGCTTCTTTTCTTGAATAAAAAGAGGTTTTCGGCTATAATGGTGCGATACCCTCATGTCACACAAACATCCTCCATTGAAGCCCGGACGACGTGCCGCAGCGGCGACACTTCTGTCTCTGTCACTCGTTGTGACAGCGGGCACAGTTCGTTTTCTGCAGGGCTCGGCATCGGAGTCATTCGTTATCAGTGTGTCCGTTGTGTCCGGCGATGCGGTGCCAGTTGATGTCGTCGCGATTCCCGAGAAGCGCGTTCCGTCGACAGGCAACAATGGCACATTGCTCAGTATTGAAGTGCGTCCCGAGGGGTCGACCGATGTTCTGTATTCCGGTGTCATTAATACAAGTTCCGGCGGAACGTATAGTGATCTCCAGCTGACCGGTATTAATGAAGGAACATATGACGTGAGTGCCAAAGGATTTTCGCACCTGCGCAGAACGCTCGCATCGCTCAGTGTGTCCAGTGGTATGACGCTGGACTTTACCGATAACGGTGATGATCCTCTGCTCAGCGGAGATGTGAACAGTACCGACGGAGATAACAAAGTGAATGGTATCGACCTCACACTTATCGTGAATGATTTGAACGGTGGCCAAGCACGTTATGACTTGAATCGTGATACCAGGGTGAATGGTATCGATCTCACCAATGCCGTAACCAACCTCAACGTCACCGGTGACTCCTAAACACCGCACTGCTCGTCGGCGTGGAACTATGTTGCGTGATGTACGCCATGCGCTTCTCGTGTTTGCATGCGCTGTTACGGTTGCAGTCGCAGGCGGAACAATCGGGGTGCAAGTGGTGAGTGCTGCCGCTGGTCAAATTCTCAAAATCGTCACGTCCGATGATGGTGGCACGTTCTACGTCGGTCGCTGTTTCCGGACGAACTTTGAAATCCAGACCGATAACCTGCAGGCGAACTCCGTCGACCTGATCGTTCCGTATAATCCGTCTTACCTGCAGCCGTACTCGAACTCGGGATGTACAACAGCTGCAACGCAAATTACCACACATAGCCTCTTTCCCTCGTATCCAAGCAATTCCATTTCCGGCAACCAGATTCTGGTGACCGGATACGATCCATCCGGTAACAGTCCGGTGAACACCGGCGCAAACCCTGCCGATCGCATTATGGGCTATGTGTTCTGGAAAGTGATGGCTGCAAGTGGTTCGCATGTTCTTCGTTATACCCATACGCTCGGCAGCACGATTGATACCAACATTGCTGAAGACGGGGGAGACGGATCGGACGTACTCGATGCCGTCGAAAATCTGACACTGAATCTTTCAGCTGACGCAACGCCGCCCACCTTTACCAATCTGTATCCGACTGCCGGCTCCGGCAACGTGTCTGTGACCAGCCTTATCACGTATCTTTTTAGTGATGCCGGTGCGGGTATTCATTCCGGCTCATTGGTCACACGTCTCAACAATACGCCGCAGACATTGGTGAAATCTGGTTGTACGACGACAAACAGCAACCGCAAACCACAATGCAACATCAGCATTAATCCATCCACACTTTCGTATAACACGACATACACTGTCACTGCGACGGGTAGCGATCTTGCATTGCCGAACAACACCGGGTCTACAACCTGGACATTCACCACCGAAGATGACGATGATGCGCCGTACGTTCAGAACGAGAGCCCAGCCAACAGTGCGGTCGGTGTCGCAGTCGCAAGCAACATCCAATTCAATATTAAAGATTTTAAAAACAATGCCGGTGTCACGCCTGGTCTTGGTGTTGATACCAGTACCATCCAAGTGACCGTGACAGTCGGGAACAATGCACCGGTCACCTACGACAGCGGTGATGCCGAATTCAGTATCAGCGGTATCGCATCTAATCGCACGGTGGTCATTAACCCCGCATCCAACTTCCCCGAAAACACGCTGATCACCGTGACGGTCAACGCATCCGACTTGCATAGCCCCGCTAACGTGATGTCCGCCCACACGTATTCCTTCCGCACAGTCGACTCCGCTGGTCCGTCTATTAGCGGCTACTCCCCGGCACAGAGCGCCACCAACGTAGCAGCTGATACGAATATCGTGTTCACCATTAGCGACGATGGTGCGGGTGTTGATATCGCTAATACAACCATTACCGTCGAGGGCGTTGTGTACGATCAGAGCGATCCGGAGTTTGGATTCACCGGTAACAGCGGTAGCTACACCATCACCTTTAATCCGTCGTCCAACTTTAGCGGCGGGCAAGTGGTCGATGTGTCCATCAGCACGCGTGACCTTGCGTCGCCGACACCCAATACGGCAAGCGCGTCCTACAGTTTCACCATCGCCAGCAGCTGCGCAACATGCAGCGTTGATGGGGAAGATCCTGCGCGATTCACAACGACAGCAACGCTTGATGCAACGATTGTCTTCCATGTGAAGGACACAGGTGCCGGTATCGACGATGACTCGATTCGCATTACATTAGTCGGAGACGGTCTGACAGCGAACCCCTTGATTCTGACGGGCTCGAGTGTGCTGGTCGATATCACCGGCTCTGCCAGTGACTACACGGTAACCGTCACGTTGCCGTCGGCCATTGAGCAGGATACCGCGTATGCAATTCTGATTGATGCATCCGATGTGAACGGACTCGATATGTCGACAGTTGCGTACACCTTCATGAACTTGTCTGGCACCGGTGGAGGCAGCTGTTCAAGTAGCAGCTCATCTGCGGTTGCGTGCATCTGTTCATCGGATGACGGTGATGGTGATACAAATCAGACACGTCGTCCTGTGCCACCAATGATTCAAGATCTGCAATCCTCTGAGTTACCGCAGATTGTGAAAGACCGCAGACTACCGGATGATCTTCATGAAGCTGCGCCTCTGACACATTACGATGATGTCCATCCTGGCGATTGGTTCGAACGCCCAGTGAAAGATCTGCTCGACAGGGGAGTGTTAGATAAGACGCAGAAGCTCTTCCGTCCTGCGGATTCCGCTGTCCGTGCAGAGTTTGCGAAGGTGCTGGTGAAGCTCAAAAATATTCTACCACGCACGCCGGCAGAGCCAGGTTTCGACGATACAGACACTACTGCATGGTACTTCGCGTATACCGAAGAGGCAGCAATGCAGACATGGATGAAGGGCGATAACAACTGTTACGGCGCACACCCATGTACTCTGCGTCCTGGTGCCCCCACAACGCGCGCAGAGGCTGTTGCGATGCTTGTGCGCTACTACAAACTTGCACCACTATCGCTTGCTCCAACCTTTACCGATGTGTCTAGTGTCTCCTGGTACCGCGAGGTCATGCAAATTGCTGCGGATCGTTGCATTGTACAAGGCGATGACCTCACTGGTTTGGCTGAGCCTGAACGCATTGTGAACCGCGCCGAGATGGTCGCAATGTTCTCCCGCGCGGAGCAAAATCTTCGCTACGGAAAAGATTGTGGAACGGTTTCTGGTGGTCCACAGGCATCACTTCTTTCAGATCGTTCCGGAACTCTTTCGCAGGTGGTCGTATACAGCCTCCTTTCTGCTATTTCTGGCATGTTTGGATGGGCTATCGCACGTCGTGCATATCGCATCTAGCTATTGCTAATTTTGTCTATTTCCGCTACAATAAGAGGAACACACAAATATGAAAAACACCCTTCTCTCCACCGAGCGTAAAGCACGCGCAATTGCAGTTGGTTTCACCGCAACGGTGGGACTCTACTTGCTAGCCGCAGTTGTTGCAGAGCCGATGCGAGGCTTTGCGAGCGTGGTAGAAACAGCGATCGTTCGTTTGACCGTGGCATCTGCTATTGGTCTTTCCTGTGACGCAGATGGAGATAACCGCCATGGTTCCGGAGAAATATTGAGCATTGGTACAATCACCTTTACCGGTGATACAGGCGTGTATAGCGATAACCGTGCTGTTCGTTGCCGCGTCGTGACCAACAATATTACGGGTTATACCCTCGGATGGCGTGTATTTACGGGCTCCGGTGGTACAGCTACTGGACATATGATCAGTCAGTTTGAAGACAAAATTGCCCCCTTTGGCACAGGTTCCGCTAGCAACTACACCAAAACATGGGAATTGAACCCAGGAGGTTTGCAAAATGACTCTCGCTGGGGTGGTCGTGTTTCCTCTACGAGCTCTGGATCCGATGTTGCTCCGATGCAGTGGGGAACAGACGGTGTCTCGGAAAAGTGGGCACGTGTGAAGACAGGTTCAACGCTTACCATTCGTCAGAGTACAACACAGTCCCAGAGCGGATCTGGTGACCTGATCAAAATTGGATTCCGTGCTGCGATCGGTACCTTGAAGTCTCAGCCGACCGGTACGTACCAGGCGACTGTTACCTTCACTGCGGCGACACAGTAAGTACCTCTTCAAAAAAAGCTCTCAAAACCACGCGAAGGCGTGGTTTTTTTATGAATATTCATGCTCGTAAATACTTGTTAAATTATATGAAATATTGTATAATATTAATGAGAATACATACACACTATGACTACCTTCTCCCTCTCATCTGATCGTCGTGTACGTGCAGTTACCGTTGCCGTTACCGCAGCGATAGGACTCTACTTACTTGCCGCAGTTGTCGCGGAGCCGATGCGTGGGTTTGCGAGCACCACTGAGACTGCAATCGTCCGTCTGACCGTAGCATCTGCCATTGGTCTTTCCTGTGACGCAGATGGAGATAACCGCCATGGTTCCGGAGAAGTGCTTAGCATTGGTACTATTACCTTTACCGGTGATACAGGTGTGTATAGCGATAACCGTGCGGTAAAATGCCGTGTTGTCACGAACAATATTACGGGTTATACCCTCGGTTGGCGCGTCTTCACGGGTTCCGGTGGTACTGCTACTGGACATATGATCAGTCAGTTCGAAGACAGAATTACTGCGTTCGGAACTGGTTCTGCACAGAACTATACGAAGGCGTGGGAATTGAACCCAGGTGGCAACCAAGAAGACTCTCGCTGGGGTGGTCGTGTTTCCTCTACGAGCTCTGGATCCGATGTTGCTCCGATGCAGTGGGGAACAGACGGTGTCTCGGAAAAGTGGGCACGTGTGAAGACAGGTTCAACGCTCACCATTCGTCAGAGTACGGTACAGTCCCAAAGCGGATCTGGTGACCTGATCAAAATTGGATTCCGTGCTGCGATCGGTACCTTGAAGTCTCAGCCGACCGGTACCTACCAGGCGACTGTTACCTTCACTGCGGCGACACAGTAATAGGGGCATCTACGTGCCATTGATATCGCAAGGTTTTGGACTAGAGTGATAAACCTTCCTTTTTTCAAAATGCGCACACGCCTTGTCCTAGTATCCATTGTTAGCTTGGTATTATTGGGAGCATTGCCGTTTGTACCAGGCTTTGGGTCAGCTCTTGCTGATGTGCTCCCCGGCACATTTTCTTCTATGTTCATACAGTCTCCCGACCAGACTGCTGTGACTATTCAGGCAAATGGCGCGCCGACAAATGCAAGTCCTGCATTACTTGTTCAAAAGCAACGTTCAACCGGTGACTGGGTCACGCTGACCGATTTTACAACAGGAGGAAACGGAGGCCTGCGGACCAATATGGATTCTGCAGGAAATACCAGTATCTCGTCATGGGCGGTGTGGAATCTGGTAAATAATCGATGGGAAGCTCAGGCGGGAACAACAGTTGGCGCATCGATGATTCGCTTCCTGACATCCGGGGCGATAGAGCTATGGACTGCCGATCGTAAGGCTGTAAAAACAGGAGATCCATTGTCCTTTATTGGCGCACTTACCATAGCCGGCAATGGAAATGTCGGTATCCGTCAGGCGGTTCCAACTGCTCCATTAGATGTGACAGGAAAAATTAAATCGAACGCTATTCAAATTGTCGATGGTGCTGCGGCTGGCAAAGTGCTGACCAGTGATGCAGCGGGAAATGCAACATGGCAGTCTCTATCGTCTATTGTGAATCCTAATCCTCCGCCACCTGCACCAGGAGGAGACACCTGCACGCTGTCACTCGCGCCCGATTTATATGCAGTGGCTGGCAGAGAGCTGAACGTCTATTTCGATACAATCACTCGTTGTTCACGCCCGATCAACCAGTATGCACCAGACATTACGTTCGGACTCACTGGTGATAGACAAATGGAGCGATATTGGCGGTACACGCCCGATCAGTCTGCTCAGGCTTCCGATCAGTCACTCGGATTGTCTATCTTCGATCTAAACGCAAACCTGTTGGCATCCGCCAATTCAACGGTGCACATCACGCCGCTAACAGCCGGATCGAATATCACCAGAAATGTGCTGATTATTGGAGACAGCACCACTGCAGCAGATATCTATCCTACAGAAATTGCGAGTCTGTTTTCGTCAGATGTTATGCATGTGAATTTGGTTGGAACGAAGGGGGCAGGTGTTGCTCGTCATGAAAGTAATAGCGGAAAGAACTACAGCTGGTTCCGCACGAGCTCCGAGAGCCCATTTGTGATGAGTGGCTCATTTAATTTTGGCCGCTATCTTTCACAAAACAATGTGACACTGGCTGCGCAGGACTGGGTGATTTTTAATTTGGGTATTAACGATATCGTTAGCATTCAGAGCGATACAGAATTACAAGGTAGGCTTTCATCTATTAAAACGGATGTCGATGCCATGATTACTTCTATTCAATCTGCTGTCCCAGATATTCGCATTGCTGTGGCGCTTATTATCCCTCCATCTGCATCGCAGGATTCGTTTGGATTGAACTACGGCAGTGCCCGAAATGTGTATCGCTACAAACGAAATAAAGAGATGTTGAATAGATTCTTCATAGATACGTACGGTCCACGCAAAACGGCAGGCATCCATTTGCTGCCAATCAATAGTCCTATCGATCCGGTTTACAACATGCAGTCCACTCAGCTGCCGGCCAATGCACGCAACACTGTGTCTGTATCAACCATGACAAATGCTCTGCATCCAGATGTGTCGGGCTACATGCAAGAAGCAGATGCGATCTATGCATTCTTGAAGTATTGGCAGTAAGTGTGAGTGTTATGTAAAAAATGGAGCCGTCGATTCCCCAAGGGGACTGCGCCACAAGCCACTCATGCATCGCGGTGCTCGCATTCGAGAGCTTGTGGCTGGGAGCGGGATTTGAACGACGACCACGTTTTTTAATTTTATAAATGGAGCCGCTGATCGGGATTGAACCGACGACCACTTCCTTACCATGGAAGTGCTCTACCACTGAGCTACAGCGGCTCGTGGCTGGGACGCCATCCTATCGGGTTTCCTTGTCATTTCCAACCGTTTCGTGCCAGCTCTGGGATGGTTGTCCGCGGTAGGCATGGAGGCTGTTTTTGAGTGTATGAAGCCCCAGAAGGGCGCATTTCAGTCTGCGGGTTCCAACTGGCACCCCAATCAATGCCCGAATCTGTGTTTCCGTCATTTCGTCGGCTTCAGCCAGGGTTTTACCTGCGAGTTCATCCGAGAGCATCGACATGCTGGCTTGGCTAATGGCACAGCCGTCACCGGTCCAGGCGATCTCCGATATCCGATTGGAGCCTGCCCTGAGCGTAGCCGAAGGGTTATCCGTGATGCGCAGATGAAGGGTGATCATGTCTCCGCAGCTCGGGTTATGTTCTGTATGAGTGATGGAGGCATCGGCCATTTCCCCGTAATGATGCGGATGTTTAGAGTGATCGAGGATGTTGTCGGCGTAGAGGTCCATGACGAGCGGTTAGCGGTTAGCGGTTAGTTTTTCGACGATATCTTTCATTGCATCGACACAGGCTCGAATCTCATCTTCCGTTGTATAGAGGCCAAATGACATACGAGTCGAAGCATTGATGCCGAGTGCTTTGTGCAAGGGTTCGGCGCACTGATGGCCGGCACGCAGAGCAAAGCCTTTTTGTCCGAGAAGATCAGTAAGGTCGTGGGGATGGACGTTGTCGATGACGAAAGAGGCGAGAGCGGTTAGTGGCAAGTGGTTAGCGGTTAGAATCTGAAGTCCTGGAATTTTTCCCAATTCCTCTATCGCAATCTTCACCAAGTTCTGATCATGTGCCTCACGATGGACCCAGTTGAATTGCGACTGCCAATCTATTGCTGCCTTTAATCCAATTGCTTCGATGATTGGTGGCGTTCCTGCCTCTAAACGATGAGGGAAATCAGCAGGTGTGAACCCATCGCGTGTGACCGCTTGCACCATGCCTCCGCCACCCATGAAGGGCTGCATTTCTTTCTGAACTTCCCGCGATGCATACAGCGCACCGATTCCGGTTGGTCCGTAGATCTTATGTCCGGAGAATGCGAGGAAGTCACAACCGAGTTCCTGCACATCGATTGGTGTGTGTGCTGCAAGCTGTGCAGCATCGACAAGAACCTTTGCGCCGATTGCTTGTGCAGCATCAATCCATTGTTTCAGATTAGGTCGTATACCAAGCACATTGCTCTGACCCGTAATGCAGAGAAGCTTCACCTTTGGATGTAGCTGGTGACTATCCAACTGCTCTAATTCGATCCAATCGATTTCGATCTGTTTCTCTTTCTGTATCTGCAACCAGGGAACAATGTTGCTGTGGTGTTCCAGGATACTGAGAGCGATGCGATCACCGGTGTTCAGGTGCGCTCGTGCCCAACTGTACGCGACAATATTCATTGCCTCGGTGCAGTTCTTCGTAAAGATAATCTCGTCCGCATGCGCAGCATTAATAAAATGTGCGACGGATGATCGAGCCGCTTCATACTCTGTTGTGGCAATATCCGTTTCTCGGTGAACACCACGATGCACATTAGCGGTTGGATGTTCCATAGCCGCGCGCATCGCATCTATCACTGCTTGCGGTTTTTGGGTCGTTGCAGCGCTATCCAAATATGCAGGCACGGGGTCGTGCTGCAAAAAAGGGAATTGCCGACGGATATGCTGAATATCGAGCGACATCAGATGGAGAGTATAGCGTTTTCCGCTACACTAGAATCAGTATTTCTCCCTTTTTAGATGACTGATCGCGTCTACACCGTCCTTCGCCTATTTCTCTTTAGCCTCCTGGTTGTTTGGGGAGGGTACAGCTTGCTTGTGTATCTTGGCATTCCCGTCCATCAGGCCGTATTGGTCAATGACGCGGTTCGCCCGAGTATTGCCGAGGCCTGTCCAGGTGGCTCGTATCTCTGCCAAGGATGGAACTCACTGTTTCCGTTCATCGCACGCACCGCTCAGTGGTCTGCACCATTTTTATGGTTCGCCATCTGGAGCATTGTCCTTTATGGAGTACTCGTAACGCGTGAGTTTTTGCGCAGTGGAGAGTGGGCACTTCGCCTCTCATTCCGACCTGTGTCGTTGGTTGGTTGGTTCACGCTGTTCTTGTGGTTGTTCTTTACTGTCATTTCCTCCACATCAACAGGTGATGTGCCATTCGGTCGTATGTTTGAGCCGACAGCACAGGTGTATCAGGGTGCGGACCAGGAACAGCTTGCGACGTTGCAGGCTAGCTTTCAGGATTTGAAGAGTAGGGGATGTTTGTCTGATGTTGGAACATTGGATAATGGAGCGAAAGTGTATGACGTGAAAGTGTTGTGTATGCAGGGTGCGTTCTTCACGCGCGTCCTTCCCCAAATGATTGTTATTATCGCTCTTCTGTTTGAGATGGTGATTCTTGGTCGATTCCTTCTTCGTCGTCTCCTGCGTTTGAATACACATCATCCACTGACCGAACTCATCTTCAGCGTCGGACTTGGTGCGTGTGGATTCATTTTTATTCTGTGGCTGACCGCCTTAATTGGCGGCACCATTCACCAGCCGATCTACAACATGACGTTCGGTTGGGGATTGATGATTCTGATTCCCGCTCTGCTTTGGCGCGATGCGATGTACTGGGTCCGCAGCGCATGGGATCGTCAGTGGACGCACGAAGGGTCATGGCATTCGTCGGCTGTCTTAGTCGGATGGGTTCTTATCAGTCTTCTTGCTCTCAACTTCCTGAACGTTGTTCGACCGTTCCCGATTGGATGGGATGACCTTGGTCGTTACTTGAACGTGCCACGTCTGCTTGTGAGTTACGGATTCTTCATCCCGCAGATCGCGAGCTATCAATGGGAATATATGACGTCGCTTGGCTTCCTGCTCTTCGGATATGACAGCGTGTTTGCTGCAACAGCATCGATGATGATCAACTGGATGGCGGGTCTCATTGCCGTCGTATCAGTGTATGCATTCACCCGTCTCTTCCTTGGCACGGGCAGGGGAATTATTGCTGCTCTGTTGTATTACGCACTGCCAGTTGTCGGCCACTTCTCGTTTGCCGATATGAAAGTCGACAATGCGGTGTTCTTCGTCGGGGTCCTTTCTATGAGCGCGTTGTTCTTTGGGTTGTTCCCATCCGAAGAGTCTCCAGAAGAAGAGCATATTGAACACAAGACACGTCCGGTTGATTGGCGATGGATGCTGCTCTGTGGTGTGCTTGCGGGCTTCGCTCTCTCACTCAAGCCGACAGCAGTGATGGTCTTCCTTGCAATCGGTACCATCCTCTTTGGTGCATCGGTGCACTGGACGGCATTCATTGGAACGGTGTCGCTCTCATGGGCGCTCTATACACTCGAAGGTCGTTTCAATGTGTCCGATATTGCACGACGCGTGTATGGCAACCCCGAGGCCCTCAGCCGTACGGTCGTTCTTGGCGCCATGATTGTCTTGGGTGTTGGTCTTACTGCTTACAGTGCCTTCATTCGTCCTGCAGCATTCCGCGCCACTCTTGCTCGCGCAGGAATCATCATCGGATCCTTCCTTGTCACCATTGCTCCGTGGTTGATGTACAACAACATCGCGTACGGAAACGTTGTGCCAAGCTTGGTCTTCACAGCGCCAAATACGCTCTCACCATCACTCGAAGTGGCAAAAGGAACAGAGTATCCATCAGCCGATCCAGAAGCAGTGCGCAGCCTTCCACCAGAGCTACAGGTCGATATGACGAAGTGTACGAATACCTCCAAAGCAGAAGAGCTTGATCGTTACTGGGGATACGGATCGGGATGGTCACACTTCGTGACGCTGCCATGGAGACAGGTGATGAACATCGATAGCGCAGGCTACTACGTCACAACCTATCCCGCCCTCCTTCTCTTCCCACTCCTTCTCTTGTTGCCATTCTTCTGGCGGAAAGAAGCGCGCTGGTTGCGTTGGCTGACCTTTGGAACAGCATTCATTCTGTTGCAGTGGGTCTTCTTTGGTAACGGAATTCCGTGGTACGGTCTTGCGATGTTCTTCGGACTCGTTGTTGGTCTGGAGGCTCTTATTGCAAGAGCGCCGGATGTTCCAAGTCTTGTAGTGACATCTGTCCTTGTTACGCTCTCGCTCTTCACCGCATTCTCCGCTCGCTTCTGGCAGTACGATCAACAGAAGAATCTCTTTGAATACCCACTTGGCAAAGTATCGGCCGAAGCAATGCGCGAGCGAACGATTCCGTATTACGACGATATTCGTGAAGCAATTGAGACGCTGCGTGACCAGAGCCCCGATCGTCCGTATGTGTATCGCATGGGTACGTTCATTCCGTACTTCATTCCTCGCAACTTGGAAGTATTCCCCGTTGCCGATCACCAGCTCGATTTCTTCAGCTGTTTGAACCAAGAGAAAGATGCACAGCTCACGCTGCGTCGTTTGCAGGCACTCGGATTTAACTCGATGATCTTCGATACGAATACGGCAACTATTGAGCGCGATCCAAATGGAAGCTTGCATAAGAAAGTTCAGTCATTCGTCGACTTCGTGAACACGCCAGGCCTTGGTTTGAATGTGCCAATCAACGATCCGAATGCTGGTATCGCCTATATCATCCTGCCTGCCACTGCAGGAACTGGAACTACTGTCTTGCCTGTTCAACCATGATTGTCGCAGTCATTCCGGCGTACAACGAAGGCTCGCGCATTACGTCCGTTGTGTACGGCGCCAAGAAATATGTTGATGCGGTGGTCGTAGTCGATGATGGCTCGAGCGATGACACGGGTATGCATGCCGAGAAGGCAGGTGCTCGCGTTGTCCGTCATCCAGATAACTGTGGTGCGGGTGCTGCAACGATGACAGGAATTGAAGCCGCACGTCGCATGGGTGCCAGCATCATCATTACCCTTGATGCAGATGAGCAGCATGATCCCGCCGAAATTCCATCGCTGCTTGATCCCATCAAGCGCAATAAAGCGGATGTTGTCTTTGCCAATCGTTTTGGTCAGAAAAATAACATCCCGTTTATCCGTCGTGTCTTCAACGGCCTCGGCAATATTGTCACGCTCGTCGCGACAGGCCGATGGGTGAGTGATAGTCAGTGTGGCTACAAAGCGTTTGGGCCCAAGGCGGTAAAAGATATTGATTTGCGCATGAGTGGATTTGAGTTCTGTACCGAGATTGTTCGTGAGTCCGTGCAGCACAAGTGGATGATTGCGCAGGTGCCGGTAAAAGTGCTGTACTCCGAATACACGTTGGCCAAAGGACAGTCGTTTGCAAACGGTGTCCGCACTGCCTTTAAAATTCTGCTACGATCCTTCCTACGATGACGCTCACACCCTATCAAATCGCCGTGCCACTCCTCGCCGTATTGGCGATGTTCTACGCCTGGAATCTTGTGTTGCGTCAGAAGAAGACGATTTGGGAGGCGCTCCTATGGACGTTGTTCTGGGGCGGAGTCGCATTTGTGGCACTCGAGCCGGGGGCTCTGACCTATCTTTCAGTCATCACCGGTGTGAAGAACCAAGTAAATGCCTTCTTTGCGACGGCGATTGGCATCCTTTTCTTCCTACTTTTCTACGTTATTGTGCGCTTGGAAGAGTTGAATCAGCGACAGAGTAAGTTGGTACGGATGCTTGCTCTAAAAACAGCAGATCTTGATAAAAAAGGCGAGAAACATGCTAAAGGCGAGTAATTGATAATTGGCTGTAGAGAATGGACAATGGAGAGGTGAAGAAAATCCTCCTTATTTCCCCTTACTGGCGCGAAGAACATCGTTGGATGATCAGTACAACGAAGCTGGCAGAGCTTTGGCAAAGGTTGGGATGTCAGGTTGTTGTAGTCTGTATGGGTAGTACGGATAACGGAGATCGGATAACGGAGATCGGAACCAATACTTCGAAGGAGAATGTTTCACCAACGTTAACCATCTATCGAAAGAGAGATGTCTTCATTCCCGATCCGTGGAACTACGGCATTGCATTTGGGTTCAGTGGATTTGTTCGGCGGATCATCAAGGATGAACAGCCAGATCTTATTGTCATCAACAAGCTGCTCTTCTGGACGTCTCTCTGTGCCATCTCGCTGCGCATGCGGGGGTTCAAGATTATTCAACTCACCGATGCGTTGGTTGGTATGACATGGTGGCCACGTGGAACACTGACAAAAGTCGCCGCGGCGATGTATGCGTGGACGCTGGGTTGGCTTGTTCTTTGTAGTGCCGATCGTGTTGTCTTCTTTCATCCGCAGCCACAGTGGTTGCTCAAGCGGCTGGGTATCAGCAAAAAATCCGAGGTGATTCCAACGGGTATTGATGAGAAGCAATATCGGAAATCGGATAACGGAAATCGGACATCGCTCACTGTCACCTACACCGGTCGTCTCGAATCCATCAAAGGAGTCGACGATTTCCTCGCCGCTGTTGTACCGTTGCAGCAGCAGTATCCGCAGATGAACATCCAAGTTGTTGGTTGGTATAAACCCGATCACCCGCTTGTAGCGGAGTACGGTAATCGTGTGTTGTTCACAGGCCTCCGAAAAGACATTCCGGAGATTCTCGCTCAATCAGATATTTTCGTCTTACCCAGCCACAGCGAAGGGCTTAGTAATTCCCTTATGGAAGCGATGGCAAGTGGCTGTGCATGTGTTGCGTCGGAAGTTGGAGGCAATGCCTACCTCATCCAGAATGGTGTTTCAGGTTTGCTCTTCCCAGCAGGGGATCGTCCGGCACTACAGGCCCATGTTCGCAGGCTTATGGATGATGCTGCTAAACGGAAGGCGATGGGCGAAGCGGCACAAATGCGTATTAAAGATATGTTTAGTTGGGAGATTGTCGGCAAGCGTTATCAGCAGTTATTCAGTCACTACCACGCATGAAAAAAATCGTGATTCTATCGGCCTTTGTCACTCCGTTCCGCAGCGGAGCCGAAGCATGTGCCGAAGAAGTATCTGCTCATTTAAAAGATGAGTTTGATATCACGATTGTCGCAGCGCGTATGCGACGAGATTTACCGTACATTGATCACTTGGAATCTGGTGTGAAGGTATGGCGCGTTGGCCTTGGTTTTACGATCGATAAGTGGCTCTATCCGTTTCTGGCACCTCGAGTTGTGAAAGCACTCAAGCCAGATATCGTGCATGCAGTGCTGGAGACATTCGCAGGATTTGCCCTCAAGCGCTGTCGCGTATCCGCGCAAAAAATTCTGACGCTGCAGACGACGAATACTAGTTTCCTCAAGAGCGAGATTATCAAAGCAGCAGATCGCGTGACTGCCATCAGCTCGGTGTTGGTGGAGCGGGCAAGGCAGGAGGGTAAAGATGCAGTGCTTATTCCCAATGGCATTCGGTTAGACCTGATCAATGCATCGCTAAGTCGTAAACCGAAGATTGATGGACGCATTCTGTTTGTTGGACGTCTGGAGCCGATGAAGGGAGTGGATACCTTGCTCACTGCGTTCGCGAAGTTGCTAGCTTCTAGCTTTCAGCTTTCAGGAATCAGCTTACGTATCGTGGGTGATGGGTCGGAACGATCACGGCTCGAAAAGCTGGCAAAAGATCTACATATCACAGATCACATTACGTTCGTCGGACGCCTATCGCCGGAGAAAGTCGCCGATGAGTTTGCGCAGGCTTCTATCTTCTGTGGACTGAGTCGATCGGAAGCACTCGGCAATGTATTCCTCGAAGCGCAGGCAGCAGGGTGCGCAGTTATTGGTACGACCGTCGGCGGCATTCCGGATATTGTGAAAGATGGACAAACAGGGTTTCTGGTCCAACCGGATGATGTGTCAGGGGCAATGGGGACAATAAAACTGCTGCTCGAAGATGAGCATCTACGAGGTACGCTTGCGCATAATGGCCAGAAACATGCGCAAAACTATGATTGGGGAGTAATTGCCGAGAGGTATAAGGAAATATACGACACGGTTACCAAAATCTAGCTATACTCCCCGCACTATGAAACGCGTCCTTTTAACCGGCATTGATGGGTTCATCGGCCACCACTTGGCTGAGGGTATTTTAAAGAACACCGATTGGGAGATTGTGGGCCTCAGTAAAATCGATAGCGCCAGTACGTTGCAGCGTCTAACCGACATGGATCGTTGGGATGAGTTCCGATCGCGTGTCCGCTTTATTTTCCACGATCTTCGCACGCCGATTACGCCTTATATCGCGGAGCGCATTGGCCATATCGATATGGTGCTGCACCTAGCTGCCAGCACGCACGTAGATCGTTCCATCGATGCGCCAATGGAGTTCGTGATGGATAACGTGGTTGGCACCTGCAATGTGCTCGATTATGCACGAACCCTGCCAAAGCTCGATTTCTTCGTCTACTTCTCGACCGATGAAGTGTTTGGCCCAGCTCCAGATGGTGTCGCGTACAAAGAGTGGGATCGATACAAGTCATCAAACCCCTATGCCGCGTCTAAAGCTGGAGGAGAGGAATTGGCTTACTCCTACTACAACACGTATAAGTTGCCGGTCATTATCACGCACACGATGAACGTATTCGGTGAGCGTCAGCACCCAGAAAAGTATTTCCCGATGGTGATCAACTGTCTGCGAAATGACAAAAAACTGACTATCCACGCAGATGAAACCAGAACAAAAGCGGGCAGTCGTTTCTACGTGCATGCGCGCAACGTTGCGTCGGCCATTATGTTCCTGACACAGCAATTCGAAAAAGGAGTCCCGGTCATTGGTGACAAGTTCAATATTGTCGGTGAGCGTGAAGTCGACAACCTGACACTCGCTCTCAAAATTGCGGAGATCATGGGTAAGAAGCTCAACTACGAATTGGTCGACTTCCACGGCAGCCGTCCCGGACACGATCTGCGCTATGCATTGGATGGATCGAAGATGGAGCAGATGGGATACACACACCCCAAGACATTCGACGAAAGCTTAGAGAAGACGGTTAATTGGTATCTGGAAAACCCACAATGGTTAGGCAGTGAGCCATATCATCGATCGTTGGTGTTTTAAGTGCTGCTGAATACAGCGTTTTCCGCTACAGTAGCTGCTATGAAGGTCGTCCTCGCTACCGGCATTTACCCACCCGAAATTGGTGGACCGGCAACGTATGTAATGAACCTATCCAGAGTGCTCCGAGAGCGCGGTATGAAGGTGCAGGTTATTGCGTACGGTGAACAGCAGAATGAAGAAGATGTGATGCGCATTTCCCGCAAAGGCGGACCGATTGCACGGTGGAGGAGATATGCGAGAGGACTCAAAGAGATCGGACATGATGCAGATATCGTCTATTGCTTCTCGTCTATCAGCTGTGGCGTGCCGCTGTGGCTTGCAAAGTTACAGCATCCCAAAAAGATTCTTCGCCTTGGTGGTGACTTCCTATGGGAGCGTTACACCGATCGTGGTGGCTCACTCAGCCTGCGCGAATGGTATCTCTCTGACCCCCGGTTTAAAGGCATGATGAACGGCATCCTGACACATTTTGATTACATCGTTTTTTCGACCGATTTTCAGCAGGAACTGTTCACCAAGTTCTACGTGAATCTTCCCATGCACGGCGTCATCGAGAATGCATTGCCCGCTGGTGTCCCGGTGCATCATCAGCCGCATGCACCGTTTCGCCTTCTCTTTCTGGGTCGCTTTGTCCCATTTAAAAATCTCGGTTCACTCGTTCTTGCACTCAAAGAATTACCCGGATGCACACTCACGTTCGCGGGTGAAGGACCGTTGGAGCAGATGTTGCATAGACTTGTAGAAGAAACAGGTGTGGCAGATCGTGTACGATTTTTACAGCCACAGAGTGGCGATGCGAAGCATGAACTATTCCTCGATCACGATCTCTTAGTGCTTCCGTCCTATACTGAAATCAGTCCCAACACAGCGCTCGAGGCGCGGTCATGTGGTTTGCCGGTATTGCTTACAGCAGAGACAGGGCTCAGTCATACACTCTCCGATGCATGTCAGCTAAAGACATTACGTAGTCCGCAGGATATTGTGAATGGCGTGCGTGATGTGCAGGATCAGTACGAGTCTATTGCAGATAGGGCATCGGGCCCCATTCCTGCACGCACATGGGATCAGGTGACAGAAGATCATCTTCAGCTCTTCCGGAACCTCCTATGAATCTGCTTATGATCTCCGGCGATCGTTCGATGCTTTCCAAGAAGCAGGGGGCGTTTTGGTACACGCTTGAGGCTTTATCCAAAGAATGGGATCGAGTGGATGTTATTTGCCCGAAGACAGATTCTAGCTTTCAGCTTTCAGCTTCTAGGAATGCTGTTTTTTTCGGCAATGTGTTCTTTCATTCATCTCCTCGAGGCTTGTGGCATCAGCCCCGATGGATTGTGCAGAAGGGAAAAGAGCTGATTGCAAAACACAATCATGCGGTGATGACGGTTCACGAATATCCGCCATTTTATAATGGCATCGGAGCACGCAAGCTATCAAAAGAAACAGGAGTTCCCCATGTATTGGAAGTCCATCATATTGTCGGGTATCCCGTAGCCGCTTCGTTTGCGGAAACAGTCGGTCGTTGGATGTCTCGCTTCTATTTGCCATCTGCCATCAGGCGGAGTGCGGGATGCCGAACAGTGAGCAAAGGCACCGCAGAAACATTGATGCGCTGGCGTGCGCCCGAATCAAAAATTCGCGTGGTCCCCTCGTTTTATTTGGATGCTGGACTCATCGCGAGCTTAGGTCATGCACCTGCTGTGTTGTATGACGTGGTGTTCTGCGGACGATTGGTACCGAACAAAGGAATCCGACAAATCCTCGAGGCCGTCGCCGATTTGCCTCGTGCGACACTGCTGATTATTGGTGATGGGCCCGAGCGTATGTGGCTGGAAGAGCGTGCACGGGATTTGGGCATAAAGAACAGAGTGGAATTTCGTGGCTGGTTGCCGACACAGAAAGATGTATTACAGGCCATTCGCAGCGCTCGAATGCTGATTATGAATTCGACCAGCGAAGGTGGCCCACGCGTCGTCTTAGAAGCGATGGCAGTGGGTGTCCCAGTGATCGTTACTCGTGTTGGCGTTATGCCCGATGTTATTGTGGATCGGGTGAATGGTGTGTTTACCAATGGTACTGCAGCAGATGTAAAAAAGCAGATTGAGTTGCTGCTCACCGATGATCAATTGCGTCTGCGCATTGGCAAAGAAGGCGGGAAGATTTTGGAACGTTTTGAACGGACCAAGCTGATTGCCAACTACGCGCATTTTCTTCGATCTTTTGCTCGATCATGAAGCTGCTTTTTATCACTCAGAAGTTGCATGGCCAGGATGCATTCACCGTGCAGTGGGTGAATGCGTTTCGTGCGCAGGGCTACGATGTAACAGTGCTGTGTCTTGAGTGGCAGCCAGATCAGATTCGCTCGGTTCTTGGTTCTAATGTTGATCTGTCATTCACGGTGCACTCTCTGGGTAAAGAACGAGGTGCTGGAAAAGTTGGTCAGATACTGTCGTTCTGGAGACATATTGTAACGTTGCAGTATGATCGTGTGTTCATCCACATGACTCCAGTGTGGGGACTATTCGGAGCTCCTGTGTGGATAGTCAGGCGTACACCGGTGTACTTGTGGTACACCCACTACAAAATGCAGATTGGACTCTGGTTGATTGGTCTCTACGGCAAGAGGATGTTCTGTGCGACGCCACAAAGCCTTCCCCAGTATGAAGGTTCGTCGAAGAAAATTGTTGTTGGTCATGGAATTGATCGGTCATTCTGGGCGACTAGAGAGAACGTTGCGAGTGATCCAACAAAGCTGCTCGTCGTGCATCGTCTATCGCGCAGTAAGCGTCTTGAGATTGTGTTGCAGGCGCTAGCGCAGCTTCCGGCACACACGCTGGACATCTACGGTATGGAGGCCGAGAAAGACTATGTTTCCGAGATGAAAGCATTAGTTGGTATGTTGAACCTGAATGACCGCGTGACCTTCAAAGGCTCAGCCCCTGCTAAAGATCTGCCTGCAATTTACAGCCATCATCGCTTAATTCTGAACATGGCCAGTGAGACGATTGATAAGACGATGCTCGAAGCGATGACCTGCGGCTGTTATCCCGTAACAACGAAGGCAAACGCTGAGGCAATCGGCATCCCCGCTGCGCCGGAGTCCGATACACCCGAAGCCCTCGCAGCGTTCATCAGAACGTATGCTGCCAAGGCGCCAATCGATGCTGTAGTAATGGATACGATCGTCGAGCAGAAACATAGCCTTACCGCGCTGATTCAGAAGATGGACCAGTACATTGGCCCGGGTAAATGACGCTTGTATACTCTGCCCCTCTCTATGGACCGCATCCCCGTCAGTACCGTTCTTCTCACCAAGAACAGCGGCGCATCACTCCCCGCATATTTCGCATCTATGAGGGATATCGATGATATTGTCGTCCTAGACGGCGGTTCTACCGATAACACACTCGACATTTGCAAGAGCCATCCGAACGTTCGGATCTTTCCGCAGAATCCAGCTTTTTTGGATGAACAAGGGTACATCACCGATTTCTCTGGCATCCGCAACGATGGCTATGCAAAGGCGAAGCATCGTTGGATTCTGTGTATCGATTCCGATGAAGAGGCGACGGAGCAATTACTGTCCGAAGTTCGTCGTGTCGTTGCCCAGGATAAGCGCGGTGTCTACTACGTGAAGCGCACGTTCACGCTCAATGGGAAGCCGGTGGTGATGCTCAAGCGCAGCACAAGCGATCACATTCGATTGTTCCATCTCGACCATGTACGAGGATGCATTAAGCCCGTACACGAACGCCCCGATATAATCCCTGGAGCGCCTATAGGGTATTTGAATGCCAATATCATTGTGCCCATGCCGACGGCTGCACAGATGCGTAAGAAGTACGATCGCTCTCTTCGTATTGAAGTGCGCGCAAATAAGGGCACAAGTTTCAGTCGATGGTTCCGGTGGATCTTCCTCCGCAATCTCTTCTCTCTCGCACGCCGCCCAGTACTTATGGTTGTCCTTCGACTTCTCCCTGAAAAAGGCCCACGTGCGCCGCTTTGGTTTGAGTATGAGCATTTGCGTTATGGATGGCTTCTGATTTGGCGGACAATGCCGCGACCGTAAGCACCCTCAAACACTAAACGTTTTAATCGCTTCGCATACGTCAGCTATTTGCTGCTCTGTCAGTTCGGGATACAGAGGAAGCGAGAGAATCTCACCGACTAGTGTTTCTGATACGGGGAAATCGCCCTGTTTCCAGCGGTTGAGATAGGCAGGTTGAAGATGAATCGGAATCGGATAGTGAATTAGCGCTTCGATGCCGTTATCCGCTAAATGCTTTCTGAGGGCATCGCGATGAGCACTGCGGATGACCAAGAGGTGATAGGCACTCTCTCCATAGGCCTGCTCCGTCATCATACTGACTGTGTCTGGGAGCATGGAACGATAGGTCTCCACATGACGGCGTCTCTGCGCATTCCACGTATCCAGATGCTTAAGCTTCACGCCAAGCACTGCACCCTGGAGACCATCCATTCGCTCATTCCATCCAATCATCTCGTGGCTATAGCGGATAGCAGAACCGTGCGCGCGCAGCATCCGAATCTTCTCGGCAATCTTCGCATCATTGGTTGTGACTGCCCCTGCTTCACCATAGGCTCCCAGGTTCTTTCCGGGGTAAAAACTGAATGCCGCACCGTCACCAAGTGAGCCAGCCCTTCGTCCTTTGTAGGGGGCTCCATGAGCTTGGCACGCATCTTCAAATACCAAGAGTTTGCGAGTCTGTGCGACAGCATTGATGGCGTCCATATCGGCACACTGACCGTACAAGTGAACGGGAATAATCGCTTTAGTTCGATTGGTAATAGCTGCGCCAATTAAGCTCACATCCATCAGTCCATCATCGGCGCGACAGTCGACGAGGATAGGCGTTGCGCCAATTTCGCTAATTGCTTCGGCTGAGGCGAAGAACGAGTTTGCGACGGTGATTACTTCATCTCCTGGTCCGATGCCGTGCGCTTGCATCAGTAGTGCTAATGCCGCTGTGCCTGAGTTCACGCCGACGCAGTGTGTCGTTCCGCAGTATGCAGCAAAGTCCTGTTCGAATGTTTCAACCGCTGGGCCAAGGACATACGATGATTCATCGAGAACCTTCTGCATAGCTGCATCAATCTCCGGTTTCAGAGAACGGTACTGTGCCTGCAGATCGAGAAAGGGGATATTCATGAATATCGTGTGATTTCAAAAATATGTTGATTAATATTTCCTGCAAGCTCGCGCAAGAGAAGCGTTAGTTGTGAATGATTTCGCATCGTTACCGCATCTCGTACGGCCTCATCTCGTTTCATTCTAAGTGTATCGACCAACATTCTTTCTGATTCAGGACCCCATGATCGTTTTTCTCCTGTAGTATTTTCGCTCATATAATAAGAGAAATAATTTACATTAAAGTCTTTATGACCTTTGCAGGTGATCCTGCGACCACTGCATAATCTGGAACGTCATCTTTCACCATGCTGCCAGCCCCAATCACACACTTATTACCAATCTTCACGCCGGGCAAAATCATCGCACCCGCACCAATCCAGACATCATCACCAATGGTCACTGCCCCCGTAGAAATTGGATAATGCTGCTGCAGCCAGGGGCTGGTATTAGGACCGGAGTCGGTGAAGATTTTTGTTCCGTGAGCAATGGTCACTCGGTCACCAATCGTTAACCCGGCAATCCCGTTGAGGTAGCAGAAGGTACCGATGAAGAAATCGCTGCCGATAGTCAGCGGCTTTTCTTTGCTGCCGAACAAAATCGAGTGATCACGAATCTTTCCATTATCACCGGTTGTAATGTTGTTCAGTGAGACACCTTCGGTCACATTCACATTCTGGCCGATGTTGATATTTTCATGGATCATGAAGAGTGGGGGACGCCGCACCATTCGCGCTCAGTAGCCAGAACCGCACCTGCAATATAGTCGAGGTGGGCCTGCGTTAGACGCTGGTGAACGGGTAGCATGATAGCACTGTTCTTCCAGTAATTTCCGCATTCAATGCCGAAACTACGTACAAATGCGCTCGCTTCCTGCATCCACTCTTCACTGCGCATTTTGAGAATAAATGCTCCGGGGTCCGTTCCATCGGTCAGCTGGAAGAATGTCCGATCCGATCCAAACACGGATTCGTAGTATCGATAATTCTCTTGCCGCTTTGCTCGCGCCTCCGTCTGCTGTCCTATCCACGGCGATAGTTGCTGCATCGTAAAATTCTCTTTGTTCGCATCGCTGCAGCCGAATTGGTGCCATAGTTCCTCGTGCGTGAAGTTCTTACCGACCAAAAATCCGCCGAACTGAACCGGGAATTCTTTCGTTAGGGAGTAGATACAATAGTCACCGGTTTCTCCTGCCCCTTTTGTTCCCCATCCGTACGCACAATCTTCAATGAGGGGAATACCGCGCTCATCGGCAATGGCACGAATCTCTTTCAATTTTGGATGGAGGAACCCGAAGTCATGAATGAGAAAAATTGCTGCTGTCTTATCGGACAATGTCCGACTCCACGGCGCCGTCTGTTCAATCGCCGATGTGACACACGAGGACACGTAGGGAGATTCGGTTGTCGTGGTGATCCACACTTCCTGCCCATCATTGATTTTTCCTTCATCCTTCAAGTGTTTAATAATCGTGTAGATCGCATACATTCCGCGTGGAAAGAACGTGTACGGCTTATCGCCAAACTTCTCCTGAAGAGCACTTTTCACCCTTTCCTCTGCATTCTGGAGCGGCTCGACACCAAAACTTGCCGTATCGAATGGCGTCAGCATCAGTGTCGGATGCAGCTCCGGCGGACGCATGATCATCGGATATCCCTGTGTCCTCCATCCCGAAAAGAATTTCTGGAGGGAGGCGCGATACGATGCGCCCACATCCAGTCGTGCAAATCTGCTTCCGGCAAACTGTTCGACCGTGTGCCAAATCAGCAGGCTCGGAATGTTCTGTTCTTTCGCTTCTGGCGTACTCGCATGACAGAGCATGAAGAGCTTATTTTCAATCTCGACAATCAGAATACCTGCGACAAGTTTTCCTCCTAGTTGTGCGAAGTAGAGGTGATACCGATCGGTCAGCGTCTCCGGCATGTCGTCGGGGTTTAGGCAGATTGCACGGAACGCATTAAGTTCTTCTGGGGTTCCAGAAACCTTCGTGATGATGACTCCGGACTGCTGCGCTTTGCGAATGGCTGTGCGCATGCGCCCATCAATTTCATCCCATGCTTTCTGTTTGTCATCCAACCGTAAAAAGCTGCCCTCGATGGCAAAGTCTTTGGAGATGTATGGCTGATAGGCTGGCATGTTATCCGAGGGAAATCGTCGTGCTGTCACCTCGCAACGACTCTTGAGTTTTTTCTAGTAGACGCACAATTGCCAGTCCATCCTTGCCGCTCACACGGGGGGTCTCTAATCCTTGGACACAGCGAAGAACGTGCTTCGCCTCAATTGATAATGTTTCTTCGTTTGATAGCGCAGGAATGATCACATCACCCGAGCGATACTTTGGGAAAAACGGATCAGCCTTTGTCGTATCATGCTCAATGCCTCGGTCGTAAATCCGCAACTTCTCACTTGGCTGGGTATCATCGTAAATCACCATGGCCTTGGTTCCGGCGACAATGGTCTGACGAATTTTGACCGGTGAGAGCCAACTTACTTGAATGTGTGAATGGAATCCGTTTGCTCCTTCTAAGTGCACATGCACATGCTCCTCCTGCTGTCCGTAATGCTTACTGCCATGTGCACTCATGTTCTGGATAGTACTTAGGTCCATGATCGTCCCTAGAATGCTGAGATCGTGAATAGCGAGGTCGTAGAGCACGTTCGTATCCTTCTGAATAATACCGAGGTTGATGCGGCTGGAGTCGAAATACAGCAGGTCTCCGAGTTCACCCTTTTGAATCATTTCTCTGATCTTCTGAACAGCTGGCGCGAACACGAATGTATGATCGACGAAGATCATCTTTCCTTGTTTTTCTGCGAGATCATTTAATGCAGTCGCTTCTTCTACCGTTGATGTCATCGGCTTTTCAATGAAGACGTGCTTGCCGGCTTCCAGTGCCAGCTTGGCAAGAGGGAAGTGACTCGATGTCGGCGTGGCAATCAAAATAAGATCGAGCGACTGATCCTCCAAAAGATCATCATATCGCTGCGTCGTTTTAACTGCGGGATACTTTCGACTCATGTCTTGCAGGCGTGTTTCATTAAGATCGCATGCGTAGACCATTTCGCACTCTGCCTGCGCGGCAAAGTTACGAAGAAGATTAGGTCCAAAATACCCTAGGCCGACGATACCAACGCGTACCATGGCCCTATTGTAGCCAAAAAAGCGGGGTTTGTACCCCTCTTACTTGGTCATCGTGATGATGGCCGTCATGCCCCAGGCGCGACAAACCCACTCTTTCACAGTTTTTGGCAGCAATTTACCCAATGGCAGCAAAGGATGAGGCAACTGAGCCGGCATACCATGGTTGTCGTGGATGAATACTTTGACGTCCTTAAATTGCGAGAATAGCTGCTTAAACTGCTTCCGTGAGTAGAATTTCGCCAATTGGTTTCCACCGACCTTCGCGCCGTCTGTATAACGGTTAATGAGCGATTGATTATCGTACTGCAGGTATTTGCCACGCAGAATGCCGCGACCAAGCTGAATGCAGTAACGGAGGTGGACTGAGTTGCTGTGGTACATCATTGCCAGCGACTTTCCGCCTGGCTTCAAGACACGGTGAATTTCGCTGATGGCCTTCTCGGTGTTTGGCATGTGCATCAGACATCCCCAGGCACATACATAGTCGAACGTGTTGTCTGCAAACGGCATCTGCTGAGCATCGCCTTCAATCACTTCTGCTTTCAGCCCGTAGAGTTCGAGACGCTTTTTGGTCAGCTCAACAGCCTTGGGTGTCAGGTCGATAGCAGTAACGTCGGCGCCCATGCGAACAAATTGCTCGGTGAGCACACCAGTGCCACACGCGATATCGAGTACTTTCTTTCCCTTCAGTCCTTTCATGTCGATATACCGTGTCAGGAACGGATAGCCGCCGGACTGCATGAAGGGAATCCACTTTAGAAACTTGCGGTCGATGTTGCGATAGAACTCCCAGGAGCCCTCCTCTGCATCAACGAAATAGTTGAACGGGTTGTTGTGCCACCACTCACGGACTTTGCCGTTGAGTTCGGTATCATTTACAAAAGCTTTGCGCATGGGGGAAGGCTAGGGAAATGAGAGAATATGGTCAAACTGTTTTACGTAACGTCACGACACATGACTGCCCGACTCGTCGAAGTCCTGGCAGACGACAGAGTTGGGTATCGATCGCATGAATAACACTGTTCGTGAACCAGAAGCGGGGAAGCCCGAACAGATGAAGCGGTGGGAACAGCGTTGTTGCCCGATACGACACGATCTCCAACTTGCTCTGCTTCATCAGCTTCAACCATTTGCGCAGGGGGATATCGGTGTTGTGCGCATCGAGATGTCCGGCTGGAAGATAGTGTGATTTTCGTCCAAGCAAACGCCCAACAAATTTGATGCCGTGGACATAACGGTCATGCATGGCAGGAACACTGACGAGCAATAATCCTCCTGGCTTGAGCAAGCGATGTGCTTCATCGAGAATACCCATCGGTTCTGGCAAGTGTTCGATAATGTCGATTGCTAAAGCTTTATCAAAACTCTCTGCAGGCAGGCCAGTGTTTTCTACCGGAGCACAGATGGTTTCGTAGTTCTGCACCCCCTTTTCTGCCAACAACACCTTTGATGCGTCGAGTCGTTCCTGCATCAAATCGACACCGACCATCGACTTAAACGAGTCTTTGTAGATGACAGCCTGTTGCCCAAGGCCACAGCCCAGATTTACCACCGTTTCGTCTTTCGCTATAGGAAAACACTCTGGATAGACCCGTGAGCTGATGATTTTTCCGTCAAAGAGACGCCTATCGAGGTGCATTGGCCTCACTATACAATGTTCCCGTGAAAATCGCATACTGCACAAATGTCCGGCTGCCATCCGAACGCGCACACGGCCACCAAGTGGCTGCAGTCTGCGATGCGCTTGCTGCACTCGGTCATGATGTAACAATCTTCTGTCCCTTTAGAAAGAACACAGTGAAGGAGGATTACTGGACGTTCCACAAAGCGGATAAAAAGGTGAAGCTGCAATCTCTCGGAACATTCGATCCGATTGATCAGTGGTGGATTCCGAAGGTGCTGCAATTACCGATTTTAAATTCTTTGCTGAAGAGGTCTATCAGCTATCAGCTAACAGCTAACAGCTTCGATGGTGTTTACACACGCACTCCTGCGCTCCTCGCCACGCTTATCGCCAGTAGGACGCCTGTCATCCTCGAGCTGCATACACTGCCGAATCGCGGCCGTTCAAGTTTTATCGATCACTGTAACAAGTGCGCATTAGTCGTTTGTCTGACGACGCCAATGAAAAATGAATTAGTGAGTTGGGGAGTTGATGCGAAGAAGGTGATCGTAGAAGGGGATGCGGTAGATCTGGAGAAATTCAAGAACGTGCCATCACCGAAAAAGTCAGATACGTTTACGGTCGGGTATGCAGGATCGTTTAAAACGATGGGGCACGATAAAGGTGTCGGGTTGATCATCGACGCCGTGCGGCAACTGCAGTCTGCAGGAAAGAAGATTGCGAAGAAGATTGCAGGCGGACCAGCATCTGCCATCAGTGATCCTGACTATCTTGGCTATCTCGATCAGACCGAATTGATGCAGATGTATGCATCATGTGATGTTCTCATTTACCCCGCGCCA
This sequence comes from Candidatus Peribacteraceae bacterium, assembly GCA_044228075.1. Classification (GTDB taxonomy): domain Bacteria; phylum Patescibacteriota; class Gracilibacteria; order Peribacterales; family Peribacteraceae; genus JAKQEM01. The sequence goes on from JBGAVO010000004.1 coordinate 63,460, forward strand.
GCGTCGAAACATCCATACTTTGTGCGCGATACTTCACCGCTGAAAATTTTCGAATACATGGCTGTCGGCCGACCCATCATCGCTGCGGACTTGCCACCGGTGCATGACATTTTCGATGAATCCACCGCGTATTTCTTTCAACCGGGCGATTCCGCCGACCTTGCTCGGGTCATTGAACACGTGATGAATCATCGGGATGAAGCTGAGATAAAGGCGGAGAAAGCGCGGAAAACCGTCGAAAATCATACATGGGAAAAGCGCATGAAGCGTATTATTAATACCCTCCCATGAAGACAATTCTCTCCGTCGCATCGGCTCGCCCCAACTTCGTAAAGCTTGCTGCAGTGCACCATGCATTAGCCGCTCGGCCAAATGAATTTGAGCATGTGATTGTCCATACCGGTCAGCATTACGATCCATTGCTCTCTGATATCTTCTTTCAACAGCTGCATATTCCCGATCCCGATGTGAACCTTGGAATTCATGGAGGCACACAGACGGAAGTGATTCAGGCGACGGCCGATGCAATGGTTCCCGTGCTGCAGGAATATAAGCCTGATGTTGTGTTGGTCTACGGCGATGTGAATGGCGCCGTTGGTGCGGCACGTGCCGCAAGTATTCTTGGTTTTCCCCTCGCACACGTTGAAGCAGGCCTGCGCTCTGGCGATTTAGATATGCCTGAAGAGCGCAATCGCATTGAGATCGATCTGCTCGCAGATCTGCTCTTCTGCTCGGAGCAGTCCGGCATGGATCGTCTTGAACAGGAAAAGAACAAGGGGAAGAAATTCCTGGTCGGTAACACGATGATCGATACGCTGGTTCGCCTACGTCCGACTATTAATCAGTTATCTCTCGCCATCAGTGAGCGTATTGAAGGATTCCCTGGGAAAAAGGTTGCGCTCGCAACACTGCATCGCCCAAGCAACGTCGACAATCCCGTTGTGCTTAAGAAGATCATGTCGTTTCTGTTGGAGATAGCAGAGCACTGCCCCGTGATGTTGCCGGCTCATCCGCGTTTGCAACAGGCGCTGGAAGGATATGAATTAGATACCGATCTGCCCCTCATACTGGTGCCCCCAATGGGCTATCTAGAGTTCCTTGCATGGATGGGCCAGTCCGCATTCGTCCTCACCGATTCCGGAGGCATTCAGGAAGAGGCGACGTTCCTAAAGAAGCGCTGCTTTACACTGCGACGCAACACTGAGCGTCCATCTACCATTGATGCGGGCAGTAACATTCTCATTAATCCTGACAGTGAACACGATCATCAGCTGGTGCTTGATGCTGCACGACATTCACCCGATCCGCACGTAATCATTCCTGAATTCTGGGATGGTAAAACAGGGGAGCGAATTGCGGAGTTGTTGCTTACGCAAACCAGCGGACAACTTTGAGGATACCCTGCTTCACGCCTTTTCGGTGCGTGGTACCGGTCTGCTTATTCAACCAGTCTTTGTTCTGCATGTACCAGTCGTAGGTGTCGGTAAGCATCGAAACATTGCCGTCTTTTGGCTGCCAACCGAGCATCGTCTTCGCTTTGGTGGTATCAAAATAGAACGGCTTATGTGGTGTTCGATAGTGCCAGTCGACGAGTGGGGAAATTTTCATCCAGTCGACGACGCGCAGAATATTGCGGATCACAAATGCGTTGAGCGGGAGGACGCGCGAGCCTTTACCTGCATGCTTCGCCAATGCTTCCATATCGTGCTTCACCGTTCCGTAGTCATCTGCACCCAAGACAAAATCTTCGTTCTTACAGGGCTTACTGGCAATGAGCCAACAGGCTTCCGCTAAGTCTGGAGCGCTCAAAAACTGAAAGAGGTTGTTGCCCTTTCCGAGGATGGGAATTGTTTTTCCGGCATCAATCCAATCAAACAGAATGCCAAAGATACCCATGCGCCCGGTTCCCACAATTGTGCGGGGCCGTACGATTGATACATCAAGCGGATTATCAGCGCGGAATTTCTCGATCACTTGCTCCGCGTCATATTTGGACCAGCCGTACTCTCCCAAAGGCGTGAGTTTCGTTTTCTCAGTAATCGGCAGTTCGACGGGAATGCCGTAGACCGAACTGGTGGAGACGCACAGGACTTTCTTAACACCGTTTTTCAGCGCTGCCTCCAGCACGTTCCTCGTCCCATCAACGTTGATGGTGTAGAAGCGCTTACCGGAACGAGATACAGGCAGAACGGCAGCATTGTGATGCACGACATCGCAGCCCTTCATCGCATCCGTCATTCGCTCTTTGTCGCAGATATCACCGTGGATATAGGTTACACCCGGCTTTGATTGATACTCCGCATCAAGCTCTGCCAAGTCGTAGACAACTACTTCTTGGTTCTCTTTGAGGAGCCGCGTAATGAGGTGAAGGCCGAAGAATCCTGAGCCTCCGGTAATGAAGTGCTTCATATTTCGAGACCCTGGTATTTTCGTGCCCAATCAATGGATCTGCGCATAAGTCCGACAGTCGGGTTGTAGCCCAGCTCTCGCTTCGCCTTCGAGACATCGCAGGCAATGTCGCGGTCCATTTCTCCCGCTACGTGGAATTCAGTGATATACATGTTCATTGCCTGCAAGATGTGGTCGACAATACGGCATCCCCATGAGGCAAATGCGGGGATCTTGCGTGGCTTCAGCGTTGTGCCAAATAAGCCGGCAATCGTCTGATAGATCTCGATGGTGGAATACGGCTTCTCGTCAGCAATCCAATAAATCTGACCATTCGCCTCCGGTGTTTTTTCTGCCAAGAGCATTCCCTGAATGGTGTTATCGAGGTAGCTCATCGAACGGAGGTTCTTGCCCGATCCGAACATAATTGGATTTCCTTTCTGAATCATGCGGAAGAAACGCAGCTGACGCTCGGGCTGGCCGTTGCCTGGTCCGTAGAACCAGCACGGACGAATAATTACCACTTCCAGTTTTTTCTCGCGCACAAAGCGATGAGCATGCTCTTCCGCCTGCAGTTTGGATCGGCCGTACGCCATGTAGGGATGTGGCGTATCACTCTCTTTCATATCTTTTCCAAGTCCTGCTGCCGAGTTGCTACTAATAAATACCACACGCTTCACGCCAGCCTTCGCTGCGGCTTCGAGCATATTGAGCGTGCCGGTTGTATTGATGTCGAACAGGTGAGGAATTTTCTTCGGGTGAATAATACCGACAAGGTGAAAGACGGTATCAACGCCCTGCATCGCTTTTTCCAAAGACGCAGTATCAAGCACGTTTCCATGAATCTGCTCGACGTTTTTTGGCAACATCGCCGTATTCATTCCTGGCAGGACGAGAGCTTTCACGGTGCGATGCTTGTGACCGGAATACACGTTGAGCGGATCTTGAGGATCGGCGAGTACTTCCAGGAGTCGTGTCCCGAGCCAACCCGGCGCACCGGTAACGAGCGTTGTGATTGGGTGATCAGTCATAAACAGTCGGAATGAGGGTTCCAGCGTAGTTGTTTTTGGCTTGTTGGACAATGGTGTCAGCTCTGTGCTTTATAGAGATTCTCGATGGTTTTGATGGTCTGACGGATGTCATGCGCCTGTGCCCATTCGACACATGCCGATCGCTTAATGCGATGATGGATCAACACGTCTTCCATTCGATCGACGATTGAATCGATTTTCAGTGGATTGCACAAATAGCCGCTGACTCCATCTTTAATCGCTTCAGGGCATCCGCCGTTGTTTGGGCCAATCACCGGCACGCCGCGCGCGTTTGCTTCCAGAAACACTAATCCGAATCCCTCGAAATAGTCACCATCGTGCAGAGAGGGGAGAAGAAACAGATCTGCATTTTTATAGGCTGCATCGAGCTCTGCATCATCAACTGTTCCACGAATGCGAACGATATGGGTCAAATGACGTTTCGCTATTTCTTTCTTGAGCTCCTCGGTAAATGGCTTGTCATGTTCCGATGGGCCGATGATGTCGTACCGAAGATCAGCACCTGTTTTTGTGCGAAAGAGATCAATTGCTTCAATCGATTGGAGATATCCTTTTTTCCTTTTTACTGCACTAACACTGATAATCGACAGCGGCTTGCCGGGCTTTTTTGTGGTATCTGCTTGGATACCTTGTAGATCGATCGCATTGTGGATCACCGTGATGCGCTTTTGCAGATCTGCGTCTGCGAATAGTTTCGGCTCGCGCTCGTTGACGTATCCCTTGGTGAATTCACTCACAGCGATAATGCTGTCTATCTCCTGATAATACTTCTCTGCCAGCGCACGACAGGCGTCTCCGCTATAGAGCGGCACCACTGCATAGGATCCATGAATCGTCAGAAACGTTTTCCAGTTTTGCTGCAGAGGAGTGAGCATGGCGTATGGCTCGGCGATCACATGTACGACATCTGGACGGATACGTCGCAGAAGCATTTTCAATTTGATGGTGTGCCACCAACGTAGAAATCCATTATTTAAATAGGCCGTTGCATGACGAAGCATCGGATACTCCGTGCACCACGACGCATCAGTTGGACGAGCAACAATCGCGTGGAGCTCATGACCGCGCTCTTGCAACGCTTTGCCAATATCAACTGCATATCTGCTCCAGCCGCTGTAGCCGGTGAGGTCGGGGGTGAGGAGAACAATGCGCATGATTCTTACGGCAGGATGCGGTAGATCCGGAAGCCGGTAATTTCCTGGGCTGGAATAGTAGTCACCAGTTCGAGTGATAACGATTCATGCACGGTTTGATAGATCGACGGGGAGCCGGCTAGCGGTGCGGGCAGTAGCGCATAATCGACACCAAGATTGGTGAGATACGGTCCGACCGATCCATTTGCGAGTTGTCCTAGAATTGCTGGATCAATAATGCCGGCCAAATCTTGCACAGGACGATCAGTAAAGAATGCGAGGCGGCCATGATCGCGAGCGGCAATCACTGCATCTTGTGGAATCTCTTTATTAATCGTATCGACCATTCCCCAAAAAGCATTCTGCGTTTCGGTCGATCGTTGTCCAAAAATACTCATCTGTTTCATGGCTGGGAATCCTCTCGCGTAGTCATAAAAACGGTACCAGCCGAGCACGATCATCACCGCACAAATACCGAGACCGGCGACTTTGCTCCAGAAGCTTGTATCAATCTTGGCGATGATCAGCGCAATAAATACGAGTAGTAGATGCGCACCTGCATTGAAGTAGCGCAGGCCGTGGAAGTCGGGGAAATACCACTGCCAGCAAACAAGCATTGCACAGAACAGCATCAGGTACACGCCAGTGAGGCCAGCGATCCGGCTCGTTTCTTTGTGGAGAAGCGCGAGTACAAATCCAAGGAGACCAAGCAGGCTCGATCCCAATGCAATCGTCCAGAGTGCGTCAGCTTCGAAGAAGTTCCACACGACGATTTTGATCCACGTTGGCAGCGAGAATTGTGCGTAATCAAACTGGTGCTTTTGCAGGGCAATTGCACGTCGCCCAATCTGATTATCGGGGAAGGGTGAACCACTCAAAATCATCTGCCAGCCAAGGAGCACGAGGAAGCAGAGGCCTGCGGCAATCATGAATCCTATCAATTGTCGTACCGTGTCTTTGCGTAGATGCGGGTTCTTCCAGAAGGTCCAGGCATGCAGCAGTACAAGTGCAGCAATCAGGAAGATTGCATCAGCGCGTGTCAGAATGGCAATGCCTGCAAAGAGCCCAGTCCACAGTCCTTGTCGCATCGGGTTCATCGAAATCGTCCACGTGCCCGATCCTGCTGCGAGCGCGAGAATGACAAAGAGTGAGAAGAAGGATGTCTCCATGCCGTTCATCGCATTAAAGAACAGCACCGGCATCAATGATGTCAGCAGAAACGCAATCCATCCGGTTCGTGTCCCTCCCAATTTTTCTCCGATGAAAAACGATGCCACGGTGCAGAGTGATCCAAAAATAGTCGAGAGAATCAGTGTCGCTTTTACAGCTGCATCTTTCGATAAAACAAGATGGGGGATCGATGTCAGATAGGTCCAGAGCATTGATACACCTGTGGTCGGATGCATGCCATCAAACGAAAAGCCATGTCCCAGAGCAATGTTCCGAGCGACTCGCGCGACAATAAACGAGTCGTCAATGAGCCAATGACTCATCACCAATGCGCGTAGCGGCGTCCAAAGAATGAACGCTGACTTCAGCAGCAGAAGGAGGAGGGCGCACAGAAGCATCCATTGAACAGGTCGTCTAAACAGGTGTTTCATGGCATCAGCCTATCATAAGCCGGTTCTCACCCTCTATACTTTCTCCATGCACGGACATCCACCACTGTGTGTGGACCTCGACGGCACGTTGCTACGAACCGATTCGACCTGGGAAGCGTTTGTTGCACTCATGCGAAAGAATCCGCTGATGGCGATTGGATCTGTGTTCCAATTACTCAACGGAAAAGCCCGCTTTAAACTCTTTTTGGCTGCACACGCATCGCCCGACGTGAGTCTGTTTCCGTTGCAGAAAGAGTTTGTATCGTACCTTCAATCAGAACAGCGACAGGGTCGAGCGTTGATGTTGGTAACTGGAGGAGCTCGATCATTTGGAGAGCAACTTGCTGCACGTCTGGGTTTGTTCAGCGAAGTGATTGCGACTGACGGTGACATCAACATCACCGGTTCGCGCAAAGCAGATCTGCTTGTACAACGCTTTGGAGAAAAAGGATTTGATTACGCAGGTAACTCTGCCGTCGATTTGGCGGTATGGTCCCATGCCCGCAAAGGCATTGTGGTAAATGCATCGCCATCAGTTGTTAAGCGAGCGAAAAAGGTGGTCGACGTTGAGTTGATCTTCCACGATCGACCGTCGGTGTTTTCATCACTTCTCCAATCCGTTCGTCCGCATCAATGGGTGAAGAACATCCTCATTTTTGTCCCGATTGTGACGGCGCATAGTCTGGGAAATCTCAGTGTTATTCATGCTGCGCTGCTCGCATTCGTCGCGTTCAGTTGCTGTACATCGTCGGTCTATCTGCTGAACGATTTGTTCGATCTCCCATCCGATCGTGTCCATCCGCGCAAGCAACATCGTCCGCTGGCATCAGGCGATTTACCTATCATTGTCGCGTTAGGAGCAATGCCTCTTCTGCTGCTCAGCTCCATCACACTAAGTCTATTCTTGCCTCCATCATTTCTCCTTGTTCTGGCTTGTTACTTTACTGTGACGCTTCTGTATTCGTTTGGGCTCAAACAGCTTCCCGTTGTGGATGTTCTTCTCCTCGCAGGGCTGTACACGGTTCGGATTATTGCCGGTCATGCTGCAACCGGTTTGAAATTTTCAGCATGGCTGCTTCTGTTCTCACTGTTCTTCTTCCTGAGTTTGGCGTTGGTGAAACGATTTTCGGAGCTCCACGAAGCGGAGCAGAGCAAGCGTTCAATTATTGGGAGGGGATACAGCGTGGCCGATACGGCGCGCGTCGGATTGGCTGGTGCTATTAGCGGCAGCATTGCGGTCCTTATTCTTGCGCTCTATATCCGCAGCGAGCAGGTGGTGACGCTCTACGCACAGCCACTTGTTCTCCTCTGCATTCTCCCAATTCTTGGCTTCTGGATTACCCGTATCTGGAGGTTGGCCTATCGGGGACAAGTTCATGAAGATCCGGTGATTTTCGCCCTGCATGATATCGTCAGTTATGTGTCAGGAATTCTTATCAGCATCGTTATCCTCTTTGCAATTTGATTGCCCTTTTTGGGTCATTGATCGCTACAATGCAGCTCTCATTCATTAAATTATGACCCTCGCATCCCCCGAAGAGAATAAGCGGATCTATAGCGGCTTACACGATCGCATTCGCGAAAAGCGTTTCCAGGCGCCATCGCCTATTCGTCATCATGCGCATAATCGACAGTACAAGATGTTCCTCGACCGCATTCCACCGGGCTCTACGGTGCTGGATGCCGGATGCGGAGAGGGCATGTTGAGCGTGATGCTTGCGAAGTACGGATGCATTGTGACGGGGTCCGATATTTCCGAACCGAATATTGAAGCATGCAAAGCGTATGCGAAAGAAGAAGGGGTTGAAGGACAGATTAATTTTTTCGTCGGTGATTTGGAGAAGTTGCCTGTTGACGATAAGTCTTTCGACTATGTTGTTTCCAGCCATGTACTTGAGCACATTCCAGACTTTGTACAGGGTGTGCGGGAAATTAATCGCATTGCACGTAAGGGCGCAGTAATCGCCATTCCTACCTGCTTAAATCCGTGTGCATTGGTGCTGCTAGGCAAAGACAAATACTGGACGTTCTCTCGCAAGAGTCCCTACGCAATCTTCGTCGGGTTCTTCAAAGTTATTTGGGCTTTTGTGTCCGGTCAGGAAGGAGTGAACGAGGGGTATATGGGGCATATGGAACTCGTGCACATTTGGCGATTCCCGTGGCGCGGCAAATGGTTACTTGAGGAGGGGGGATTGAAAGTCACTGGCTTTACGGCGACAGCGTACATTCTGCCGTATTTGCCGTTCCTTCTTCCGCTTGCGCGCTTCATGGAGCGATTCTCCTCCGCTCCATTCATGCGTAATTTTGGCTACGGGACCACGTATGTATGTGAACCTGGAAAGACGTCTTCTTCCACTGGGGTATGACAAACGCCCTCTCCAATCATGCGCTTGTTCTGAGAGTGAATGAGTTATTCCATGATTTGGAAGGAGAAGAGTATGCAGGTGTGCATCCAGAGATTTTTGAACAGGAAAAGCGACGCTGGGAAAACATACTGGCTACGTGTTTGCCTTCCTCTTCAGCTCCGCGAACGTTTCTTGATGTTGGATCGGGCACAGGGTTTGTCGGTGAGCGTTTAATGTCTCACATGCGCACAGGGGATACGTTTATCTGTGCGGATATTTCCGCAAAGATGCTGGATATCTGCGCAGAGAAATCTGCAGCAATGCGACCAGATATAACGTTGAAGAGAGTAAAAATGAACAGCGAAACTATTCCTGTTCCAGATGGGTCCGTTGATGTTCTGACAATGAATTCGGTACTTCATCACATGCCCGATTCACATCGCTTTCTGCTCGAATGTGCTCGCGTACTTAAGCCCGGCGGACTGCTCTTTATTGGTCATGAGCCGAATAAGCGCTTCTTCCAATCGAATAGTTTTCTTCCTGCTCAGGCATCGCTGTTTAATCGCTTCGCTCCACGAAAATTACTTGTGCGCATCGTACGAGCACTTGGAATATATAAGGCTACCACTACGCGTCATTCAGATCCTTTTTTGCAACACATCAATGATGTTCTTATGCGCGAGAATCTTATTGAGCAGCCATTAAGCAGCCCAGATCTATCGCGCCTGCTTGATGTGCACTCACCAACGGCAGGTGAATTGCGGCGTGATGAGGGATTCGATCCATTAACCGTTCTCAACTCGCTGCCGTTCAATGTGCGAACGGTGCAGACGTATAACCATCTTTCAAAAATCAGCGGCAAGCACCTGTGGCTTTGGTCGTATGAACAATTGCTGAATCTGCTGTTACCCTCTGACGGGGCTACCTTCTTTCTAGTTGCTCAAAAAATCTCCCATTAATCCGAGCTCTTTCCAATCACTCCTAAGTCGGTGAGAGCAAGAAGCACAACGATGATGGTCTGCCACCAGGTCCATGTTCCGCCCATCATTTTTTCAACGACGCTGTACCACAGCAATGTGAGAGGCATGAACAGGAAGCCAATAATAGGCCATGCTCGTGTTTCGAATACGCCTTCAAACCATTGCGTAAAGAGCCACAAGAGTGCGATCGTCACGCGCGGAGCAATAAGGCCGAAGACAAACACAAGAATCCACATGCAGTGAATTATACGCTTTTAACGTGCGTCGTACACCGTGTCGAACCAAAAACTCAACTGAATGAGTGTCGACAGTGTGTGCAGGTGATACACCTTTTTCGTCCGGTGCTCCTCCGCGATGATGCGCAGTTCTTCGACATCGAACAGTTCAGCAATGCGTGGGTGCTCAAGCATGCGTTCTACCAGTGGATAGGCTTCGCGGCGCAGCCACTTGCTTAGTGGGGGATAGAACGATGCTTTCTTCAGGGTAAACAGATGCTCCGGCAGAATCTCCCGATACGTATCTTTCAGCAGAACTTTTGTATCGCGATAATCCACATGCCAATGTCCTGGCGTTGCATGGGCAGCGGCAATCACACGTTCATCCACAAACGGTACGCGTCCTTCGACACCGCTTCCCATGGTTGTCGCATCGGCGAGTCGGAGCGATTCATCGACCAGCCACATGTGGCGGTCTGCTTCCATGAACGGGCGCACGCCTCCTTTGTTGAGTTTTGGTTGCAGCTTCACTGCATCGAAGTGATCTTCAAAGACAGAGCGCGTAGCCAATCCATCAAACCAATCTCCTCGTGCAATGCGCAGTCCTTCGCTCTCGGGTCGCGCCAACAAGCGTTCAGCTAACAATGGTCCGGGGTTGAGTTTTAGAACGTCGCCGGGGTAGCCGAGTGCCGAAGCCATCGCTCCACGAAGTGGGCCGGGAATTGCGCGAAGTGCATGGATAATGCGCGCAATCCGATAACGTGGATAACCGCCAAAAAGCTCATCGCCGCCTGCTCCTGTCAGCACCACATCGACATGCTCTTTGGCCATGCGCGAAAGCAAAAATTGTGCCACCGAGACGCTATCTGCATTCGGCTGGTCGAGTGACCGCGCCGTATCTTCGTACGCATCGCGATACATCTCTGCGGTCAGCATCAGCTCACGATGCTCTGTCCCAAATACTGCAGCAGTTTTCTTTGCCAGCTCCGCATCGGTATTAAAGCGCGCAGCATCTTCCTCTTCTGTTGCATCAAATCGCACTGTAAAGGACTTCACCGGCCCACGCGTATGTTCGCTCATGTGGTACAGCACAATCGATGAATCCATTCCTCCGCTGAGGAAAATCCCAACCGGCTTATCGGAAATTAAATGCTGTTTGACCACCTTATCCATAATCCCCGGGAAGAACTCTTTGAAGTGCTCTCGTTTTTCAAAGTACTGACTCTCTTCCGGATGAAAGCGATAGCGTGTTTCTTTTCCTTTTTCCCAGTTCAAAATCATTCCCGGAGGAAGCTGTTCGATTCCCTCGCAGAGTGTGTATGGACCCGGCACATATTGCAGTCGCATGTACTGCGACAGCGATGTCATGTTCAGTTCGGGCTTCGTTTTGAATGCTTTCAAGAGTGAGCGCATCTCCGATGCGAATGCGAGCTGGCCATCGATCGTTGCAATAAACAGCGGCTTAATGCCGTTCGCATCACGGGCTAAATGCCACGTGTCGTGCTTTGCATCGTAAATACCGATAGCGAACATTCCACGCAGCTTATGAATGAAGGACATTCCATGTCGTTCGAATAGTTTCAGAATCACCTCGGTATCGGTGTTCGTTTTACAGTCCAAATCCCCTCGAAGTTCTTTGAAGTTGTAGATCTCGCCATTGTAGACAATGCCAACGGAGTGATCTTCATTCCACATTGGCTGATTACCTTCTGGTCGTGGGTCCAAAATTGCCAGGCGACAGTGGCCCATGCATCCCTTCTCACTCGCCCAAATGCCTTTGCCATCTGGTCCGCGGTGCACCAGTGCATCGGTCATGCGTTCAATAACACTTCTATCTGCGCCGGTGAATCCTGCAATGCCGCACATATCAGATAGTGTACCCGATTTAATTAAGGCTATTCTTCACAATTCCACCGACTCGTCGCGCATTCGCCATAATTGTCAGTGTATGTGGGAGAGCGGGCAAACAACGGAACATCGATGCATCGGCAACGTAGACATTTCTCATTCCCTGCACTCGTCCATGCTTATCACATGAAAGTGGCAGCGTTGTATCCTCACTCACGGGAACAGTGCCCGCATGATGCGATGTTGATGCCTCGGGCATATGGACAGTTTTGAGCGGCAGAAGGCCGAGTGTTTTAAGGGCGGATTTGATGGTTTTGAGGGATGCCAAGCGTGGGCGCATTGTAGGTTTGCTGCATCGAATGAAGATGGATGGCTGCCCTTCAGTTTTTCGTAGCATCAATGTATGACCGTCGCCTGTTGTAGCGGGGAAGCGGACGTCAGCCAGAACGAGTGCAGGACTGAAGAGGGATAGGAATCCCAATGCTTCCGGAACAGGGAATGGAATACTTCCGAGTAATCGGAAGAGGAGTAACGAACGGTAGCTATACAGCTGTGCACAGCTGGCGCCCAGGTTGTTGATGGTGCGCTGCTTATCGGTGACGATAAGTTGGCACAGGCTGGTCTGGTGCTTTTCAGGTTCTGCTCCAAGTAGTGCGGGGTGCAGACAGGCGATGTAACTGTGTGGTTTTGCGACAAATGGGACAGGAGTATCAAACAGGTCTTTGCTCTGCAGCAAAATACGCGCGGTGTTCACGGCACCAGCGGCAACAATCACACGTTTTGCTGTCCAGCGTTGGATGGTATGTGCATCACCCATTCGATGGCCAAAGACGACGATACCATCGGCTGTTTCTTCTACGCGCTGCACAATGACACCGGGGGTGTAGCGCACATGTGGCAGCTTCTGCAGATCATCAATGGTGTACTGCGGGCGATACACCGAACGACCAGGGTCAGCGTAGTAATCCATATCGGATAGTGCTGTAGGCTCTCTATCTCCCACTGGCTGAGTGAGCAGTGCCGTGTGCGGTTGTGCGACAGATACATTCAATGCGCGTAGCTTATTTGATTTTCTTTCTGCCCGATTCAGCATGCGGCGTGCATGTGCATCTGGCGATACTGCGGGCTGAACACATGGATGCGTTGCAGGACCCGAAATACCTATCAGTCGTGATACCTCATCATAGGATTTTTGCATGGATGCAGCTGGCAGCCCCATCAACTCCAAATCCGCATCATCCATGAAGGCAGACGCACCACCCCATGCCGCTCCCAGTCCGCCGGTTGCAAGGCTCTGAATGACAACGCCGTTTTCGACAGTCAGAGGAAGTTCATTCTGCGCATCACGAACAACGTAGCTGCGATTCCCACTCGTCATTCCTCCGCCTAGTCCTCCTTCCAAACCACTGACGGGAATGCCGGAATAATCCGATCCTACAAAGAGTTTCCATTGATCCGGATCATTCTTTCGCACGTCCATAAATGTGCCATTCACAGGCTGTGTCAGTTCCGCTGGTGCAGCGTTGCCGCCATCCAGAATATGCACGGATACTCCTGCTTCTGCGAGCGCGAGTGCTGCATGAGCTCCCGCAGGTCCACTGCCGATGACGATCACATCAAATGCTTCCTGCATACGTGCGAAGGCGAGTAGATGAAGTCAGGTAGGGAATTGCGAGAATGAAGGAGAAGAGCAGTCTTCCAGAGAGGTCGAGTGACCGAAGGATGATCATCAAGATCGATCGCTTCTTTGGAAGCAGTGCATCCGCTGATGCAGGATGTGTTTCTGCAATTGCCGCAGCAATCAGCAATTTTTGGCGAATAGGAGCGTGCGGCGTGTGCAATCGTGATGCAGCATCCAGGCTAGCAAGACGCATACGTGAACGAAGAATGCGACGAGGAATGGTCCACGTATCCATTCGGTGGGCCTGCAATGCGTTAATGTATCGCTCAATTGCATCGGCAGGCGGTTGCCAGTCTCCAACGCTGGACAGAACGTATCGCAGAAGAACAGCACCTTCTCGTTCAAGAACGCTTGGAATAGGACCGAATAACTCCGTCAGTCCTTGTTCGAATGTGCGTGTTGGAAGTGGGCCAATATCTTTTACAAGCGGGGCCAGATCCATCGGTACATCGACGGTTGAACCCAGAACGTTGCTGACGGTAAGGGGAGGATTCCGCAAAAACGATACTGCTCCGGCAATCGCCAAGCCCATCCACACAGGTAGGTGCATGATCGGTCGATCAATTTTCTGTGCATTCATGATCTGCTCAGCAACGTCATTCAAGCTGACCAAATCTGGTCCGCCGACATCGTAGATATTTCCAGAACAAGCAGGCGTCTCGAGTACTGTGGCGATAATGGCCGCGAGGTCTTGTCGATGAATGGGTCTAAAGCGTGCCTCGCCATTTCCAATCATCGGAATGAATGGGAGTTTGCTGTAGCGAACAATGGTCCCGAAGACACCACTCTCTTTGTCACCATATACCAAGCTGGAACGCAGAGTCGTCACCGGTAAATTCGATGCGTGGAACAGTCGATCTGCTTCTTCTTTGGTCGATCCATAGAGACCTTTCTGCTGAAGCTTTGCGGACTGCGTACTCATATTCACTATGCGTTTTACGCCCGCAATGCGACAGGCCTCCATCACGTTCTTTGTTCCTTCAATGTTCACATCGGCGCTATCCTTCTCATCATTTTTTCGGGCGGCACAGTGCACCACATAATTCACACCGGCCATTGCTCCTTCTAATGCGTGCAGGTCACGAATATCACCGACGACGCGGGTTACATTTGGATGATCGGGAAGGGGAGATGTTTCCGCATGCACGAACGCACGAACGTTGTGCCCCCTATAGAGGAGGGTATCGACGACTGCACGGCCGACAAAGCCGGAGGCACCGGTAACGAGGACGGTATGTGGCACAGGTCGAGCATTATACCCGCTTTGTCCCCGATCCGCGCCAGCTTACCCCCCGATACGGAGAAATGGCGATATCGGTGTATTCAGAGGCAGGAAACCAGCTTTCGATCTGTTTCTGCGTAATAAACCACGTCTGCGGAGCGTTCATCTTATCGAATACATTGAGCAGATTTCGGGTGTACGTCAGCTTCCGCCAGTTCTGGAAATACTCGTAATACGGCAGGAATTTTAGGGGCAGAAGATAGACGGTATACACCGGAATCGAGACGAGAATAGTCAGGATGTGCGCAATGAAAAGGTTGATGCTGCGTGGCAGACGCAGGAGAATCCAACGCTTGATGGGCTCCAGTACCCCCCAGTTCAGGAAGTTCCCTTCTTTCGAATACACCCAGACAATTACTTTGCCACCGGGCTTACAGTGCTTCGCGATGTTTTTGAATGTGCGATCGGGACTATCTGTGTGATGCAGTACACCAATGCAGTAAACAATGTCGAACTGCTTCCCTAAATCCATCTCTGCCAAATCCGCTTCAATTAATGTCACGTTGTGCAAGGTAGCCGTGCTCTTCATTGCCGCACTAAGCGCATTGAAATCGACGCCAGTTACATGCTTTGCATATGGTGAGACGAAGTTAATGTGTTGTCCGCCACCACATCCGCAATCCAGTACCTCCTTTCCGTGGAAGTCCTCAAGGGTATTCGGCTTAATCCACTCCGTGAACAACCACTGGTTGTCATCGTAGAACTGGTGCCACTGCCACTCCCATTGTGGGTGCTTTTCCTGCATGGGCGGAGAGTACGTGAATCGTGAATTGTTGAACAGGCTTCAGTTCAATAGTGAGAATGTTGAATATGAGAGTGATAGTAGTATGTTCCCGCTGCGCCTGTTTGTTCGATTAAATATGGTATTTGACTAATTATTTAATTAGTGTATATTATGTTAAACAAGGTCTTTCAACTCACCGGAGTTAATCATGGCAATTAGTTTGGCGGAAGCTCGCGACATTGCTCGTTCAAAGCCAGCTCCTTTGTCGGAAAAAGCGTTGGAGGAACGCATCGATGCACACATGGTTTCTCGGTTGTTCAAGGAGCCAAAATTGAAAACGATCGAGTGGGGCATTCCGTATGATCTGCCCTTGAATCATTGGATTGTTGTTTCCTTGATTAGTAAGTACGAAGCTAAGGGCTGGACAGTGACGTACAATGGCCCGTATCACCACTGCTTAATCTTTGTTTGCTCTTGATTTTACTCGAGTTGATTGTGGCCGGCCCGTAGAGGGCCGGCTATTTTTCCGTTATTCTTCGTTTGCATGTGCGGTATTGCAGGCATCATCCGGCTCGATAATCAGAAGGTCGATCAGGGGCAACTCGATCGGCTGACCGATGGCGTGTCTCACCGCGGTCCCGATGGACGTGGAACATACATCCACGAATCTGTCGGATTCGGACATCGGCGTCTCGCCATTCTTGATCTCACGCCAGCCGGTGCTCAGCCGATGTTCAGTGATGACAAAGAAACGGTCATCACCTTTAACGGAGAAATTTATAACTTCGCTGAGCTTCGTGCACAACTTGAAGCTGCTGGTCATCAGTTCCGCAGTCATTGCGATACGGAAGTGTTGCTCAAATTATATGAAGTGCATGGCCCCGCATGTGTCCCAATGCTGCGAGGCATGTTCGCGTTTGCAATTCATGATCGAAAGAAGAATATTGTCTTCATTGCACGCGATCGATTGGGGAAAAAGCCGATCAAATATTTCTTTGAGAAGGGGATCTTCGCATTCGCATCCGAATTAAAAGCGCTGCGAACGTTGTCCGAGTGCCCCAAGGAGATTGATCGCGAGGCGATTCACCATTTCCTCACATTGATGTATTTGCCTGCGCCACTGACGGGCTTTAAAGGTATTCACAAATTGCCCGCAGCGCACACACTGACGATTGATCTAAAAACAGGAGAACAAAAGATCGAACGCTATTGGGAATTACAGTATCAACCCGATGAACGTGTGTCTGTGCCAGAATGGCAGGAGCGCATTCGTGCAGTGTTTGAAGAATCAGTTCGCCTTCGCATGGTCGCTGATGTGCCCGTTGGCGCATTCCTCTCTGGCGGTGTCGACTCCGGTGCAGTAGTTGCGGCCATGAGTCGTATCAGCAGTCATCCCGTGAAAACATTTTCGATCGGATCCAAAAGTCAGGCGCGCAATGAACTCCCGCTCGCACAGTTAGTCGCCGATCGTTACAAGACCGATCATCATCCGATTGTCCTGGAGCCTGACATTGTTCATCTGCTTCCGGAACTTGTGCATACCTACGAAGAGCCATACGCCGACCCATCTTCTATTCCGACGTATCTGGTCGCACGCGAAACACGGAAAGATGTGACTGTTGCACTGAACGGTGATGGAGGAGATGAGAATTTTGCGGGATACGTGCGCTATCCGATTGTGCAGTTTGCAGAAAAGATCCAGTGGCTCCCGTCGATTGTTGCGCGTGGAGGAGCATCGCTCTTGCATGCGCTGCGTCATGACACGCTCAGTTACCGCGGATTGCGTTTTGCATCATCGCTGCATCAGCCCTTCGCACAGCGGTATTTGCAGTACATCAGCTTCTTTACCGAAGAGGAGAAAGCGGCGATCTATCGTGACAACTTCAACGGCTCAACACGGACAGATATGTGGTATGCCGATCGTACAAAAGAGGCGAGAGGCCGCTCGACCGATCCGGTTCATCAAGCAATGTCGATGGACCTCGAGACATATCTTGCTGAAGACCTTCTGCCGAAAGTGGATTTAGGAACCATGGCCCATGCACTCGAAGCGCGCTCTCCATTTTTGGATCACACCTTGATGGAGCTGAGCGCGCGCATTCCTGTGCAGCACAAACTGCACGGCAAAGTCGGAAAGTGGATTATGAAAGACATGCTGAAAGACGATCTCCCTGACGAGGTGCTTAATGGAAAGAAGCGGGGGTTCCGCTTACCGCTCGATGATTGGTTCCGCGGCGAGCTGAAAGAATATGTGCATGACAGCATTCTTTCGGCGCCCGATTTGTACTGGGAAATCTTCGACAAGCAGAAAATTGAGAAGTTCCTTGACACGTACCATCGTTCGCGCATCGATTATTCCGATCATGTGTGGGCGCTGCTGTGGCTTTCGGAGTGGATGAAGCAGTACAATTAAACCGTGAAACGCTTTTGCACTCTTGAGTCATTCGCCATCGGTTTGTTTATCGTGCTGTGGGGGCTGCTCCTGCCGTTTCGTATGGGCGTTCCGCCATCGCTGACGTTCGATCACGACGCTGCGCAATACAGTGATGTTGCGGTGAACTTGGTGCAGCAGGGTTTTTATTCTCTTGATGGTGTGACGCCGTACTTCGCCCGTGAACCGGGCATGAGCGTGTGGCTCGCGGGCATTTACGCTGTCTTCGGGATCGAAAATCGTTTGATGGTCTTTATTCTCCAGGGTGCATTATTCCTCGGTGCTGCATATGTGTTTAGCCGGGAGTTTGCTCGCCATGCAGGAAAGCGTGCAGCGGATATCAGTATGCTTCTTCTGTTCATCACGGCGCCGGTGTATCACGCAGTGTTCTCGCTCTATCGCGAGAGTCTCGCATTCTCGCTTGGACTTCTTTTTCTAACGTCAGCTCTCTATCTCATTCGAACACGATCGCTTCTTGCGGCTATCTCCGCCGGTATCACACTTGGCTTGCTCACGCTCACATATACGACATTCCTCCTATTTCCGGTCGTCCTTCTGCCGTTGATGTTTTTCGTACGAACGGGCTGGAAACAGATGGCGGTGTTAATGGCATTCTTTGCACTGACCCTTGCACCGTGGGGTATCCGCAACATTCTGCAGACCGGATCACCGTGCCTAACCGGATGCGGACGCAGCGCCATTCAGCTCTATGTCCGTGGTGTGCAGACGCGCGACTTGCATAGGCTAGAGCCTTTCCATTGTTTGTATAGTGAATATGTATCGCGAAACTGGGACGGCCGCTCACCATCGTGCAGTTTTAATGCGGTGATGCATCACAAATGGCCCAATGGATTTCAGGGTACGCCGGAAGATGCGCTTGCCGGAGAAGAGGGGAAGCAGTTGATTCTGGCCGATATCCCCAATTACCTCTGGCTAGCGGTTGTAGAGGTGGTGGAACTGCATCTGCCCTATGTAAACGGCTGGGGAACCATCTACAACTGGACTGCTTTGTTGAGCATGATTGTGCTCTATATCGGCATTCTCTTTGCTATTCCGGTGTTCCGGCGACGTGAACCATACATCCTTCTGATAGGAATAATGATGCTGTACCACACAGGGATTTTTGCGCTAACGGATGCCACTCCGAGGTATCTTCTGCCTGCAATTTTCTGCTATAGTGCCCTGGCCGGCGTCGGGTATGCCCGTCTGACCGGAACTTCTACCCGATGGAACGCGTAACCGTCGTCATTCCGGCATATAACGAAGAAGGGGCTATTGCTCCGGTGATCCAACAGATCAAAGCGTTGCCCATCGACGCGGATGTATTGGTCGTTGATGACGGTAGTTCCGATAAAACAGGGGAGATTGCACGGGCTCAGGGTGCACGCGTCATTCGTCATCCTATTAACTGTGGATACGGACGGAGTGTGAAGGATGCGGTGAGCAATGCATCAACGGACATTATCATTGTCACCGATGCAGACGGCACCTATCCCGTCGATCAGATCCCCGTGCTTTTGCAAAAGTTCAACGAGGGATTCGATATGGTGGTCGGCGCTCGTCATGGCCCGGCGTATCGCGGAAGCTTCCTCAAGATGCCTGCGCGCATCGTCTTTAAATTCCTCGTAGAGTTCACCACCGGTCGCCATATTCCCGATATCAACTCGGGTCTGCGCATCTTCCGTAAATCAACCGTGCAGCGGTACCTGCCGGACATCTGCGATGGATTTAGTTTCACAACGACCATCACGCTCATTTATCTCCTGACTAGTAAGACTGTTGGGTATGTGCAGATTCCGTATCACAAGCGCATTGGTCGTTCGAAGGTGAAGATTGTCCGCGACAGTCTTCGCACAATGCAGTACATCACCGAGGTCACAGCGACCTATAACCCACTCAAATTATTCCTGCTCATCAGCATTTTTCAGATTCTCCTTTCTCTCGCATTTCTCCTCTACGCTATTATCGATAGCAGTGGTATCGCGCTGATTGTTTCATCTGTCTTTATGACTGGCGCATCCATTGTCTTTGCGATGGGTCTTATTGCCGATCCGGTTGGAAAGATCCGTCGTCAGCTACACAATGAGCCGTTGCCACATCATCCGCACGCATGAAACTCTCCGTCATTATTCCGGTGCACAACGAGCGCGAGAATCTCGCGCCGCTGCTGCAGGAGCTGGGAGCTGTTTTAACATCTATTCCGGGTAGCGAAGTCATTATTGTTGATGATGGAAGTACGGATGGTACGCCTGCGGCATTACGCCAATTAACGGCTTCTTATCCGTTTTTACGTGGCATTGAACTCGCACGAAACTACGGCCAGACAGCAGCTATTGCAGCAGGTATGGATAGTGCAAAAGGCGAGATCCTTCTGCCAATGGATGGTGATGGCCAGAATAACCCTGCGGATATTCCACGATTTTTGGAGGCCCTTGTGGACGGGGTTGATATCGTCTCCGGCTGGCGCAAGAGTCGCAACGATGCATTTCTTCGATCCTTCTTTTCGCGTGTTGCGAACCGACTGATTCGTCGCGCATCGGGACAAGAAATTCATGATTACGGCTGCACGATGAAAGCCTACCGTGCGTCGGTCATTCGCGATGTGGGACTCTTTGGAGACATGCACCGCTTCCTTGTTGCGTACTGTGCGGTTAACGGTGCGCGTGTCACAGAGATTGTTGTAAATCATCGCCCACGAACACGCGGCGTATCAAAATACGGATTCGGTCGCATCTGGCGCGTCATTCTTGATCTCTTCCTCCTGACATTCTTCCTCCGATCGTTCACGCGCCCAATGCAATTCTTTGGATCGGTCGGCTTGTGGTCGATGATTCTGGGAGTGCTGACGGTTATTGCTGCTGTGATCTGGCGCTTTGTTGGGGGGCCAACACTTATTGAAACGCCTCTGCCAACACTTGCTGCACTGTTCGTGATTGTCGGCGTGCAATGCATGCTGATGGGCGTGCTTGCCGAAACACAGATGCGTACCTACTTCGAAACTGGTGGACGCAAAACGTATCGCATTCGTGACGTTCATCCATCCGCATGACCGGTTCTATGCCGCTCGCTGGGGTGAAGGATTTGCTGCGCGACGCGTCGGAGCAGCATCTCCATAGTGGTCGTTACTGGTTCATTGATGATGCACATCGCATGCGTGCGGAGCAGGAAGAGAAGCGAGAGGGGAACGGTCTGAAGAACTTTTTTAAGAAGTGGCCTGGTCTGTACGGTGTTATGGTAGCCGTCGTCGGCCCGTCACTTTTTACAGGCATGACCTCCGGTCGCTTTGCTAAAACTCTCCCGGCTGATGCAGTAATTTTGCATGCAGGATCGGGGACGCGATCGTTCGGACCACGCTGTGTGAACGTCGATCTGTTTCCGTTTCCCGGCGTACAGATCATTGCCGACCTCGCACATCTGCCTTTTAAAGATCATGTGTTTGACGCAGTTACATGTGATCAAGTGCTGGAACACATTGCCGATCCGCGTGCGGTTGTGCGGGAGCTTCTCCGTGTCACAAAACCTGGTGGGCAGATTCACATCGCTTGTCCGTTTGTGTTTCCCTGGCACCCATCCCCATCCGATTACTCACGTTGGACGCTCGAAGGACAGGCGTCGCTGTTTGCCGATTGCTCTGTTGTGCGTCAGGGAATTACTGCAGGGCCATTCTCAGCGCTGACCGCGTTCATAGCATCTATCCTCTCGATTCTTCTCTCGTTCGGATCGACCAAGTTGCAGGCATTGCTAGAGTTCGTCTTTCTCCTTCTTCTTTGTCCGCTCAAGTTGCTCGATTTCATCGCGGTGCATCTTCCTGGTGCGCAGCGTTGTAGTGCAAATCTGTATACCGTTGTCCGTACACACTCATGAAGATTGATCGGCAATTTTCACTGGCTACCTGTGTCATTGGAGTGCTGTTTGGACTCACGGTGTTAGTTCCGCATATCTTGCAGCACACAGATGGCAGTCATCCGTTCCGTGGAGTGGAGCTGATGCCGACTGATGCGGAAATCCATTACTCCGCACGTGTACGCGAAGTGTGGGACGGGCATTTGGCAGTTTCCAATACGTTCTACAAAGAACCGAAAGATCTGCCATATCTTCAGCCGCCATATCCAGAAGCTGCCGTGTCGCTGCTTGCATGGTTTTTTGGCACGGAGCCCGCGACAATGTTCGTCTGGTCTCGAGGATTCTTTGCCTTCATTCTCGTTCTGGTTCTGACGAGTTGCATGACCGCTATCAGCGGGCGGAAATGGGAATCGCTGATTGCGGTCACATGTCTGCTTTTTGCAGGAAGCATGCTCAGTGCGCCATGGGATCTTGGCGCGCTGATTACCGGCAGCCATCCGTTTGAAGCATTGCGATTCAGCCGGCCCATCAATCCGCTCTGGACTGTCCCGTGGTTTGCCGGAGCTCTCTTGTTCCTTTCTCGTTGGCTAAAGAATCGATCGACGATGACAATCATCTGGAGTGCGCTCTGTACGACTGTTCTGCTCTATTCGTATGTCTATGCGTGGACGCTGATTGGCGTGGCGATGGCCGTACTCTTCATCCGTTTCTTAATCCTTCGTGACTGGAAACGTGTCGGCGACATGCTGCTGTTTGGAGCGATCTTCTTCGCGCTCGGTACGCCGTATCTGTTGAATTTGTGGGAGACGCTGCATCATCCGTTCTATGCTTCAGCATCACAGCGCTTCGGTATGTCCGATGTTCGCACGCCTGTGATTGGCGTCTGGGCGATTGTCTTCCTCTGTGTTCCATTTCTCACACGTAAGCTCTGGAAGGAGCAATGGTGGCTGCTGTTCGGGCTCGCACTCGCCAGCATTCTGCTTCTCAATCAGCACGTTCTGACTGGCTCGCACATGGTGCCTCATCATTATCATTGGTATTTCATTCAGCCTCTCGCATCGCTGACGACAGTTCTTGCTGCACTGTGGCTCCTCTCGCATATTCGTGTACCTAGCGTAGTTCGTACAGCCGGCGCATCAGTTATTTGTATTCTCGCAGTATCGATTGGTCTCCTGGTGCAGATCCGTGCGTATCCTGCCGCAGCTGAGGAGTGGGGAAGTCGACAGTACCTTGGTCCGGTCATTGAATCACTTCAGTCACTTCCTGCCGATGCTGCTATCTATGCACAGGATCGCTGGCTACTTGATCTGCTGCCGATCTACACATCGCTCAATGTCTACTCTGCGACAAATGCCAATACGTACTTGGTGAATCCGCAGCAGGTTCGCGATGTCTATTGGTTCGAATTGTGGACGCAAGGATTCGACCCCGGTACTGGGCTGACGCAATTCAAAACGGATATGCGATTTACCGTCAGTAGCCGTGTGTACAACATCTACTATCGTGAACTGCTCGGTAGCTACGATCGCATTCCCGATGATGTGCTCGAAGAACTGGCTACAGACTATGCCGCCTATGCTCGTCTGCCGTTAGCCGACAAGCTCTGCCGCTGGCCGCTCGATTACGTTGTCTTTGCCGATACCGATGAGCAGACACCGGCATGGAATCAGATTCGAGAAAATACTGATCAGGTTCTGACAGGGAGTGGTTTTACGGTGGGGAGGATCAATGAGAGTCTGTGCCGCTGAACCGCAACTTCACCATCATCCTCACACCCTTCACCGCATCCCTCCAGTTAATCTTCTTTCCCTCTTCGATCGTTCGGGGTTTGTAGCTAACCGGGACTTCGTGAATGGGAATCTTTTTGAGCAGGCACTTTGCGCAGATTTCCGCTTCCAGTTCAAAGCCACGTGCTTTTAAATCTAGTCCTCGGAAGAGTGGAGTCGGAAGTAATTTGTAGCAGGTGTAACTATCTGTCAGGTGCGATCCGTACAGCACATTCAGGATGAATGTCAGGACTTTGTTTCCCAGTAGGAATCGTTTGTAGATATTCGGATTATGACGCAGGAATCGAGAACCAAATATTGCAGAGCCAGGTTGTGATTTTGCCGCATCAATGAGCAGTCGAATTTCTGCTGGATCGTACTCAAGGTCGGCATCTTGAATGACGGTGTACGCGCCTGTGGCTTGGTCTAGCCCCATTCTAATTGCCGATCCCTTACCGCCATTCTCCTTTGTGAGAACAAGATCGTGTGCACGCGCACCTGCTTGCAGAATAGAAAGAGAGCGATCGCGCGAGCCATCATCAACGTAGATGATTTGTGCATCCGGACACTTGGCTCCAAGCGCACTCATAATGGATGCGAGGGTGCGCTCTTCGTTGTAGACCGGAACGATGATGCTTAAATCGGGCGGCATGCGAGGTCATGGTACCTATTCGTGTCATGAAAAAATATACACAAAACTCGTGACGCGTATGACCCTAAGAGTACAATGGATTTTTCTTCTTCACCCCTTTTCTCCCATAGAAGAGTTGTTTGCTGGTTACGGCTGGAAAGTGACGCTCGAGACGGCGTCATTGCCCGATGGTCGCACAAAGAAAGCGCTGCGTGTGAAGCGTTCCGATACGGTGCATCTTATTGCTATCACTGACCAGGGAACGATATTGGTGGTTCGTGAGTTTCGGCCGTTCTATAACGCGTACATCTGGGGTCTTCCTGGTGGTAGGTCAGACAAAGAAGAAGGGGACATGAAAGACGCGGCACAGCGTGAACTGCGTGAAGAAACAGGATACAGAGCAGAGTCGATAGAGCTCCTGTGGGATGTGCATTTGTCTGAGACGTTTATTTCGTCGAGCCATATCTTCCTCATGCAGGGTTTAACGCCCGATCCATTACCACAAGAAAATGATGAATTGATTGAAGTGCATGAACTACCCATTGAAGAAGCGCTCGATAAGATTCTGCAATCACCAAAGGTGCATCTGACCAGCGCCTATGCGCTGATGCGGTATTTGCGAGAGAGAAAATAATGTGTGTCACCCTGAGCCCGGTCGAAGGGTGATATCTTTAAATTGTCATGGTTCGAGCGGCCTCACCATGACACTGCTTATAGGCTGAGATACGTTCGTCCTGCTGCTTCAACCGACTCCGCATCAATAATAGATTTTAGATCGTAAATGACTCCGTCTGGCTTGAGGGCGGAGATGAACATTTCAAGAGGTGTCTCTTTGTACTGCTTGTGCGGAACCAGCAATAAAATCGCATCGTACGGACCTTTGTCCAGCGCTCCACCTTTCAGCTGCATCGCTTCTAGTGCTGCATCGGTTAAGAATGGATCATGTGCCTCTACATCGGCACCACGAGCACGCAGTGCAGCAATCACATCATGCACTTTGCTGTTGCGGGTGTCGGGGACATCTTCTTTAAAGGTTAGACCGAGAACCAACATACGTGCTCCGTCAGGTGGAACAGTGAGCGCACTACTGACTTGATCGGCGACGAACGCTGCCATGCCATCATTAATCGTACGGCCAGCGGAGATGATATGTGTCGTCATGCCGAGGTTCTTCGCTTTCTCTACCAGGTAAAACGGATCCACGCCGATGCAATGCCCGCCAACAAGTCCTGGTTGGAACTTGAGGAAGTTCCACTTTGTAGCGGCTGCTTCCAATACATCTTTACTGCGAATTCCGAGCTTGGTGCAGAGCATCGCAATTTCATTAATGTAGGCGATGTTGATATCGCGCTGTGCATTCTCAATAGCCTTCGCCATCTCCGCCACTTTAATACTCGGTGCACGGTGGATGCCTGCTTTCACAATTGATCCGTACAACTGCACCAGTGTGTTGGTCGTTCGCTCATCCTGTCCCGCGACAATTTTGATGATTGTTTCAACCGTGTGTTGTTTGTCGCCGGGGTTAATGCGCTCGGGGGAGTAACCAAGTGTGAAATCTGTACCACACACGAGTCCTGATTCTCGTTCCAAAATCGGTCCGCAGATTTCCTCGGTGACACCGGGGTACACTGTCGATTCATAGACAACGATGGATCCTGCAGTCAGATGCTGTCCGACCGTCTTTGTTCCTGCTTCCAAAATTGCGAGGTCGGGCTTGTTATCACTATCAACCGGCGTCGGTAGAGCAATGATAATCACGTCGGCTTTGCCGATGATCGATGGGTCGCTGCTGAAAGTAATCGGCGCATTCGTCAGTTCATCTTTTGAAAGTTCGTTGGTTCGATCGTGTCCTTCTTTCAGCTCCATAATTCGTCGCTCGCTGATATCAAATCCGTACACGGTATACCCGTGTTTTGCGAATGCATGTGCGAGCGGTAAGCCCACATATCCTAAGCCGACAATGCAGAGCGTCTGCTGTTCCATGGCTTCAGTTTACGGCAAATAGACTGCGGTTTGAAGAGTTGGTCAATCTGATGGAAAGGCGATAATACTTGCCCGTTCTTCTGTTTCACGGCTAGGCTTCTGCACGTATGTCACATAACTGGAAAGGACGGCGTGTCCTTGTCACAGGCGGAACCGGCTTTATTGGAAGCTTCTTGGTTGAGCACCTGCTCGAGAAAGGAGCGATTGTTCGTGTGCCTCTCCGTGCGCAGAATTACCGAGCACTCTCGCATCGCCGAGCGGAAATTGAGTGGATGGAAGGAGACTTACGTGACAGCTTTTACTGCCAAGATTTGGTCGATGGTGTCGATGAAATTTTTCACTTGGCCGCCAGCCGTCGGAACGTTGAGTATCATCAAAAGCGTCCCAGTGATGTGTTGAATGATAACGTTCGCATGTCACTAGCCTTGCTTGATGCAATGAAAGAGAAAGAGGCAAATGTTCCGGTAACATTCTTTAGTACCGCAAACATTCCGCCGACACTTGATACGATTCATCTGGCACAACAGGACAAAATCGATGGGTATGTGCTTGGCAAGGCGATCTGTTGTTCATTGTGGCTTACTGCTGCAAAACAGCGTGGGTTTCCCCTGCTTATTGTTCGTCCGGTTGGATCGTATGGTCCACGTGATACGTTCAACGAGGATGCAAACGTCATTCCTGCACTCATGGTGAAAGCCCGTGATGCCGAAGATGCATTGCATGTGTGGGGCGATGGAACGCAGGAGCGAGCGTTCTTGTATGTCGAAGATCTGGTGAATGCAGTCATCAATCTTATCGAATCCGATGTGCATGGCGTGCAGTACATTACGACGGATGATGTGGTGACGGTCAAAGAACTTGCCGAGCATATCTGCGCTATTGTTCGACCAGATCTCCCCATCCACTTTGACCCCGAGCGTCCCATTGGCGGCCGTGCTATACCAACCCTGCCGGTCCATGACGTTATTGCGAAGATGAAATGGACTCCATTGGAACAGGGACTCAGGAAGACGTTTGAGTATTGGAATAAGGTATAACAAGATCCAAGAGACAAGTTCCAAGATCCAAAATGCTCGTGTGGATCTTGTTTTTTGGTTCTTGGAGCTTTCTATAAAAGGTAAGCACAATGCCCTCTCGTCGTCGTAGATAGTACATATAATGTCACTTCCTCTGCTATGCTCCAGGCCATGCCAGCTCTCTTTCAACATTCGCGTGTTCGTACCCATGTCTCACAGATGTGGCGCTTTGCCGTCTGTGGCGGTGGAGGATTCATTCTAGACATGTTGTCGCTGACGATTTTTGTGGAGCAGCTTGGTGTTGATGAACGTATTGCCGTCATTTTGTCGTCGGTAGTGGGCGCATCCTTTGTGTTTGTTGCCAATAAGTTCTTCACTTTTAAAAATCGTGAGCGCAAAGCCGGCAGCCAGGTTGTCAAATTCATGCTGGTCTACGGTGTTTCTATTGTCGGAAATGCTGCAATCGCCAATATGCTTCTATGGCTGGGTGTGCACTATATCCTCGCAAAAGTCGTCGCAGTGGGTGTTGGCGCCGTGTGGAACTATGCTTTGTCTCATGGATTTGTGTTCAAAAAGAAGGAGGATATTGATGTGGTTGTGGTATAAATAGGGGTGTCACCCTGAGCTCGACGAAGGGTGATGGATTTAATCATGGTTCGTCGGGCTCACCATGACACTATGCCTCAGAAGATTGCCATCATCGCCGGAGCAGGGCCCGCAGGCTTAACCGCTGCGTATGAACTTCTGCATCGAACGGACATCAAAGTGATTGTCTGCGAATCAACCGATGCGATTGGTGGTATTGCACAGACGTACAACTACAAGGGAAACCGCATCGACATTGGAGGTCATCGCTTCTTCAGCAAAGAGAAACGTGTGATGGATTGGTGGTTTAACATTATGCCGCTTCAGGGTGCACCCTCAAAAGACACCATCGAGAAACATCATGAAATCGACTACGCTCCGCAACCTGCTCCCGACCCGGAAAAAGAAGATAATGTGATGCTGCAGCGTCCGCGTCTCAGTCGTATTTTCTACAAGCGGCATTTCTTTCCGTATCCGATTGACATCACGTTAACGGTCGCTAAGCGTCTCGGGTTCTGGAATACGTTCCTGATTGGCGTCAGCTACATCCGCCGCCAGGTTTTCCCGATCAAAGATGAGACGTACTTGGATGCGTTCTATAAGAATCGCTTCGGTGATCGTCTCTATAAGACATTCTTTGAGGCGTACACCGAGAAAGTGTGGGGTGTACCGGTCAGTCAAATTCGTGCGGACTGGGGTGCACAGCGTGTCAAAGGATTGAGTCTTAAGCGTGCGCTGGCTCATGCAATCAAAGATCTCTTCTCCAGCGATTTTAAGAAGGCTCAGGCAGAACGTGAGACCAGTCTTATCACCCGCTTCTACTATCCGAAGTTCGGTCCAGGGCAGATGTGGGAGACAGTGACCGATATCGTAAAACAGAAAGGGGGAGAAGTGCGTATGAAGACTCGCGTGTGTGGCGTGAAGACCGAGAATAATACTGTTGTCAGTGTGACTCTGGAGAACATCGATACCGGTACTCATGAAGAGATTGCCTGCGATTACTTCTTCTCAACCATGCCCATCAAGCACCTTGCGGGGATGATGCATCCACATCCGCCTGCATCGGTCATTGAAGTGGCTGAAGGTCTCTCATACCGTGACTTCCTGACTGTTGGTCTTCTGCTCAAGAAACTGCATGTCGAGGAAAAAAAGAAAGAGCCTGCGGCAGATGCGCCGGATAACTGGATCTACATTCAGGAAGGAGGTGTTCGTGTGGGGCGTATTCAACTGTTCCATAACTGGAGTCCGTACATGGTCGCCGATTACGGCAACACCGTGTGGATTGGCCTCGAGTACTTCGTGAATGAAGGTGGGGATTTATGGGTCATGCCCGATCAGCAGCTCATTGACCTTGGTATCTCCGAAATGGAAAAGATTGGTTTCGCCAAAAAAGAAGACCTTGTTGATGCTTGTGTGTTGCGCATGCCTAAGGCGTATCCCGCCTACATCGGTAGCTACACTCAGTTGCACGTTGTGCGCGATTTCGTTGAGCAGATTCCTAATCTTTACCTCATCGGTCGCAATGGTATGCACCGCTACAACAACCAAGATCACAGCATGCTTACAGCCATGATGGCGGTTGATAACATTGTTGCAGGCAAGACCGATAAATCGAGTTTGTGGGATGTAAACCTAGAGATGGTGTATCACGAAGAGAAGAAGGAAGTGTCATCCTGAGCTCGTCGAAGGATAAAAAACCGCCCCCCGAGAGGAGCGGTCATCCGTGTCATCCTAGGACACGGTGGTTAAAGGGTTGTCGCGGGAATAGATCAGTTGATCGAGGGTGCCAGAGGTTCGACGTTTCTGTTGTAGCGCACTTCGATCACTTTCACCGGTTCGGTTTCCTCGGGAATCTGTCGGTGCTTCTGCGAACAGTCGCACTTGCCGGTGCAATTGCACTGATCTGGGCAGGCGCACTGGTCTGTGAGGCTTGAGTCGCCGCAGGCGGGACACGTATCACTGCCCAGCTCTTTTCGAATTGAGTTCAGCAACACGTGTGTGTCCTGCAAAAACGCTTCGTTGTCCTTGTGCAACTGCAGGCCTTCTTCGGCGTGCGCCAGGACGTCATGCTCCAGTACGGCTCCTTCCAAGAAGGTCGCCGCTTGGATTGCCTTGGCGACATCGGCGTGCTTGCCGGCGGGATCGGTACGATACTCCTTATTCAGCTGAGTGATGGCCTCCGCCGCAGTCGGCGTGGCAACCTGAGCCGTGATAGCGGCCGTGACGGCGACGAGCAGTAACGAATAGACCAGACCGAATCCGAATTGCTTGCGAGACATGAGACAGGCCTCCTGAAATGGGTGTTGTCGATGAGCTCACTTTGAGCCCCGCGACCCTCTATGTTGATGACTTCAACGCAGGGGAACGGGGGCTCGCTATGCTTTAAACGAACATTCTTTTACCCTGAGCATGTCGAAGGGTGAATGAACTTATGAATTATATACTATTTATTAATACTGTCAAATACACAGATTTTCGTACACACAAAAAAACCGCTCCCTTGTGAGGAGCGGTAGTCCATATCTAGTGATATGGGTTAGGGGTCGCGGGTTTAGAACATAGGAGAACCAGGTCGTCCGATGTCCCATGGAGATGTTTTGTGTCTGTCTTGAGCTTCTTTTAATTTTTTCAGAAGCGCAGACATGGCACGTTCCGACTTCTCCGCTTCTTGCTGTAGAGCTTGCACTTTTTCAAGCAAGGCTTTCGAGCGTTCGGATATCTCGGCTTCTAGCTCGAAAACTTGTTCTAGCTTAGCCATCACCACTGCTTCTAGTGCATCTGCAGGCTGCTCGAGAAGGGTTTGAGCTGACTCAATCACTTCTTGTGCCTTTTCCAGTTTATCTCGAGCTTTGTTGACGTTTCTCTGGTTGTACGAGAGATAGCGAACCAATGCCTTCTCTTGAACTGCGATCTTCCCATCCGGCTGGACCGTGAAGGTAAGAGGTTCTGCAGGTTCCTCAATCTTTTCCTCTGCCTTTTTGATCGGCACGAAGGTTTCTTCCGGCCGGACTGAACCGTCCGGCTGGATTTTGAACTCGAGGGCCTTTTCCATGCCCGGAGGGATTTCCTGCGGCGGCGGCACTTTGATCTGTTCGACCACAGGCTTTGCCGGCAGTTGGAATGGCTGTTTTGAGCAGCCGTAGATGCCACCCACAAAAGCGATGACCGTGTAGAGCATTCCGAACGTGAACATCGACTTGTACATGATCTCGATCCTTTTGAGTGAGGTGTTAGCGGCAACGAGGTTGAGTGCTTTGAGATTCTTGATATTGTTCGAAGGCGGTAGTGACGTACTGCTGGGTGTGCTCCGCCTCGCGTTCTGCGCGTCGAAGCTTCTGCGTCGTCTCCGCCATACATTGTTGGTGGTAGACGGAGAAGGCCTTCTTTTGAGCCTTGATACAGACATTTTCTGCCTTCTCGATGGCGAAGCAGATTGCCAAGAAAACGATGGTCACGATCAGAGACAGAGTTGGTAAGCGCATGACGGTTTCCTTCTGAGTGAGATGAGGTTTGTTCTTCGAATTGTTATGCAATCCATCGGGCTGTATCAACAGGTGAAAGATTCACCTTTGCGTTTGCTGGACTGTTCATCCAGATGGCAACTCCGAGTGTTGCTATAGCGAGTATCGCTACAGCCGCAATCCGAAGCTGAGCATTTTTGGTTTCTGGACCGGGGTACTTGTACTCCTTGATCCGGCCATCGAAGACACGGGTCATTTGAGAGACCTGCTGATCGATGCTTGCATGGAAGCGCATGATGCGAATGTCTCGAATGATCGATGACACCATCATCACCAAGGCGATTGCAATCAGAATGTTTCCTGTGTTCCACATATCATTTGTCCTTGTCTGAGATGTTTGTGCGATTCCCACAGTGGTTTCCGCGCTGTTACCAAGGTGTGACGCTTGGTTCTACAACGCCACCACCGCCACCAGTTCCAGTTCCAATTCCAATAATGACCGGCGGACAGTTAACGAGGCAGATGATCGCTTGCGGAGTAATCGGTTTGGCAAATTTCGCAGTTGTCACTTCCGTAACAGGTGCCTGTTCTGTCATATCATCAATGCGTTGAGATTGAGTCATACGATATTCCTTTGATGGTATCCGTTGCTCGTTGTGAGCCCCGCGACCCTCTATCTTGAATAGTTTCAAAACAGGGGAACGGGGGGCTCCCGGTGCTTTTAAAGAACTTATGAATTGTATAACTTTATGTAATTTTGTCAATTACTTCAACTCTCTCAATCTGGCCGGATTTTGCTTCTGAATCGCCAAACTGTAGACTTTTTCCATTAACACATGGTTCTTGAAGCATTCCTGCTCCTATCGGCGTTTCTAGTTGTTTCACTGATAGGAGGTGGACCACTTGTTGCCGCGGCATTTCTGATTGTCGCGCTTATTCTCTGCATTCCCGCTTTTAAGCTTCTTAAACAGGGTGCCCCGCCGTTTGTGCCGACATCTCGAAAAACGGTGCAGGAGATGATTGCGTTGGCGCATATTAAACCTGATGAGACAGTGCATGACTTAGGCTGTGGCGATGGACGATTACTGGTCGCTGCGGCAGAGAAGGGCGCGAAGGCAATTGGGTATGAGCTATCGTTACTGACGTTGCTTTTGGCTAAGTGGAATACACGGCGTTACCCAACCATCAGT
>JBGAVO010000050.1:0-2597 GCA_044228075.1 Candidatus Peribacteraceae bacterium
CAATGCGGATATCACCCTCAGGTTGTACATCAGGTCCGACCTCAGTCCATATCTCATACCCATAGTTCGGGCTGCCAGGCGATGGATTTGGGTTGTTGAAACCGAAATGGCGATATTTCGTGCCATATCCATCCAGTAAATTTTTTGCCTTCAGAAAATTTTGCATCTTTTCGTGCGCGATTGCCTCGGGTGAAGCCCCAAAGCCGTAAGCGCTTGCCACACGTAGTGCTTCGAGGTGGACAATTCTGATTTCGAGTCTACTCATGTTTTCTCCTTATTTAATCATTGAAGGTTAACCTGTTGATATTGTGTACACAGTGACATAATATCAACAAGTCCATGACATCTGTTGTCAGTGTTTTTGAGTAGAATGGCTAAGGAGGGAAGATGCGCGCTGATCGATTACTATCGCTTTTGATGCTCCTTGAAACCCGTGGCAAGCTGACCGCCCGTCAACTTGCCGAGGAATTGGAAGTCTCCGAACGTACCATCTATCGTGACATTGTTGCCCTAAGCACATCCGGTGTACCCATCTATACAGAAGATGGTCCTGGTGGAGGCATCTCGCTTGTTGAAAGCTACAGAACGGACCTCACGGGCTTGAACACAGGGGAAGTACATGCGCTAGCCATGCTTAACATCCCTGAGCCTTTGGTAAAACTCGGTGTCGGGCAGGAACTCAAAGCTGCAATGCGCAAACTTTCCGCGGCTTTGCCATCTACAAGCCGCGAGAATGAAGCACGCACGCGTCAACGCATCCATCTGGACGCAGCATGGTGGTTCGAGCCTGAAGAACCGGTCCCCCATTTACACACCATTCAACAAGCGCTATTTCAGGAACACAAGCTGCATCTCACCTGGCGTGAATTTAGAACAAGTGTTGAACAGACCTTTGAACCGTATGGATTGGTCGCAAAATCAAACACGTGGTATCTCGTGGCAGGCGGGGTAGATCACATCCGCGTATTACGTGTTTCGAAGATCAGCGCTGCGCAAATACTTGCGGAAAAGTTTGAGTACCCACAGGATTTCAATCTCCCTTCTTTCTGGAAGAGTTGGTGTGCAGACTTCAAAAAGGATCGGCTCATTTTTTCAGTGACTGCACGCGTATTCCCTGAACTTATCGAGCACCTCCCGCGTATCTTCGGTGAACATACAGATCAAATTCTGAGACAGGCAGGTAAACCCGATGAACACGGCTGTGTCATACTCACTCTGCCATTCGAAAGTTTTGAAGCCGCACGCGCCCGCATCCTCAGCCTGGGGCGAGCTATCGAAGTGCTCGAGCCACTATCCTTGAGAATGAGCGTGATCGATTTTGCACGGCAGATCAGCGATCTTTACGCTCTTGACAAATAGACAAACTTCGATATAATCTCACATAGAAAGTTATCGATATGAAATTTGACCCCGTTCTTTTTGCCAAAGCCATCTCCGACGACACTCGCCAGAAAATCATGAGCGAGTGTTGTTGTTGCGAGCTATCGGTTAACGAGATCGTTGAAAAAATGGAAGTCTCCCAGCCTACCGTTTCTCATCACCTTGCGATCCTGCGCGAGGCTGGTTTGGTCACTGTCCGTGAGGAAGGCAAGCAAACTTTTTATACTCTCAATCAGGATCAGGTTGCCTATTGCTGCGGCCAGCTCATGGTCAAATTTGCGCCCGAAGAAAAAGCCACCCAGGTTTTTCTCAAGACCATTTCCTAACTCTATATTTTTTTCTTCGATATATAGACAAACTTCAATTTGAAACCGAAAGGAGGTGAAAGCCATGAACGATTTGACAGTGCTCAATGACGACTGCAATTGCGACGAATGTGAAAGCGGTTGTTGCGGCGGCGGTGGCTGCTGCTAAGTGTAAGGCTCTGTTCATCAAATGATGAGCAGAGAGAAATCATCAGAAATTTTTTTATTAAAATCCATAGACAAGCATCTATATAAGGAGACAAAATGACTACAAACACCCCCATCCATGAAGTCGTCCGCGAGCATTATGCCGAGCGGATCAAGAACAACGCCTCTTGTTGCGGACCTTCAGACTGCTGCTCCACCGAAAGCAAACTCTACCCGACAGATCTGCTTACCATCCTCCCTCAAGGCGAGTCGGCTGTCAGCTACGGTTGCGGCGACCCGATCACACTCGCATCTCTGCAACCCGGACAAACCGTCCTTGATCTCGGCTCAGGCGCAGGACTCGATTGCTTCTTCGCCGCGAAAAAAGTTGGCGAGACCGGACACGTGATCGGCGTAGATATGACTCCCGAGATGTTGGAGCGAGCTCGGGGTAGTGCGCAGCGGATGAACATCCAAAACGTGGAATTTCGTCAGGGCTACATCGAAGAGTTGCCAGTCAACTCCAATACTGTCGATGTCATCATCTCGAACTGCGTGATCAACCTCTCCCCTTTCAAAGAAAAAGTTTTTGCTGAAACCTTCCGCGTGTTAAAGCCCGGCGGCAAATTGGCTGTTTCAGATATCGTTACCGAGGGCGAATTGCCCGAGTCAGTTCGCAGCAGCCTGAGTGCCTGGGCTGGTTGTGTGGCTGGCGCCGTGGATGCGAAAGAATATATCGGCATGATGGAAGCTGTTGGTTTTACC
>JBGAVO010000050.1:2607-3104 GCA_044228075.1 Candidatus Peribacteraceae bacterium
AACGACATGCAAGATGTTGCTGAACTTGTGTCCATATCACGCGATGATGCATATAAGGCAGTCTAGAGTGCGAAGATCACTGCATATAAGCCAGCGTAAAGCGAGATAATATCTCGCTCAACACTCCAAATGAGACGGCAGTTGCCGTCTCATTTGATTTAACACATTATGATTTTCTGCATCTTGACAGTACAATCTTTCGGGAGTAAAAACAAACCGACTAGTCGGTTTTTATTTCTGAAAGGCAAAAATGCAGCAACGTAGTGAAGAAACCCGTGCCAAGATCATCGAATCAGCCATCAAGTTATTTTCCACACACGGCTTCAATGCCGCCAGCGTGGATGATATTTGCAAAGACGCGGGGATCAGCAAGGGCGCGTTCTATCATCACTTCGAGACCAAACAAGCGCTCTTTCTGGCTTTGCTCGATGGCTGGTTACAAACCATCGATAACGCCATCGAAGCCTCAAAGGATCAGACCGTTCCGGAAACATTTA
>JBGAVO010000051.1:0-2916 GCA_044228075.1 Candidatus Peribacteraceae bacterium
TATTTCTCAAATAGAAGACGATATGTGGTACGGTCGCACCCAATGCGCTTAGAAGTTGACCGACCACTGGAATGCTCCAAAGTGTCGGAAGGAAGGGTAATAGTCCACATCCATACTTTTGCACAAATGCTTTCACAAAAGTCATATCATCGATTGGGCGGATACATTGAGCCTCGAGCAACTGGGTATCCTTGAGCCTAAGTACGTATTCTGGATCGATCATGATTTCGCCATGCTTCACGATGCCGAAATTGGGATCCCCGTTGAAAAATGAAACCCCGAACGTTACTACTCCACCTGTGACAGTTTTGACAAACCACTTATCATCTTTTCCATAGCGTACCTTCACAGTACGATTATTTGGAAGGGTAATGCTCTCACTTTCATTTGCGATATGGAACCATGTCCCTTCAGATGTAGTCGTTGTTTTTTCATATTCAATAAAGAGATCACCCTGTTTGAGAACATTTGGGGCTGGATCTTCACCAAAAAATGCAACACCGAATGTCACAGTACCTCCTGTGACAACTTTTTCTATCCATTTATCATTTTTCCCATAGCGAACCCTTACGGTCCGGTCTTTAGGGATAGAGATGCTTTCACCTTCGCTAGCGATATTGAACCAGTTACCGTAAGGGAACAACGTCCTACTACGCAGGAGTTCGCAAACTTTGCTATTAGTATTATTATCACTATCATAAATTCCCTTGATGTGCGTATCATTGAGCAAAAACAAGGCGCGTTTGTTGGAATTTACAACCTCCTGCAACTGAAGTGTTTTAAAATTCTTACCACCATCCATTTTATAGAAGTGACCACCGACCCACTCTTCCATTTTTCTCCATGCCTCATTTTTCTGATCGTCAGTCAA
Organism: Candidatus Peribacteraceae bacterium; assembly: GCA_044228075.1. Classification (GTDB taxonomy): domain Bacteria; phylum Patescibacteriota; class Gracilibacteria; order Peribacterales; family Peribacteraceae; genus JAKQEM01. The sequence goes on from JBGAVO010000051.1 coordinate 872, forward strand.
TTCTTTGAAACCGACCTTAATCAACACAACTTCTTTCTTATTTTCATCCAGAAACTTTTTGACGTCTGCAAGCAATATCGAAATAGGGTTTCCTTGAAGCGTATGACAGGTATAATAGTCGTTATCCATATGACATACCCGTAGATCAAGGTAGCGAATACCCAAACTTAGTTGTTCATAAAAAGATTTTGTCTGGGTGACCGCCATGCCCTTGATATAGTCACCAAGCCCAGTGAGCCCGTCGAGTCGACCGTACTCCCAGAGTGATTTGGGTGCACCAGTTGCGTCTGGTGCCAGTCGATCATTGAGTTTATAGGTACCGGAGTCATGTGTCCCGGGCAGACATAGTTCGCGGAACGTCTTGTTCTTGATAGTCTCCCATTCGGATTCCATCCAAGCCAAGACAGGTGCCTGAACTGAAAGTGGTTTTCCTTCTGGGATATTGAAGTCACCTGCTGTCATTGAGACAATCTTTCCCCAGTCAAAGCAACACGCCTCAAACATCTCCGGACTTACGCAATGTCGTCGAATCAGCCCCTGTCCTAAATCATCTAAAAAATAGACGACGCCACTCCGATCGTCCCGAACGAGTTTGGCCTGAAGACACAATGGTCGGCCTTGTTGAATCCTCTGACCCGCTAGGGAAACCCAAGAGTTTGGGCGAAAGATTCTGTTCAAAACATCCATGTTTTGCACGGATCGCAACATGCCATCAATCGCCAAGCTGATATTCCCAGTTGAATTATCACGATAAAGATGCGACATTTGACCCCTCCCTTTTCTCTATTGTTTCGAAAACACCCTGTTGATTTAGATTCTTTGAGTCATACCGTTAACTCTATCACGGCGTAGCTCTCAGTGTCTCTGGGTCGAGATTCCGAGGCCAGTATCATCCACACCGATTCACTGCGTGTCACAAAACGCGACCGAATCGCAGAAGGCCTGCTATTCACCAATTGTGGATGGTCAGGTAACCAATCGTGTTCCGAGTGTATCGTCTAGAAAATGGTCGAGGTGCCGTGCCTGATTTTGTGACGGTACCAGATGATCTATTCTAGATTTTCGCCACTCTCTGTGCGTACCTACACATTGAAGCTTGTGCCCGATATGGCCATGCTGCGGGCACCACCGGGGCTTCTTTTCCGCACTCCCTTTCCTCTATTTGAGCAGATCCTTCACTTCTGAAAAATGTATCCGCTGAAGTATTTTCTAGCAAGCATATTTTTTATTGTGAATTTATCAACACATGATCACGAACCAAAATGCACGTCACAATCACAGCCACAATCTATGCTCCGATCTGCACTGTACTCATTGTCCAATGCATGTTGATTCCATAGCGATATCATATACCTATAATGATACGCCTATGCGGCGCGGCGCTATCAATAATATGTTGATTGATGCGTTGCGGAAGCTGTCGATAGTCGATGGCAGGATTTGATGTACTCGGGCACGCGCAAGTGGTGCTCGGCGGAATCTCGAGCGGGCGGACCCAGGGCTGCAAGGTCTTCTGAAAGGCGCTCGCTGACTCTGTCGGTAATCGGTGCTTTCATGGCCCTTCAGATCACGCCCCCCATCACCCCGCAAAATCCTCTGTATGAGTCCGCTACCGACGCAGCAAGCGAACTCAGGTGGTGATTGACGCGGGACTGTTAGTCGCACACGGTGCGGAGGCAGGCTCGCAACCACTTGTGTGCCGGGGCCGCGTCCATCCGAGGATGCCAGAGCATCGAAACGGTGAACTCCTGCGTCGGCATCGGCAGGGTGAAGCTGAACATTCCGCTACGCAGCTTGGCCGTATGCCGCTCCGGCACGGTGGCCACCAGATCCGAAGCACGAGCGAACGACAGCGCGGCGGAAAAGCCACTCACGATGGTTCCGATGTTCCGCTTCAAGTCAGGCGGCAGGAATGGACGATCAACCGCGTCCTGTTCAAGGCCGCTACGCGAGACGAGGACGTGTTCCGCCTTTGCGTATCGTGCGAGCGTCAGTCTGCCCTTGCGCAAGGGATGCCCCGCACGCACGACACCGATCAGTCGATC
>JBGAVO010000052.1:0-2905 GCA_044228075.1 Candidatus Peribacteraceae bacterium
CTGGAAAAAGGAACTATTCTTTTCGTTGGTAATCTGAAGAACAAATCAGCACTGGCTGATCTGGAAATATCACCACAAGAAAGAAAACTCATCTTACAAAAACTCAAGGGCACTTCCAAAAACCTCTTCCATGAATCGATAAAATGATATAATCCATCGCCCCACCCGTTGTGTATTTCGATGCTCATTTTGCCGAATCCTTCGCCAAATCTCAGTCACAGAGTTTCTACTATGCTCCTTCGATTTGGCTTGCCTTCGACAAAATGAGCTATCGCGCTTCATGAAACAGGTTTTTGGAAGTTCCCTTTATTCTTTTGAATTAACTCGCAGTCAAAGACTGCAGGAAGCTACGCTCGAGTTACGCTGTAACCCCACGGCCAACTACGTCTTGACCGAAGATAGTAATTTTTGTAAGCGATTACTTACCCCAGTTCTGTGGGAACAGGGTGTGGTATTGTGAGGGCTTTAGGTGTTCGATTTTTTCAAACACATCTTGTATCCATGCCTTGGGATTGATGCCATGCATGCGGCATGTGATGAAAAATGAGTAGTAGCATGCAGCCCGCTCGGCGCTTTCATGTGAACCGGCGAAGAGGTAGTTCTTTCGTCCAACAACCATCGGACGAATGCTCCGTTCGACTGGATTGTTGTCGATCTCTGTGTAGTCGTATTCGCAATAGGTTATAAGCCCCTTCCAGCGCTGTTTGCTGTAAAGTACAGCCTTGCCAATGGTTGACTTGGGCGCAATTTGTTGCACCTGATTATCAAGCCACACTTTTAATTCATGGAGTATCGGCAGCGATTGCTCCTTTCGGAACTTCACTTTTTCTTCACCGGTGATCTCGCGATCCTTAATTACTCGCTCGATATCGTAGAGCTTTTGGACCTCTTTCAAAAAGTGTTCGGCCCGCTCCGGGTCATTTTCCCGTGCTCTCTCAAAATACCTCCTGGCATGTGCCATACAGTAAATCTGATTGATCTCCGGAGCGCTGGTTGCTTTATTGTATCCGGCAAATCCGTCTGTTTGCACAATACCCTTAAATCCTTTGAGCATGTTCGCCGGATGTGCTTCTGATCTACCCGGTTGGTAGTTGTAAAACACGACATTGCGCACCGGATCGAGATACACCCATTGATACCCCATGTGCGTGGCGCCTTTCTTTTCACTCGACAGCACCTTGAACGGCGACTCATCGGCCTGCAGGTAATTGGTGGAAAGCACGTCTTTCTTGAATGCATCGAACAACGGCTTGATCAATTCATATCCCATGCGTTGCATGTCAGAAAGGGAGGAGTAAGAAAACTCCACCCCAAGACGCTTCCAGGACTGTTCCTGCCGGTAGATCGGCATCGCATTCACATACTTCTGCACCACTACTTCACTGACAATGGAAGATGACACAGCGCTTTTAGCAAAAGGACGATACGGCAAATCGGCGATGATGATCTCGCCAGTGGCGATATTCTTATAACGGTAGCGCTTGATCTTGCGGATGATGATCTTGGCGTCAATCATTTCCTGATAGGTGGTGACTTCTTCGCCAATCAACTTCATCCCATCAGAGTTGCCTTCGGGATGAATTTCCTCGGTGATGACTTCGAACTTCGACTCATCCAATGGCTTGCGAACGGGCTTTTGCTTTTCCTTCTGAACAGTGGGTATAATCTGTGGCTTGCTCTGAGCGGGAGGCTCTGATTCCTGAACCTCCAATCCTTCGAAAGAAAGTTGGCCTGGCGCAGGAATAAATCGCTCTGACTTCTTGCCGAAGATGTGACGTTTAAGAAAGTCGATTTCCTGCTTTTGCTTTGCAGTTAACTCGGTCAGTTCGATGACCATTTTCTGTAGAGCTGCAACATCCTCTGACATGCGACAAAGATGCGCCGAAAGGCCCATCCAGCGCAATACTCAAAGGCAATAGTTATTTACAAAACCATGCTAATTATGCAGCATACTCGAAGCGTCTTTTTCGCTTCACTGATGACAACACGATGCCTTGCAAAATCAAGGCTAAGGTCTGTGCAGATATCAATGTAGAACCAGTCGAATTTGACGCTGGAATCTCAAAAGTGCCACGCTCCAGACGCTTGAAATAAAGTGCAAATCCATCGCGATCCCAAAGCAATATCTTCACATGAGATCGTGAGCGATTAAAGAAGATGTACATATCTCCGCTCATCGGGTTGAGCTTCATCTCCGAGCGGATCAGTCCGCTGAGGGTATCAAAGCCCTTGCGCATATCGGTAGCGCCAGTGTACACAAAGTAGCGCTGGTGCTCACTGATCAGCAACATTAGAGCGTGATTAGAAAACGAATAAACTCGCGCGGTGCGGATGTGGGAAACGAAACCCATCTGCCGTCGGGAAAATGAAAGTCAATGCGATGACTTTCTAACGAATCTTGAACCACAAGCTGCCGAAATTCACCCTGAGTCGAACGGCCATCACGCTTGAGATTCCAAAGAAAACTTTGATAGGAAATACCGCGCTCTTTGCAAAACACCACCTTGTTCTGCCCGCTCTCCTGCCACTCCAGAATCAGCGCAGGCCAATCTTGCTTTGTTCTCATGTGCGCAAAACAAAACATTACACAATCGAATTACAAGATGTACTTTGCCGGTGGGTTACGCTGATCAAGAGCATTAGAGCGAGAGTAAAAACCGAATCAGCTCTCTGGGAGCGGACAACGGAAAGGATACACAACGGCCGTCGGGGAAGTGATAATCGATCCGATCATGACCGGAGGTATCCTGAAGGATCAGTTGCTTGAACTCTCCGCCAGAGTCGTCTTCCCGACGCTTCACATTCCACAGAAAACTCTGATAAGGGAGCTGGTTCGCTTTGCAAAAGGCCAACTTGCTTAGCCCGCTCGTGCGCCACTGCTCAATCCAAAGTGGCCAATCGTGTT
>JBGAVO010000053.1:0-2658 GCA_044228075.1 Candidatus Peribacteraceae bacterium
GGCAAATCTGTACCAGAACCAATATTGAGGAAATTCCCTGGAATGTCTTTCGCTTCAACATGCTCCATAAACCAAACAATGGCGCGGACGAGGTCATCGGCACAAAGAAATTCACGACGAGGACTTCCTGTTCCCCACAAAATAACGTCTGACTTTCCTTCGGTTTTCGCAGCATGAAGTCTGAGCATGATCCCTGCGATGACGTGTGACACTTCAAGATCCATACGCTCATGAATGCCGTACAAATTTGGAGGGACGAGCGTGAAATAATTACGCCCTTCTTGCGCATGCAAATACTGACACATCTTCAAAGCAGCAATCTTACCGAGAGCGTATCCTTCGTTTGTTGGTTCTAGAGGCCCTGTAAGGAGATACTCTTCTTTCATGGGCTGAGGGCATTCGCGCGGGTAAATACACGACGATCCTAAATTGATGAGTGTATGCACGTCATGGCGATGGGCACCCATGATGACATTGGATGTAATGGCTAAGTTGTCTGCAAGAAAGCCAACAGGATCTGCGACATTGGCTTTGATGCCGCCAACGCGTGCAGCCAAATGCAGAACTGTGTCCGGTTGCTCACGGTGAAAAAACGCATCAGTTGCGTGAGCGTCTCGTAGATCAAGTTCGGCCGAAGACGGCGTCAGTAGATTGGTGTAACCACTGTTGCGGAGAAGAGAAACAAGACTCTCTCCCACCATTCCTCCAGAACCAGTGATGAAAATACGACGATCTTTACGCATGTGGGGAATAATACATGTGATTATCGGACAGGCTTGGCATATCTAAACTTCAGCGAAACCTGCACAACTCCGATACAGAAGGCAATGATATTGCAAAGATAGACAGGAGCAGCGTGAATACGGATTCCGTACATAGCCCACAAAACACACTGCGTGAGGTACGCAGCAAGCATCAACGACGAAACATCATGAGCACTTTTTGTCTGAACGCTTTTGATGACCTGCGGAAGCATGAGCACAGTGCCGATAACGGCCGCGGTGTAGCCAATGATCTCAGTACTAGTCATGAAAAGATGGAGCCGCTTGACGGAGTTGAACCGACGACCCACGCATTACAAGTGCGTTGCTCTACCAGCTGAGCTAAAGCGGCAAGAATCTACGATGTTAAATGAGCGGAAGCGAGACGCAGTATATCTGAAGATATCGAATAGTGGTATAATAAGAATCCTGCTCTTTCGATGATCGCTTGCCGCAAGGCAAGAGGAACGTCCGGACAGCAATGGAACGCTTAGTGGGTAACGCCCATCCGTGCATCATATATCAGGTAAAGATGCATGAGGACTAGTGCCACAGAGACGACCCCGGGCAACTGGGAGTGAAACGCCTCGGGAACCGAGGATCCGCAAGGATTGGCAAACTCTAGGTGCTGCAAGGAGGAATTGGGCGATTGGATCACCTCATGGTTCCGTGAGGCCGACTGCCCCTCCGCTCGATCGTGCGGGCAACCGTTCGACTAGAGAGATGATCATCTAACTCGTACTCAGTACGGGGCCAGACAGAATCCGGCGTACAAAGAGCAGGACATAAAACAGGTCACATTGGCCTGTTTTGCGTATACTCTAGCCGCATGAAACGCTCCGAGATCCTCTTCGGCATCGCTCGCATCCCACTCGATGTGCTTTCAGCACTCGCGGCGCTGCTTCTTGCATACCGACTACGCGAAGCAAATATCGACCTTCTTCCACGGCTCCAACTACTCTCGCAGCAGAGCACGCTGCCCCCATTGACGTATTACATCGAGAGCTTCGTGATCCCAAGCATCATCGCTTTCGTGTGTATCGCTGCCATCTTGAGGCTGTATTCCCTTCGTACAACACTTGGCCCTTGGAAGGAGCTATGGCGGACAGGATTTGTTGCCATCCTTTGGGTCGCACTCGTGATGGCGTGGTTCTTCATGGTGCAGCGTCAGCTCTTCTTCTCCCGCGCGCTTCTTATTCAGTCCACGCTACTCCTCGCCGTTTTTTCTATGAGTGCGCGGACAGCGATGATTCTCTTTCAGCGTCGACTCTTAAAATCCGGTATTGGCGTTCGCACCGTTGTCTCCTGCGGTAGTCGTGGACTCCCTGACGGAGTTCATAAAGATCTCAAGCGCGACGTTCGTTACCGTTTTCTTGGACACGCCAATTCGCTTGAAGATGTGGCACAGATGCACGCAAAGATGCCTATTGATCTCGTCCTGCACACCGACGCAAATCCAGAAAGCGCAGCAACAGCGGAGCTCATAGACTATTGCCGCAGTCATCAAGTGGGCTATGCGTATGTACCGCCTGTTTTCGCAGATGTTCCACACCAACTCAGCATTAGTAATATCGGACTGGTCCCAGTATTAAAATTTGAACCAACCCCACTCGATGGTTGGGGAAGGGTCTTCAAGCGTTGCGTCGATTTTGTCCTCGGAGGCGCCATTTTCATGGTGCTACTTCCATTCCTCATGGTCATCGCACTGCTTGTTCTCATCACCTCTGGTTGGCCAATTTTCTATGTGAGTAAGCGCACCGGACAGTATGGAAAAGGCACGATCCCGCTGCTGAAATTTCGCTCCATGTGCCGCGACGCCGCGCGGCGGCACATGAGGTCAAAAGAGCGCTCCGCGATGCCCATCCAGCGCATCGTGTGATGAATGCGGCCCGGCCCC
>JBGAVO010000054.1:0-2653 GCA_044228075.1 Candidatus Peribacteraceae bacterium
CATCAACCTCTTCTGGGGATTTGTAGCATCCGCCACAGCACTTGGAACCATTATCGGGGTCATTTGTTTACCGATTACGATCCTGCCGACCATTCTTGGTATTTTCGAGATCATTTACGCGGCGAAACTCTTAAGCACACAGCCTGAACCGATAAAACCATCACAGTCGATTGCCGTCTTTCAAATCCTCACGGCCTTTTTGGGAAATGCATTTTCCATGGTGGTCGGCATCCTCGCTCTTATCTTTTACAATGACAAAAGTGTGCGGGACTACTTTTCGAAATTGAACGGAGTGCAGATCACTACCCCAGATCCTATGCCCACTCCTCCTGCCAACATTGACCCTGAACCCTTGCCCGAGATTTCACCAGCCGAACCCACCGTCGCTGAGATTCCCGCTCTCGAAACAGAAGCAGTTCCACCCGTCAAACCGAAGCGCACGCGTAAAGTCGCGGGCAAGTAATCCTCAAACAAGCCGCCTTTTCAAAAAGGCGGCTTTATTTATCCAAATTCGTGATGTTCTACACCTTGACTCTCGTTCCTCTCGCTCATAAAATGGAAGCATAATTCAACGGACGTTTGGGAAGAGACTCGGTAATAAGAGCGCCGAAGGTGCAAATCTGGCAAACAGGCGAAACCAGATGAAACTCTCAGGCAAAAGGACCCAACTTCCGAAGCAACTCTGGAAAGTCTCACGCAAGAACGAGACACCGACGGTGTAAAGTTAGGTAGTCTACCAGTCAATAGTCTACTAGTCTGCTAGTCATTGTGGCTAAGCGACTACAAGACCAGCGACTAACAAACTAGCCGACTAATCTCTCAGGTTCCATTACAGAGGACGCGCGATTGTAGAATCGTGCGTCCTTTTTTGATTCGCCAATAACTCACAAAAGACAAAGGAGAAACAGACAATGAACGTCCCATCTAATTTAAAGTACACCAAGTCCGATGAATGGTTCGACCCCGCCAACGGCGCAGCAGGCATCACCGATTACGCCCAGAACCAGCTTTCCGATATTGTCTTCGTTGAACTACTTGTAGATGAAGGCGAAACCGTGGAAGTGGGTAAACCCATTGCCTCCGTTGAATCTGTGAAAGCCTCTGCTGAAATTTACGCCCCCGCTTCAGGCACCGTCAGCGCCGTCAACAAGGGACTCGCCGACAAGCCCGAAACCCTCAACTCTGACCCGTTCGGCGAAGGCTGGATGATCAAGATCGCTGGCGGCAACGCCGGTGAGGTGATGGATGCAGACGCTTACACTGCTTACTGTGATGGCCGCGCTCATTAACCAATAGTCAGTAAATAGTGTCAGATTAACTGGCAACTGATTATTGATAACTGAACACCAGAGGAAACATGACCTACATCCCAATTTCCCCCAAAGAAAGGGATGCGATGCTCCAAACGGTCGGCGTCAAATCATTGGATGATCTGTTCGACGCCATCCCAAAGAACCATCGCTTTCCCGAATTAGACCTGCCCCCCGCGCTCACCGAAATGGAAGCCGCCACGCTGCTCAGCGAAATGGCACAAACCAATGAAAATGTCCGCGAGCACATGATCTCCTTTCTCGGTGCCGGCGCATACAACCACTACGTTCCTTCAGTAGTCGATCACATGCTCCGCCGCGGAGAATTTTTCACAGCCTACACCCCCTATCAGCCTGAAATTTCACAGGGCACCCTGCAAGCCATCTTCGAATATCAATCGCTGATGACCAACCTCACCGGCATGGAAGTCTCAAACGCTTCCCATTATGATGGTGCCACCGCCACTGCTGAAGCAGTAAATTTGGCTTACGCCCAATTCCGCGGCAAGCGCAAGAAGATCGTCATGTCTCCCACCGTCCACCCGCAATACCGCGAAGTCATTCGCACCTACACGCAGGGCATGGGATTGGAAGAAGCCGGGGACGACGTATCAGCCGACCTCGAAGCAGGACCCGAAGCATTGATGTCGCTCGTCGATGACAAGACCATGATCGTCGTCGTGCAATATCCCGATTTCTTCGGCCGCATCCACGATTACACAAAACTGATCGATGATGCACATACAAAAGGCGCGCTTGTTTGCATCGTTGCGAATCCCACCGCGTTGCTTATGCTCAAGACTCCCGCCGAAATGGGCGCGGATATTGTTGTCGGTGAAGCGCAGCCGTTCGGCATTCCGCTTTGGTATGGCGGGCCCTATCTCGGCTTTTTCACGACGCGCAAAAATATGGTTCATAAAATGGCGGGACGTCTCGTCGGTGAAACCGTTGATTCACGCGGACAACGTTCCTACGTCCTCACACTCACCGCGCGCGAACAACACATCAAACGCGAACGCGCCACTTCCAACATCTGCACCAATCAAGGTCTGCTCGCGCTTGCAGCTGCTGTTTATATGTCATCGCTTGGCAAGACCGGCTTGCAGCAGGTTGCAAATCTTTGTTATCAAAAAGCGCATTACGCCGCTAGTGAACTTAGCAAGATCGACGGCTTCGGGTTGTGCTTCACAGAACCGTTCTTCCATGAGTTTGTTCTATGCTGTCCGAAACCCGCCAGCGAAGTCAACGAATATTTGCTCGATAACGGCATCTTCGGCGGCTACGACCTCGGCAAGGATTATCCTTCGCTCAAGAATCATCTGTTGGTTGCCGTTACCGAAATG
>JBGAVO010000055.1:0-2394 GCA_044228075.1 Candidatus Peribacteraceae bacterium
GGTAGGATTCGTACAGGCGAATCGGTTCTACTTTGCCAGGGAGTCCGCGAGCTATGGATTGAAAGCGGCGATCATCGTCGGTCACAATAAATGCAATACGAACCGTATTCTTTGATTCCACTTCTTCCCTGAATGCCGTAGCTTGATCCAAATCAGTTAGTAGGCCATAGGTATCAGCCACATCCCAGCCCTGTTCGGGGAGTTTCTCGATCTGTCTGCCTGTGCTATCTGCTCGCATCCACAATAGCGGCGCGATGCGGGCAAAGGCGCGGTTATGACTAACTCCGACTGGAGTTTCATAGGTGATTGTAAAGAACTCAGCGTTTTCCACAAATCCTTCAACCATTGGGAACTCGTCAGTGAATTTGTAATCCCCCGCAATATCTTTGCCTTCTGGTGTCTTGCCAGTGATTGCTGCTGCGATGCGCGGCTTGGTAATGTAATCGCAAATACCCCACTTTTCCCAGTCCGGGTCGCCTGGACGTAGCCCTTGCTCTCGCAATGCTTTCTGTTCATCAGCAGCGACTTCGTTGTTGGTGATCGAGATGCACTGGCGGCTGCCGCCAAACTGCTTATTAAGACGCATAACAGCGTGTGCAGTAGTGCCGGAACCGGTAAAGAAATCAAGGACTACAGCAGTAGGCTTGTTTACAACAAAAAAACGTAGTGCGTCCTCAACGGCATACAGCGATTTCGGGAAAGGGAATCTCCTACCTGGAATAACAGATCGAATGACATTGGAGCCCCCTGCGCCAGCATTGTGGGATCGCTGATTCCAGACTGAAACGGGGTTCTTGACCCGTTCAATTGTATCTGACTGTTTCAAGATCAGTGCGCCATTGTGATCTCGACCAATGACTTCTATTTCTCCGCGCTTTATTCTCTCTTTTTCAGCATTACGCAGATAGGAAATCGACCAGCGCCCTCTCGTGCGGGTATAGGCGCCGATTCGAACCGTTCCTTCTGCCAACCCCTTGCGGGCGGTATCGGCGCTGATCTGCCAACACCCCTCGGACTCGTCTGTGCGAATGGGCCAACAAGCCACCAGTCCAGGTGCGGGTGGTTTAACCGAATCAGGGCTCACACCTAGGGGAATGAAATCACCTACTGAATGGATAGACTCCCGTTCCGGGTCAATCCAGAACGGATAAAACTGTTTCACACCATCCTGCCGACGGGCATTTGTACCACTACGAAGAAGCCGCCTCCATAAATCAATTCTCTTCCCCTCAAATGACTCGGGAGAATTCAACATATCCTGCCCGGTCGGAGTTACAGCCGCGTTGCCGATGAACACGAAGAACAGATATTCATCAGCTCGGTAAAACTCTTTAGCTCTAGCTACACCGCTGTGATTAATGACAGAACTTACCATCTGAATCCGTGCTTCGGGAAACGTCTGTTCCAACAAAAGACCTAACCGTAAATACTCTTTCTCGTCAATCGTGACAATCAAGACTGAATCTATAGGATTTAAAAGTTCCCTGGCAACCTTAAGCCGCCGTTCTATCATCGCCAGCCACTTGCTGTGTCGATACAGATCTTCGCCCTCAACATAGTCGTTGTTGTATTTCCAGTCCTTAGCCCCTGTGTTGTAGGGTGGATCGATGTAGATCACATCTATCTTGCCGCGATGTGTAAAGGTCAGCATCTCTAGGGCGTGGTAATTTTCTCCATTGATGACTGTATGAAAGGGCTTGTCGCCGCTGCGCTCCACTTTTCCGGTACTGACAAGACCCGGGTAGATGTAATCTCGAAACTCTGCCACCACAACTAGGTCTTCAACTAGCACGGTTTGTTGTTCTGTCTCATCAGTGCCCATCAACTCGACCCGAGCTGCGCGGTTTCCATTTACCTGATCAAAACCAAGCACCTTCCAAAGCCTTTTGTCCCCTTTCTGGGTTGCACCGCGTGGAGGCAAGATGCGCACCTTATCGCCTTTGCGCACAACCTGTCCTGGCAATTCCACAGTTTCTGGGAGATGCCGCTCGAAGTTTAGTCCGAAGGAGAGACGGGACGAAAGTGTCTTGAACTCTCGTTCCAATTCCTTGCCAAGTTCTGGATTTTTCGTTTTTACTTGCGAGATCAAATCTGTAAGTCGTGACACTGATACTACCTTTGTTGAGACTAATTTTTCAGAAACAAAACCATTTTCCGTGTTTTGAATTGCACTTTTTCGACAGCTTCAACGGTTTGCAGCATTGACGCTGGGACGGGCGAGGACGATGTTTGGGAGTAGAAAAAGCCCGAAGCCAGAAAATGCTTGAAAATGCGGCGGAATCCCCAGCATCCAAAGTCTACGCTCTGTTAGCCCCGCTCTAATTTGCAAGTGTATATGCCTTTTCAAAACACTGCAATATAATGGCGGGTATTTCTGTCTTATCAATGCACTGA
>JBGAVO010000056.1:0-2366 GCA_044228075.1 Candidatus Peribacteraceae bacterium
GAATTCCTTGAGGGCACGCACTTGGGAAGCGGTAAAATCGACCTGGGGCTCTAACACGACATTGCCGTGACCGTGCGTGTTGCGTAAGGCGCGTTCCAGTTCGTCATCTTCGAGAAGGTTGCCATCGGCACGTACTTCGATTTTGCCACGGGCGCAGAGATTGGCAAGCGTGCAGAGCACTGCTGCGTAGTACCAACCATAGGGCTTACGCTCGCATCTTTCCAACAGATTTTTTAGAGTAGTGCGGATGCCACTCCTGTTATTGCTTTGAATATATGCGAGCACTTCTTGCTCAGATTCTGCCAGCGTGGTGGCATCGTTTCCCAATAAACTCTGCTGCGTGTGCTTAAGGTGGTTGGCAATGTCATTTTCTGTGTAAGGAATGCCGCGTAACATGCGAAGATTGGGATAGGCTCTGGAAATGAGTTCATGAAAGCCACGAGTAATGCGCGTTTGAGCATCCTCGGCGCCAATCTCGATGTCGCTACCCGCCACGAGAAGCTTGGCTTTGCCTAATAGAGTCTGTACACGCTGCTGCAGCTCGGCATAACGTTCCCGGTTTTGAGAGCCCTTGGCGGTTAGAATGCGTTTGACGGCTTCCTGTTGGGTGGTAGAGATATTCTGTCGGATGTATTTTTCTGTCCGCTTGTACATCAGGATGTCGCGTATCAGACGATCATCGGGCGGCATCAAAACCAACAGTTCATCTCGCCCCATGCTTTGCATACGAAGGATAGGTTCGTTTTCTATATTTTCGTGGAATGGACTTATGACATGGATGGCCAATTCGTATTCCCGGCCGTGCAATCGATCATCAAGTTTTCTTGAATAGGGATAATCCTGCGCGTTTTCGTCGTACCGAATCTTCCGATTTTTGATGACATGATCAAAGATTATCTTTTCCAATTCAGCAGCAACATCGGCTGATTCAACCTCGGTGTTCTTGATGTTTTCTTCGACGTCTTTTTCTTCGTCCGTTAGATATTCGTAGAGTTCGCCATTACGCTGAATGTAGGTCTGTTGTTCCAGCAGGTTGAGCGCTTCTTCGATTACTTTACGTAACTTGGGTAGATCTTGGTTAAATCCATCTAACATCAATACGCACAAGTTTCGGAGCGTTGATTTAAATTCCTTTACATATTTGACAAGCAAAAGGGCCTTTAGCAAGCGGATAGCAAATGGGTTTTCGAGATGGTTTTCCGCCTGTATGATCGCTCTCTGACTATTTGCTTTTAAGGCGGTCCGAATACCCTCAAACATCAAATCAAAGGTAGCAAGCTGGCCAATCTGATGGTCGCCGATCTGTATCGCTACTTGCTGGAATACACCCAGCATTGATCGCTCGCCTACGGAACTGTGTTTGCCTTCGAATGCATTGTGCTGCGACAGATTCTGAATTGCGGATTGGAACAGAGAGAACTGGTAAGGAATAAATGGATAGCTATGGATGAAGTGGTCGCGATCCTGAAAGTTGCGATAGCTCTGGGAGCCATCTGCAAAGTCAAATAAGGTTTTGAAGTTGTTTGCTTCGTCGTGGTAGATATCAGAGAGCAGTTGGACACCTTCATCATTTTTCATGAGCAAGCGTTTCTGAATGACCTCGGCTACGTCTGCACTGGTGAGTTTCATCCGGTTAGCAAATCTAGCCTGAATTTTTGAAAAGTCATTGCCCTGTTGGGGAGTCATTTCTCCAACAACCATGTTCATATCTTCCTGCGCAGTTACGATGATCCATGCTCGGCCTCGACATTTAGTCGCCAGACTTTCCGCAATGGTCTGAAGATTAGTCATCAGCTTGATGTTTTCAGCAATGTACTGCCCAACCTCATCGACAAAAAAGTTCAGACGAAAATCAGGAGATTGTCGATCCACATAAGCATGGACCTGTTCTGCGAAGTCTTCGATGGATACGCGATACTGGCTTCGATATTTGTCTAGGATTCCAGCGGCTTGCGCCTGATCACTTCCTGTAACCTGCGCGTATGCATTGGCGATATTTTGGGATTCCAATAGCGCTTGCTCACGACCTTTCTGCCAGGTCTTCATTGCCAAGGCTTCATAAGCAGCTTTGAACGGCTCGTAGAGATCGCGGCTGTCGAGGTCTCGCTCGAATTGGGCAATATGTCCCTGTTTGCCGTAATAACCGCACATTTCATCGAAGACCTTAACGAAAACAGCAAGGAGCGCGTCAATCTGCGTTTTGCTTATAACGTCCGCTTTTTGGTCAATGTTAAAGAGGATGCTTTTCGAGGATATGCCGACAGCCCGCTTGAGATCGCCGCGAAGGATTTCGTTGTCGCCGCACTTGGGCAGAAACAGATCAAAAGCGGAAGTGCCGTCGATCTTACGATTTTCCAAAAGCAACG
>JBGAVO010000057.1:0-2192 GCA_044228075.1 Candidatus Peribacteraceae bacterium
TGGTTAATGCAAGCACCTTCAGGCTCCAACGCATCGTCACTGATGTGGTGAATATAGTTACGATAGATATCGGCATCGAACGCAAGCGCAGAATTTTCAAGGGCGCCCGACGAACCCGTGTAGATACCATTGAAAAAATTATGTATATTGTTGTCACGTACAATGGCTCCGATGTGGCCTCTGACAACGATGCCGGTCCCTTCCATCGAACTACCCTTAACTGCTTTCCAGGGCCATTCATTGACAGGCGGATCGTAGATCTCGTTACTTTCGATACGAGTATCGTTGCCTTGAGCCTCGCTGCCGTTCCAATTGATAAAAATCCCCAATTGCATGTTGTGAATCTTATTTTTACGGATCACTATATGTGAGGTATTGACCGTACACACGCCGCAACCGCTCGTCGACGTGCCATAGAACTGCATTTCAAAGCCTTCGATCCAGATCCAATCGCGGCTGTTGACATCGAATGTGTGATTAAGACGCGGCACCTGCCAGGTATGACCTGAAGGATCATCCAGACTGCGCACATAGAGTCGCAACGTGCTCGGCTCAAAATACCAGCCTTCTTTCATCGTTACATCGCCATGCCCAAGACTATTCAGCAGACCAGAAAGCGTATCGTACTTGAAGAAGCGCTGCTGATCTCGTGCCAAATAAGCAATGGAGGCACCGATCTTCGTAAACCACACATGCCCTCTTGAGGCGTGAGGCGTCCAGATGTTTCCAGTCAGATGCTCAGAGCCATCCAGAATTGCGTCACTACCCTCAGCCTTGACTTGTATCCAATTGCCCGGATTGCCCGAGACAGGGAATGAGACTGCCTCCTGATAAATGCCATCGGCAACGAGTACTTGTGTGCCAGCGCTGGCACGATTGACGCCCTCCTGGATGGTACGGAATGGCGCAGCGCGCGAACCATCACCGCCAGCAGGCGCATCATCATTTACATATAGAACTGTTGTGGGTGCGAATTGAAGTTCATCTGGCTGAGTGCTGGTCACGCCGCTGATCTCGGCAGCCCCATCGATCACCTTGACATCATAGGATGTGGACGGAGCAAGTTCAAAGAGACTTCCGATCAGGCGACCATCATCAATGCGCATGAGGGGATGACCCGTTCGCCACAGCGTATCACCTGTTTGACGATACATGAGCTGCGCATTTTTCGATAAGTTCGTACCACTAACAGCAACGCCTACTGTCTCAATGTTGGCATACAGATCTAATTGGGACAGTGCAGCGACGCCGCGGTTTGCAGTTGTATCCAGAGGCATGGCGGCGGCAGGCACACTCGCGGATAGTATCAATAAACAGGTCATTACCTCTGCAAAATATATGCGAGGACTCTTTTTGAAGAAATGCATGAACATCATAATAATTTTCCTTGCTTCCAGGCAAATGCCAGGTTGCAGTATCTATTGTGCAACTTTTTAACCGATATTGCAAGTATCAATAGTATGGGTATTTGCAGATGTAAACGGTCGCATGAATATGACGTCCAGAGACCATTTTTCATACCCCTATCAATCTCCCCCACTTGCTGAGTGTCATAATTTCGAAACTCACTTTTCAAGCTCGAACAACCCATAGATTTGAAATTTGATCGGCGTTTTCTTTGTTGATATTTCAAGTTTTCCGAGGTAAGATGCAGACAAGCTATTATGAACGCAATAGGCTCTTTGTTTGGGAGTACTTATCATGAATGTTACTGAGAACATCTGCCCCAATTGTAACGAAAGCAACGAACTCGAAGCCGTTTTTTGCAGGCGCTGTGGCGCACCGCTAGAAGATCCTTTTATGGACCCGGAAGCCAGGACGAAAACAACGAATATGCCGGAGGTGGCTCTCGAGAGTTTCAAAGATTGGTCCATTGACCACGCAGCCGTCCCTGAGAATGGAATCGCTGTCTTTATCGAAGGTGAATTCAGCCCGGTCTATCGAGATTCCAAAGGGGAATTTGTGATCGGTCGTAAGACAGAGACAATCTCACCCATTGCAGAAAGTTTGCTCGATCTTGCTCCACGGGGTGGTTATGCCCAGGGAATCTCCCGACGGCACGCCGTCATCGAGCGGACAGATCACGGATATGAAATTCTTGACCTGGGCAGTGCAAATGGTACCTGGCTGAATGACGAAAGACTGGCTCCACACAAAAATTATCCACTGGCGAGCGGATCGCATTTACGTCT
>JBGAVO010000058.1:0-2130 GCA_044228075.1 Candidatus Peribacteraceae bacterium
TTTTCCAGTAATTGCAGCCAGTTCGTACAAATCGCCCTTTGACGGGCCGCGCGCCACCCGCGCGCGGCTTCGTACCGCACCGAACGCCCCTTTACCCTGAGAACAATCGAAGGGTCACCGAAAGCGCACGTTTTGCATCTCTGCTAGAATGCGGAACATGAAGTACATCCTCTATGCTCGGAAATCATCCGAAGGCGATGAGAGGCAAACGCTATCCATCGAAGCGCAGTTACATGAACTGCGTCAGTTAGCTGCAAACGAGCACCTTGAAATCGTCGCTTCCTTCGAGGAAGCGAGAACTGCCAAAGACCCCGGCCGAACCGTATTCGCAGAAATGTTGGAAGTCGTTGAACGTGGAGATGCAGGCGGCATCCTCGCATGGCACCCCGATCGTCTTGCGAGAAATTCCGTCGACGGCGGGAAGATCATTCATCTGCTCGATACAGGAACACTGCATGCGCTGAAATTCCCGACATTCTGGTTCGAGAATACGCCACAGGGAAAGTTCATGCTGAGCATTGCCTTTGGCCAGAGCAAATATTATGTCGATAATCTGAGCGAGAACGTGAAGCGCGGTATCCGCCAGAAACTGCGCAGGGGCGAGTGGCCTGCACTTGCTCCTGTTGGGTACGTCAACAATCTCAAGAGTCATACGATTGACGTTGATGCAGATAAAGCGCCACTCGTCCGCAAAGCCTTTGAGCTGTATGCAACAGGCAATTACACACTGCAGAATGTTTCTTTGGCCATGAAGGAAGTAGGTCTGCGCAGTCACAAAGGCAATGCGATTGCAGTGTCCAGCATGCAGCGCATGCTCCGGAATTCCTGCTACTACGGGATGATCTCCCGCCTGAGCGAACTCTTCCAAGGAAGTCACGAGCCGATCATCACCAAAGACCTCTTCGACAGAGTGCAGGCAGTGATGGCGAAGAAAGCGAAGAAGAAGCGCAAGCGCAAACACGAGTTCCTGTTTTCCGGTTCCATGCACTGTGGTACCTGCAAGGCTGCCATCACTGCCGAGCGGCACGGAGACTACGTCTACTATCGCTGCACGAAGAAGATGGGACCGTGCGAAGAGAAGTATCTCCGTGACGGTGATCTGCTTCTCCAAGTGAAGCAGATTGTCGAAGAGGTCGCGCTGCCTGATGATTGGGCGATACCGATGCTGCAACATCTCGATCAAGAAGACAGAGAAGCTCATCAAGACATGTATGCAGCGCTCCGTTCGCTGAAAGATGAAAAGACCGCGATTGAGCAAAAGCTCGACAAGCTTCTTGATCTTCATTTGGAAGGATCTTTGGACAAAGAATCGTATATCAAGAAGAAAAATACGCTGCTTAATCGCAAAGTTGAGATCGAGGAACAGATCAAGACCAGCGAACGGACGGGTGATGATTGGCTCGAAAAAATGAGAGCATTCATTCTGGAAGCGCAGGATGCCAAAAAGTACCTGCTTCCTGAGTATGAAGCAGAACTTCCAACATTTCTGAAACGAGCTGGCTCGAACGTTTGGTTGACGGGGCGTTCGGTGCGGTACGAAGCCGCGCGCGGGTGGCGCGCGGCCCGTCAAAGGGCGATTTGTACGAACTGGCTGGACGGACGGGTCAGACACCCAATTTTGAGGGGGTGTTTGAGGGTTGTAAAGAGGCTTGATTTGAGGGGGGTAGGGCAAGCGGGTCACCTCGGTGAAATGAGACAAATGAGACAGTACAATAGGGGGGTGTCTCATGCCTTGACTAAATAAACATTTTGGCTTACATAAGCCAAAATCAATAGTGATATATGCGGTATATCCGATTATATCCGAAAGTATCCGATATGTGCGCAATAGTGCTGAAGTGTGCCAGCCAGTTTTTCGTCTGTCTCGTGATCGCGATGACATCATCGACCTTCCTCCAATCACTCTGCCCGAATTTTATCTTCGTCCAAGAACTATGGACTCGGGAGACAGCACAGAATACTTGAGTTTCGTGTAGAGATATCCGAGGAAAGTGCTTGTATACCGATAGTGATAAATGCAGTACTTGCACTTCTCCCTCAGAAGTTCTGGGGACCGCTGCCATCGCCAAAGTTGTGAGTCCCGATCGATCCAATCTCCCGTTATAAGGGAGAGGAAGTTCATCAGTTCTT
>JBGAVO010000059.1:0-1547 GCA_044228075.1 Candidatus Peribacteraceae bacterium
ATCGTGGTCGCCGCCTCCTATGCATCATCGCATGACCTCGCCCGCGCCCGCGCCCGTCTGCAATTGCTTGGCGATGTTGACCCAGTTGGTCAACTCAGCGCATTGGCGCAAAACATGGTGGCAGGCAACGCATCCCTCGAACAGGTGCAACCCATTGCCCAACTCGCCACCGACCTGCAGCAGGGATTTTCAAGCTCCCCGATCACAGACACGCCTTTTGTAGTGGTGGTCAACACCCCCACAGAAATCGATACGCCTTCTGCGGAAACATTCACAACCGAAACCCAAACCATCCTCGAAGAAGACACTCCCATTCCAACCCTTGCATTTGACCAAACCCCGCTTGCGCCTGTGGTCACTTCCACATTTGCGCCGCGCCCCACCTTCACAGCAATCTCTGCCTCAGGCGTTCTGTTCAGCCTTGTTGGTCAAGATACAGTCTGCGACCCCGGCCTGCAACCCGGTTTACTGCAATTCATCATCATGGACTCCCGACGCAGACAAGTCGCAGGCATCGAGATCATCGTCTCATGGACTGAAAAGGAAGACCGCTTCTTCACCGGATTCAAACCCGAGCTTGGAGATGGATACGCTGATTTCGTCATGCAGCCTGATGTCATTTATAGTGTCCGCGTTGTAGAGGGTGGGGCCATTGTGCCCAACATCCTGGCCCCCACATGCACAGACCCGAATGGGGTAATTTATACTGGCGGGTTATTGCTTACCTTTCAACAACCTTAATTCAAAGTAAGTATCTGCAACCAAACCCCTCTTCATTCGTTATATCTTACATAAAACAATAAGGAGTACGAATGAATACATCATATCCAAATCAAAAACCAGGCTTGCTGGTAGCCATTACATGGATGACACTCGTCAGCGGCATCATCAATCTCTTCTGGGGGTTTATCGCATCAGCCACCGCACTTGGCACACTGGTCGGAATTGTCTGTTTGCCGATCACAATATTGCCCACCATTCTCGGTGTCTTTGAGATCATCTATGCGGCAAAACTTTTAAGTGCCCAGCCGCAGCCTGTAAAGCCTTCCCAGTCGATCGCCGTTCTTCAGATCCTTACTTTCTTAATTGGCAATGTCTTTTCGATGGTGGTCGGCATTCTATCCCTCATCTTTTATAACGATGTGAATGTCAGGGAATATTTTAACCAGATCAACGGCGTGCAGGTTTCGACACCCGCAGCGCCAGCACCCGAGCCCATGGATGAAATACTTCCCGAACCCATTGAACCTGTTCTACCGGAACCAACAGAAGAGCCCGCCAAACCAAAACGCGGACGCAAGATCGCCGATAAGTAATAAACATCCAGCCGCCTTTGCTTCACGAAAGGCGGCTTTTGTATTTAATCGGGATATTTGTCCCTTGACTCTCAACCCTCTCAACCGTAGAATCAAAAAACAATTGAACGGGTTACAGGGAAGAGACTCGGAATGCAGACTTCAGTCTGCAATTCCAAGCGCCGAAGGTGCAAATCTGGAAACAGGCGAAACCAGACGAATCTCTCAGGCAAAAGGACCCTGCATCCGCAT
>JBGAVO010000005.1:0-72685 GCA_044228075.1 Candidatus Peribacteraceae bacterium
CTGCAGAGGCAGCACCAGAGACGCCAGCAGCTTAATACCGCCACCCGGTTGATGATGACAATGCTCTTTTCGTCGCGTATTATTTCTTCACATGACTGACACAGCTTCTACCAACGACGTACCCGGTCTTGAATTTCTCCAGTTTGTCCTTTCCTCCATGGTTGAGGATAAGGATGCTTTATTAATTGAGGGAAAAACCGATGAACTCGGTATTCTTTTGACGGTTAAAGTTGGAGACAAAGATATGGGAAAGTTGATCGGTAAGGGTGGTCAGACAGTTAAGGCGCTTCGCACATTGCTCCGCATTGTCGGTGGTAATGTGAATCAGCGTATTAATTTGAAAATTCTCGAACCCGGTACCTGATCGTTTCTTTCTTTTCCCTTCCCTTTTTATGTTGAGAGATCTTCTCGAGCAAGGCAGCGTCATCGACATTGTTGCCACGTTCATCGCACTCGCGCTCATTGCAGCGTCTATTCTCTGTTTGGTCTTCATTATCATCGGTGGTATTTCATTCATTCTTTCTGCTGGTGACGAAGATAAGATCAAGAAGGCTGTTCACACTATCCGCTATGCAATTATCGGTCTTATTGTGACCTTCGTTGCATTCTTCGCGGTGTCGTTCATTACTCGCCTGCTCGATATTCCATTCGAACTGAACTTCAGCACCATCATCGATCTGATGCAGGAGATTTTCCAGGCTCTTCAGTAAGAAGAT
Organism: Candidatus Peribacteraceae bacterium; assembly: GCA_044228075.1. Classification (GTDB taxonomy): domain Bacteria; phylum Patescibacteriota; class Gracilibacteria; order Peribacterales; family Peribacteraceae; genus JAKQEM01. Next base: position 717 of record JBGAVO010000005.1, read on the forward strand.
TTCAGATGCCAGATAGTAGAAGGCCCGCGTAAGCGGGTCTTTTTCGTTATACTTCTGGTATGTCTGATATTTCTTTTCGGCCGATCGAATCATCGGATATTCCGGAGCTTACAAATTGGCATTCCGATGATGAGTTAGCAGGTCGTTACGGCGGAGTCGAATGGCCGCAAAAGTTATGGGATATTATGTCCAAAGATTCTAATCGAAGATGTTGGATTGCCCTGAAAGATCAACTATTGATCGGGTATGTCGATATCGAGCTTCATCCCCAAGAGCATATTTTTTGGATTGGGATTGCGGTTAAACCGCAACTACGTAAACAAGGATTAGGAACATTGGTATTGCAAACATTCTTCCGAAATTTACCTATGCAGGATTATAAAGAGGCATGGGCTGGCATTGAGAAGGATAATGCAGCCAGTCGTGCATGCTTTGAGAAAGTGGGATTTACTGCAAAAAACCCAAATGGCGATCAAGAAGGCATAATTGATTACATGCGTTCAATATAACTACTGTTTTGCTTGCAGGATTTTGCTATCCTGTCGGAACTTCGGGCGCCTAGCTCAGTTGGTTAGAGCATCTCGCTTACACCGAGAGGGTCGGAGGTTCGAATCCTCTGGCGCCCACCATTAACACGTGTTTACCGCTTTAAAACAACAAAATCGAGCTTCTCTCCTGTTGCAATGAGGAATGCTTCTGATAAACTCCGTCTATGACAATTATTGCTTATATTCAGGCTGTTCTAGCCGTTATTCTCTTGGTTACCATTCTCGTGCAGCAGCGCGCTGCGGGGTTGTCTGCCACCTTTGGTGGTAATGATACGGCGTATGTTCAGCGCAGAGGTGCAGAGCTCTTTCTGTACCGCGTTACCGTTGCAATTAGCATCCTTTTCTTCGTTCTGACCGTCCTCGACTGGTATATCTAAAAATTGGTGATATGCCCGAGATAGATCTTTTGTGTTTTTTGACGTTAAGGTGCTGGTGTAGAAGTGTTTTCTCTCCCCTATCCCCTTCCCTTTCCCCACAATGGTGAAAGGGTGCACTGCCAAGGGAAAAATCCGGATTTTTCGTTTATTTTGATATACATTGTTGCTTATGAAGTTAGGACATGTATCGAGGGCGAGTGCTGTGATCGGCGCGTACATGCGGTGGGAACGCTGGATATTTGCTGGGCTTGGTTTTCTCTTACTTGGAAGTTTATTTCTTCTGCTGTGGAGTTTTTATCGTGATACAACTATGACAATTCCCGCCGATGGTGGGACGTACATCGAAGGATCCGTTGGTGAACTGCAGCCACTCAATCCGTGGTTCTCTATTACCAATGATGTGAGTCGTGACATTGTTTCATTGGTGTTCTCCGGACTTCTGAAATACAACCCTCAGACGAAAGATATCGAGGGCGATCTTGCCGATTTTACTGTCTCGAAAGACGGAAAAATTTATACCGTTACACTTAAGCCGAATCTGTTCTGGCACGATTCAACCGAGGAGCAACCACATCCTGTTACATCCGATGACGTGTTGTTTACGTACCAAACTGTTCAGGATCCAGATTTTCCAAACAGTCTGCTGCGCCAAAACTTTCAGGGTGTAACACTGGAAAAGATTGATGCACGCACGGTTCAGTTCCGTTTAGAACAGCCATATAGTTTCTTCTCGAGCAACCTCACACTTGGATTGCTGCCACGCTCATCGTTTGAAGGTGTCCCAGTTCAGTCACTCGATCAAACACTCGACTTTGGATTTTCCCCCATTGGAGCTGGGCCATACAAATTACGAAGCATTGTTGAAACGGAACTGAGCACTGAGGTTACACTCGAGCGATGGCCACGCGAGATCAAGCCAACCTATCGTCTTGAACGCATCGTCTTCCGCATTTTCCCCGACTACCAAACCGTTCTGTCCGATCTACGCAACTTGAGCGGTATTCGCTTTGTGCCGCATACAGAAGCAGGCAAGCCGGCCATTCCAAATCGTTTCACGGCAGTCAATTATTCGCTTCCTCAGTATGTTGCCCTTTTCTTTAACTTGGATCGTTCAGCGTTGAAAGATACGAAGTTGCGTCTGGGGCTTCAGCTTGGAACTAACAAGCAGACCGTTGCCGATATCGCTCGACCCGCAGAAGTGGTCGATACTCCCCTGCTCGAAATTGATACGTCAGACTGGCGCTACACATTCGACATGCAGGCGGCGCAGGGTGCATTGTTTGAGTCGCAGTGGTACTTCCCGGAAAAAGTACGATTGCAGAACCTTCTGGAGCAACGTGAGGCAAATCAGACCGGCATTCTGCAGAGTGAGCCTGTCTTGTTCCTCGATACCGGTGCGGTGCTGACGATTGGCGGAAAAGCGAATGGTCTCAGTGGAAAGAATACGGTGAATGGTGTCCCCTTGCAGTCCGATCCGACGCAGTCTGGAAGTTGGATCGTTGCACTTCCTACGTTTGGTGGAACGGGGTCACTGAAGATTGGAACCAACCTTCTACGCCTAACGGGAGACAATGGACGCATCATCGATTCGTTCTACGTTCGCCGTGTTTCAAATGCGATCGAATATCAACGTGCGACAAACGAGCAATCGCTTCTTGAGCAGTTTGTTCGATCGCGCGACGCTGCCACACCTCAAGCTCAACGTATCACGGTTGCAGATCTCTTTATCGATCACGGATACCTTCGTCGTAGAACGCAGAATGACCCAGTTGGAACGCGTATCAACGATCGCGGTGAAGCCCTGACAATCGTGCTTCTTACGAGTCCATCTCCTTCAGTCTACGGAACGGTCGCTGAAGAGATTCGAAAGCAGTGGGCGGCTCTTGGTGTCAATGTACGCATCGATATTCCCGAGACACGCTCGGCGTTTGAGGAGCGTCTCCTGCGACGCGATTACGATGTGCTGTTGTTCGGTCAGTCACTTCTGAACAACCTCGACAGCTATCCGTATTGGCACTCGAGTGGTGTGCAGCGCGTGACGGAAAATAGAAGTGATCTTCGCCTCGATGCCTACAACCTTTCGCAGTACGCCTCGTTTGAAGCGGACTCTCTGTTGGAGACGGTTCGTGGCAATGCGACCGAGGGAGATCGTCAGCGTGCGCTGACAAGCCTGCGCGAGGTTCTTAAGCGCGATGTGCCTGCAGTATTCCTCTATTCCCCTCTTTACACCTTTGCTTACCGAGAAGGCGTTCAGGGTGTCGAATTAGGTCATCTTTCCCTGCATTCTGACCGATTTTTGAGCATGCATCGCTGGTATACCAAGATCGACCGGGCCTTCCGTCCGGGAAGAGGTTGGCTCGACTTTTTTGGCTGGTTGTCAACTCTTTTCGGGAAAGAGGAGGCCCCTGAGGCCGTCATAGAGGTCGAATCGTCTTCTCAAAGCAGTTCAACGACATCTTCAAGTTCGTAGAACCATTGACGCAGAACGGCGGTTCCAGTAGGATCTTTTAGCTTTTTTCCCGGTTATTATGGAAGTATTCCTTCTTCAGGACGTCCCCGGTGTCGGCAAGAAAAACGACCTTCTTCTTGTCGGTGATGGATTCGCCCTTAACAATTTGCTGCCCCGTCGTGCAGCCCTCGTTGCGACCCCTTTGGTTCGCAAGCGTTACGCTGAGTTCATCAAGCGCCGTGCTGAAGAGCGCGAGCAAGAGAAGGCAGCCGCTGTAGGCGTAGCACAGCAACTCTCCGGTAAGACCGTGACCTTCACCAAGAAAGTCACGAAGACTGGAAAGCTCTATGCAGCTATCACTGAACAGAACATTGTCGACGCTCTTAAGGAGCAGCTTCAGGTCAATGCGACCGAAGAGATGGTCAAGATCGATGATGCTATCAAGTCGACTGGTTCTCACCAGGTGATGCTCCAGATGGGTGAACAGGTTGTACCTATCACCGTTGCTGTTACAGCAGAGAAATAAATGACAGGCTTACACTGAACTTGAAACGGTCACGAGAGTGGCCGTTTTAATTATTTTTTGTGCATCAAATTTAGTAAAGTAAAATCATTGAAGCTACATAATGGAGGTGTAAATAAGAAGATTTTTACTTACCTTTCCGATAATTTATTTAAAAATTCCAATTTTGCTTTGTAATACTCTCTCGTACTTTTGCCTGCAGATTTTTCTTTTAGTTCTTTGTATTTGTATAAATCATCTGGATTTTTCATAAAATGCAATTTTATCCTTTGATGCTTTTTCCAATCTTCGTGTTCTTCATTCACAACAAATAAATCGATGTATTTTCCATTCATTTCTGCTGCATACCTTGCTCGCTTATTCATACCAAGGCTTTTTGGTTTACCAAATATAGACTCAACGCGGAGAGTTGTATTCTCAAATTCAGATGCTTTCACAGGAATATAAATGTCAATTTCATCCTGCCCTGATATGCCTAGGCTGCTTGCACCATGATGTTCGACTTTCAAATCTGCACCAAGTTCAGTTTGAATTTTTCGCTTCATTTTTTCATATGTATCGTGACAACTTGGATCAAATGGCAATATTTTAATTGAATCCGTGTTGCTAAGTCGTGCCAACCAATTTTGTTGCTCTTGGCTTAGCATATTATCTATTTGAATAGATATGGTGGGCGAGGGGGGAATTGAACCACCGACCGCAGGTTTATAAGTCCTGTGCTCTAACCAACTGAGCTACTCGCCCGAAGACCGAACTACTTGCTCTTATTTCTAGAATACACAAAACACATGCCAAATAACATGTGCGCTTACATAGATTACTCTTGATGCTTAGCTGCTCTTGGCTCACTGCCGCTATGTCCACGGAGCAAGTCTCCAATAGCAGTGGATACACGCCTTGAGATGACATCTACTCGCTCTCCTTTTGTTTCCTGAGTGACTGTTACAAGTACTTCTCCCACTTCGCGAGTAAGTGATTCTAGTTCATTGTGTACGGATCCCGCATCATCTGCAGCATCTCCAACAATATCGTCCAATTCACCACTTTCGATTCTTGCCTCTAAGTCATCGAATGCATCCTGCCGAATTCCTGCTGGAACGGATGTGAAATCTGCAAGAGTTCGTTCAATGATTGTTGCGTATTCTGACATATGTGGTCATTATCTACCTGTTTTTTAAGAAATCAATACATCTGAGAGTTATTGACGACATGGGAATAGCATACGAAAAAAGGGCACATCCATGTGCCCCCGTCCCTCAGCAAACTTTCTATGCCTTGATCTGTATTACTTAAGGCTCAGATCCACGACGGAGAAGTGATCGTTAATCACGTAGTTTGGTGCTGCTTCTGTACCGCGATTCCGGTGCTCAATGTTCCAGACAAGAAGGATATTCGGATTGCCCTGGAACCGCCAAGTACGTGTGGCTTTGAACGTGTCATCTTCATTGAAGCTGGGCTTTCCGTCTTCCTTCTGCGGCTGCGGAATCCATTTCCCATTTTTCATTGCCTGAGAAAGGAAATCCAGAGACAGAGGAAGTGAGACACTGCTTTTCCAGGGCGCCGAGCCGGGTTTGCTCACGGTCAACGTCAGCTCCACTTGATGAGATACATCGTCCTTTTGTTTTGCCGTCAGCGTATTGAGCATTCCAACACCCGGCGAATCTGACCACAGTTGCATGGTGATACTCCTCCAAGAGAAAGTTTGTAGAGAGGGAAACCGATCCCTCCTGTGAATTTCCGAAGAATCGGATGGCTCTCTACAGAGATGATGTGAAAGGGCAAAAGGCCCCAGCCTACAACAGACCGATGTCATGTCAATGATATATGACAACTTTGGATGACCGAATCGTTGACAGCTTCTGCACATACAAGGATCATTTCCGCATGCACAAAACACTCTCCCTCACACTGACCTCTCTCTCGTTGCTGGCACTTACAGCATGTTTCCCGAGCATGAATGGCGAACAAACATCGTCAGAGATGCCGGCGGGCGACATTGTCCTGTCTTCTCCTCTGCCAAACGAAACAGTCATTAGTCCTTTGATTGTCAGCGGAACAGCTCGTGGTACATGGTATTTTGAGGCGAGTTTCCCTGTCCGATTGCTCGATGGAAATGGAAACGAAATCGCAGTTGAGCCAGCACAAGCACAAGGTGATTGGATGACGGAAGACTATGTCCCCTTCTCTGTTGTGTTGGAGTTTGATCAGCCATCAACACCGAATGGTACGTTGGTTCTTCAGAAAGATAATCCGTCGGGACTTCCGGAATACGATCAAAGCTTGAGCATCCCAGTGTTGTTTCAGTAACCAATTCGGATCTCATGACCGAATGGTTTCAGTCATTGCTGCCGCATCTTCAACAACTCGGACCTGCGGGGTACTGGTTGTTACTTCTGGCCACTCTTGGTGAGTCGTTTGTTCTGACTGGTATGTTTGTACCGGGAACAGTGCTGCTCGTTATTATGGGCGGATTAATTCCTCAAGGTGCATACAATTTTGCCGATCTTGTACTCTTTGCGGTCATTGGATCTATTCTTGGCGATGCTGCGAGTTATGAAATAGGACGAGTTGGCCGATTCCAGGTTACGCGCTTTCGTGTCGTTCGTGCGTACCTTGGTCGTGGCGAAGCATTTTTTCAGCAGTACGGAACAAAGAGCGTGATTATCGGTCGTTTTATCGGTCCCATTCGTCCCATTATCCCCTTTGTTGCTGGTGTGTCGCAAATGAAGCGAGTGCCGTTCTATCTATGCAATGTTATTAGTGCCATCGGCTGGTCCGTTTGTTATTTGTTGCTCGGGTATGTATTTGGCTATGCATGGCAGGCTGCTCTTGCGTGGTCATCTGCGGCGGTCAGCGTTCTCGTTATTGTATTACTCGCAGTGTTTTTCATTCGTTGGTATCGCACATCAAAGCAGCGGATTGATTTGGGTGATGTATAATCAGTCCATGCGTGATTTACAGGAACAGATTAAACTCTTCTGCCTTCATCATGGGATGATTACCTCGTCTGAGACAAGAATTCTCGATGTTCTATCAGAACTTGGAGAAGTGTCGAAAGAAATTTTAAAAGCATCAGAATACGGAACAAAGAAAGCAGAACCTACTGATGATCTACAAGGAGAGATGGGAGATTTGTTATTTTCAATTATTCAGCTTGCGAACGAATCAAATGTTGATTTAGATGCAGCAATAAAAGATGTTATGAAGAAATACGAGAAACGTATTAAAGAAAAAGGAGACGCAGGATCTGGACGTTAACCTTCAAGATGTTCTATCTTCTGCACAAACGCAATGGCCTCTTTTTTGCCGGACACATCTCCGCGAACTTGAGCATCATGAAGCTCATCAAGAATTTCCCCAATACGCGCACCAGGTTTTAACCCGGTGATGTTCATAATCTCCTTTCCATCAAGCAATGGCGGAACAGGGCGCGGATGACGGTCAAGAAATGCGTTGTAGTCGTTCACAATCTCATCATAGAGCGTAAAACTCGATGGCGTTGTTCCGGCAATATCCAACCAAAAGAGTTGCAGGAGCTCCGGAAACCACTGATGAAAATACCAGTGCGTCTTTCGTTCATCGTTCATCTCTGCGAATGATCCCATCATCATGTGATGTTCAATAATCCAGACGATCTTCTCTTTTCGTCGATTCGAGATGCCAAGTCTGCCCAGAACAGATCCTGCCGTCGCAGCAGATACTTTCGCATGCTCATCAAAACGAATGCGCTCTTTTAAGCTGAATGTATCCGCCTTTCCTACATCATGAAATAACGCAGCGAGACGAACATCAACCAGGTCATCATCGCGGAATGAGCGGACACATTGCAGAAGATGATTCCATACATCGCCTTCATGATGATATTCCGCTGGCTGCGGTACACCTTTGCATTTATACAGTTCCGGAACGATGTGCTCCAAAATGCCGAGTTCCCACATATCTTCCAAACCCTCATCCGCATGAGGAGTAAGTAGAAGCTTTTCAAGCTCTTCCAGTTTACGAATAGGAGATAAACCTTCGACGAGTGCTGCATTGTCACGCAGAGCGGTGTACGTATCGGGATGATATTGTCCGTCGATTCTCGCGCGGAAGCGAACTGCGCGCATAATACGCAGCGCATCATGCTGAATGCGCTCTTCGGGCTTTCCAACAAAACGGATCAATCGTTCTTTAAGGTCTGCTTCGCCATTGAACGGATCATAGAGTTCACGTGAAACAGGGTGTAGATACATCGCGTTGATGGTGAAATCGCGGCGCTCGGCATCTGGCTCTTTTTCACTGAATTCAACTGATTCGGGAATGCGGCCGTCGGACACAGCTGATTCCTTGCGAAATGTCGTTACTTCAAAGACAAATGTTTTCACGCGGATTCGTACACTTCCGAGTGGTCGTGGTACTTCTCGACCTTTCGTAAAGAGCGACAGCACCTGTTCCGGCGTTGCTGCAGTCCCAATATCGATATCTGTCGGGATATGCCCGTTGAGCATGTCACGAATACATCCGCCTACCCACCAGGTGTCATAGCCGGCGTCTGCAAGTGTCTCAACGACCTTGTAAGCGGCTTCACCGTAGGGGGTTGCCAATGTCTTATCGAGTATTTCGCGCGCAATGGGCATGCAGCTAGTATAGGCCTGATGCTTTATATCGCCACTCCCGGCGTCCCCCTTTCTACGCCTAAGCCTGGTGGAACCATTGAAGGTATTAAGCATGCACATAGCCTGGGCATTCGTGCGATGGAAATGGAATGGGTGCAGATGGTGCCGAAAAATCCCGATCATGTTGCAGCTATTGGAGAACTTGCTCACTCACTCGATTTTCGACTCACAGTTCATGCACCGTTTTTTATTAATTTAAACTCCGAAGAGCCAGAAAAGATTGTTGCGAGCAAAAAACGAATTCTTGATGCACTGACGATGGCACAGATTGCAGGAGCGGTATCGGTTTGTGTGCATGCTGCTTTTTACGGCAAACGAAAAGAAGAATCACTCGATCATGTGCGACAAGCGACTGACGATATTCTAAAGCACAAGCAGAAGCTTTTTCCCGATGTAAATCTTGCGTACGAAACTATGGGGAAACATTCCCAGTTTGGAACGGTTGAGGAAGTACTCGCAGTGAGCAAAGAATTTGGAATTTATCCGTGTGTCGATGTTTCACATTTACATGCGCGAACGAATGGAGGGTTTAATGACAACGATTCCTGGAACGAATTATTTGATCAGTACGAAGAAGTGCTTGGTAAGGATGCATTGAAATCGATGCATCTGCATTTATCCGGCATCGCTTATTCCGATAAAGGTGAGCGCAATCATTTGCCACTCGAAGAATCAGATACGAATTGGCGTGGATATCTGTCAATGCTCAAGAAACGCGGTGTTGGTGGTGTGTTGGTCTGCGAATCCCCTACACTTGAACAAGATACAATGTTGCTTAAGAAAACATACGAATCACTCTAGCAAGATTCTTCCCGACACATTTTAAGTATAGTGTCAGCGATTCCCCCATTTTTCTCATGGCTATCAATATTGCTATCAACGGATTCGGACGCATCGGACGCCAGGCGCTGCGCATTATTCAGCAGAAGCATCCCGATTTAAACGTCGTTCTTATTAACGATCTGACAGATGGAAAAACGCTCGCTCACCTTTTTAAATACGACTCAAGCTATGGTGTCTACGCGGGGAAGGCTGTATTTGAGAATGATATGTTGAAGACCGATCACGATGACATTCGTATCACCGCAGAAAAAGATCCGACAAAGTTGCCTCATAAAGAGATGAAGGTGGATGTTGTTCTGGAGTGTACCGGTCGCTTTACGAAGCGCGATGATGCGGCAATGCATCTGACAGCTGGTGCAAAGAAAGTCATTATCTCTGCTCCATGCAAAGACAAAGCAGATGGTACGTTCTGTATGGGTGTGAATGAAGAAACATACGATTCATCAACGATGGATGTCATTAGCAATGCTTCATGTACAACCAACTGCTTGGCGCCAATGGTGAAAGTGTTGGAGGAAGAATTCGGGATTGTGCATGGCTTCATGACAACTATTCATAGCTACACGAACGATCAGAACTTGCTCGATTTGCCTCATGCCGATTTGCGCCGTGCGCGTGCTGCAGCGGAAAACATTGTTCCAACATCCACTGGAGCTGCAAAGGCAATTGGCTTAGTGGTCCCAGAAGTGGCAGGAAAGATGGATGGTATGGCCATTCGTGTACCGACACCGACTGGAAGTCTGAACGATGTGACTGTGATGACTGAAAAGCGGGTAACGAAAGAATCGATCAATGCTGCATTCGAGAAAGCTGCAAAAGGCCGTATGAAAGGCATTCTTCGCATCGAACATGATCCGATTGTGTCCCATGATATTGTTGGAGATCCTGCGAGCTGTATTCTTGATGTTGAACTGACAAACGTTTCAGGAACCAACCTTGCAAAAGTGTTCGGTTGGTACGACAACGAATGGGGTTACAGCAACCGCATCTGTGAATTGGCGAAGTATATTGGCAAAAAGCTCTAAGTCTTCGCTAGGACGCTCTCGAACCATTTATGGAAGCCATTGAGTCGCAACTGTAAGTAGAGATAGACAATTGCCTTGCGTGCGTCAGCTTCCACTCGTTCGACCGATCCGTTACATGCATGTTCAAGTGCTGTACGAGTAGCATCGATAAGGGGTGACCGAATATTCCTCTCCTGCATTGCATCCAAAAGCTGGATCAATCGTTCCGTTGTCATTTGTTGTACCAATGCGGTAATAGCCAACGTTGCAGTTTCTATGTGCTGAGCAGCTGATTCACGTTCTGTATCTGCAGCATCCCCTTTTACCGTCTGCCATTGGACCATGTGCTGCAGATTCTTGATATTTAGCACCCGCACAGTCTCCGAAAAATCAGGCTGCTCATACCGATGCATCGGAAATGTCTGCCGGTCAGTCATGACGGCATTGTAATGTGTATCACACTATTTTTCTATATGAGCAAATTTCTATGATTAGAGACCGATAGTGATCTCTGTAACCTTAGGCATGTTTACAGGCCGACTAGAGTGTCCTGAGGACGAGGCATACACTAATAATATAGGTACAAACGACAGATGAAGCAAGAAAAAGCGCAGCAAAAATCGTCCAGCGCTTTTTGATACCAACGAGCTCTCCTGCTTTTTGTGCTGCATTATCGGTAAGGCGAGCAGTGTCGATCATGTATGCGTGTATGTATAGGGTTTCACCTCGTTGCAGTGCGGCAATATCTTCATCGACTGCCAAAACACCGCCGATTAATTTACGTGGATAAATAGCAAGAAGTGAGCAGATGATGGAAGAAGAGAGAAAAAACCCGCTCATAATAAGGATTACTGGATGTAGTTTTGCGGTCACAATCAGTGACAAGAATGTGCCGGCGAATGCGATGAGTGCGAGGTTATAGCGATTCATTTTTTCGGTTCCTTCCAACTCTTCATTGCGACGGTTTTCAGCAATGCGCACCATTTCTCGCAGCACGTCGATGTCCGTTTCGTTTGCCATGGTTGCAGTATACCTCGATATGCAAGATTGATGCGTGGAGAAGCACGGCTATCTGTATCATGTCTGGCAATGCGTGTTCCGAACATTTTCTTTCGCCCCGATCATGCACTGAACCTGGCATTCTTCCGTATTCTTGTGTTCGGAATTGTGTTGTGTTGGATACCGACGAACGCGGTTCAGATGACGATGCTTCCATCTATTTTTCGTGCATTCCCCAGTGGATACCATGTGATTGGTCCGCTCATTCCCTTTGATCCGTGGCTGATACAAACAGCAATAGTCCTCCTGATAATTTCATGTATCACTGGAATAATTGGTTTGTATCCTCGTCTATCTGCAAGCGTAGCATTCATTACCGGATTGTATGTGTACGGAATTCCCCAATTCTTCGGAAAGATTAATCATGAATCTAATCATCTTTTTTGGTTTCTACTCATCTTAGCCGTAACTCCATGTGGCGATGCCTTATCAGTCAGTAGATTACTCAAACGCGAAAAGTTGATCACAAGCGCTAGTCCGCAGTATGGATTTCCCATTCGGATCGTTTGGCTCCTTATCGGTTTGATCTATTTCTTTCCGGGCATCTGGAAGATTGCGATATCCGGAGTGCACTGGGCATTCTCCGATACGGTCATGACGATCTTACTGCGTAAGTGGTATGATCTTTCTCCTGAATTCATGCTGATGTTTTCCATCGATCAGTATCCCGCATTGCTGCAATGGGCAGCCTTTGCGGTTCTTCTATTCGAACTGACGTTTGTGATCGGAATATTTATTCCTCGCCTTCGAGTTTTATGGATTATTGGAGGTATTCTTTTTCACGCCTCAACCAATCTGTTTATGGGAATCCCCTACTGGCCGCTCCTTCTGTTGTATCCAGTGTTCATTGATTGGTCGGGATTGATAACACGCCGATCACTTGCCCAGGACGCAGTAATGCCGAAGATCCATACCATACTGACGGCATTGTTCTTGGTTATCACCGTCATTGTATGTGGGTTGTATCGTATCCATTCCTGGCCATTTTCGGTTTACCCAACGTTCGAAAAAGCTGCGCTGCTTACTCCTGATATTCTCGAAATTACAGCGCGTGTGAATGGTGAACCTACGATCATTCTTGCATCTGACATGGATCGTATATTTGGTCGATCGCGCTGGAATTCCATTCAGCAACGCATCATTCAACAATCATCTTCTCCAGCATTGTTCCGTCAGTATCAGGAGGGAGTGGCAGCCGTGATTCCGTTGCTGTTTAAAGGACAATTGGTGACAGATGTGACAATGACCAAACGACGGGCAGACCTTCGTCCACCCGCCGTTAGTATTCCGTAATTTATTCTTTTGGCTGATCGTCGACCACTTCTGCATCCACAACATTGTCTTTGTTGTCCTTCGATCCTTCTTCTTGTTTCTTCTGCGCTTCTTCGTAGACGATTTTTCCAATTTCCTGTGCGACTGTTCCTAGCTCTTCTGTCTTCGTCTTCAATTCTTCTGTTGTCGCATCTTCTTTCTTCAGTACTTCGCGTAGTTCATTCATTTTTTCATTCACGGCCTTCTTTGTTTCATCTGGAATCTTCGCGTCATACTCGCGCATCTGCTTTTCCAAGTTGAAGATAAATGCATCGGCAGAGTTTCGTGTATCGATCAGTTCACGCTTCTTTTTATCATCTTCTGCGTTTACCTCTGCATCCTTACGCATCTTTTCCACTTCCTCCTTAGAGAGTCCCGTTGAACCCTGAATGGTGATGTGTTGCACTTTGCCTGTTCCTTTATCTTTCGCCGTCACATTCAGAATACCGTTACTGTCGATATCGAGCGTAACTTCCACCTGCGGAATTCCGCGAGGTGCTGGCGGAATGCCATCGAGAATAAAGCGTCCGAGGGACTTGTTGTCTTTTGCGAATTCGCGGTCACCCTGCACAATGTGAATTTCAACCGATGGTTGATTGTCTGCAGCTGTGGAGAAGACCTGACTCTTGCTACTTGGGATCTTCGTGTTTCGCTCAATCAACTTAGTCGCAACTCCGCCCAGTGTTTCAATGCCCAGTGACAATGGTGTCACATCGACAAGTACGATGTCTTTATCGATATCTCCGCCAAGCACACCGGCCTGAATGGCAGCTCCGATTGCAACCACTTCATCGGGGTTTACACCTTTGTGTGGCTCCTTCCCAAAGATATCGCGAACTTTCTCAATGACTTTCGGCATGCGAGTCATACCTCCCACTAGAACCACTTCCGCAATATCACTCTTCGATACACCCGCATCTTTCAATGCCTTCATGCATGGCTCTACTGTTTTCTCGATAAGATCATTAACGAGCGACTCGAGCTTGGAGCGTGAAAGCTTTAACATCAAATGCTTTGGACCTGATGCATCGGCGGTGATGAATGGCAGGTTGATATCGGTTTCGGTTGCCGATGAGAGTTCGATCTTTGCTTTTTCAGCAGCTTCTTTGAGGCGCTGCATCGCGATTTTATCGGACGAAAGATCGACGCTGTTCTCTTTTTTAAACTCAGCGACAATCCATTCAATAATAACTTGATCGAAGTCGTCGCCTCCAAGATGGGTGTCACCATTGGTCGCAAGTACTTCGAACACACCGTCGCCCATTTCGAGCACGGATACATCGAATGTTCCTCCTCCCAAGTCGTACACGGCAATTTTATGATCATTGCCTTTATCGAGTCCGTATGCGAGTGCGGCTGCAGTCGGCTCGTTGATGATGCGTACAACTTCCAAGCCTGCGATCTGTCCGGCATCTTTCGTTGCCTGACGTTGGCTGTCATCAAAGTATGCAGGAACGGTAATGACCGCTTTGGTGACGGTTGTACCCAAGAATGCCTCGGCATCTGCTTTTAGTTTCTGCAATACCTTGGCACTGATTTCCTGTGGAAGCATTTCTTTTCCGTTTGCGACAATCACTGCGCGGCCTTCTTTCCCTGCTTTTACTTCAAAGGGCATGTTGCCAGCTTCTTTCTTTATTTCATCGTGTCGATGACCGATAAAGCGCTTTGCGGAGAAAATCGTATTTTTTGGATTGGTAACGGCCTGGCGCTTGGCCGCAACGCCTACCAGTGTTTCATTGTCCTTGAATCCGACAACGGATGGCGTTGTGCGCATACCTTCGCTGTTTGGGATAACGGTGGGTTCACCGCCTTCGATGACGGCGACGCACGAGTTGGTTGTACCGAGGTCGATTCCGATAATCTTGCTCATAATAGGTTAAAAGGAAGGAATAGGGGCAGTTAGACCTATGTCTGTCACTCGCTATTCTAGAGTGACAAATATTCACGGTCAATAGTCTCAGCAGCAGTATCGGAGGTATTCATGCTCAGCTACACTCCACGCATGTTTTTAGATGAAGCCATCATCACGGCGACAGGTGGAACCGGCGGACGCGGTTGCGTTGGCTGGAGGCGAGAAAAATATGTCGCAAAAGGCGGTCCAGACGGCGGTAACGGTGGCCAGGGCGGCAATATCGTCTTTATGGCAGATCGAAACACAGACACCTTGTCTGACTTCGCGTCACGCAAAGATTTTCAAGCCGAAGATGGTATGTACGGCAGCGGATCAAACAAGACCGGTAAAAACGGTGAAGACCTACTATTGCTTGTTCCCCCTGGAACACTCATTACGGAAATCAACCCAGAGACGAAAGAGCCACTTGGATTGATTGCCGATCTCCGTGAATCTGGTGATCGCGTGATCGTTGCGTACGGCGGACGTGGTGGATATGGAAACGCGCACTTCGTCAGTTCAACACGCCAGCGACCTGATTTTGCAGAGCTTGGTGAACCGGGTGAAGAGCATTCCATAAAATTAGAACTGAAGCTTGTCGCAGATGTTGGCATCATCGGATACCCGAGCGTGGGTAAGTCGACATTAATTTCGGTCATTAGCAATGCGCGTCCAAAAATTGCGGCTTATCCGTTTACTACACTGGTTCCGAATCTTGGTGTTGTCACTGCACATGAACGTTCGTACGTCGTGTGTGATGTTCCAGGATTGATTGAAGGTGCGAGTGAAGGAAAGGGGCTCGGCGACAAATTCCTTCGCCACATTGAGCGTTGCGGTGTGCTCCTTCATGTGCTTGATATTGAACGCGCGCTTGAAGCGGGAAATGAAATTGATACGAAGAAGCTTGTGGCCGATTACCGCGCGATTCGCAAAGAGCTCGAAGCTTACTCCCCTCTTCTGGCAGCAAAGCGTGAACTGGTCGTGCTCAATAAAATCGATCTGGTAAACGATGACGCAACGGCAATTGTGAAAGCATTAAAGAAAGAAGGTATTGATGTATTTATCTCAATGGCTGCAGCAATTCACTTGCATACACAGGAGCTCACCGAGAAGTTGGTTCCGATTGTTCTAGAAGAGCGTGAGAAGCGTGCATTTGAACCCGATGAGCTTGCTGAAGAACAAACAGCACTGCCCATCCTCAAGCCACAGCAAGAGTCACAGCGGATGGGTGCGTATCGTCTCGATAAGCGTCAGGATGGCAGCATTGTCATTCGCGGAAAGCGCCTGGAGCAGTTCACGAAGATGACGAACTTCGATAGCTCTGGTGGATTGGATCGCTTCCGCAACGTTATCGATCGTATTGGTCTGACAAAAGCACTGAAGCAGGCGCGAAAAAGTGATGATGAAGCGCCGGTGTATATTGGCGATATACGGGTGGATGAGTGGATTTAAAGTGGTGGCCCAGACCAGGGTCGAACTGGTGACACCTCGCTCTTCAGGCGAGTGCTCTACCAACTGAGCTACCGGGCCACGGTTTCTCGGGATTTCGAGAGCCCGGAGACTATACCAAAGCAATGAACAGGCGGAAAGAGTGGATTTCTACGCAGCGGTCTTCTATATGCAAATATTGACAAAAGTTATATATTATGTAATATAAATTAAGTGCCACTGTGGCACTGTTTCTGTTCTTTAAAAGGGAGATTGCAGTGTACATTCCTCTTTGTGTGATTTTACTGGCGCTATTTCCGTTGGCGCTCGGTCTGGCGGCCATGATCATGGCCTGTGTCGAGCACTGCGGTACGTACCTCGCAAATCGCAAGTGGAAACAAAATTTTGTCGGAGGAAGCGACACCGAGTGACGAGGGAGGAAAGAACAGAGAAGCCGGATACTTGTGATCCGGCTTTTTCATGCAACATTCTTTGAAATAGATGATTACTATGTATTGATCATGGTCTTTGACGTAAGGGTAGATTTCACGCTGATTTTTACTAGACTAAGACAGTTTTACGCCTTGTCGGTTTTTTTGTTGATAAATGTATGACAGATGCAATTAGGCACCATGAACTAGACGATGGATATCTTGATGACCTATTTAATGGGTTGTCAGACAGGTTTATTGAATCTTCTTATCGCAGCGAGGTGACAAGAGTAGACATACTGAATCTGTTTGATTTGTTAGTGAAAAAAACTAGTGACATCATTGGAGATGAATGTGCATCTGAATGCGCATATAGAACTTCATTAAGGATTAATGTAAAACGATTTGTCTATTCTATGAATATACAGGACTTGATGAAACTTATTGTCTACGAGCGGAGTAATCGAGGTGCCTAGCCTTAAAGAGTTTCCCTCGGACTGCTAATCATCATTTTATAAATGTCGAGCAGAGCAAAGAGGAAGCTGAGGGCAAGTGGACCAAGAATAAATCCGAGCGGTCCAAAGAATCCGATACCGCCGATCACTGCGAACATAATCAGTAACGGATGAATTTGTGCTCCACGCCCAACTAAAATCGGGCCGAGGAAGTTATCAATAAGACCAACGGCCGTTGCCCCCCAAATAGCCAAGCCAATTGCTTGGAATAGATGATCGGTCAGGAAGAGATATCCAACCGCAGGAATGATCACAACAGACGTGCCAACGCCTGGAACCAGTGCGCCAACCGCAGCAATACTTCCCCATAGAACCGCGCTTGGGATGCCGAAAATGAGGAATCCAATAGCAGAAACAAATCCCTGCAATAGAGCGATGAGCAGCGATCCTTTCATGATTGATCCGATGGCAACCGACAGACGCTTGATAATTGTTTTGTCATTTTTATCGGAAAGCGGGCTGAGGGAAATCAGAGTTTGCATGAAGTAATCACCATCCTTTAATAAGTAATAGAACGCGACGATTCCAATGGCGACTTGAATGAATCCTTGCAGTGTTGTTGCGAAGAGCTGTCCGACGTTCGCGGCAATCCATGCGAGTGCCTGACGTGCAAGACTGTCAAAATCAACCGCCGCAGATGGCATATATGTTGCAAGCAGTGCGTTGATGTTCAGTTCAATGGTGCCAAGGAATCCAGTAGCTCCTTCTTCCGGAATGCTTAGGCGGTCATACACAGCACGCGCCTCTTGTACTACTTGCACAGAAATAAGTGCGAGTGGAACAAGAATGAGAATGGTTGTGATGAGAATGGTGCAAATGGCACTGAGACTTTTAATGCCCTTCGTCCACGTAAGAAGGCGTGTATACAAAGGATGAGCGACGACCGATAACGCAGTAGCAACCGCCAAGGTAACAAGGTACGGCTGTACGATGAGGAATGCCAAGAAGGCTACTCCCGCCAGAAGCGCAAAGAAGAATGTTAATCGAACGTATTCGCGTGAAATCATGATCGCATCCTACCATTAATTGATGTTTCTTGATGTAAATATGACTTTACAATACTTTTGTTATTCAGTAAAATGCCGATTCTATGCGCAATTCATCAATCATTTCGGCGGTTATAGCTGTTTTCATGCTTACGAGCACAGCTCCAGCCTATGCCTCCTCGTCCTCTAGTAGCTCTTCCTCTACTGCGGGCATCTCGCTTAGTGTGACCGATGGAAAGTCCAGTATTAATGCCGGGGGATCGCTGATTTACGCTGTTACTGTTCAGAATACGCAGTCGCTTCCAAAGACCGTCAACGTTGCATTAGAAATGCCACAATTTGCGACAACCGTCAGTCCGGACCAAGGAGGAGTGTATGCAAGTGGTGTCGTTCGTTGGGACAATGTACTGCTGTCGAACAATCAAAAAGTGGTGTTCACCGTTCAAATTAATATTGATCCTACTGTTCCCCAAGGAACAGTTCTCCGCGCAACTGCCTCTGCAGGAGGAGTGTCCGCAGGAGATTCAACGACAATCGGTTCTGTTTCTGCCAACCAAAAATTATTTGAGGTATCGTTGTCTGACGGAAAGTCGACAGCACGTCCGGATGATTTACTGACGTACACCGTTACCGTCAAAAATCTAACCGCTGATGATCGAACAGCGGATGTTCGTCTTGGTCTCGGAACGTTCCTTGTGTTTCAGGAGAGTGACCCTGCATCGACTCAAAATGCAAGCACAACGACATGGTCATCTATCTCTTTTTCTGGAAATTCAACTAAGACATTTACAGTAAAGGCGCGCATCCTTCGCTCTGCACCAGATTATTATTTGCTGACAGCACAAGCATTTGCTGGAGATGCGTCTGCAACGGACACAACGAGCGTGCTTGCGAATAATGGCTCCTCTTCGCGAAAAAGTAGCTCTTCCTCTTCACGATCATCAACACGTTCTACGCGTTCTTCATCACCATCGCAAAATGTTGGTGTCACCTTTTCTGTTGTCCCTGATACAGCAGAAGTTGTTCCTGGTGGACGCGTTCGTTTCTCCTTAAATGTTCGTAACACAGGATCGTCAACAATCAACGATGCAATTGTGCAAGTTCGTTATGACTCTGCTGTCGCCACGCTTCTCAATAATGGTGGTGGAACAATTGCGAATGCATCAACTGTTCGTTGGATACTGCCGCCACTAGACGCTGGCAAGGCATGGACCACGTCCATCATGCTTGGTATTGCTGAGAGTGCACCATCCGGATCAACTATCTCTCTGGTTTCTACCGTCGAAGGGAATGATATTCGAACCATTACTCTTGATAGCAGAACGCAGGTTGCAGGTGTTGCTGTTATTGGTGAGCTTCCATCTACGGGATTTCCTCTTGATGTAATTGCCCTGTTTGGCATTACATCTGCAGCGGCAGCTTCTGTCTTTGTGCAGAAAAATATTCGAGCTTAAACCTGGTGTCACCCTGAGCCCGGTCGAAGGGTGTCATGGTTCGAGCGGCCTCTCCAAGACACCAGTAAATATTTGCAATATTTCATAAAATGTTGTATAATATTTACGAATATGAACAACAAATACAAAACACACAGGAACCTGGTTTTCTCTGCAATTTTAGCAGTTGCAGGAATCAGTGGAATAGTTTCTTATACACTTCAGTCTTTCGGGACATCGCAAGAGACGGAATTTCACAGCGCTGCGAGTGGATCTGGTGAGACTACAGCACCTCGTTGCTCTTCGTGCAGCGCGAGTGTGGAAGGTATGAATGGCTCTCAGGTTGCCAAGCGTTTGCAGCGCAGACTTGAGGCAGCAGGAAGAGCAGTGCCTGGTATTGCGCACCTGACTGAGTCTTTGAACGATCGTACTCGCATCATGAAGATGCAGGTGACTGTTCGTGTTACCGATCCCAATCACCCTGATGCTACAGAGGGATTATGGACACTCGACTTTGCGAAGCATCCGGAATTGCTGACAATGCGAAACACATGGGCATCGGCGACGTTTGTGCTGAACACAGATCTTCTCACACAGTACATTGACGAAGATCTTCTCCCAGGCCTTCAGAAGCGACAATCGATTGTACTTGGTGAAACATATACCGATAGAGATGGTGTTGTGCGTGCAACCAATCTTCCGATTGCGCGAGACGGATACATCTATGACATTGATGATCTGGCTGATGCTATCACCACTGCCATGCGTAATGGTCAACCAGAGATTTCTGTTACACAGGAATATGGTTCTGGATCTGTTCAAATGATGGTTGATGGAAAATTACAGACACTCGATTTAATTGCTCAGGGTGTATCTGATTTCTCTAACTCTCCAGAAGAGCGTGTGTGGAACGTGCACAAAGCAATTGATGAACGTGTGAACAATATTGTTATTAGAAAAGGCGCACAATTCTCCTTTGTCGATACCCTTGATGTTCCTGTAACACTGGCAAAAGGTTGGAAAGAAGGCATGGGACTGTTCGGAGGTGGTACAGCTTTCACTCCAGGTGCAGGTATCTGTCAGGCTGCGACCACGGTGTACCGTGCTGCATTGCTTGCTGGATTGCCTATTACGTACGACCGCAACCACAGCATGTTTGTGGATCACTACGAACCATACGGTGTAGGTCTTGATGCGACAGTTTTCCCTGGCGTGCACGACATGTCGTTCGTCAACGACACACCGGGCGACATTATTGTCCAGTCATATACCGTCGGTGATCTCGTCTACGTACGTATGTATGGCTATGACGATAATCGCGCAGTGGCACTTGATGGACCGTACTTCAATACGACACCTGGTCGTCCGAAGACTATCCGTCCTCTTGCATGGGATGAAATCGGTTGGCAGAGCACTGTCACGTACGCTGACGGAACAATCAAATCACGTCCAATTATCTCTACGTACGTTAAAGGATTCCCTTCGTCCGTTAAGCGCAAATACGCTGGCACTCCTGGAATCACGCTTCTGTCATCTGAACCTATTTCTCAGGAAGTTGCTGCAGCGGCTGCAACACCAAATGTTCCCTAACATTCGCTATCGGCAGATACAGATCGGCGCTTCATTCGCGTTCGTTCTCCTTCTGCTGCCATTAGCATCTGTTGTATGGGCCGAGGAAGAACCAATTGATGTCACCGTGAAGCCAGTGCCTACAAGCGCTGCACATCGGGTTTCAGAACGATTGGATATCACACCGGAGAATGTGAATGAAGTGATGGATCGACGTGCAGAACTACTGGCACGATCTGTAAACATTCAGTTTATCGATACGTCGTCAGCTGGTCGCAATCCCCCATCGGTTCAGCTTTCACTGGCATCTCATCCTGGTTGGCTTCGATTCGATGAACGTTCTTCATCGTTCGTCGTCGATGCTCGTGCAATCAGACAGTATGTCGATGAGCATCAATCAGAGTTTTTGCAGTCCGTCATTCACGCAGGTGCAGTGTCTAAGGCAGCGGGTCATACCGCTATTTCTATTGAAGGAAATCCTCAAGCAGGGTATCGCATCGATCCGTTCACCGTTGCAGAAGCAATTGTTCATGCATTTGAAAACAACGAAGAATCGATAACACTTGATGCGGAGTATCAGGAGCCAGTGTTGTTTTTGATGACCGCATCAGGAGTATTACAGTTACCTTTGCTCTCTCGTGGAGAATCGGATTTCACTGGATCCCCCATCGGTCGTGCAGCGAATGTCCGCAAAGCATTGAACGAGCACCTTAATGGGTTGGTCATTCAACCGGGAGAGGAATTCTCATTCAATGCAACAATGGCCAATACATCGGGTTGGAAAGATGCACTAGTCATCAAGAGTGGTGGCGCACTGGTTTCCGAACCTGGCGGTGGCATCTGCCAATCAACAACGACATTGTATCGCGCGGTGTTGATGGCTGGTCTTCCTATTCTTAAGCGCGCGAATCATAGTTTGTATGTGACGTATTACGAGAAGCTCGGCGTTGGTCTTGATGCGACAGTTTATGCTCCGAAACAGGACTTTGTGTTTAAGAATGATACAAGTTCTCCCATTGTCATGATTGCGCATGGTGGCGAGACACAAGCTTATGTAGAACTGTATGGCGCATCCGATGGTCGTACGGTAAAGCTAGATGGACCATTCTTTGCATCGGACTCTAGTGAGAGTGAATCATTTAAGGATAAGCCACTGCGTATCAATCAAATTGGATGGGAGTATGTCGTGACATATGCCGATGGACGCGTTATTGATGATCCTGTGATCTCGACGTACAAAGCGATTCCGAAGAAGTTGAAAGAGGAGTTTGCGAGAAAAGATACAGTTATTACTCAGAACATCGAATAAAGCTTAGTTGAACGGTACGCATCCGCTCTTCACCAGATTTTGCAGTGGCACAAATAGCGGAGATGGGAATGTATCAGGATTCCATTCAAACCATTCCCAGCGCTCACATTTTTCTGGTTCCATATTTTGCACTTCACCAGATTTGTAATCAGCAATCATGAATATGGTTATGTAGTGTTTACTCTCTTTTTCAAAAATATCATTCGTTGCAGTGGCGAATTGGATATTTGTGATGCTCACTCCAGTTTCTTCCATTACTTCCCTTGCAGCACACTCTTCCCATGATTCTCCATACTCAAGATGGCCTCCTGGGAAGGACCAGGTGCCGTCTCCATGAGAATTTTTACGTTTACCAAGAAGCACTTTTCTATCCTTGACGACACATACTCCTATGCCAACTTTCGGTACCGGAGCTTGAGACATAGATACTATTGTGGTGGACCGGGTGGGACTTGAACCCACGACCAAGAGATTAAGAGTCTCCTGCTCTACCAACTGAGCTACCGATCCATGGTTTGAAAGAGATGATAGTACACGTAACGGACTGAGCTCGGTTTTCTGATTACGACTCGCGCAAGCGCTTCGTCGGTCAACTGAGCTACCGATCCATTGATGTGAAAGACGCGTGGGGCCGATCTATATGATCGGAATCCACGGTGAGCGTATTTTACAGAACCTTTCGCGGGCGGCAACCGTGTTCTGTGGGCACCAATAACGCCACAGGCAGGTCATTATGCCAGGCAAACGTCTGATCCTCGATAGAATGGTTAATGGCACGCCCATGGCGAACATCTTCCCATTCGGCATCAGTAATTTCGACCTTTGGGTATTGCGCGAGAATTTCCTTCAATGGAATCACATCAGTCCATTTTGCAGCGTCTGGGGCGACGGCATCGTCAACTGACCACTCTCCAACATTTGTTCGTCTGAGGGCCGATAGATACGCACCACAGCGAAGATCTTGCCCCAGGTCGTGTGCGAGCGAGCGAATGTATGTTCCACTTCCGCAGTGCACATGGAGATCAAGCTCTGGATAGGCGTAACGTGTGACAGTACATTTCTCAATGTGTACCTCACGTGCGGGAATTTCTACGTCCTGTCCGCTGCGCGCAAGTTCATGTGCGCGTTTACCGTTCACATGTATGGCGCTGAATGCTGGTGGAATCTGGCGAACTTTTCCGGTGTATCGATCAATAATTAATCGTCGAATTAATTCTTCACTCGGAACTTCCCATCCTGGTTTTGTCTGCACATCTTCCATCACTCCTTCACTGTCGTATGTACTGCTCACTGCGCCAAATTGCACGCCGGCGTCGTACTCTTTTGTAAGGTTCGAAAACAATTCAATTATTTTGAGAGCTTTGCTTCCAACTGCTAACACGAGCAAACCCGATGCGGCAGGATCAAGTGTTCCAAGATGGCCAATATCACGTTCCGATAATTGGCGGCGGACCATAGCAACGGCACCGTGGCTGGTAGGCCCGGTTGGCTTATCGATAAGCAAAAACCCGTGTCGCATGGATCCATACTAGCAACTCCTCTACTCGCGCGACAGGCTTTAAAACTGGATTGCGGGCAGGATTGCCCCTAGTACGATGGCCAAGAGTCCAAGGATGGCAAAGGTGCGAACAATGGTTTTCTGATTCTTCATAGGCTATTGAACGGTAATAGTGGCAGTAGTGGAGCTAGTCGCACCGGCAGCGTCTCGGACGGTCAGCACAACAGTATAGGATCCTGCGTCGAGGAACGTGTGCTCAACCTGCATTCCATCATTCTGTGTATTATCGCCGAAGTTCCACTCATACGTAGAGATGACTCCAGACGATGGTGATGCATCGAATACAACAGTGAGCGGAGCGGGACCAGATAGTCTGCTTGCGAGAATGCGTGGCTGAAGCGTTGGCGCACGAACAACCAGTGTTCGAGTTGTACTTTGTTGCTTACCGCTCGTAGTACGCGCAGTAAGATTCACGGTGTACGTTCCGGGTCGTGTAAACACGTGCTGACTAAATGCACCGCCGTATTCTTCTTCCGATCCATCACGGAAGTCCCAAATAAATCCGGTAATCTCTTCGCCAGGAATTTCCGATGCAGAGGCATCAAACTTAACGGTGAGCGGAGCGATGCCTGTCTCGGGACTCATCTGGAACGTGATAACGGACGATGGTGGATTTACTTGCACTTCGATTGGAAGGCGCAGCACATGATTCTCCTGATCCTGTCCGACGAGTGTGACCGTGTAAGTGCCTGGACGGCGATAAATTGCCTGCAGTCTGTTGTCGGTGGAACCAATCTCGGTGGCATCTGGTGCTTCCCACACGAAATCGACAAATGGTGTCTGGGTAATAGGACGCAGATCCAACGTCAGTGGAACTTCTCCCGTTATTTTATTTGATTGAACTTGAGGTGAGCCTTCAAAGCGCAGATCGTTGACGCGTAATTCATCAACTACTTTTACGAGAGTGTTTACTTCGGCAATAACTCCACTCTGTGAGCGCACGCGTGCAACTACTGCATAGCTGCCATTACGCGTAAATGTATGTGTCGCGCGCTGCCCTTCCCCTTTTTGGCCATCGCCGAAATCCCACTGAACACTGTGAACTGGCTCTAATGTTTCAATGGAGAATAGTGCTGCAAACGGTGCCGTTCCAATGAGATTATTTGGCTGAGAATTTAGTGTTACAGGAAACGGCAATGGTGGCTCTTCTTGAACGGTAATGGTTCGCTCATAACGAATTTGTGTATTGTTCGCGAGCGAGGCGACGGCGGAGACATTAAAGGTGCCAGTATTTAGATACGTAAACGATGTTTGCAATCCTGTGCCTTCATCATCGGCGGTACCGTCTCCATCAAAATCCCACGAGACAGATCGAACCGTTTCAGATTGCGGATAAAGCTGAGCAAGACTGAAGACCACTGGCCGTTCTACAATTGCTGGCAATGGGGTGACAGAGAACACCGATTTACTAATCAAAAATCTACGAGATGCGTCGCGTGTACTTCCATCAGATGCTTTCATGACGACGCGAATAGTTTTAATCCCTTCGCGATCATACGTAGCGGTTAATTCAGGACTCAGTGTTTGCTGATCGACTTGGTTATCACCGTTAATATCCCATGCATATTGAATAGGATTGAATCCGCGCGACTGCAGGAGTGCGACAGTATCGGCAACGCTAAATGTCATCGTTAATGGTGCGACAAACTGCTCGGTTGATGTAGGGCTCGTAATTGCAATACTCAACTGCGGCTCTCTACTAATCATATAGCCAGTAGCGGCAGACAAGAGAATGCCTGGCACTACAAAGACTCCAAGCTTAATAAGCGCCATTAGCTTCGCATTCGGAAGTGCTTTTGAAACGCCGATGCGCATGAAGATGATGTAGGCAATTGCGAGCAGAACAATTCCACCCAGAATTGCTGACACAACGCCGATCATAATAAATGTGTCCGATGCCGTTGCAGAGGGAAGGCTTGAAAGAAGAAAGAGACACCAGAAAATATAGATCGTATACGGAATGCCGAGAAGAAGAGCGACCAACAACTTCCACTGTGTTGACGCAGCAGGAACTGGGATTAGAGGAACCACTTTTGGTGCCTCGGGAGGAATGACGCCGTCGACTGTAGAATTCTGCTCCATGGTTTATAGCTCAAGCATAAAGCTTGCTTCAGGCGGAGGAAGAAGTGGAATCTCGGGCAATGGCTCGACAGGTGATGGTGCAATTATTGGAGCCTGAATGCCAATATCGCTGAGTTGCATTTGAATGGTCAGCTCTGTTGAATCGCCCATCTGAGGAAGGGCAACATTCCAATTTGCACGAGTGAGAAGGAATGTTTCTGCATCAATCCAAATTTCTCCTTTTGCTTCAATATCTGCAAATTGAGCGAGGAGAGACTGTGTGGTGGATGCATCGCCGGCAGTTTCCTGAACGAATGACGCAAGACGTACGGGATCAACCTCCACATCATATCGGTAGGCGTCGCGACCATCTAAGTTCACGATTCCCCTATCACGAACAACACGAATGACATCTGACTGTAAACGAAGTAATCGTGGATCTGGCGTGAGTGTTTCGGATGGGGTGATTTGATCTGGCGCCGGAAGACGCATCCACTTTCCAATGACCTGTGTAAACGCAGGGAGAAGAAGAAGTGGATGTGGTGGAACAGCATTCGCTTCGTGGATATTCATATAGACCTCGTTCTCGGACAGAACGATCATCTCTCCAATTCCATTCCATGCCATTCCATCTGTGGTTTTTCCAGAGGTGGTGATGTTCATGCGCAACTGACGGCCACCTTGTTGCATCAGTCCATCGGTATCAATAAATCCGTCCAATCCTTTATCATTGCTTACTTGTGTGTGAACGGAGAATCGTGCAGATATTAATCCCCTATTTGCAACGGACGAACGCATGAGCACGTCTTCCGCTGGAAGATCACCCGGGCGGACGCAGGAAGCAAGCGCAAAAGCGCATAGTACGATGATGAATCCGGATCTCTTCATCTGTGGCAAGCAGTGTGCCGTATTCACCTCTTTTCCGCCAGAATATGCAGTTGATTTCGTCGTTTATTGACGTCCTCGTTGTTTCGGCTCTGCAATGATGTCAGAAGGCTCATCAACAATAAGGCGAATGGTGCGCTTTACACTAGCTCGGACATCGGCGCGAACAGTAAGAAGTTTTGATGCGCTTCTGCCAATACTCAATGGTTCTTCCAGAATAAAATGTACGCGATCACCATCGAGTTCACCGCGCTCTGCAAGCACAGAGGTTCCGTCCATCAATTCTAAGTCGAGCAAGTCGGTATTTTGAGCGCTACCATCATTCGTCAGAATAATTTCCTGAATGAGCTGATCTGCTTCACCATCGGCACTTAAGCGTATGCGTGCAATGGTTCTATTGTTTCCGTAACGAACGGTCGAATGCAATGGCAGATATTCAACAGTAATGGTGCCCGTTGTGCTCGGAGTCGCTCTGGCGGGAGATGCTACGCCAGTTGTGGTAATCGTTGCCGCCCCCTGGTCAGTCGTGATGCCAGCAAGGACAACACGGTGCTCGCCACCTGCTGCCGCATCTGATGCAAAGTCAGCAGCTACTGTGAGGGTGCGCTTGCTACATGCTTTTATGGTGACTCCTCGAGGACGAAGAGTGGCCGTTCTACTTCGACCGGAAAAGCTTTGCGCATTCGATACGCGTTTACTATTTTCCATGATATAGACGCGCGGGAGGTCCGAAGCGGATCCTAGCCCTGTGTGTCGAAGGGCAATTTGCTCAATTGTTACATCAGTGCCACATGGTGCTTCCAGTTGAATGGTAAGCATTGTCACCCGTTGCGCACCCTGAGGAATGCTACTGAGCGATGCGGGAACGGATGTCGCCTGGAGCGATTCCGCAAATACTGCTGTTGGGGCAAAAAGAATCGCGAGTGCAAAAAGAAGATGCATATATGAACGATAACCGATTTTATTTGGCGAACAAGCAGAATCTCGACAATCTACCATTTGGCGCCGCCCCCACCTCCTCCAAAGGACCCACCCGAAAACCCACCAAACCCTCCGCCTCGTGAGCTGTTTCCGCCACTAAAGCCACCGAATCCCCCGCCAGGACCGCCTCGCCATCCACCACCTTTACGCGGACCTTTCTTTGACACGATGTAATCGAACAACAACCCTAGCAAGACAAGAATAGGAATGCTTACCCACCAGGAGAACAGTGCCGTAAGGAAGATGCCTGCGACACCACCGACAATGCCACCAGCCCACCAAGATTTACTACGTGCAAAGAGTGCGGCAAGAAAATCAAAAACAATAAACAGGAAGAATAAAAGCCACGGCCATGCACCAGAGACATCTGTTTCTTCGTCATATCGCTCGGCGGTGTATTCACCACCAATGTGTTTCTTCAGCGCATCAACACCTGCTTGCAACCCTTGATAATACTCGCCATCGCGGAAGTATGGCGTCATGTCTCGTTCAGCAATTCCATGAGCAACCAAGTCAGGTACTGCCCCCTCAAGTCCGTATCCTGTCGCAATCCAAATTTGTCGATCGTCATATGATACGAGCATGAGAATGCCATTGTCTTTCTCTGTTCCAACGCCCCATTTGCGGCCAATCTCCACTGCAACTTCCGAGACATCAGATCCGCTGAGCGTTTGAAGGGTCAGAATGGCGATCTCATTACTCGTCTCACGCTGATATTGCTGAAGGTCTTGCTCAAGTTGTGCTTCATCATCGGGAGAAAGTAAGCCAACCGTATCCGTCACAAATCCGTCGTTGACTGGAACTACGAACTGCGCGAATGCAGCTGGGATAAGAAGCAGTGAGAGAAGGCCTACACTAAGAAACGAGAGTCTGCGCATTAATCAAATTCGACGGATGGTGCGTTCTCTGAGCCGGCAGTTGCGTTGAATCCTTCTGCGACATCAAAGCCGAAGAGCATTGCTGCAATGTTTCCTGGGAACCGACGAACAACGAGGTTATAAGAAAGAACCATGTCGTTATAGTCGCGGCGTGCTGTAGAAATGCGGTTCTCCGTTCCTTCCAATTGAACCATCAGGTTCTCAAAGCTCTGTGTAGCGGTGAGCGTTGGATAGGCTTCTGCGGTGACAAGAAGGCGGGCAAGAGCGGATTCTGTCTGCTCTGTCGCGCGAACTTGATCGTTCAAATCACCCGATGCCTGAGCATTCAGCCACTGTGTGCGAGCTTCTGTTACAGCCGTCAGTGTTTCCTGCTCAAAGTCAGCTGCACCTTGCACCGTCGAAACAAGGTTCGGGATCAAATCAAATCGGCGCTGATACTGTGTTTCTACCTGATTCCAGGAATTGTTGAGTGACTCACTTGCGGTTACGAGATTGTTATACGACGAGAAAATCCACAGAGCTAGGGCAATGACAACAACGACAATGCCGATGAGAAAAGGTGAGCGCTTGGAGGCCATGGAAATCTGGGAGAAGAAACTATCACCCTTATTGTACCGTGTTTCCGTTTTCTGTCACGCAAGCCTCTGAGTATCACGAAGAATGTCTGCTGCGTGATCGGCAGGTTTAACATTTTCATATACTTTTCGAATAACACCAGAAGCATCGATAAGAAATGATGTACGAAGAATGCCCATATACTTTTTTCCGTACATTGATTTCTCTCCCCATACTCCGAAGGCATTGATGATCGATTTGTCCGTATCTGCAATGAGACTAAATGGCAGATTATACTTCTTCGCAAATGCTTGATGGCTTTGTGCGTCATCTGCACTTACACCAACAATGTGCACGTTGTTCGATCGAAGTTCAGGAAACGTATCGCGTAGACCACATGCTTCTGTCGTACATCCAGGCGTATCATCTTTTGGATAAAAATAAACAAGCAGCATAGAGCCTGCAAACTCAGTGGATGATCGCTTCTCTCCATGCTGATCGGTTCCTGTCCACGTCGGTGCCAGTTGTCCTTCTGTAAGCATGGGCAAATACTAGCACAACAATTATTGATGAGCTTCGGAATGGCAGGATTTATCTTCCTCCTGTCCGATGGACACGCCACTTTTTCTTTTGTGGTCGTGAGCGCACAGAACCCGATGACACACTGTGGGACGGACGGCGTGCTGGTCCAGCGAGGTTTGCAGGAGTGAGTCCTTCTGGCAGTCCTGCACGTGGAATTTGCGTGCGAATCAACTTTTCAATGCGCTGCAACTCTGCGTTCTGATCGGGCATAGCAAAGGACACAGCTCGACCTTCGCGTCCTGCGCGTCCGGTGCGACCAATGCGGTGGACGTAATCGCCTGGGTCATTTGGGAGATCGTAGTTCACAACCAGTCCGATACCTGTAACGTCGATACCGCGTGATGCGATATCGGTTGCAACAAGCACCATATATCTTCCGTTCTTAAATCCGTTTAGAGCATCAATGCGTTGTGCAAGTGAGCGGTTTGAGTGAATTTCCGCGACGGTGAATCCCATCGCCTTCACTTTGGTTGTAATATTTTTTGCACCGTATTTTGTTCGACTAAATACAAGAGCTGTACCTGGCTCTTCACGGAGCAGCGCCTCGAGCAGTTTGATTTTTTCATCACGGTGCACAATAAACAGCTCCTGTTGCACGCGCTCCGATGTTGTTCCTGCTGGTGCAATCTCAATACGCAATGGCAACTTCATATGATGCGATGCAATACGCGCAATATCTTCCGGCATTGTGGCGGAGAACAACATTGTCTGGCGCTTCTCGGGGACGACCGCAAGAATTTTATTGATCTGTGGGGCAAATCCCATATCGAGCATGCGATCTGCCTCATCTAAGACAAGAACCGTTACACCACTCAATGTGATGGTTTTGCGTTCAAGGTGATCGATAAGACGACCAGGTGTGGCAATAACAATATGTGGTTTGCGGCGAATCATGTCGCGCTGCAAGTTCATCGACGCTCCTCCAATAAGAACCGCCGTGCGAATGCCAAGAGATTGTCCCAGCTTGCGGCATGCTTCATCGACCTGCATAGCAAGCTCGCGTGTCGGAAGAACAATCAATCCATTTCCTCCTTTCTTCTGAATACTCTGAATCATCGGAATGGCAAACGACAATGTCTTACCCGTTCCCGTCTGAGCAATACCGATTACATCCTTCCCTTCTGTTGCAGAAGGAATCGCCTGATGCTGGATGGGCGTGGGCGTGGTGTAACCTAGCTTTGACAAGGTAGCGAGAATTTCCGGCGAAATGCCGTGGCCGTCGAATGAGTCGGGGGATGGATGCATTGACGCGGTAGTGTATCACTCTTTTTCCTGTTCCGACAGCTCTTTGGTGCTGCTAGAACGTTGCAAAAGTGCCAAAAGAACGCTTCCGACCACATTATGATTCCCTTTTTGAGTATATCGAAGGAAAAGCGCAGGTTCCCGATTGACCGATAAAAGCACTCCATTCACATAGGGTTTAACTGCAAGAACGCGGCGATAACTCCAGGAGTGTGTCTGGGCAGCCGTTAGTACAACACGCTTCGATGTGATGATTAGCAGTCCCCCATCAGTGCGTGTCCAGCCTGCTGTATTAAATAACGTCGAACTCTGCATGACTGCGCCCTTACCTTGTGTCTTGAGTGCATCAACTGGTTCAGCCCAATGGATGAGCTCGTCATTATCGGCGGCAAATGTCTCTTGCTGCATGACGGGTAAATTTCCTTTTTGAATTTCACTGAGAATTCTCATTCGGTATAACTCGCGCTTTGTGGCAGCAATGTCCACATCCTGTAGATCGAGATAGTCCTGAATATGCTCAAGCTCTTCCCATTCTTCCTCGGTAACCTGCTCATCCTCCGTTGCTTTGGAAAATGCCTCAACATACAAATCTTGGCGAATGGTGTTTAGCGCTTCATCGCTTAAGCCTAGTTGTTCTTTTCTGCGTTCCAGATCTGCAATCTCTGCTTCGGTCAGTTTGCCATCGGCAATAGCTGCGCGAACGGCTGCATGGAATTCACGCGCATATCCTGGTGTGAGATCGGTTGGGACGAATGATGTCAGGAGTGTCAGAAGTCGATCCATGGCGAAAGCATAGGTGAATTCACAAAGACTGCGAGAATATTAGAGGGAATCTTAATGCTCGAAATACGCACATTCATTTCTCTGCCGGTTTGCCTTTTATATGTATAAAAGAAAACAATTTACGATTTAAGCAATTACTCAAAATTATAAAAAGTAACATTCTTGATCACATTTTTTATACAGTATGCAAAATAGACAAACTCCAT
Source organism: Candidatus Peribacteraceae bacterium (assembly GCA_044228075.1). Lineage (GTDB taxonomy): Bacteria > Patescibacteriota > Gracilibacteria > Peribacterales > Peribacteraceae > JAKQEM01. Next base: position 32,779 of record JBGAVO010000005.1, read on the forward strand.
ACATACCTTAAAGAAGCGCCTAATACCGCTATGGGACATGAAATAGTATTTCGAATGTTCACCAGAATGAGTCAATAGTGACTGGACAACAAAGCCTTCCTCCGTACACTCCCCTGCGTCCCTCCGGGGACATACTATGAATAACGTGAAGCAACCCACTCAGAAAGCTTCACTGCAGCTGGTGTTTATGCACGCAGCGTTCATCACCTTCCTCTCCTTGAGTATGGTGATGAGTCTCCCCACTCTACGGTAATCGTAGACGGACGAGAGCAGTGAACCTTACCGTCGCTCGCAAGAGCGTAACCGTCATCCGAGGAGCAGGAATCAGGAGAAGAGATGGGCGGATTTTTTGGCGTAAAAACAGGTGGTTGACACCTCTATCGCCGTATTTGCTTAAGAATACCAGTTGCTACTGTTTGCCAGGGTGTCGGATCCCCGTCATCAGCCTCCTTTGTAATGCGCACAATAGGGAAACCACGCAGGTCCGCAGGGGTCTCTAGTCGTAACTGGTGACGGACATCATTAAAGGGGTTATGCAAGTGCCCAAGGCTAATTCTCGCTCCTGTGGCTGTCTCGGCCCATGCCTCGTAGAAGAAGTTTTCCGGGGCAGCTTCAATGTTTAGTTGGAGTCCAATAATGGTGCTTTCGTCCTGCATAAAATGCGCTGTAGCAACTCCATTGGCATTCATGCCCCCTGTTCCGCTTAACGCTCCATAGCCCATGGTAACCTCTCTGCCATGAGTGCCGTAACCCTGCTGGCCTTGCGGCATCATCATTGGTAATTCTTGGTGTTTACCCTCTGAATCGATCTGTACATCATCAGAAAAAATACCGCAGCCGCACAGAAGAAGGACGGAACACATGAGAGTGAGACGCATGATCATAGTGATCACAATCTTACCAGAGAGTGCCTGGCGGACGTGCTGCGAACGCCGCACGTTCTGTTTGAGCGTGGTCCTGTGCCTCTCGTGCAATCGTCAGATACCGATCGGCGTCGGATGGGAAGAGACGGCCGAGAATGCGAGCTACCTGCTGGAGCTCTTCTACGTTATCCGACAACGCAATGAAGTGTGTATTGGCACCGATAGCATCGGCGTAGGCAATAAAGAGTGCATCGAACTCTGTTTTACGCGCACGGTACGACGCTGACGGATTCTGTGCGGAGGTCTGAAGAAGCAATCGTAAAATACCGACATCTGTATATTTGCCACCTTCGTATGCTTGTTCCAAGGCGCTCATCGCATCTGCAGTTCGGTTAAGTGATAGAAGGACGGATCCGCGAATTTTCCATGCACGAGAATCGTGTGGGTTGAGTGGTTGATACCGATCAAGTGACGCAAGCGCACCCTCGTTGTCACCGGAGGCAGCTTTGATCTGCGCTTCACTGAGTAGTAAATCGCGACTGAATAATTCCATCTTCGAGAGGTTGTACCACTTGATGGCGTTTACTGAATCTGCCTGAGCAGCCGCTCTTCGTCCAAGTGATGACGTGACAAGGAATGCCCCTTCCCATGTTGCAATGAATAAAAGAAGAGCAGCAACCACAGCAGTCGTATCATTCAATCTGCGACGGCGCTTCCATCGACCAAATGAAGCTGTCGGCAATCCTGCACTGTTTTGGAGCGGAGCAAGAAGTGCAAGAAGACAAAAGAATGGGAGTCCAACGCCTGTGAACTGGAGGTTATAATCGATCATGATGTGAGCAAGGACGCCTACTACACCGAGCAACGACCCTACTTTTACAATCGACGTCGCATCGTACCGAAGAGATAAAACGGCGTAGCCCAGAATGCTTCCTATAAAGAAGACATAGAGAAGAGCCGCGGGAATTCCCCGCTCTGCAGACATCTTTAGAAACGCGTTATGCGGATGATCGGACGTTGCAAGCACAGATGTCATTGTTTCCGGCTGAATGAAGCGGAAGCTGTAAGGACCCCAGCCAAACACTGGACGTTGAAGGGTCATCGACGTAGCTGCCTGCCAAAACTGGGCTCGTTCGTTTACCGAAGACTTCCCCTCCGATGCCGTGAACGTCACCTTTTCCGTAAAAGACTCCAAATCGTATTGCTGTGTTCGCGCAGCATTAAGCGAAAACACGAGAATAATCGCAGTAACGACTGCGACGAACATTGGAAGGAGCGAGCGCGACGACAATCGCGGACGTGCGTTGGTCCAATAGAGGAAGATCATTATTCCAAGGAGTGCGCATTCCACGCCAAACGAGAGCATGCCACCTCGGGAAAAACTTAAATATAACGCTGCAAGCTGTAGCCCTCCTCCTGCGGACCACCAGAGTTTGCGCTTATCTGATAGAAGAATGCAGACGAGTGTTAATGGTAAAGCGATGAGAAGAAACTCTGCCCACGCATTTGGCCAGTAGTCGGTATGAAAACGTGCGTCAAAGAATGTTCCGCTAAATCGACTGACTGGTTGCAGAACATAAATGGCAGATCCTATAACACTCGCGACAATGCCACTGATGGCAATGACACGGGAAAGAAGTGCTCCAATCCACTCGGTCTGTCCCCGCTCGCGGAGCCGAATGATAATAAAGAAGGCAAGCGCGTACGATCCTGTTTGCAGAACCTCATCGAGACCGTAGTTTTTTGCTTCCGATGTGAGATAGCTCATTGCTGTCCATGCGACGGTTGCAATAAGCGTGATGCGTAGCCATGCAGGAACAACACCGGCCGATGACCGATCGGAACTTGCGTACATATCAAACCGATCCGCAAGCCATGAACAAAGGACAATAAGAGACGTTACACCGGTCAGAATCCACGTTGCATCAATGCTTTTGCCGCCTCTCCACAGGATAGAAAAGATGATGAGCGCAATGAACGCCCACTCAAGCGGCCGGATGCGAATAGAGGAAAGCACAGCCGCAGTATAAAGCAGGCGGTTGCTGGAATGAATGGCTTTGCTAGAATGCCCCGGCTACACACAAGCCGATGTGGCGAAATGGAAGACCTGCCTGCCGGCAGGCAGGCGCGTACGCTCTCATAACATGTATTCTGTTTACGTCCTCCGGAGCTCTATTAGGCCGTATTTGTATGTCGGCATAACTAATAACCTTGAAAGGAGGGTTAAGCAGCACCAAGACGGTAAGGAGCAAACAACTCGTTCATATAGACCTTTTTTACTTGTCTATACAGAACATTTCTCTACTCGACAGGAAGCAAGGGATAAGGAAAAATACCTTAAGTCTGGTTCTGGAAAAGAATGGTTGAAAAACTATCTGACCGAGTCGGATGCATTTTGATCTTTTGGTGCTCATGCCGATGTGGCGAAAGTTCAAGTCCTCTCATCGGCACCATATTGACAGAAATCAACCTTATATTATTCTGCCCTTCTTTATGGCAGACCAGCTCGATTATCATATTAGTATACTTTCAGACCCTCAGCAGTCAGATGCTGATCGCCTACTAGCTGCAAATGCTGTTTTTATTATTTCGCGCGAGAGATCTATCACTCGAAGCCAAATACTTTTGATCACGAGCATCGATACGCAGCAAATAGTCGATTATCAACTAAAATATCGTCTTTCCCTTGTTTCGCAGTTTGTTTGGCCACAAGAACAATATTCTCCCTTGAGTATTGCACTGCAGAATCGTCCTGACTTTCGCATCATTACACCGGAGCTGCGCGGGTGCATCGAAGCAGTGGGATTGCAGCTAGAGGTGAACCCGGCACTTCATTCACGTACTGACATTCAGCAACTCATTGGACAGTTGTCATTGGCGCTGCCAAAAAGTGCTGAAGGAGCTGCAATTTTTTCGGGCGAGTGCTTGAAAATTTTGTCAGATTATCTTGCTGCTGCAATAAATGAGCAGATAGAAGATGGGAAGGAAAGAATTTCCGGTGCATTACTAGAATTGGGATCATTCGAGCCATCTGCTGCTCAGAAAAGTATTGCAGCTAAAGCATTACGACAGATCAATCCTGAGCATCGCGAAAAGTGGTACTGGTGGCTGATGGAAGAGACTGAGGATGATCTATCAACTCAGAGACGAAAAAATTTGCTTCAGTATTTTGTGAAGGATGCAAATATAACTAAGGATGTAGAAATGCATGTTATGGCAAACGCAATGAGCGGTATTCCGTTGCGAGCAGAAGAAAAGACACTAATGGACGATGAAATTCTTGAGAATCATCAGGATCTCGACGAGTTTGTTCAGGGGCTATTTGTTCGGAATGCGTACGTATTCTTTGATGTACGTAAAATGGCTGGCAGCCACGATCCCGGGTTTACATCATTTTTGCAACGGAATCAGGATTGTTTTAGCCATCTTGCCCTTCCAATCCCAGAAAAACTTGGAACAGCAATTGAAGCCAATTCTATTACCAGAGAAGAAATTTTAGCGGCATCACAGTATAAAGGGGATACTGGAAATGATATTATTGAATGGTTTGAGGAGGATTTTCTTCCTTTTTTTAGAAAATTGCAGGACATGAATGTTCACATTAGCTATGTCGGAAGTGATACTTCACTAGAGGGAGAATTACGTCGAAATCAAGAATTACATCACCTCTCTGCCATACAAAAGCAAGACAGATGCGCCAAAATTGCCGCCGTTAATATTGGCTTTTTTTACTATTCAATGAGACCGGAAAATTTCCCCCCTCTCTTAAGGGAACGACTTCCGGAAACTGATTCTGCAGTTTTTGCACTTTTTGACTGGGATAACAAATGGAGAGAATTTGGAGAGGACGATGAAATTAAGGATGCATGTGAGCGTTTGCACATTCGAAGCAGTTTCGCAATCTCAACGAACAAAACACCCGTCATAAATAACTTGGGGGATTTTGATGGGTATGATGGAATAGGTGTTTTTGTGTCTAATGACGATGATGATCGTGCGAAGGAGCACCCGACTGATCCTACAGAAAATATTCCAGTAGACTCCCCTAAAAAAAAGCTGATACTGGCTTAGTCCTGCTTCGGTGCATCCTCCCACAGACCGATGACGTTTCCTTCACAATCTTTCGCATAGGCATAGAAACCCATACCCATGATCGACACCTTTGGCGAGACGACAGATCCCCCACTCTTGAGGATCATGTCCATTCTTTCATCGATAGACGAGACATGCACCGCAAAGACGGGGGCAGGCGTTTTATCGTCGCGCTTTACGATTGCACCGTTGATGGCGCCGGGTTTTAGTGGTTCGCGCGTTTTTTCATTAATAGGCGTTGTATGTACTCCTACATAGATGGATCCGTCGGGCATCGTCCAATCGGTTAACTTCCAATCAAAAATCGAGCTATAGAACGCTCGTGCGCGTTCCATGTTATCAACAGGGAGTTCAAAGTGAACGATTGGATCCATAGAATCCAAATGTACGCCGATTCTTTGTAAGGGGTCAATTCTTTCCGCGTCCGAAGTGCAGGTCCTAGTTTATCCCCCCACTTTTGTATGGATTACCATCTTTTGCGACTAAGTTTGTCAAACACATTTCTGGAATCTGCGCTCGTTTGTACATTGTTCCTCGGTGTCGCAGGATCGGCATTTCTTTCGGCAAGACCCGCTGCAGCACAGAGTATTTCATCCAGTTCCAGCATGAGTTCTGCTGAACAATGGTGTAACGGCATGCTCGCGACGGTATACGTCAGCGACGGCGTGATCGTCGGTGGATCGATGAACGGAATAGCTTACTATGGCATCCTGCGTGGAACGGATGAGGACGACGTGATTGTTGGTACGAATAAGCAGGACATTATTGGCGCCAAGGCAGGAAACGATACTGTCTGCAGCGGAGCCGGTAATGATCTTTTATATGGCGACGCGGGTAATGACTGGCTCAATGGTGAGAATGGCAATGATCTTGTCCTTGGAGGAAATGGCGATGACACACTTGCAGGTGGAAACGGAGAGAACTTCTTTGACGGGGGTATTGGAACGAATATGTGTCATGTCACTAGCAGCCAGAATATTACCCTCCGCTGTCAGGGTACTAACTAGCATTCGATGCGTACTGCAATAAAGAGGGGCCACGTCGGTCCCTCTTTTATCATTCACCTTACAGTGGTCCACCAAATCCCGACTTCTTCACACGAAGCATACAGACAGACACAGGACGATCTCCCCAAATGAGACCGCGCATCTTCCATCCTTTTCCGCATTGGAGTTGGTCGCGAGAAAATATATTCATCGGCCCACGGTTCACCGGATCTGCTCCTTGTGCATGGGCAGGAATAGACGAGAGGAGCATCAATGCAGATGTGCCGATGGTGAGGAGCAACTTTGTCATAGTAAATGATTGTCCATGACTTACTTGGTACCAGCAAATAGATGACTCAGATTTTTATGGCGCGTGAGCAAGGTCTTGACTGACGCTGTTATCACTCTAAAATAACGAGTGACAAATTTCCCCTTCTTTTCTTATGGCATCCGCCTCTCTTCCAAAACTTGCCGTAGAGATTCACCCTCTCGGAGACCGAGTTGTTATACTTCCTTTAGAAGCTGAACAGGTTACCGCTTCCGGCATTGTGATTCCTGACACCGCAAAAGGCGAAAAGCCTCAGGAAGGAATTATCCTCGCTCTTGGTAAAGGAGGCATTGGCGAAGAAAAAGCGAATCCTCATGATCACCTAAAAGTTGGTGATAAGGTGTTGTTTGGAAAATATGCAGGTGACGAAGTGAAGCTAAAAGATAAGAACGGAAAAGATGTCGAAGTGAAGATTCTTCACCTCGATTCTGTTCTCGGTATCGTCAAATAAGATTTTCTCCCATTCCCCAATTCCCCTTTTTCAACTATGGCAAAGCAATTGATGTTCGGCGACGAAGCCCGCGATAAGGTCTTCAAAGGTGTTACAAAGCTCGCTCAGGCGGTGCGCGCAACAATGGGCCCCAAAGGTCGTAACGTTGTTGTGGAGCGCAAGTATGGTGCTCCAATGGTTACGAAGGATGGAGTTTCTGTTGCAAAAGAAGTGGATCTTGAAGATCCATTTGAGAACATGGGTGCGCAGCTAGTGCGTGAAGCAGCAACAAAGACCAACGACGCTGCTGGTGATGGAACAACAACGGCAACCGTTCTTGCACATGCAATGATGGAAGCTGGTATGAAGCATCTTGGCTCCGGCGCAAACCCAATCCTTATTAAAAAAGGAATGGATATGGCTGTTGCTGAAGTATCCAAGTTCTTGGGTAAGTTGAAGAAAGATGTGACCAAGAAGGCGGAGTTTGCCGCAGTCGCAACAATCTCTGCTCAGGATAGTGAAATTGGAAACGCCATTGCAGAAGTGATTGAGGCTGTTGGAAAAGAAGGTGTGGTCACCGTTGAAGCAGGTCAGACGCTCGGACTCGAAAAAGAGTTTGTAGAAGGAATGCAGTTCGATAACGGATTTATCTCTGCATATTTCGTTACTGACGCCGCTCGTATGGAAGCAGTCTATGAGAATCCATACATCCTTATTACCGACAAGAAGATCAGTTCCATTCAAGAGCTGCTTCCTGTTCTGGAAGCCGTTGCACAGAAGGGAAAGAAGGAAATTATCATCATTGCAGAAAGCGTTGAGGCCGAAGCTCTTGCAACGCTCGTACTGAACAAGTTGCGCGGAACATTCTCTGCTCTTGCAGTGAAGGCTCCTGCATTTGGTGATCGCCGCAAAGAAATTTTGAAGGACATTGCTGCTCTCACAGGCGGCCGTCTCATCAGCGAAGAAATCGGTCTCAAGCTCGAGAACGTCACACTCGCAGACCTTGGCGTTGCTCGTCGCGTCGTTGCTACAAAGGACAACACGTTGATTGTCGGTGGTAAGGGCAAGAAGGCTGAAATTGATTCACGCATCAATGAAATCAAGGCACACATCGATTCCAGTAAGTCTGACTTCGACCGTGAGAAGTTGATGGAGCGTTTGGCCAAGCTGACCGGTGGTGTTGCTGTCATTAAAGTTGGCGCAGCAACTGAGGTAGAACAGAAAGAGAAGCAGCACCGTGTTGAAGATGCACTCTCTGCTACACGCGCAGCTGCAGAAGAAGGAATAGTCCCAGGTGGTGGAACTGCGTACCTTCGCGCAATCCCCTCTCTCCAGGCTCTCTACAAGGCGACCAAAGATGCTGATGAGAAGATTGGTATTGATATTGTGATGCAGTCCCTTACATCTCCTGCACGCAACATTGCCGAGAATGCAGGTATCTCTGGCGAAGTCGTTGTCTCCAAAGTCAGCGACGGCAAAGAGAGCTTCGGATACAACGCTCTTACGGGTGAGTACACGGACCTTGTGAAGGACATGGTGATCGATCCAAAGAAGGTATCTCGTGTTGCACTAGAGAACGCATCGTCCGTTGCTTCTATGTTCCTCACACTCGAAGTTGCAATCAGCGATATTCCGAAGAAGGAAGAGCCTGCAATGCCAGGTGGAGATGGAGGAATGGGTGGAATGGGATTCTAATGGAATGAAAAGTTATCCTTCGGCTAGGAATCATAAATCCCGGGAACCTACGAGACCCGGGATTTTTTGTTGGATTGTTACGAAACCACAAAAGGATCGTATACCTTTATATCTTTTCCTCTCTCTAATGTTCTCCCGCCTCTACACCTGGCTCAACGCCGTTCTCGATCAGCCTCTTCGTTAAGCTGTTATATCTCGAAATAATGAAGGAATTTGCCCGATACCTCCTCTCTAAGTCGGGCAATAGAGTTTGGTTCGTTTCGAACTTCTTCCAGCTTGAACACAATCTGGTCTGCATCGTGCGGCAGGCCGTGTATTTGAAGCTGCTTAGCTACCGTTACGAGGTAACCGACGTCATCTCTTGCCTCGAGTGATGCGCAGTTTGAATTCATAGGTTAACCATACTTTACAATTTATGATTTTCATTGTAAATAGCATTTTCACATAGTCACCACTTCAAGTCCTCTTTCCGAATCACAATCGTGTCACCACGCTTCACATCGTGGCTGAGCATGTAGTTTGCAATGTAGTCTTCGATCATATCAGTAATGGTACGACGTAGTTCGCGTGCGCCAAATTCGACGCTGTAACCGCGCTCGACAAGTCCACCGACAACATCTGCTTCCATGGTTATGTCGATACCGCGTTTACGCTTCACATCGGTGATGATGTCATCGAGCATCAGAATGGCAACCTGTTCCGCATTCTTTTGTGACAAGGGATAGAACAGAACAATTTCATCGAAGCGGTTCATAAACTCCGGTGCAAAGAGTCGATCTTGAAGAATGGTATCAATCAACTTCTTACGGAATACATTTCCATTAATTGTTTCGTTATCGCGCACGTAGTCGCGAATAAACAACGCTCCGGCGTTTGATGTTGCAATGATGATGGTATTGCGGAAGTCCGTGCGCACTCCGCGGGAATCCGTCAAAAATCCTTCATCTAACACTTGTAGGAACAGGTTCAGCACATTCTTATCTGCCTTCTCAATCTCATCTAAAAGGATGAGTGAAAATGGTCGGTCCTGTACGCGCTGTGCTAGGAACCCTTCGCCACCTGAAGACGAACCCGTAATGTTGAAAACAGAATCCGCATGGCTGTACTCGTTCATGTCCAAGCGAATCATTGCATCAACAGATCCAAAGTATTCACGTGCGAGCGTCTTTGCTGTTTCTGTTTTACCGACACCTGTAGGTCCCAGGAAAAGGAATGTACCAATGGGACGCTTACGATCGGATAGATCGAGACGTGCACGTTTTAGGGCTGCTGAGACCGCACGAATTGCATCAGGCTGACCGATTACATGCTCAGACAGAATTGATTCGAGATTCAGCAGTCGAGTTTTCTCTTCGTCATTTACTTTCTGCACATTCACCTTTCCGCGTACAGAAACAATTTCGCGAACCTGTGCCTCCGTCAGATATTTCTCTCCTTTACTTGCTGCAAGACGAATCGCATCGTCCATCACACTCAACGCTTTTCCTGGCATGCCTACATTTGTTGCGAGATAGCGTTTTGACAAATCAATAATGGATCGCATTCCTTTGTACGTCAGCTGAACATTGCGGTTACCCGCGACAAAGTAATGCGCCATGAGAACCTGCATCGTCTCTTCGTCCGTCGCATCTTCCACATCAATCTTTTCAAACTGCGTATCAATCGAAACATCAGCTTTAATAAGGCTGTGATAGTCCTGACTGGCTGCAATACCAACAATGCTGAACGCGGTAGACTCCAAGCAACGCATGAGGACTGTGCGGAGGTTTGAATCAGCGGATTTTAAGAGTGATGGAAAATCGGGAATGACGAGAACAAAGGAGCCTCCTTCTTGTGCACGACGAATTGCTTTCAGCAAGAAGGCATCGGGGTTACCCGTTCCAGATAAAAGTTTTTCTGTATGAAGTGTTAACACGCGTGTAAACGGCAAATTTTTCTCACGCTCAAATGTACGCAGTGCCGCAGCAATATTTCGGACAAGTGTTTTGCGGCCTGTTCCAATTTGGCCAAGCAACAGAATATTGCGGTGCTCTTTCCGCGCCAATACCTGCATCGATCGCGCAATAATATCATTATGAATAATCACACTCTTTTCGCCTGAAGTATGCTGGGCCGTATCAACTTCTGATGTAAGGGCGTCGAGGGCGTTGGTGTACCCCATCACCCAAGAACGACCGAGCGATGCGTTACGTCGCAAGGCATCGGCACTCCATGGAGATTCTGCCAAACTAAAGCGATGTTTAAATGATTCCCAGTGAAGAAGTCCTTTAAAGTCATCCTCCGACAAGTCTGCTTGTTGTACAAGCTTCTTTCCGGGGGCCGTTGTAAGAAACAACTGCGCGAGGATGGCATTTGCATCAACACGTGTTTCCCCAAGAGCTGCCACTCGTTCAAATGCACCGGTAACAAAGGATGGAACATCCATCGCCTCTATCTCTTGGGCGCATTCTTTCAGAATAGCTTCCGATGTTAGGGCCATCTCGCCCGTTAAAAATTTTCCGCGATCGGAATCGAGTGCTGCATGAATAAGTTGTGTGCCTTGTATTTCTTGTAAGCCAGCAACGCTGCGAATGATGTTTGCAGATAAACAGTCTGCTGCTGGTGCACCTGCTGGCAGTGGTGAGGCCTCGTCTTCTATCTTCTCCTTTAGAAAGCGCGAGACTGCCTGAATGGCAAAAAGAATACTAAGAACACACACTAAGAGTGGCGCAGCGTCATCCGTTGCCAATAGAACAAGGGCGGCAGCACCAAGTACAACAAGGGCAATAACTTTTCCGCGCCAACCAAAAATCGTATGGCGAATGCTCGATGCAGTCCACGATTTTGTGCCGGTAATCTGCAAAGGAATACTCACAAGAATGAACGGATGAATAAAGCCGGAATACCAACAAGAACTATCAGGGGAAAGAACACCCAGACCATCAACCATAAGAGGAAGCCTGCTAGGAGTGACAGCTGAATGATGAGACCAGTGATGATGGCAGATAAACGTATAACCGCGCCGATACCGCGCGTCGTCATATTCAAGAAGAGTGTTTCTAAAATTGCCTGCATATTGAATCCTTTATCCGGATAATCATCTTTAATACTCTTCCAGGGTTCAAAGAGCGTCTTCAGCAAAAAGAAAATGGAAAAGGATTCACTAAATGCTCGTGCGTAACTCATATACCCCCGGACAATTCTGGCCAGATGATCGCCGTAGTACCATCCAATGAACGTCGGCAGGACTGCAACGGTCTCGGAGGCGGCCGGCCGGTTCTGGGTGTCTGCTTCTGGCATGGACGGATGTCCTTCGGATTGTAGCAAGGCGCCTGTACAATGACGAGCGTATGTCTGGTCGCTTTATTGTTTTCGAAGGCCCCGATGGAAGTGGTACTACAACACACAGTACCGCTCTTGCCGAACGTTTACGAAGTCGCGGCATTTCCGTGCTTCATACATTTGAAGCAACCGATGGACCCATTGGAACCTATATTCGCGGAAAACTTCGTGAAGGAGGAATTCCTGGAAACGCTCTGCAACTTCTTTTTACGGCCGATCGCGCGTGGCATGTGGAGAATGTCCTAAAGCCAGCACTGGAACGAGGTGAGACAATTATCTGTGATCGGTACAGCTTGTCGACGGTTATCTATGGAAGCGCTCAAGGGTTTGAGCGATCGTGGTTGGAAGCAATGAACGACACGTTTATTAAGCCCGATCTTCTTCTGCTCGCTCTTCCACCATTTGAGGTATGTATGGAGCGACTTGGGAAGCGCGATAAAGATATTATTGAAGCAGATGATAGTCTGCAGAAGCGCGTGTATGACCTCTATGCTGCACATGCCAAAATACTTCCGAGTACATGCGTCGTCGATACCTCTGGTCAAAAAGAAGATGTCGCCGCACTGTTTGATTCCGCTATTTCCACTATTCTGTAATCATTTGCTATGACTGCTCGTATTTTGACAGGACAGGAGCCCGCCACTGCGATTCTCGAGTCGATTAAAGCAGATGTCGCTGCACTCGATCCAAAACTAGTTATTGTTCAAGTTGGATCTGATCCTGCCAGTAACAGCTACATTCGAAAGAAGCTTGATAGTGCAGAGAAGGTTGGCATGCGTCATGAGCATCTTCATTTGCGTGAAAATATCACGCAGGCAGAAATGTACGCGCATATCAAAACACTGAATGAAGATACTGATGTAACGGGATATATCATCCAGTTGCCTCTGCCAGATCATTTGGCGAAAATTCAGCCGCAGCTCTTTCGTGAAATTGATCGCTATAAAGATGTGGACGGATTTACTGCATACAACTTAGGAAAAGTATTTCTTTCGACAGAGTTTGAACATTTGCCACCCGCAACTCCCGCAGGCGTTATTGCCATGCTTGAGTTTTATGACATTGATGTAGAAGGGAAAAATGTCGTTGTCATTGGTTCAAGTAATATTGTTGGGAAGCCGCTCGCTGTCATGCTGTTGAATCGAGAAGCGACTGTAACCGTCTGTCATGCGAAGACTAAGGATCTTAAAAAGCATACGGAGAACGCAGATATTTTGATTTCCGCTGTTGGTAAGCCGGGACTGATTACGGCAGACATGGTAAGGGAAGGCGTTGTGGTTATTGATATTGGAATGACGCAAACAGTAGAAGGCTTGAAAGGTGATGCGGATTTTGAAGCATTACAAGCAAAAGCGTCAGCCATTACCCCTGTCCCGGGTGGCGTTGGACCAATGACAGTTGCATGTTTGTTGAAAAACTGTGTCACTGCAAAGCAGCGACAGATTGAACGAAAATAGTTAACCATTAATAAAACACGCGTCGTTTATTGATGCACCAATTGAACGACGTGCAGCAGTAAAAACTGACTGAACGTTTGAAACGACCTGATCACTTTCTCTAGTTCTTGGACAGTTTAGTGCGTTCTGTTCATATCCTGAGATGGAATGAAGTTTTGCAGTTGCTGTCAGTGATATTCTTTGAAGTTCGCTCTGAACACCTGCTAGTTCATTACCAAGCCGAGCAGTAGCGATCTTTTTTTCAGCATGTCTAAGAGTATGCAAACCTGCATCGACAATGTGTTTAATTGGACAGCATTCACAGGAACCAGCTTTACCACAGGGTGTAGACGTAGCTGATTGTTGACTAATTTCATTATTATTTCTGATATACCACTCATATGAACGCATCCTACGCTTCGGCATGAGAACCGCAAGGCCCACACATTCGCAATTCACTAGTAAATTTTAAGCGAACGGACTGATTCGCTTTGCCAAATCTCCTTGTCTTTCACGTATTTGTGTATACATTTTTTATACATTCGCTACCTGCTCCATACGCTGTTTTTCTTCTGCATTTCGAAGTGATTGAATGATATCCCCTATCTCCCCTTCCATAATTGCAGGGAGATTATGGAAGCTCTCGCCGATCCGATGATCGGTTAGGCGATCCTGCGGAAAGTTGTAGGTGCGAATTTTCTCACTTCGATCTCCAGACCCAATTTGTGATGAACGCATTCCTCCTTCTTGCGAGGCCTTTTTTTCTTGTTCATAGGAATACAATCGTGAGCGCAATAATTCCATCGCACGAATTTTATTTTGCGTCTGGCTGCGCTCACTCTGACATGCGACTACCATTCCCGATGGAATGTGTGTGATGCGCACAGCTGAATCTGTTTTGTTCACGTGCTGTCCTCCTGCTCCTCCTGCACGATACGTGTCGATACGCAGGTCTTCGTTTTTAATTGTTAAGTCTTCTTCCTCCGCTTCCGGCAGTACTGCAACAGTAGCTGTTGAAGTATGTACACGTCCCTTGTTTTCTGTCGCAGGAATGCGCTGTACGCGGTGCACACCAGCTTCAAATTTTAAATGTCCGTATACATCATCTCCTTCTATGCGAATGACTGCCTCCTTGATACCTCCTGCATCAGCATCAGTTTTATCTAGAAGCTCCGTCTTCCAGTTTTTATTCTCACAGTAACGCAAATACATTCGCAACACTTCGGCCGCAAAGAGAGCTGCTTCTTCGCCACCTGTTCCAGCGCGCACCTCCAACATGATATTTCGTTCATCGAGTGGATTTTTGGGAATGAGCTGCAAACGAATTTCTTCTTCAATGCCTGGTAGCCGCTGACGCGCAATGTCTGCCTCCTCTTTTGCAAACGCGAGAAGGTCTGGGTCGTCGCCAACGTTTTCGATATCGCTGATGCTTTGCTGAAGGATTTTCCGCTCATCAAGGAGCTTCATAAGGGGTTCAAGCTTCTTTGCTCGCTTGCCTATCTTGGCCAATGCAGAGGGATCTCCGAACACGGCAGGATCCTGCAGGCGTTGCTGCAGGTCCTGATATTCCTGTCGAAGTTGGTCTGTTCCATCGTTCATGATGAGCGCAGTTTAGCGCTGCGGCTCCATCAAATCGACTGCAAAGCACTGGCGTCCTGCCTCGTGATTCCAGAAGATGTCGTATTTTTCCTCCCGAACAGTCTCAAATGTCGCACAAAGCTCGAATGTTGAGGGACCTGTAACGATGTATTCGTATGCTACGCCAGTCTCCGGATCGACAATATTGGGCTGTGTGTAGACCGCATTTTCTTTTACCGCATTTAGGTCGATAGGAAGTGCTTCCTTCTGAACAGGTGTAGCGCCCATTTGGTCGAGAGTGATACTGCGAATTTCCTGTTGGATCGTTCGTAAATCATTCACACGGTTGTCATCAATACGACGTGCGCGTTCTGAAGATGGCGAACCGATAATCAATGCACCAAGAATGAATACCACTGCAACTGACACAATTGAGACGACACGGAACGTCATATTGTGACGCTTCCATTCTGGGGTTGCCGGTGACAATTTCATCGAACGGAAGAAGTAGAAGAAACCTGCGCCAGCAACGTAGAGGACAACAAGGACCTTTAGCAGGAAGCGCAACGTTAGTTCTCCATTGAGGAGATAGAACACCAAGGTAATCACATCTCCCATTAATGTTGCTGCTGCTACAAACAATGTGAAATACGTAAGCCAGCGGCGGATAGCACTGCTCGCTTTTTCAACATGCTGCTCCATCTCGCGGTGCAGAATACGACTGATCCACAAGAAGAGTGGGAATGCGACGATGAGCGATGCCAATCCCCAACGAATACCGGAGTTGCTGCTGTCGTAGTAATAGTAATCACTGAACGCTGCATCCGGGAACCACTTGTTGATATACGAAAACATCAACGTGACGGAGCTGATGGCTGTCGTGAAGAACGAAAGGAACATCAGAAGATGCAAGAATGCATCACGCGCACCGCCGCCATCGGATGGCACGGGAATAGGCATCTCGAGTGCTTCCTTGGTCATTGCCTGCGCGATGTCCTTCTCTTTCCATCCTGCGGACAAGAGCAACATACGAATAGTCTGGTGATCCATGCCTTTCTTGCGGGCATGCTCGATAAAATCATTGAGGTTAGAGGTGGTGGTTTTCATAGGCTTTGAGTATAGCCAAACGGCGAATTTTGTCGAATCTCTGCCCATGAAAGCGCTATAATCAGCCGCCCATGAAAATTCTCGTTGCCCTCTCAGGTGGCATAGACTCATCCGTTGTAGCCCACATGCTGCACGAGCAAGGCCATGAGCTGGTGGGAGTAAGATTTACTCTATGGAGTGACCCGCTTGCTCCAAGTATTGCGCAGGTCTTACCGAGCAAGTGCTGCAACGCTCAGACTGCATCACGTGCACGATCTGTCTCTCGCGATCTCGGCATCCCCTATCATATTGTCGATCTTGAAAAAGAGTTTAAGGAGAACGTGGTCGATCCGTTTTTGGAGGGATACAAAAATGGTCGTACGCCTAACCCCTGTATTCGTTGTAATCGCACCATTAAGTTTGGAAGATTACTGGAACTGATGCGTGAGTATGGATGTGAAAAAATGGCGACAGGACATTATGCACGGACAGCGCTCGAAGAATTGCCTGATGGCACATCGCGCATTGTATTACTTGAGGCTGTCGACGCAGCAAAAGATCAAAGCTACTACTTGTATGGCTTAACACAGGATCAACTCGCACACGTGATGTTTCCGCTTGGCGGATTGCAGAAGAGTGAGGTCTACGCTCTCGCAAAGCAGTATGAAGTGCCGCACGACGAAGAATATCGAGAAAGTCAGGACTTATGCTTCTTTCCTGAAAAACATCCGCAAGAATTCTTAAAGCGCTATCTGGCTGATGCCATTAAACCTGGAAACATTGTACGTAGAGATGGAACGATTGTCGGTACTCATAAAGGAATCCCTCTGTACACAATTGGGCAGCGCCAGGGGCTTGGCATTGGAGGATTAAAAATTCCATTGGAGGTTGTCGAGAAACGATCGGACAATAACGAATTAGTTGTTGCTGAGCGCGGGAGCGAGATGGTCGATGAAGTCACTCTTTCCGATATGCGTTTTGTTTCGTGGCTGCCAGAGGAAAACGTGGATGTGCCGTTTGAATGTCGCGTTCGCTCTCTGTCTCAGCGCATCTCTGGTTCTTTGCGATATTCTGGTGGAAAAGGAGTATTCAAGTTTAAAGATTCTCGAAGCCGTCTAGCTGCGGGCCAAGCATTGGTTTTGTATCGCGGAAATGAAGTTGTCGGTGGAGGGATTATGGAAACGGAGCATTAAACAAGCTCGGGCACTTCTTCGGGTATATGTATACCAACGCTCTTTGTTTCGTCAGCTACACCAAGAAGTGTGTCGTTAAAGCGTATTATCGATTCATCAAGCATTGCAGCAATGATCTGCTGCAGATCATCCGACAGAGTATTCGTTGTATAGAATAACAATTGAAGCGAGCTTGTTTCTGAAACACCTTCGAATTCGTTTCTGAAATTACGACAATATAACTTCTGATAGAGCTTTGCATCGCCTACCACGCACACACCACGCGAAACTTGCAGAATTGAGCTGATAGTCTTTTCTCTTAGTGGAATTCTTGCATACCGACCAAATCCTCCAGCTGCTGATAAGCAGCCGTTTCCAAGAAGAATGTTGCTTCCATTCAGAGTGAGACAGAGAATAGCCGTTTGCTGCCGCTCACTAGGCGAAAGAATGGCGGTGTCTTCACAGGGTGCAAATCCGTGACGCAGAGCTTCTTGTTCGACTTGAGCTTTCTGTGCAAGCCATGCACTGGTGAACGCATCGAGGAAATTTGAAAGTTGTGCATATTCTGGGCACTTTGCCACGCATGCTGTATGGTTTTTTGTTGCCATTTTCAGAATGGCAGATTGGACTTTCTTATTTTCAAGATTGGCCCATGAGCCATGAGGGTTGTGTTCCACACCCCAATTCGGTTGCTCGCCTTCTACAGACATACGTTTATTATAAAATAATATTTATCTTTTGCAATTTAGCATTATTTATTGTGTTTTTTACACCAAATATTTGGCTTGCATATGTGGTATAGTCGCTCCCTTTACACGTGCAAAAAAACCGTTTTTACGATATACTAGAGAGATACGTATGCAGCCTCATAAAGCCATTATCGGAATCGATGGAAGCATTGTGTTGCCTGGCATGCAGTCCCTGCAGCACGCTCACTTTGTACCCATTGAAGAAGAGGTTTCGGATGAACCACTATTCATGGAACAGGAGACTGAGGATGTCTTGGAAGAAGAGCATGAATGGTCATTGTCAGCTGCTGACCCCGAAGCAATGTGGACGGTTATTGAAGAAGATATTGATGTCACTCCAAGCTTGAAGAGCGCAGCTGAGGCATCGCGAAGAATGGAACAGGCAAAGGCTGTCTGGTCTTCCGTTCGTCAGAACGTGCGTGGCATTGCAGAAGAAGTTCTAGAGGAGTCGAGTACTCAGTACCGTCAAAGTCTCTTGAATGGAACAATTGCTGGTGCTGAGGCAACGCGATCGCTTCGTGGATCATTGGGCCGCTTCTGGGTATTCCTGAAGCAGCCAGTGTGGATTCCGAATAGAAAAAAGGAGCCGGTTCAATACAGTCGTGGCACATTGTTTGCTATCGATACCGTGCGATTTGGTGGAACGTTCGCTGTTCTCTTTGCCGGATTGTTCACTGCTCTCAACTATCAGAGTTTTCTTTCGATCGGCAGTGCGTACATCACCCCTCTCGCAGAAATCACGGGTATTGTGCAAGCGCAGGATTCCGATGAAGAGATGTCGGAAAAACTGAAAGATCTTTCTTCGCCAGAAACCGCTGAGTCTGCTGATATTTCACAGTATCTTCCTCCTGTCGGTCCGCCGGAAAATAGACTGATTATTCCAAAACTTAAGCTGAACGTACCCATTGTCATTCCAGAAGTTGAAGCACTTGTCGCAGAAGACTGGAAAAAACTTGAGGAAGATATTCAAGGCGCGCTGCAGGACGGTGTGGTGCATTACCCAGGAACTGCTCGACCGGGTAAACCTGGCAACTTCTTCGTTACAGGTCACAGTTCGTATTATCCATGGGCGCCCGGTGAATATAAGTCCGTATTCGCACGACTGCATGACTTAAATGTAGGAGACGAATACTGGGTCTTCTATAACGGTGATCGGCACCGCTATGTCATTCAGTCTGAAAAGGAGATTAAGCCGAGCGACGTTTCGGTTCTTGATCAGCCAATCGATAAACGAATCAGCACACTTATGACCTGTACGCCTGTAGGCACAACCTTACGTCGTCTGATTTTAACCGCTGTAGAGGTGGATCCCGTCTCTGGTAAGCCGTTAGAGGTCGGCGAGCACGCAACGGAACAAGCACCGAAGTTGCAGATGGAAATGCTCCCAATCTAAGCGATTGAGAAATACGGACGAGACTGTATCCTTTTGTCTGTGCTGTCGTGGTGAAATGGTAAACACGGGAGACTTAAAATCTCCTGCCTGTTACAGGGCTTCCCGGTTCAAGTCCGGGCGACAGCACCACTCGAGTTTATTCTGTCCAGATAGGGAACTTCGCTGGAATACTTAAAAAGCGTATGCTCGCTTGCATGCCGAACGCTCTACGCTTCTTGAAAAATGTGTATCTCGAAAGCCGTGATGACGGACTACTGCGTCGATCGGCAGCAGTGGCTTATTACGCAGCCTTTTCACTGCCTGCTTTTCTACTCGTTGTTTTTTCGATTGCCAGAGCTATTCTCCGCAGTCCTACTGTCGACGTTGATATACTGCAGCCAGTGCGTGTCTATATGGGAGAGCAGACGGCACAACTTCTTCAAGATGCAGCAACGAATGTGCAATCAAGCAGTGCTGCTTCCGGTTGGCCAGCATTCATAGGAGGCTTCGTTCTTGTTCTTTCTGCACTTGGGTTTGTTCGCGAGCTACAGTCTTCACTCAATCAAATTCTCAAATTGAATCCTATTCGATCAACGCCAGCACAAATGATTATTCATTATTTCAGTGTCATTGCACCTGTCTTGTTCATTAGTTGCATTTTAATCGCGTCACTTGTTCTTTCAGCTGTTCTCGTTGCGTTTGAGCATCGTCTGGAAACAGTTGTTGCGATGCCATTTGATCTTCTGCAGCTCGGAAACTATCTCCTCATTTTGCTGTCTCTCACCGCAATTTTCACAGTTCTCTACACAGCATTACCCGCCCGTGGATACCCTCTCAAGCGCGTTCTTCTTTGTGCATTTGGTGCTTCATTTTGCTTGCTGATTGGAAGCATTGTCGTTGCTGAGGCAGCGATCTTCACTTCAATGGGCGCGATGTACGGCGTTGCGGCAGGGTTACTCGTACTGCTGTTCTGGATTTTCTTCTGCGCCAATGTCTTCTTTGTGGGGGCAGAATGTATCGATTTATTGACTCGAGCAACACAGGTCAAAAAGCGGTAGCCTATGGTAAAAATCGCTTAAAAATGCTATAATACTATGATTGATCGTTGTGAGTCTCCAGTCTCGGCCATTCATTCGCTGGGAGCATCGTTCCTATAGCGACGCTGCAATTGGAGCTATAGCTCTTACGGTCAGCATTTGCTCAGGATCGACGTTTAACGCTTTTTCAAAGCAGCTCTCGGAAGAGATTGCGCCACTATCGCTCATTTTCATTAGTGAGGTTCTCACGATGATTTTTGCATTGATTGCATACGGTCTATTCCCAACGATTGATCGCTTAAAAAGACTGAATGCCTTTCAGTGGCGCATCATTCTTGCGGTAGGATTTTTTACCGGTATCGCTGGTCCATTTCTTTGGTTCTCGGGCATCTCATACACAACTGCTATAAATGCCGGCTTCTATTCGCGCATTGATCTCATCTTCATGATTCTTTTGGCGCATTTTGCGCTCAAGGAGACGCTGACACGAATGCACTGGACGTCCATGCTCACTATTTTTGCGGGCATGATTACGATCTCACTTCACGGATTTACAAACGGGATTGATTTCCGCAGTGGTGACACACTCATCATGCTATCCGTTTTGTTCTATAGCCTCGGTCATATTTTATACCGCAAGTACCTGCATGACGTTGAAGCGTATCTTCCTCTCTTCATGCGATCAGTATCAGCCGTAGTGCTGTTCCTGCTTATCTCGCCGTTTATGAACATGTCGTTTATTGATCAGGTGACGTCCATGCCTGCCGCATTCATTGCGCCCCTTCTTGGTTTCGCATTTATTTCACGCTTCCTGAATAGCGTCACCTTCTATCAAGCGGTCAATCGACTATCGATGACTGTTGTCTCTTTGGTTTCATCACTCTCTCTTGTTGGTAGCACGTTGTTTGCATCGCTCTACCTAGGCGAAAGTCTCTACTGGTATCACTTTGCCGGCGCACTCCTCATTGTTGGAGGAAGCGTGATAGCTGATGTACATCACAAACGACCGATCGAACATACAGAGCATCAGCTAGCTCAGAAGATGCACAGTTAGTTTTGCGCCTTACCATACACCTGCAGTGCAAGTACGACCATTTTGGCGAACTCCGCTCGGGTGACAGCGTCATCTGGGCCAAAGAGGCCTGTTGTATTACCGTCAGCGTCGTTATAGCCAGAAACTATTCCGTCGGCGCGTGCTTGCTCAATGCTTGCTGCTAATTGCATGGTTGCAGGAACATCGACAAAGCTTGTTCCAGTTGCCGGTTGAGGATTGATTTTATAGGCCTGCAATACTGTTGAGACGACTTCGGCGCGCGTTGCATTTCGATGAACATCAATGGATCCATCGCTGTAGAGCGTCCATCCGAGTTGTTCCGTGCAACTGATATACGGCGCAGACCATGTATCCAGCGCAGTTGGATTGATGGTCTCTTTTTTGCCACACGTATCGAGCAGTCCAGCTGCTCCCAGCAATACTTTTGCCATCTGTTCGATGGTCACATTGTCGCCAGGACCAAACTGACCAAGTGGCTTCCCAGCTGCATCGCGATAACCGGATACAATATTCAATTCTGCAATTTCGCGAACATAGGGGGCAAACCATGTATCACGTCGAACATCAGAAAAAATGATCGTTTCACCACCAACCGTTACCGATAAATAATCCGACGTCCGTTCACTGCGGTTTTGATCGATTGTTCCAGCTGATGACGATGATTCCTCGGGAAACAATTCTGATGATGTTTCACGTTGCTGATTTGCAACATCCATTTGCTCTTCTTGAAGTTGTTCTACTTGGAATGTCTGCCACGCTTCAAGATCAGTCATCAACGTTTCGCCTGTAGCCAGAAAAGCATGCGACGGAACAAGGATTGAAGCGAACGCCGCGACTCGGTAAATACGTTTCATGGTGTAAGCGTATCAGAAGATGCCAAGATTTCCCTTTTCGATTTGCGTCCCATGTTGTGCTTCGCTAGTCTGCCGCGGACATGACCGGACAGAATTCTCACCTGGCCTCCCCTGGCGTCCGCAAGGATGGGGGAAGCGATTTTTCTGAAATCCGAACAATTCTTCTTCTCGGATCAGGCGCACTTAAAATTGGAGAGGCTGGAGAGTTTGATTATTCTGGAAGTCAGGCAATTAAAGCATTTAAAGAAGAAGGAAAGCGTGTTGTGCTTATTAATCCAAATATTGCTACCAACCAAACCAGCTGGGGATTAGCGGACGCTGTCTATTTTGTTCCGGTTACGCCGCAGTTTGTGGAAGAAGTACTCATCAAAGAAAAGCCGGATGCTATATCCATCAGCTTTGGAGGTCAGACCGCTCTCAACTGTGGCATGAAACTGGAGGAAGACGGAACGTTAGAAAAATATGGCGTCCGCGTTCTTGGTACACCTGTTGATAGTGTTCGCCGCTCAGAAGACCGTGCTGCTTTTAACAAAGAACTTCGCTCCATTGGCGTTGACGTACCGTTGTCTTTCCCAGTGGAAACTATGGAAGATGGTATGAAAGCCGGAGAAGAAATTAGTTTTCCGGTGATTGTACGCGGGTCATTCGCTCTTGGAGGAAAAGGAAGTGGTCGTGCGTCCAACCCCGAAGAATTACGAGAAATTCTGCAGACTGCGTTTGTCGAATCATCACTTGTCCTTGTTGAGGAAGACCTAACTGGATGGAAGGAGGTTGAGTATGAAGTTGTCCGCGATTATGCCGACAACTGTATTACGGTGTGTAACATGGAAAACGTCGACCCACTCGGTATCCATACTGGAGAGTCGATTGTCGTCGCTCCAAGTCAGACACTTGATAATAACGATTATCAAATGCTGCGATCGATTGCACAGAAAGTGATTCGGCATTTCAAAATTGTCGGTGAGTGCAACATTCAATACGCACTCGATCCTCGCTCGCGAAATTACCGAGTCATCGAAATTAATGCACGCCTCAGTCGCTCATCCGCACTCGCATCAAAAGCAACTGGATACCCTCTTGCCTTTGTTGCTGCAAAACTTGCACTTGGCTACAGCCTTCCGCAGTTGCGTAATGCCATCACGAAAAAAACCAGCGCCGATTTTGAGCCGTCACTCGATTACGTCGCCATCAAAATGCCACGCTGGGATTTGCAAAAATTCCGTCACGTGTCAGATCAAGTGACGAGTGAAATGAAATCTGTTGGCGAAGTGATGGCCCTTGGTCGAACATTTGAGGAAGCCCTTCAGAAAGCGATGCGCATGCTAAACATTGGCGCAGACGGAATGTATCCTGTTCCATTTGAATTTGAGAATCTAACACGTGAAGTAAAGCGACCAACACCACGCCGCATGTTTGCCGTTGCCAAGGCCCTGCAAGATGGTTGGTCTGTTGATGAAGTATCGTTGGCAACTGGCATTGATCGTTGGTTTCTCAATCGCATTCGCCATTGTGCAGAACTCGCTGGCGAACTTCATAAGCGACGAGCAGATCCATTGGAAGAACCATTGATGCGTTCACTAAAAAATGCTGGATTCTCGGATACTGCCATCGGTCATATCACTGGTACATCAATGGAAGAAATCCGAACGCGCAGAAAAAAGTTAGGGGTGACACCATTCATCAAACAGATTGATACACTCGGTGGTGAGTTTCCTGCCCAAACAAATTATCTGTATCTCACCTATCACGGATCCGAGCATGACATTGATCCTAAACCTCTTCGTGCGCGTGCAATGGTGCTTGGTGGCGGACCGTATTCCATTGGATCATCGGTGGAATTTGACTGGTGTTGTGTTCAAGCTGTTCGAGAACTACAGAAACAGAACTATGAAGTTGCAATGATTAATAGTAACCCTGAAACAGTCAGTACCGATTACGACGAGTGTGATCTTCTATTTTTCGAGCAATTGACCGAAGAACGCGTTCGCGATATTCATGATCTTATTCAGCCAGAAGGCGTTGTTGTGTCGATGGGAGGGCAAATTCCGAACAACCTCGCGCCAAAGCTCGCTCGTGCGAATATTCATATTCTGGGAACAAATCCTGCCGACATTGATCGCGCAGAAGACCGCCACAAATTCGGATCGCTTCTTGATACGCTTAATGTCGATCAGCCTGAATGGAAAGAATTTTCCGACATTGATTCGGCAAAGAAATTTGCCGGCGATGTTGGATATCCGGTGATTGTCCGACCAAGTTACGTCTTATCTGGTGCGGCAATGGCTGTCGTCCATTCTGCAGATGATCTTGAAGCATTTTTGGATCAGGCTGCACTGGTTGGCAAGGATGCCCCTGTTGTCCTCTCAAAGTTTGAGCAAGGCGCGAAAGAAATTGAGATAGATGGCGTCGCACAAAATGGAGACATGCTCTTGTATGCGATTTCTGAGCACATTGAAAATGCGGGTGTGCATTCGGGCGATGCCACGCTTGTTCTTCCTCCACAACGTCTAACAGTTGAAACGATGCGTCGCATCAAAGCGATTGCGAAAAATATCACACGCGGTCTCAATATTTCAGGCCCATTCAATATTCAGTTCCTAGCTCGCGAAAATCACATCAAAGTTATTGAATGTAATCTTCGTGCGAGTAGAAGTTTCCCATTTGCCAGTAAAGTCACTGGAACTAATTTTGCCGTTCTTGCGACACAAGCTCTTCTTGCTAAAGCTCCAACAGGTATTCGCTATAACACCATCGACCTTGATCACGTTGGAGTGAAGGCAGCACAGTTTAGTTTCTCACGCTTAAAGGGAGCAGACCCTCGGCTTGGCGTTGAAATGGTAAGCACTGGTGAAGTTGCCTGCTTCGGACATTCCGCAGAGCAAGCAATGCTTATTTCTCTTCTGGCTGTTGGATTTAAAATGCCAAAGAAAAATATTCTTCTCTCTGTTGGTCGTTTAGAAGATAAAGTTGATGTACTAGAGGCTATTCGCACGCTTATCAGACTTGATTTCTCCTTATATGCAACACACCACACCCACGAGTTTCTAAAGTCTCGCGATATCCCCTCTCTCCTTCTTCATAAAGTGTCGGAACCTCGAAGTCCTAACATTAAGGAGTACCTCGACAGCCGCAGAATCGATATGGTCGTCAATATTCCCCAGCATGAATCCAGCCAGGAACAGACGGATGGATATTCCATCCGCAGACTGGCGACGGATCGCGGCATTCCCCTTATAACCAACGTTCAGCTGTTTAAACGCCTGGCCGAGGCCCTAGAAACAGAGCGTGAGTCCCCTCTTCCGGTTTTGTCTTGGCCTGGACTGCTTGATAGCCGCGAACAGGCCGTATAAACGCATATTCTAGGGCTTTTCTAGATTGCCATCGTCTGTTGAGGCGGCTATACTCCCGCGCGCTATGACTATTTCTGATGACATCCTGACCGACGACCTGGGCGACTCTTCGAGTCCTGCCGGAAGCTTCTCCGATGATGACGGCGAAGAAACACTTGTGACCAAAGAAGGTCTCAAGAAGCTTAAGGAAGAACTTGAAAACCTTAAAAACGTCCGTCGACGGGAAGTTGCACAGCGTCTAAAGGAAGCCATTGGTTACGGAGACCTCTCCGAAAACTCTGAGTACGAGGAAGCGAAGAACGAGCAGGCCTTCGTTGAAGGTCGCATTCTTGATTTGGAGCGCAAAATTAAAAACGCCAAAATCATTGGTGAAAAAGATGGCCATGTAAAAGAAGTAAACATCGGTTCGACCATCGCCATCCGCAATGTCACTGATAACGACGAACACACCGAGACATATACTATTGTCGGTGCAACGGAGGCAGATCCATTTGAAAATAAGATCAGCAACGAGTCACCTATTGGAAAGGCTTTGTTGTCACGAGCCAAAGGCGATGTGGTAGTAGTCCCAACTCCATCCGGTGATCTTGAATACGAAATCGTCAAAGTCTCCTAAGTTTTAGGTTTCATGTCTGATGATGCAAAGACGCCGCCGGCAGGTTCCGGATCATCGTCGTCGGTGTTTGTTCCGCTAACTCTTCGACAGCAGTTCCCGGATGTTATCGAGATGATTTTGCAGTCGGAAAGTATGAATGATGAGGAGCGACAGTATTGGATCGATATTCTTCCGATTATGAATGCCGAACAAATGGAGCAGCTACAAACAATTCTGAAGCAAGAACGCGAACAACTCGCGGCAATTGATGCAAAGTTTGGAAAGGAAATTGTTGATGGTGCGAAGCCGGAAAAGTCCGTTGAAGAAATAACGGAGTCACGCAAGCAGCGCATTCAAGAACGATCAAACAAAGAACAGGAAGCAGAAACGGTTGAAGCAACTGCAGAAGAAGAAATCTTGAAAAAAGTGCAAGATCTATAACCGCTACGGACAACGAAGGATGAATTCGTCGACGAGGGCGAGAATTTCCTGTGGCGCTTCGTCGGTTGCTCGTATGCCACCCGTTTTAAGGGCGATGTCACACTCACTTGCCCATGAAACAAATGATTGGAGCTGCTTGGCTGTTGTTCGCTGTGCATGTTTTAGGAGCGAACGAACGGCAAACGGATGAACGCCGGTCGATTCGGCAATATCCGCAGCAGCATGATGACCTGCTTCCGATGCCGCATGAACAGACACGAGATTTTTAAGCATGGATGTAAGAATTGCCCAGAGTCCGTACGCATCTCCACCACGATCAAGTAATCGATGTGCGTACGCCAAAGCCTGCATTTTTGATCCTGCAGCCAATAAATCTGAAATCTTCCAAACCACTCCTTCTTCCGACGGAACACAGAGCAGTTCCACATCATCGGCAGTAACCGTTTGTCCTGGTTTAAACGCAGCGAGCTTCTCTATTTCAGACGCAAGTGCCGCCTGATCCTCACCGGTAAATTCGAGTAGCTGTGCGATGGCGCCTTCGTTCAGCGTGCAACCTGACTGAGCAACATAGGACATAATCCATTGCTTTAGTGGAGCCCCTGTTTTTGGCTGATACGTTCGTACATTTGCTGAGCTTAATAATTCCTTCACACCGCCTGAACGCTTATCGGGCTTGGGGTCCACAATCAGCAAAATATTCTGAGGGTGAGTACATGCAGAAAGATTTTGAATCTCTTCTTTTGTCGCTTTTGGTACTCCATCAACAACCACCAGACGCTTTTCTGATAAGAATGGTTGAACAGATACTTCGTCGAGCAGATCACGAACCGATGCCTTTGATCCATCAACTCGGGAGTAATTTTCAGGCCCAAACTTTCGTTCGAATTCATGAATCCAGCGCTGCTTCTCTTGAAGTAGCTCATGGAGATTCTCACCCGTTAGAAGATGCATTGTCGACATGCCTGAGTAGTGTACCCGATGAGTGTGCTGTATGTGTAATAGCAAGATACTATTCTTCTCCGTCAACACAGAGCGAATTGTCGATAAGCCAGCTGGAGAGTAACCTTAGCAGGAAATGCCTCGCAAGAAGTCATCACTCATCTGGCAGAAGCAGCTCCCGATCTTTGCTCTCGGAGCGCTTGCCATCGTTTCATCGTTTGCTGTTGGTATCCGAACAGCTGGCGATATTGAGACAGTGGCACCATCTGAAGCAGGAGGAATTCGCATTTCAGGTGATGTTGATAATGATGGCCGCCTCACTGTGCGAGATGCGATTGAGATTTTGGAAGTGTCACAGGGCTACGAGGAAGCAACACCAGTCCAGCTTTTGGCTGATCCAAACGCAGATGGTCGCCTAACCGCAGATGATGCGATGCGGGTATTACAGGATCTCGCATCTCTGTAAATTACCACTCACCATGCTGACATCTACATCCC
This sequence comes from Candidatus Peribacteraceae bacterium, assembly GCA_044228075.1. Taxonomy (GTDB): domain Bacteria; phylum Patescibacteriota; class Gracilibacteria; order Peribacterales; family Peribacteraceae; genus JAKQEM01. The sequence goes on from JBGAVO010000005.1 coordinate 60,655, forward strand.
TTAAGCGGCTTTCTGCCGGCACGGCAGCTACGGCGCTTCTTTCATTGTCCCTTAACATTCCATTTGTGTTTGCGGCAGGCAACGCAACCATGGAGTGGCGTCCTCATTGTGTGGATGGAAACGAGGTTGAAAATCAGTTTGGCGGACCAGTCCCAAAAATTGAAGGAATTATGACTTTGAGCGATGGCCAGCATTGTACGTCTTATGACGTACGAGATCCTTCAAGCCTACAAACACCTGTTCTCAAAACGGGAGATATTCTCGATATTGACCTGATTATCAATAACCCCGATAAGAAAGACATTAATCGTTTCCGAGCTTGGGTTGCCTACGATCCAACGGTATTGGAAGGAATGGATACAGCAGTTTCTTCCGCTTTCCCCGTTCCAACGCCAGGAGAATCGGGCTTTTCTGCATCGGAGGGAATGCTAAAGCTGAGTGGGACGGCAGAAAATTCTATTGATAATGAACGGATTCCCGCTGCACGCGTTCGCTTTAAAGTCCTTGCGGACAATTATGACGGCACTCCTATTACATTCATTGAAGCAACAGGCAACACTGATAGTAAGACCGGTGCGTTTGAAACAGAGGACGGGAACGAGACAAATGTGCTGTCTTCTACTCTCGGATCCTTGTACGTACGACTGACAGGCGGTGCTGCTGCCGCTCAATCTTCTTCTATGCAGCAAGCTTCATTACCTGCTTCCACAGGCACTCAGACATCATCACAGCCTACTGCTGCAAGTTCAACGGCTCCTTCTACTGTGTTCACACTCTTACAAGTACAAGGTTTGCGTATTACAACGGAGGGAAGTTCTGTGTATCTCGCGTGGGATGCTCTGCCCTCATCTGAGTTGGTGGGGTACAACGTCTACTATGGAACAGTCAGCGGTCAGTATATTCAGCGTCGAGGAGTAGAGAAAACAGCAACAAGCATGACCATCCGTGCGTTGCCTGTTGGAACAACGTACTACTTTGCGATTCGTGGTATTAATGGTGCAAACGAAGAAACAGTATTCAGCCAAGAGGTAGGTGTAAGCGTTGGCAATCCACGAACTTCCACAGCACCGCTTACGGGTTCCATTACCAAAACACCTGGAACAGATGGACAGGTCGCGGGTGAGACAGGATTGTCTTCATCCCTGGTTATGCTTATTACGTTCTCTGCTGCCATTGGAACAATCATCGCGTTCCGCAGACAGTTTCGAGCATCCTAATTGTTATGAGTGATCTCCACCCACATTGGGACACGACTGATTCTAGTGAACAACCAGTTCCCGTCCGTATCAAAGCAAAACCTCGCGTAGCGCCACCTTCAACAAAGAAACCTCCACAGGTAAATCGTTTTCCTGCAGCTATCTTTGGAATAATAGCCATAGCTGCGGCCGGCTTTGTGGTGTTTGATGGAATGGATCTACTGCAAGGTCAGACTGTTATTGATGCTACAGACGTTCACATTAGCGCAACGGGATTGGATCCGGCAGAAGTAATGATACAACCCGGAGAAAGCATTCGATGGATGAACGATGATGCGATTCCTCATATTCTCGCATCTGACATGTTGAAAGATGAAGATGGAGAGACGTTTGAAACAACGGCGATTTTCCCAGGTTCGGATCACGTATTCACTGTTCCAGCCGGAACACTGCCGGGAACATACGACTATGAATCACGCACGTCTCCATCTATTAATGGAATGATCAAAGTGGCACTGCCTCAGACATTCCCTGCTGTAACACAATCACGTTCGTCTGTTGCTGCAATGCCGATGTCACAGGCTGCGTCATCCATTGCTGCACTTCCTGTTGTGCCATCGAGTGCATCACAAGCTGCGGTTGCTTCTGCCGGCGGTATCCCGACAAATCCATACGCTCTTTCTAATACGAATTATTCCGCTGCATCCACCAACCCGGTTGCTGCAACGGTCACGACACATAGGCCCGCTAACCAGCCTTCAACTGGAATGGGATTATGGATGGCAGGGCTGGCCGGCGTAATCGCATTATTCTTTGTTCTGCGAAAGTCATCGGTCCGATTGTAATCTTATTCTACGGACAGACGGGGTCAGGATCGGATGTGATAGCCGTTCCATAATGAGCAGTGAAATAATATCGTCCACTCTCTTCGTCCGTCACTATGCCAATTCCTGCTAAGCGGAAATGTGGGTTTACCATGCTGTTCCAGTGTGCCTTTGAGGCTTTATGTTCCTCGGCCACGTACATATCGAATGTTGTACGCAACGCTTTAATCAAATCACCAGTGCATTCCTCCTTAGAGCATTTGTAGACGCCCCATCCGATGTTTTCGGTAAAGGTGATACGGTCGACATTTTTGAAAGATAGATCGAGTGAGGCAAACCAGTCCTCCATCTTGTTGTAATCGTAGTAGGCAGTCTGCCCCGTTCTCTTGTGCGTAATTGTGCCTGATCGCTGCGCATTCTCAGCCCAGGACTGTGCTGTTTTGGTTAGCTGTCTGTCCAGGTTATACGGCTCCAGATCCCTCTCTACACGTAAACCATTCACCCATGTCATCCACGTTCGAACCACTTCCTCATCATCAACATTTGGAATATCGCGTTCAGGCTGCCAATCACACTGGGCAGCAAGCAGGTCATCAGAGCTGGCAGACGAGACATGTGACGGATTCTGATCTAATCGCCAGAGCATTTCCGCAAGCTGCGAGCGGGAGACACTTTGTCCGGGTGCCTCGATATCGGCAGGAATAATATGGCGGCTTGCCAATGCCGTCATCGACGGGGCATACCACGGTTCGCCTTCTGGGACATCGAGAGCATAGACGCGAGCAAGCAACGCAGATAATTCCCCTACATTGATAGTATCGGATGGACGAAAGAGCGGATTCTTCCCATCTTCATCGAGCCAACCAGCATGCTCGGCCGAACACACAAAGGACGCAAACCATGCGTTCTTTGGAACATCATCAAACGCTGAATCAGCACATTCCTCGTCATGCCTACCTTGAGCAGAGACAATTAATTTTACCGCTTCAGCACGATTGATACGTCGATCCGGTCGAAAGGATCCATCTGTGTATCCCTTTGCTATTCCTTCATCAATCATCCAGCTTATTGCTGCTGCATGATCGTCCGATTCGTACACATCAGAAAAAGTTGCTGCACGTGCTTCCACCGTTGAAACAGTGGCGATTGCAGCGGCAATGGAAAGAATTGCAAACAGGACGGGCACCGAAAGATGCTACGGATAGGACTCGTTCTTGCCAACTTAAATTCGAGAAAAATCGGTTGTCATGTTTACCGTGCAACCAAGCGCCTGAAAAAGATGACGCACCTTTCGTCCTGACGGTGAACTGGTCGCAAATCGGAGCCGCACGTGAATGGCGGAACGCTTAGGCACGGAGCGAACCCAATTGATGAGATCGGACAGCTCTGCTTCTCCCCGGATAGCCGAGCAGTCGATATCTATCTGCTGAAGGGTTGTGAGCGAGAAGGTGTTGGTGGAAGTGATGGGCATGCGGTAAGTGTACACTCGTACACCTATCAATCAACAGTTGCGTGCACAGTTTTTGTCGTCATTCGGGTACATCGACATTTTGTTTATGGTTTCATGAAACGAGCCATACATGATTCGATGGCAAATACTATTACATCATAAGGTGTACGAAAGGTGTACGATAAAGATACACGGTATCACACTCTCAATTCGATGAGCGGTTTTCATGTACCGGAAAGATGTGTACACTCCGCGCACCAGTTTGGGTCGGTACCGAAGTAGACAAACGGGGCAGACTGTAAATCTGCTGGCTTATGCCTTCGGGGGTGCAAATCCCTCCCGGCCCACCATTTCTGCCATTCTATCGCTCTGCCACAAGGCCATTGTGCGGCCGCAGAGCTGCCTTTGGCATCGCCATACTTTCAAGTCGATACTCACACAATGTATTGGGTACAGGCCACCGCTCATCCGGCGTACTTTCGCGATGCACTCGTACAGGGAGAATACACCAATCCTCCTCATCAAATCCTTGTGCTCTAATCCATCCTCGAATGAACGTGGCAAACTGCAATGCGTATTGCTGATCATTCGGTAATTCCCGTAATGGATGAAGAGTGAACGTATACCGAAACTCAATGATTTCCTGGCCTCGATGAATTTCCAGTCCGGCATCTCCTTCTTCTAGTGGCTTACGGCGTTTCTGAAGCTTGCGATCCTCATCTTGCTTAGAATGTGAACCCTGTGGCTCTTTGGGTGAACGCGGAATCTGTTCTCCCTCTTTTGGAAGAGTCGCATTAAACCACATGATGATTCCAACGCTGATTGCCGCAACTGAGCCTGCTTTTAACGCAAGACCAGGAGAAATTTGCTCATGTGACTGGTGAAAATAGTCAGAACTAGTAGATGCGTTCATGTATATACAATTTACCTTTTAGAGGTTTTCGTCAATATTAAAAGAGTGCATTAGGAACGAAACGAAAGACCAGCAAGCTCTCGAATTATCGCACTCCAGATCGGAACAGCTGCATTCAGACCATCGGCATCGGACGTAAGAAGTGTGTTGTCAGCGTTCGTCACCAGAACACCGATGACATATCGATCGGTAAAACCCGCAGCGACGGTGTTCAATACACCATAGGATTTGCAGTTTCCGTCTAATTTGCGCGCACGACAGACGTTACTTGTTCCTGTCTTAAGTCCTACCGGCCATTCATGCGGAAGATCAATCACTTCGTTCCAACGCTCTGGTCGCGCATTCCAGTCAGAGAGAATATCTGCCACCGCATCGGCACTTTCTGGATGTAAAATTTGCCAGCGCGGGGTTTGGGGTGGCTCATACAATAAGGAGCGCTCGGATGTTTCGATGCTGGTAATTGTATGCGTGGCGTCCGCAACGCCACCTTCTGCGATCGTTCCATACGCCTGCACCAGTTCGTATAACGGCATTTCCGCAGCGCCGATTGCCATAGGCCATCCAAAAGAAAAGCGCGGGTTGCTTTCACGTCTCTCTTCACGTTCCAGGAGCGGTGTCGACGCACCCATGGCGGATGCAAGTTGTATCACGCGATCTTCTCCTACTTCTAGAAAAGCGCGGATGGCCGGGATGTTGCGCGAGAATCCCAACGCCTTACGAATAGTCATTCTACCCATGAATCCTCCTTCAAAGTTTTTCGGCTTAATGCCACCGATCGTAATGTGCCAGTCGCTAATAATCGTATCCGGCGTCTTTCCGTTTTCCATATAGGACGCATACACAATCGGCTTAAATGCGGAACCCATCTGCCGCGGCGCAGCGGCCATATCAACCCAGTATGTGTCTTGATTGCCTCCCCAATCGATATTGCCCACATACCCGAGAACGTCGCGACTTTGACGATCAATAACCACCGCTGCAACATCGCGCGCGCCATATCGTTCGGCAATAGCTGGGAACATCGTCGCAATTGCATCTTCGGTCATACGCTGCACACGTGGATCAAGTGTGGTCACAATGGTGATGCCGGAATAGGTGAGAGCTTCTTCTATTCCTTTTTCTGCAAGTACCCCGCGCGAACGCTTAAGAATGAGCGAAATAAACTGATAGGGCGGATGATGTAATGGATCGGGCAATTTAAAGTTGATCGACAATAAGTCTTGCATCGCTTCGTCATACGTTTGCACATCAAGCAAATCTAACCGAACCATAGATTTCAGCACTTCTCGTGCACGCTCGGGTACTTCTTTCATTCGGCCTCCAGAAGCATAGTACGACGGTTTTTGAATCACGGCAGCGAGAATTGCCGCCCGGGGAGCATCAAGCCATCGTGCGGGAATACCAAAGAAAGCCTGTGACGCACTTTCGATGCCGTATCGTGTTCCTCCAAAGTTCACACGATTCAAATATTGTTCTAGCACCGCATCTTTTCCGATCTGCTCTTCTAGTCTGCACGCCAGAACAATCTCGCGAATCTTTCGTGCAATCGTGATTTCACGTTCGTTTGTAATATAGGTGCGGTATGCCGCACGCACAATCGCGCGTACATCAATACATGGTCGACTGTAAAAACGTTCATCTTCAATGGCGATGACGGCATTTTTGATGACGTCGGGGATCTCTTCTAGCGGCTGGAAAAATCGGTCTTCGTTCTCATAGGTTCTATAGATCTCATTTCCGTTTCGATCGGTAATGCGAATGCTCTGATGCAGGCGAAAGTCATCTGAGGTGATCGTTGGCAAACTCTCCTCAAAGCGAGCAATGGCATTCATCGCCGGCACAAGAAGAAGTGTGAGAGCCACACAGATGTTTGCGGCAATGCTGGAGAGAACAAGAGATGCCGGTGTCAGCTGTATAGAAGGCAAGAGAGCACCATACAAAAGTCACGCTCATCGCGCAAAGAAAACCAATAATGTTGAATAAGCCGATATGTTCCGTACAATATTTGGCTGATGAAGTCATCGCCATTCGCTCCGGCAATCATTCAGCATGCACTAGATGCAGCAGATGTACACATAAATGGCGATCGACCCTCGGACATTCAGGTACACGATACATCCGTCTATACACGAATTCTGTTACAAGGGTCACTTGGCCTCGGCGAGGCGTACATGGATGGTCAATGGGATTGTGACCAACTGGATGAGTTTTTCTCTCGTGTTCTTCGTACACGATCCGATACACGTCTACCTGTAAGCATTAGAACAGTGATGCAGACGGCTAGGCATCTTTTGCTGAATACGCAAACACTGCGAGGTTCTCGTAAGGTTGCAGAGCAACACTACAACCTGGGAAACGATTGGTACGAAAAAATGCTTGATCCGTACATGCAATACTCCTGTGGGTATTTTAAAGAAACCAATGACTTGGCAACAGCACAGGAGCAAAAGCTTGATCTCATTTGTCAGAAACTACAGCTGGAAAAAGGAATGTCTCTGCTGGATATAGGCTGCGGATGGGGAGGCTTAGCTCGCTTTGCCGCGGAACGATATGGCGTTCAAGTTACAGGGATTAATATTTCCACTGAACAGATCAAGTATGGACGAGAGAAGTGCAAAGGTTTGCCGGTGGAGATTCGTGAGTGTGACTACCGAAAGATTGAGGGAACATTCGATCGCGTTGTCTCTGTTGGCATGTTTGAACACGTCGGCCCAAAGAACTATCGTACGTACATGCATGCAGTGCGACGAGCAGTAACGGATGATGGTCTCGCACTCATTCATACCATTGGACGAAATGAGGCTAAAGGAGGACCGGAGCCATGGATCGAAAAGTATATTTTCCCAAATTCAGTGTTACCGGCACCAGAGCAGATAGTTAATGCAATTGAGCCACTATTTGTCTTGGAAGATTGGCATAACTTTGGCGCATATTACGATAAAACGCTCATGGCGTGGCATGAAAATACAGAGAAGTATTGGCAGGAGTTTAAAGATCGATACGGTGAACGATTCCACCGGATGTGGACGTATTATCTGATGTGCTGTGCGGGATCGTTCCGCTCACGCACTATTCAACTCTGGCAATTAGTTCTGAGTCCGAAGGGTGTAGCGGGGGGATATCAGTCGATTCGATAAAAAAATCCCCTGTACATACAGGGGATGGAGGCTGACCTTCTTTGTCTTTCACGTTTTCCGTTTGAGGGTTTCTTCCCACGTTCGTAAGATGATGCGCTCAAGGGCATCGGTGAGCTTATAGGCTTCAGTGGCAGCATCGAGACTTTCAATCGCATCGATGAGAAGGGCAACAGGCCGATCTTCTGGATTCAACTCGAACTCCATCAGAACATCTGCTTCAGTGACTCCCATGATGCTTTTTGATTCGAGTACGTTATCTTTCTCTGTTAGACAGACACAATTCTCCTGATCTGTTGAAGTTTTATAAATGTACACAACGAAGGTTTGTAAATCGGTTCGTACCATTGAAGGCCCCTTTCTGGTTTAGTGATGGTGTGAAAGACTATCGCATTTAATTATATTTTTTAAATATAGTCAATATACACCTTACCTCGATAATTTGATTGGGATCGTATTGTCTATTCATATCGTAACGCCTCCATCGGACTGAGATCCGACGCTTTCTTCGCTGGATACAGCCCAAAGAGCAATCCGGTTCCAACAGCCATCGCAACCGCAAGAAGAATGGATGGAAGCGAAAGGATGAAGGGGAAATCACCTAGGAATTTTGCGGCGAGTCGTGCCATTAACCAGCCGAAGAAGACACCAATTGCTATACCAATGCCACCACCGGTCAGTGTCAGAGCAATCGCTTCTAACAAGAACTGTAGAAGGATATCGCGTTTTTTGGCACCAACTGCTTTACGTAAACCAATTTCGCGCGTGCGTTCCGTCACCGTCACCAACATGATATTCATAATTCCAATTCCTCCTACCAACAAGCTAATTGCTGCAACAAGTGACAGGAAGATCGTGAGTCCAAGTGTTACCGATCCCACAATTGCTGTTACCTGTTCGGCCGTACGAGCAATGAAGTCATCTTTATCGGGATCATTTTCGGGATTATCAATGTCATGTCGGTCACGAAGAAGTGCGGTTACATCTGCGAGCGCAAGTTCCGAATCGCCGACTGTTTTGAGTGTGATAAAACTAAGATAGCGCTGGCCAGTTACAGAACGTGCCGCACTAAACGGCACCAGAATCATGGCATCAAGATCTTGCAACAGTGCCGATCCCTTTGATTCCAAGACACCAACAACGGTGAATGGTGTTCCGCCAATGTCTATTTTTCGTCCAAGCGCGTTATTATTTCCAAACAAATCTTCTGCGGAATCGGGACCAATAACAGCAACCGTCTTTGCTCCTTCTTCATCATTTTGAGAAAGCATGCGCCCCTTTCCAAGAGTCAGACCATAGTTATCGGAAAATGCTCTATAAGCACCAACGACCATCGGAGTAATTTCTTCATCGCCGTAGGTAATTGGCTTTCCTACAATAATCACCGGCGTAATACTCTCGACACTTGGAAGATTTTTAACGGCTTCATAATCGTCATAGGTAAGACTTTCAAGATTTCCTCCAAACTTCTCAAATCCAGTTGGAATAATATCCAGCGTGCTTGTTCCCACAGATTCAATTTGTGTGAGAATGTAGTTTTGAAAACTGCGACCAATGCTCACCATCAACACAACCGACGCAACACCAATCATGATGCCGAGTGTGGTTAGGAATGTGCGGCCTTTGTTGACCGTAATTCCGCGTATTGCCGTTTGAAATGTGTCGCGAAAAAGCATTATTCGTAGCGGAGAGCTTCTATAGGATGCAGAGATGCTGCCTTACGTGCAGGCGAGATACCGAAGATCAAGCCTGTTGCAGCTGCCATAATGAACGCAGCAATAATAGAACCGTAGGAGATAACAAACACGTAGGTCGCAAGAAAATTCTGCACGAGAAGCGCTGCAAAAAAAGCAATGGCCACTCCACCGACTGAGCCGATCATGCCGCCAATGAATGTGAGCAGGACGGATTCTGTAAGGAACTGCAGAAGGATATCGCGTCCTTTTGCTCCAAGAGCTTTGCGCAAACCAATTTCGCGTGTGCGCTCGGTGACCGACACAAGCATGATATTCATAATACCGATTCCTCCAACAAGAAGACTGATAGCCGCAATGGTCGTGATGAACATCGTTAATCCGAGGGAGACTGTGCTGAGAATTTGGCTCGCTTCTTCCGATGAATGAACAACAAAGTCATCCTTTGTCACATCATCTTCAGGATTATCAATATTGTGACGACGACGCAGTAAGAAGCGAACGTCTGCAAATGCGAGGTCGAATGTATCCGTCGCAAGCATGGTAATTTGATTCAAATATTTTTGTCCGGTCGCCTGACGAGCCATATTAAACGGCACGTAGATGCGATCATCAGCATTCTGGAAGAACTGCGTGCCTAGGGCCTTGGAAACGCCAACAACCGTAAAGTGATTATTCCCAATTTTTATGCGCTTTCCAATTGGATCAATCTGTCCGAACAAATCATCGCGTGTATCGGGTCCTAGAACAGCAACCGCCTTGGCACCTTCATTATCATTGTCGTCGATGATTCTTCCCATTTCCGCTTCAACCGTGTTGTTCTTAAAAAACTCCGGCGTCACACCCATGACCTGCGGCGATGATTCCTCGCGTCCATAGCTCGCTGTTCCAGGAAAGAAAATCAATGGCGAAATGCTTTCAATCGAATCGAGTTTCTTCAACTCTTCAAGGTCTTCAAATGTGAGACTATCGAAACCAGCCATCACTTGTCCGGCTCCGCCTTCTTCGCTTCCCGGAAAGATCACCATGCTCTTTGCACCAAGACTGCTGATTTGGCTCAAAATAACTTTTTCCATGCTGGCACCAATCGAACTCATTAATACCACCGCTCCTACACCAATAATGATGCCGAGCATTGTGAGGACGGATCGCGACGCATTGACTGTCACGCCCTTGAGAGCCGACGAAAAGAGGTCGGATGTAAGCATGATTATTTGAGAATCTCGTTCTCCTGAGCAATCACGCGTTTAAAGTCGCGCGTATCGAGTTCAATATGACCGTCTTTAATGCGAATGATACGCTTTGCGTGCTGCGCAGTCGTCATTTCGTGTGTCACAAGAATAATCGTGTGTCCTTTTTCATTGAGATCCTGGAGTGCTTTCATCACGGCAATACCGGATGCAGAGTCGAGGTTTCCCGTTGGTTCATCGGCGAAGATAACGTCAGGATCGGTCACAAGCGCACGGGCAATGGCTACACGCTGTTTCTGACCTCCAGAAAGCTGACTACTCAAATACTGAGCACGTTCTTTCAGGCCAACAATCTCAATTGCTTCATGTGCGCGCTTCATTCGTTCTGTCACTCGAATAGTCGGATGATAGAGCAGCGGCAACATCACGTTCTGCACAACCGTCGTTCGAGGGAGTAGGTTAAACGCCTGGAACACGAAGCTCACACGTGTGGCACGGATCTTTGCCAACTCATCATCTTGCATCTCCTGGGTCGGCTCTCCTTGAAAAAGGTAATCGCCCTTCGTTTGAGAATCCAAAAACCCAAGAATATGCATGAGTGTCGATTTACCGGATCCTGATGGACCCATGATGGCTACAAATTCTCCCTTCTCAATGGTGAGATTAATGTCATGGAGAACAGGCGTCTCAATATCATCATTAAAGTACGACTTATGCAGCTTGCGAATTTCGATCAGAGGGGCAGATGTGGTCATAGGTGGAGGATAACGGATCAGCTCTTTTCGAGCACGATAACATTCTCACCCTCCTCAATACCTGTTACTTCAACGTTGCCGCTTTCGCCTTCGAGTCCAGTGGAGACAGTTTTCTCACTCACCACACCGTCTGCGTCCATAACGCGAACGTACTGTGTTCCATCTTCGTTCTCAAGCACTGCGCGTAGTGGAACGCTCACCACGTCTTTCTTTACACCCGTCACAATAACGGCGTCACCTGTCATACCGATTTTAAGCTCATCGTGAGGGTACACGAAGTCGAGCTTTACGCGATATTTTGGAACGCCATCTCTGTCCGTCGCAGCAGGATCAATTTCACTGACGCGCAATTTGAAGTTTGTTCCGCGGAATGCATCCAGCTCAATGGAACCCGATTGCGTCTGCTGTACTTTCGGCACATCCACTTCCGAGACGAACATCTCAATACGATACGGGCTGTTGCCGAGCATAGTGACTGCTGCGCCAGCTGGTGTGAATTCACCTGTTTTCACATTCACCTTCGTTACACGACCAGCAATTGGAGCCGTAAGAATCGTGTTGCTGTAATCCGCACTAGCACGAGCAAGTGACGCACGAGCCTGATTGACCGCTGCTACACGCGCATCAATGTCCGTCTGGCGAGCAGGAGCTTTCTTCAGCTGCAATTGAGCCTCTGCAATGCGGAGAGATGCTTCATAGGTCGCAATATCCGCAGTCGCTTTATCCATCGTTCCCTTAGATGACACAACCGCTGCCTCCTCGGAAGCAATTTTCGATTGGTAACTTGCGGACGCGTTACGCAAACTCGTCGTCTGTGTAGACAAGTTGTTATACGAGGTCTGCACCAATGTTCGCTGAGGTGTCAGCTGCCCCTT
>JBGAVO010000060.1:0-1428 GCA_044228075.1 Candidatus Peribacteraceae bacterium
GCGCTCATGCTGCCTCCAAACGCTATGGCTTGCCAAACTCCGGGGGTCGGGTCAGGCGGTTTCGGGGGCCGGCGCGGCGGAGCCGTGGGCGGCGGCTTAAAGCCATGGATTGTAGCGTGAAGTCTTAATCCCTTCTTCATCAGGGCAATGTTTCAAACCGCCGTTCTGCGACGGGCTGGAGAACTGAGATGGGGTCTTAATCCCTTCTTCATCAGGGCAATGTTTCAAACACCGTTCAGAGCGTGGATCGAGTCGGCACCGTTCGTCTTAATCCCTTCTTCATCAGGGCAATGTTTCAAACCTAATCAGCGATGGACGGCAGCACAAGATCGGCCTCTTAATCCCTTCTTCATCAGGGCAATGTTTCAAACTGATCGGCGATGGGGAGCTATCGCATGAGTTTCCTCTTAATCCCTTCTTCATCAGGGCAATGTTTCAAACGATGGCTCGATCAACTTGATAGGAGAATAGCCTCTTAATCCCTTCTTCATCAGGGCAATGTTTCAAACATATACATATTGGAGATTAACTTGAACGCGGCCATTCTTAATCCCTTCTTCATCAGGGCAATGTTTCAAACAGGAGCCAAGAATGAATCCCTATGAAGCATACATTCTTAATCCCTTCTTCATCAGGGCAATGTTTCAAACAGAGGACTATCCAATGTACACCGTTCAAAACTTTAATTCTTAATCCCTTCTTCATCAGGGCAATGTTTCAAACAGGGTACGAACTTCGCATTCTGGACTTCGACGGCATTCTTAATCCCTTCTTCATCAGGGCAATGTTTCAAACGATACACGCTTCGCAAATACGGCAGCGATGGAATTCTTAATCCCTTCTTCATCAGGGCAATGTTTCAAACAGGACATGGACGCACTTTATGACGCTTACGACTTTTTCTTAATCCCTTCTTCATCAGGGCAATGTTTCAAACTCCTAGAGGACCAGTTCATCCCCGGCAGCGGGAGTTCTTAATCCCTTCTTCATCAGGGCAATGTTTCAAACCATTTAGCGAGGTGTAGCATGCTGGTCCTGAACGGTTCTTAATCCCTTCTTCATCAGGGCAATGTTTCAAACAAATCGCCGCCCTCGAAGCCTATGGGGACTGGGTTCTTAATCCCTTCTTCATCAGGGCAATGTTTCAAACTGACTCGGCTTGCTGGTAGCAGTATGATACGCCACAGTCTTAATCCCTTCTTCATCAGGGCAATGTTTCAAACGGCACCCGACAGGAGCGGCCCATGAACGCCAACGTCTTAATCCCTTCTTCATCAGGGCAATGTTTCAAACGTTAGCACATCCCGCACAACCACCCGAGACCTGTCTTAATCCCTTCTTCATCAGGGCAATGTTTCAAACTCGTTCGCCGCCCTCAAAACCGCCGTCGAGCATTACCGTCTTAATCCCTTCTTCATCAGGGCAATG
>JBGAVO010000061.1:0-1140 GCA_044228075.1 Candidatus Peribacteraceae bacterium
GACCCGCGTGCCAAGTGACACACATCCATTCATCATGATGAGCTACACCGACGACGTCGGCTCGATGAGCACGCTCTCGCATGAACTCGGTCATTCCATCCATGCCTACTATGCCAGCCGCGCCCAGCCAATGGTTTACTATACGTATCCATCCATCATCGCAGAAACTGCATCAAACTTCAATCAAGCGATGACCCGCGCACACTTGCTCAACGCCAAAAAGGATAAATATTTCCAGATCGCCCTGCTTGAAGAAGCCATGGATAACTTCCATCGTTACTTCTTCATCATGCCCACGCTTGCCCGCTTTGAACTGGAAACACATCAACGCGTCGAACATGGACAGGCGCTCACCTCCGATTCAATGATCGAGCTGATGGCTGACCTATTCAGCGAAGGCTTTGGCGGAGAGATGAATCTGGATCGTCAACGCGTCGGCATCACCTGGGCGACCTTCACCACGCATCTGTATATCGACTACTACTCGTTCCAGTATGCGATCGGCATTTCCGCCGCGAATGCCATTGCCAAACGCATTCTCAATGGTGTTCCCAACGCCGCGCAGGATCACATCAACTTCCTCAAGGCGGGTTCGTCCATGCCGCCGATGGATGTGTACAAAACCGCGGGCGTGGATATGACTTCCACCCAGCCCATTGCAGATGCCTTCGCCGTGCTCGAAGAATACATTGATCGTTTGGGAATATTGACAAGCAAATAGGATTTCTACAATATCCCGCAGAATACTCTGCGGGATATTGTTTTACCTTGCTATTCGGTTATCGGCAGATACAGATCGAAGACATATTTCGTGAAATCAGTCTCCAGCGGATTCAGCAGGTTTTCCAGCCACTGGTGCTGCGCCTCGCGATATTTACTCCCCTCCCGCCACTGTGCAAGTTCCCCCCACACGCGACCGATATTCTCCAAGTTTTCGAAGCGCGTCACTGCATACAATCCACCTGGGAAATCCACAATGCGGATATCGCCCTCAGGCTCCACACCGGAACCGATCTCTGTCCAGATCTCATATCCATAGTTCGGACTACCCGGCGCCGGATTCGGGTTATTGAAGCCGAAGTGGCGATACTTCGTTCCATATCCATCCAGCAAACCCTTTGCTTTCAAAAAAGCTTGCAT
>JBGAVO010000062.1:0-1081 GCA_044228075.1 Candidatus Peribacteraceae bacterium
GCTTTGTCCCTGCAAAAATCCGTTGGCTGGCGCATACGAAAACACAGCGTCACCTTCCAGTTTGGAGATCACCAGCGGAGACTGTGTGTGTTTGATCAACAGATTTAGCAAGGCGGTCAGGCTGTCGCGTGCGTGCTCCAGCTCTGACTCGTTGACGTACTTCGAATAACCTGTAATATCAGAAATGATCAGGAAGCCTTGTTGTGTCATGTCGCGATTTATATCATAGGTTAATGAAAAACGGTCTCGGGATGTGTTGTCCGCGAGACCGTTTTGTGTTTTGGTGAATTGGGGCTTGAAAACATACATGCAAATGATGTAAAGTAAATACAGAACATTGCAGAAAACCATTTGTCTCTGAAAGGAGCATGGCAATGAAACCGCGCATATTGATCGTTGCGAGTCTTCTACTTTTTGCCAGTCTGTCCTGTCGGTGGTTCTTCCCGAACTGGGAAGAACCACCGACCATCATACCGCCGCCATTTGAATCACCTCTTCTATTCGAGAATGAACAATTTAGTTTCACCATCCCTGCTGGGTGGCAGACCATGGAAGAACTTTGGGGTGAACAGCATGTAGCAGAGAAGAACTACTACGGACTCGGGCTGGAGGAACTCATGATGATCACCAACGCCAGGGTTCAGGCAGATGGAACCTACAGCACGTATTTCGCTGTCGCTTCATCTCCGCTGGCTGGCGGGACCGATCTCGAAACGCGCTTCCACCAAACGTACGATCCGCTCATCCCTGACCTGAGGGACGTCTCACAGCAAGAATTCGATTCTGGCACCCTAAGCGGATTGGAGATCACCTATCAACGTCCATGGGGAGAACCGTGGTGGCAGTTTCGAGATATATGGATGGAGAGGGATGCCGTGATCTATGTTCTGTCCTTTCATGGCTCGCAAAATGACTTTGAAACCTATAAAGATGATTTTGATCTGATCCTGCAAAGTTTTAATTTTAAATAGAGATTGGTTCAAGGATGACATAAAAACGGTCTTGGGATGTAATATCCACGAGACCGTTTTTACTAAAGAAACATCCACAGTTATTATTTAGTTTCCTTAAGCGGATGATA
>JBGAVO010000006.1:0-66264 GCA_044228075.1 Candidatus Peribacteraceae bacterium
GGATGACAACCACTGCATGATTTCACGATACCCATGACTCTTCATTCCAGGGTCGTTGATCGTATACCCCTTGTCGACCAACCCTTCTACTTCCTCAATCCATCCCGAATGCAATAGTTGATGCGTACGTTCATCAATCCGCTTTGTTAACGCTTCACGCGGCCAATGCATCCCAAATTGTAAAATACTGTATGGCGGTGGCATCGTCTTTTTTAACGTCGATGGCGGCTTACCCGTCATCTCATACAACTCCATCGCACGGACAACATATCGCTTATTCTGTTTTTCAAACGACTTCGCGGTTGCCGGGTCAATCTCAACAAGTTTGTCATAGAGCGTCCAACCGTCATCTGCATCCCACTCAGCTTCGAGTCGTTTCCGAATATCCGGATCAACTGGCGGCAATGGATCGAGTCCATCAACAACCGCACTGATGTACAGCATCGATCCACCAACAAGAATGGGCACAATGTTCTCGCGATGGCATCGATCAATCTCTTGGGTTGCCATTTCCTTGTACTGAGCAATCGATATGTCCTCTGAGGGATCAATCACATCAAACAATGTATGAGGAATTCCCTGTTTCTCTTCATCGGTAATTTTGGCAGTACCAATAGTGAGATACTTGTAGAGCTGACGAGAGTCACCATTCACAATCTGTGCATGTCCAACATACTTTGCAATTTGAATCGAGAATGCGGTTTTTCCGCTAGCTGTAGGGCCAAGCACAACAATTAATGGCTTCGGTTGTTGAAGAACCTGATCTACAAGCGGTTGCCACTGATTACGTTCGAGAATCGCCATATTTTCTTCGACATTACACCATATTCGACGTAGCCTGCATACTGCGCCGATCGTTCGATTCGGACTATAATAGATACGAACAGATTCACTACCTTCTTCTTTCTTCGTTATGCACCCTTCAATTCAATCCATCTCTTCACGAATCAACCGCGGTCATCTGACTCCGCAAAACTTCATTATCCCGACTGTTATCGAAAAGACTCAGTTCGGTGAACGCGTGTACGACATCTACTCACGCCTGATGGAAGAGCGCATTATTTTCCTTGGAACCGGCATTAACGATGAAGTCGCAAACGTCATCATCGCTCAGCTTCTCTTCCTAGAAAAAGAAGATGCGAAGAAAGATATTACGATGTACGTGAACTCCCCTGGTGGACAGGTCACCTCCACACTCGCAATGTACGACACGATGCAGCATGTGAAGCCTGATGTCTCCACGGTCTGTCTTGGTATGGCTGCATCTGGTGGTGCGATCATTTTGATGGGAGGTGCTAAAGGAAAGCGTTTCGCCCTCAAACATTCTGAAATCATGATTCACCAGCCACTTGGTGGAACAGAAGGTCAGGCAACAGATATTGCCATCCACGCTGAGCACATCATTCGCATGAAGAACATGTTGAACCAGATGATTGCTGACCACACTGGTAAGAAACTGGAACAGGTTGTCATCGACACCGAGCGCGATAAGTTCCTCAGCTCAGAGGAAGCGCTAGCATACGGTCTCATCGACAAGATCGTCGACTAAGGCGACATCGACTCAATCTTGTTTTGAAGAAATGCATCCCGTGACAATTTTTGTAATACATGCATTCTTCGAAGAATGGGCCATACTTGCTCTCTTTGTGATTCCTGAATATCCATTATCTCCAAAGACTCTGCAACTTGTGTAGGAGAAAATCGCTGCATCTCAAAAAAGAGAATTTTTTCGCCTGAGAGACAGTAATCAGTTGGGTCATCCCATGGTAAATCGATGCCCACATCTTTCACTTGTTGATGCATCGCATGAGCACGTATTTCAAGATCATTCTCTGCATGAAAAATACGATGCCTCTTGCATGTACCACATGAACATAAAGAATATTTTCCTCGCAGATTCATTATCATATGCATGCTATAGACTGAGTGGTCTTCGTTGACGGGGGATTTTTTACTGAACAGGAGATTCATGTATTTGGCATGAACCACTGTTGACTCACCAGCAAATTCTGACATCGATTGAGGTGTATGAATCAACTGGCTTGCACCAACAACTTCCGGAAATGCTCCTGGAAACAGAATCTGCGCAATGCGGTGACGGTAAAAATTCCGTTTGAAAAAATATGGATCTCCACATAGTTCCTCCCGAGCTAGCTCCGCTTGAGGAAAGAGTTTTTGTTCATCTGGTGTAACCGCTCGAACAATAGCGTTCATGCCCTTGCTGTAGATGCCAATATCGGACATAGCAGTTCATGCTAATGAGACGTTTTGTTTTCAGCAATACAAAAAATCCCGCATCGGCGGGGTTTTTTGTATATATGATTAATCGGAATCGATAATTTGAGGAACAGAAAATGGAAGCCGAGCTCTGCCCGTACTCTTACTGAGCAATTCATCGATGTAGTGCGCTGATGTGCGTACAAATTGCTCTACAAATTCCTCCTTCTCTTTTACTGTCATCTCCATTCCCTTCCAGATAATCAGAGCATCTAAACCTAACAATTCTACGCACTCTGCTACATCACCCTGCTTCGTCATTTTCCAAAGAGCTTCTTGCACATCTTCATTATCAGATGCATCAAGCGTAGCAAGAACATAAGCAAAGGCTTCTACGCTTTCCTGCTGATGCTCTTCAATTAAATTAGAAGGAATATATATTCTCATCTCCGATTCAAGTGCAGACACAAGTTGAAGCGCTTCTTCCATCTTATCCTGTACACGCCGTTGTATTTCATCCGTGTCTTCGAGTGATTGAATTTTTTCAGGCATAAACATATTCAAAAGAAAAAAGGCCTCTTTCGCAAGAGGCCCTTTGTATCATCAATAGTAGATACTATTTCTTCTTCGGCGCCGCCTTCTTTACAGCAGGCTTTTTGATTGCTGGCTTGGACATGGATGGAGCCTTTGTTGCCATCGGCATAACTGGTGCGCTCTTCATGGAAGATGTTGGCTTGTCTGCCATTGAATCAGGGCCACAGTTGCAACTATTTGGTCCGCAGTTACAACCAGACATACCACAACCACATCCTGTCGCACATGCTCCGTGGCATGGCTTCTTCATCACAAACTGAAGCGCAATGAGCCAGATGATTGCATTGATTGCCAATGGCATGGTGTCACCAAGGGCAATACCGCCGATTGCGGACTTGAGCAGTACGCCGGCAACAATGGATGCCAGTGCCATACCCAATGCGTAGGCAGAAACCTCTAAGAAGATACCGAATGCGAGAAGAAGACCACCCAGAATAAATAGGCCTGGGAGAATATAGCCCCATACCATTCCGAGGGACTCAAGCATGCCGAGTCCGCGGCCGGTTGCTTCTGCAAATGCAGGATCTTGATAATGTGCGAAACCGACAAACGCGAGTCCGAGACCAACACCAATGCGTCCGAACAGCTTCATAACTTTTTTGGGAGATTTATGAGGAGAACAACACATACAAAAAGTGGAAGGAGGAAAGTGGAGACAAGTGTGCAACATCGGTGAGTTGTACTCAATGCTCTTGCCGAAAGAACGCTTGCAACTGATTAGGAAACGTTACAAGCAGTGTCATCCTATTCGACCAACTCACTATGACACGTTTTTCTGCTACACTCTGCCTCAATGTTTGAACTTCTCTCCACCACTGAGCTAGGACGAAGGGGCCGCATTCACACAATGCATGGCATCATTGAGACTCCTGTCTTTTTTCCTGTTGGAACAGCAGGAGCAATGCGCGGCATTTTATTGGATGATCTTACGGCACTTGGTTCCGATGTTCTTCTGTGCAACACGTATCATCTTCATCTTCAACCTGGGGAAGACGTCGTAGAAGAAGCTGGTGGATTACATCAATTCATTGGGTGGAATGGTCCGATTCTTACGGACTCCGGAGGGTTCCAGGTTTTTTCACTCGAAGGAATTCGCAAGATGCACGAACACGGTGTGGAGTTTCAATCGCACATTGATGGCAGTAAACATTTTCTCGGACCGGAAGAAGCAATGCGTATTCAGCATAAACTTGGGTCGGACATTATTATGTGTTTTGACGAATGTCCTCCATCAACTGCTCCGCGTCAGAAACAAATTGAAGCGGTTGATAGAACCATTCGCTGGGCGAAGGAATGTAAGAAGTGGCACGAGGAATTAAAACAATCGAAGACGAAAAAGAATTCTTCGTCCATCGATTACCCTCTCCTCTTCGGCATTGTTCAAGGTGGACTCGAACAAGATCTGCGAAAAAAGTGTGCGGAGGAATTAATTGCCATCGGGTTTGATGGATACGCAGTTGGCGGACTTGCTGTGGGAGAAACAGAAGATGAGATGTTCAGCGTCCTCGATTACGTCTGTCCGGTTCTTCCAGAAGATAAGCCTCGATACTTGATGGGCGTTGGTCGCATCTCACAACATCGCGAAGCGGTGAAGCGCGGCATCGATCTATTTGATTGTGTTCTCCCCATGCGTGAAGCACGCCACGGCAAACTCTATCGCGTTGATGGAACAGAAATTCGTATTCACAACGCAAAGTACATTCATGACCATTCCCCTATTGATGCAGAGTCACCATCAGAACTGAGTCGCAAACATTCGCTGAGCTACTTATCTCACTTATTCCGCGCCGGTGAGCGCTCTGCCGAAGCCATCGCCTGTATGCAGAATATGGCTGTGACATTAAAAGCAATGCAGCAGCTAAGAGTAGAGATAGAGAAGCAAGTGTCATCCTGAGGAGGAATCCCTTGTAAACGGGATGACATCTCGAAGGATAGACACGATGAAGCATGCTTCGAGACGGCCTTCGGCCTCCTCAGCATGACACGCTTACGCCTTAATACCTGTCACCTCAATCTCCGTGAATCCCTGGCGGTGACCCTTCAAACGCATATAACGCTTGCGGCGCTTGTGCTTAAAGACGCGGATTTTAGCATCGCGGCCGTGCTTCAGAACTTTAACCTCGACTGATGCACCATCAACAGCAGGCGTTCCAATAGAAACGTCGCCATCCTTGGAAACCATCAGGACTGTGCCGAATGTCAGTTTATCGCCCTCTTTTGCCTGCTGCAGAGGAATATGGAGCTTGTCGCCCACAGATACTTTCTCTTGGAAGCCGGCGATATCTACAACAACGTACACGAAAAAGACGGGAAAAGTGGGCAGACTGTACAGAAGACAGATGGGCGATGCAAGCACTTTTTCGACTAGAATACGCAGAAACACGAAGAGATAGAGCCATAAAACGAGTGAAATAGGTTAATAGAACAATAAATGTATACATGTCTACATCGATTCCGACAGACTCCAGGCCTATGGACGTCAGAAAGGACGTATCACCTTTCCCTCCTCACCATGCCAACCACAGCCCTCACACCATCGAACTTGGCCAAGCTTCACTCGACCACCTATCACCTATCCGGTGTCGCTATGCAAAAACGGATCGCTTCCTTTAGTCGCGAAACGCCACGTTGGTCCCGAAAAGAAGCAAGTAAACTCGCTCGCCAGGCAGCACGACGACTTCAACGGAACGCTTAAATAATTGGATTCACGACGAAAAGACCGCTTTGTGCACGGCGGTCTTTTCGGGAATTCCCGTACCCACTGGAATCCACTGTTTCCTAGAACACGCAGAGCGGCTCAACCCGTTCGCCTGACGAAAGAGAAACCGACCCGTTTACGGTCAGCGTCACCGCGTCATGTGCGAGTTTGAGCCGTTGCTTCAGGTCCCGAGGCAATTGCAGCTTAATCGCCTGCTTGTGCTGCCGCATTGCCTCGGTTTTCTGGACCATCAACTTCGTCCATTGCTGCACTTCGACACCCACGGGCTGATCCCATGCGGGAACCGCCCACGTCGTACCACCGCGAACATAGTGCATCTTCATTATCCTTCTTTCACTCCATCCATGATGATCTGAAACCGCCCTGCATCTGAAAAACATACTTCCAGTGGGGCAATCTAAAGGGGAATTCCCCTCCACACTGCCCCACTCGTTTGAATCCAATGCTGTGAAAGAACAAAAACCACCTTCTTGGAGGCGGCGTGTTCCCACAGCAGGGTTCAAACATCACGCCACCGGACCCGTCATCTTCATTGAGAAGACGCGGATATTCCAGGAAGCCGTGACGTGATAGGTCTTTTTCACGAACCGATCATATACAGGGTTTCAGTCGCTTGCAATGGCGTTTTGGCGCTTCTGAAAAGCACAAAAATATGCTATAATACATAGAAACAAACACTATGTCCGATACCTCATTTCACTCTCCCTGGCTTGCACAGCTAAAGGCCGAACGGCCGCATTTTAAGCTGGAAAATGACCATGAGTGCGATGTCGCCGTGGTTGGAGCTGGAATTGCCGGTGTGATGACGGCATATCAGATTCTGAAACACTCAACATCTTCGGTAATTCTGATTGATGCCGGACGGATTGCTCATGGAGCAACTGGCCGCAATGCGGGACAGCTCGTTACATACTTTGAACGACCACTTGCCGATATTGCCCGCGCATTCGGAACCAAGATGGCAGTGGAAGCACAAGTGCTCGTGGAATCGGCGTGGGGGTTACTGGAAGACCTTGTACAAGATTGCAACCTCACAACACCGTTAAACCGTTGTGCGGGGTACGCCGGACTCACAACACTCAAACAAATTTTGGAACACTTGGAAGAGCATGATATTCGCGTGAAAGCCGGTTTGCAGGATGAACCGATGCTGATGCGTGTCAGTGATCCGGTGATGAAAGATATTCCGAATCATCTTCGGCCCTACATTATTGAGGTACCACATTCAACCATCCTCAATTCGCTCTATACCAATGACCCTGCGTTCATTGCGATGACGACGTCTAAAAAAGGATGTATGAACGGAGCAATGCTCTGTGAAGAGCTGACGATGTGGATGATCGATACATTCGGTGATCGTCTACGCGTTGCAGAGCATCTTCCAGTCTCACGTGTTCGAGTGCAGAGCAACAGTGCTGTACTGGAAACAGAGGGTCCAGAAGTGAAAGCCGATCGCGTTGTTTTATGTACCAATGGATTTGAACACTTTGAGATTGTGAATGAAGCAGGTGAAGACATTGATCCGTCTTTCCATGAAAGTGTGCAGGGAACAATTGGCTACATGACGGGATATTTAGATGAACCCGGTCAGAACGCGATGGCGGTGAGCTATCACCGAAACCATGATTATCACGAACCGTATCATTATCTGACACGTCGTCCGTACGAACACAAAGAACACGGAAACAAAACACTTCTCTGCCTTGGTGGCCCTGAACGTTCGCTTCCCGATCGTGCAAATTACGATCCACACGTTGCACCGCCTGCCGATATTGCCGAAGAACTTGAGAGCGTTCTGCGTTCCTCTTACAAAGACCTTGCACCTGCAGCCACTCGCACATTCTTGTGGCAGGGATTGATGGGGTACACGCCTAACTACATCCGACGCATTGGGTTTGAGCCGAAGAACAAGGTACTGCTCTACAACCTGGGATGTAACGGTGTGGGAATGATGCCATCGATTTACGGCGCGAAGCGCATTGCACAGCTCTTGAACGGCATTCATCTCGCTCCATCTATTTTTGATCCGGAAAACGGAGACAGATAAAAAACCACTGGTATGCTGCGTTCGTGAAAGTTCTACTCTCACTGTTTGTTGCATCTATTCTCACTGCACACGCTGCAACGTTTCCGGACATGGATCGTTCGTGGTTTGGGTATCGCGAAGCAGCGGAAACATTGGCCGAACGCGGCACATTAACCGGAAATCCTGATGGAACATTCAGACCGAAGGATCCTATTAACCGCGCAGAGTTTTTGACGATTGTCTTCCGTGGACGCTCGGACAGTGAACCAGTTGCTGGTGTTGACTGCTTTCCCGATGTTGCACATGACGCCTGGTATGCGCCGTATGTCTGTGCGGCAAAACGTCGCGACATTGTCGGCGGCTATCCCGATGGGACTTTTAGACCCGATCAACCGGTGAACACAGCCGAAGCAATGAAGATGCTACTGCTCGCGTATGACAGGGAAATTCCCGCGCGTAGCGGCCTTGCATGGTACGAGCCGTACACACGAGAGTTTGATAAGACAGATATTCTCGCGCGGCATTCGTATATTCCCTGGGAACCGCTGAACCGTGAACGTGCAGCCGATTTGTTGCTGCGATTTTTGGAACACGATGAAGATCGCATTGTGCCGAATTTGTCCGAAGGATGCGGTAAGTCATCGCGTGATGTGCGAACAACGCTGATGGTAGACGGCAATGAGCGATCGTACCTGCTGACAGAACCCAATGATGCATCACCACGTGATCCCCTACCGTTGATTGTCGCGTTTCATGGCCGTACAAATGCCAACGACCAAGTGCGTCGATACTTTGGATTAGATCGTGCTGCAGATAATTATTACATCGCCTACCCCGCTGCATTGCAGAAAGAAACAGGAACATTCCATTGGTCTGATCCTGGGGACAAACTCTCAACCTTACGCGACATTGCGTTTTTTGATGCAATCGTGGAGGAAATCGGCAATGCGCATTGCATCGACTTAGATCGCATTTATACCGTTGGACATTCTCTGGGTGCGTGGATGGCCAACAGTGTCGCCTGTGCCCGCGGCGATGTTGTCCGTGCATCTGCAACCGTCGGTGGCTCCGCGATGATTGCTCCATGTGCAGGCCCCAGCGCAGCAATGATCATTAATAATCCCGATGACACACTCTCACCACATAAAGGCGTAGAAGCAGTGCGCGATCATCGATTAAAAACAAATGCATGCTCAGGAGAAACTGCTGATGCTGCTCCTGCATCACTGTTATGCAAGAAATACACCGACTGCGATGGCGGCAACACCGTGGTGTGGTGTCCGCATGAGTTGGATCGCGATGAACGCGGAACCTACTACCCTCACTGGTGGCCGGATGGGACAGGACAGGCGATCATTAAGTTCTTCGATGACTTGAGCTAACATGGTAGGATTAAACACATGAATCTTTATTCCCAGAGAGATCCGCTCTACAAGAGCCAAAAGCTTGGTAAAAGCACACTCACCGTTGGAGATTACGGCTGTTTTCTCTGCAGTATCGCCACACTCTTTCAAAAAGATCCCACTACGTTGTTAGGAGTAAGTGAGGCATTTACCGATGATGGAATCCTGAACTCAAACATCCTGGCACAATTTTGCGGAGGTGTTGCTGGAGCGAAAACAACAGATGCCCCCGAAGGTTGGTGCATTGCTCAAACAGATCATTACGCATCAAAGGGATTCACGCAGCATTTCTTCTGCGTAAACGTGCAAACCAAAGAGCAGATTGATCCGCTGAAATTTCCAGCAGCTATTGAGCCGCTGACTTTTAACATTCAATCGTATCGACCGTTTACGAATGTCGCGCTTAAGTCTGGCGCAACAGAGCCTGTAAATGCTCCTGCCAAGCCAGCCGCTCCCAAGAAAGCGTCGGACCGGGCGGCGGAACGGAAGAATAGGAGGATGCAGAGATAAATATGACGATGAACTATTCATCCAAGAGAACTCCCGATTGAGTCGACTCCATTGTGTGATTTGAATTAGAACTCGTGGAATCGTTCACAAAGATGCTTAAATAAAGAAAAAAGAGAACCGACGCTAAGTACAAACCAAAAAATATTGGAAAACCATACTCTTTAATAAATTTTCTTATATGACCTTGCACGTATTTTTTCTCAAACAAAATTTTTGCAACTCCATTTTCATATGTTAATGAAATATTGTGAATACCTTCAATATATGGCCACCTAGTCCAGGTAACAACTTTGATCGTTTTCCTTGGTAACAAATCCCCCACTAAAATTTTTTCGTTCACTATTTCAATATGATTGCCATCCAAAGTTGCCAAATAAGCTCTTGAAACATTCACTTCTAAAGATTTTGCAACATGTTTACCTTTATTCTTGATTTCCAATTCCACCATTCCCATTGGAAAATTATAAAAAGAATTGCTTTGTAGATTTGCCTTCAAATCCGGTGGCTCTTTAAATTCATTAAATCTTGCGACTGCAATGACGGACGCCCTAGATGAAAATATCCTTTCCCAGATTTTCTCAACAAAAAAGGGAGCTATTCCAACCCCAATGGCTATGAACAAGGTATTATCCATATTCTTTATTCTAGACAATTTTATGTCCTGATACGAATAATTATTCTCAGGTGCCGGATGAATAAATATTAGCTTATGAAGGTTCTACCTCACCCCCGCCGCTTTCAAGTACGCCTTCATAAACTGCGAGCAGTCGACGTCATCGGGAGTCGTTGAACCGTGACCGCAACCATCAGTTACCGGATCCGGCCGACCACAAAGAACTCCGTGACAGTGGTAGTACTCACACTTATCGGGCCTCGACTGATGAATATTCGTCGGATACTTCCTTTGTCGCTCAGCATTCTCCTGCTCAATCTGCGCCAAGCGTGCGGCAATTTTCGCCTGAACGTCGCTCAGCTCCTGCTCTAACTTCGCCTTCTCTGCTTCCCTGCGGGCAAGAAGGTTATTGTAAAACTCCAACGATAACTCAATCGATACCTTTCGCTCAGCACGCTTCGCGTTCAGTGCGCCTTCAAACTGCGTCTTCGCACTCTCTGGCGGAATGTACGTGTCGACGTCTGCCAGATCGCGCTGGAGTGGACTCATGCGCTTACGAATATTCTCGATTCCGTCTTCAATTGCCTTAATTTCTACAGGAATAGCTGCTGCCCTTGCACGAAGAGCCATGATTTCGGAATCCCAATTAGGATCAACTGGCTGACAATTCTGAATATCAATGGGCGTGCTGCCATCCTCACTATCGTCTTCCGCTCCATCCCCTCCTCCGAGTTCCGTGAACTGACCGTCTCCTGTCGGAGGATTGCAGGCCTTTTCACGTGCATCGAGAGCGGCGGTCGCTGCATTGAATGCAGAACGCAATGCCTGCGTGTTCGTCGTAAACGTTGCCTGAGTAGAGGCCATTGAAGCATCGTACGCATCGAAACATGCTTTTGTATCAGACTCTTCATAGGGCACATCACCTTTCGGTGGATTCGCTGCGCGGCACTGATCGAGTGCGTCTTTCGCTTTCTTGTACGCGTTATATGCCTCATCACGCTTGGCAAAATACATTTGGAATTCCGCGTATGGGGCACTGTCAGCTGGTGACGTGATTCCATTGAAATTGGCGACTGCTGCGTCGCGCGTCTTCTGCGCATCTTCACATGGGTCAACAGGCTTTGCACTGATGCAACGACTAAGCGCTTCTTCTGCATCGGCTCTTTCCTCGGCAAACACTTGAACACTCGCATTCACTCCAGCATCGTATGTCGCCTGCAAACTCGCACGAGCTTCGGCGATGTCTTTGCATGCAACTGCTTCTGCATCGAAGTTCTGCAGCGAAAAGATTGCCCCGGCAACAATTGCTGCTGCAAGTGCTGTACCACCGATCAGTGAGGAAGTTTTCATAAGAAGGAGAAGAGTTAAGAAAAAGACTACTCCCTTATGAAGAGGATTCAATATGTGTTTTTGGTGGCTTGGAAAAGCACCGTGTGTAGCCTCAAATATCTTGCTAAAATAGAAACACGTTGGGGAGTCGCCAAGTGGTAAGGCAGGGGCCTTTGAAGCCCCCATTCCATGGTTCGAATCCATGCTCCCCAGCCAAAAATTGAGCTTTGCCCTAAAAATGGTATAAGAAATTATTATCACTAATAAGCCATTATGCTTTTTTCTACCAAAAATCAGGCAATTCTCGAGGGCATAATAACTTCAACCACTTTTGCCTTATCGCTCTTCATCCCAATCCAATCTCACGCGCAAAATACGTCTATTCGAACTGATGTTGAAGTTTTAAAAGCACAAATCCAATTACTACAAGATGTGAACACCAATATCCTGAATAGTGTTTATTGGACTTTAGGGGTACTAGCTGCAATTTTTATTGCAGTTATTTCAGTAAACCTTTACTTCAACATCATTGCAAATAAAAAGGAAATTAGAAAAATAAAAGAAGACACACTTACAAATGCAGAATCTAAAATTGAAAAGGCTGAAAGTAAATTGCTTGAAAAAATTAACTCACAATTAGATGAGAGATTTAAAAGAGAATCTGACAATATTTTTAATAGAATTCAAAATGAGTTTTTGACGTATCAAGCGACTGTAAATAAAAAACTTGAGGAGATACAGACAAAACTAGTTGAGAATACAAATCATAACGGGAAAATAGATGAGAGTATTTCTGATATAAAAATAAACGTACGAGAGCTTCAGGGTTTTAGATATTCTCAATTAGGAACAATAGGAGCATACATTGCCGCACTCGATGTTCTAGAACACGACATACAAAATAGAACGTGGCATATTCCATTTACCTTAAAGACTTTATTAAAAGAAATTCAAGACGATGAAGTGCCAAAAGAGATTGCAGATAGATTTCTTTTACTGCTCGATAGGGTCCCAGAAAATCAGGACACTACTCCAATTAAAGAGGAAATTAGAAAAACTATGAAAATAGAAAAGCTTAAAATTGAAAGTTAAAAAGCCGGTGTACCAAGGGAGGTACACCGGGCAATCCTTCACATGATTGACTACACACCAATCTCCGGCAGTTCCCCGTCAGGGAATGCATCCGGACCGAAAGTGGCTTTGAAGACAAAGTCTTCATCACCATTGTTGATGACAAAAATCCCATCGGGATCCACGGCAGAGCCGTACGGAATGAACCAACGGTCGTAGGTCAGATCGCCGATTCGCGCGTTGGGTTTGAAATCAACGAGCAGATCGCCGACAGCCCCTGAACCTTTCAGCGCGTGACAGATGCACCATGACGGAAGCCGCAGGTCTCGCCGCCCACCGGGCGGAATAACGAAGCGCTTCGTGCTGGCCATCTGCCTTCCTTGCACCCGGCCATAGATGACGTTCGTCACCGTTCCGTCGCCATCAGCTGTGTGCTTTTCATCGAGGATAGGCCGGCACTGATGGTTCTTCACGAAGTTCGGATCGGTCACCAGTTCCCAGGGAGTCCGCTTAACGAACGTTTCCCAGTTCTGGTCACGAGGATCGTAATCGTCGAGTAACGCTGCAAGCCACGCCGTCTCAAAGGTGATCTGACGATCGCCGCACATGTCTTCCATGAGCACGTGCTCGTCATCGCGCCGTTGCGGCTCTTGCGTACAGTAATTGGTCGGAGCGTGGTCAACACCATGTGGTGTGACAAACCCCCAACCAACCGGCATCAGAACGTGCGGGCTCAGTCCGCGCAAGGCCATACTGTTGCCCTTGCCGAACTGATGCATTGCATCAAGCAACATGTCCGGCGTCACCCACGGGTAATACCCGATGGCCGTGCAGTGATAGCCCGGCGTCGGCGGATTGCGATTGTTCAGCGGATCGAAGTTGTAATACTCCCACTTGCGATTGTGACGATGGAACGGCAGCACCCGATCGGGATCAAAGTGTTTGTCGTAAATGGGAACGGTGTATTCGCCGAACCATTCCATCGACAAGTGCATCGTGGCGAGCCCAATCATGAACTCGGGATTTTCCTGCACCAGATCCTGGCACAGGACCAGATCGCCATCGGGATCGATGGCATGTGCTTGGCCTTCGCGGAAGAACGGCCGGCCTTCATCTTGAGGATTTTTGTTCCCCGTAATGACGCGGCCGCAGTTCATGTACCACTCCTCGGAAATACCGAGGCTGTCCTTTCCTCGACCAAATGGGTAGAAATCATCAAGGTGGAACGGCAACCGCCCACCAGCACCATAGAACGTGCGACCAACTGGCCGACGCACGAGCGGGATGACACGCCACTTATTCTGCATGGCATCCAAAGCACTGCTCACGCTTCCATCAACAATATCATCCTTTGGATGACGCCACAGTTTCGACTGGGTATACGACTTCACTCTGGCACTCCTTGAACATTGAGAACGACCAAAACACACACGTGCTCATCGATGCGTTCGAACGTTTCACTCCTTTCTCTAGTCAACCATGATGTAAAGGATCTCCAATCTCTAAGCCATTGAAAAAGAGACAGGCCGGATAATTTGAGTTATTCAGACCAATCTGTCAATCAGGCTTCACATTACTCTTCTGATCCCAAAGGCATTCCCATCACATATTCGCGAATGACGTCCGGAATCTTCCCAATCGACTCTTCGAGCATTTTTTCCTCATCCTCGGTAAAACGACCAAGAACCCAGTTTCCTAAATCCCCTGTCTCGGGCTTTGGTCCAATGCCAATGCGAATACGCGGCCAGTCTTCGCCATACGCTTCCATAATCGACTTGAGACCGTTGTGCGTTCCAGGACCGCCCGTAAGGCGCATACGATACGTTCCAAGTGGGATATCGATATCATCGGTCAGAACCAGCAGTTGCTGCTTGGGATCCAACTTATAAAACGTAACAAGCTTCCGGACTGCATCGCCAGATAAGTTCATGTAGGTATGTGGCTTTACCAAAAGAATAGGAACAACACCGATGCGTGCTTCTTGAATCTTCGATTCAAACTTCTGTGCTTCTTTCCACTCTCCTTCTCCAAATTCACGGGACAAGCGATCGATCGCAATCCAACCGGCATTGTGACGCGTCCGCTCGTACGATGAACCATGGTTTCCAAGGCCGACGATAATTAAGGAAGGTTTCATTGACGGAGATAGTGTACCAGCGCAGCATAGAAAGACATGAGTGAATTCTCGGACATGTCAGAAGACGGCATTATCTTTGAAGCAGAAACGCTTGCGCGGACTGTTGAGCTGTTGTCGAGTTTAGATGGAGAGCAAAAAGATGAAATCTGGAGAATATGGAAAAACATTCATGAACGCATGGTGACAGAGTCAATCATGACGCACGTCTCGCCAAACTAATATCTATCACGATACTTGCTGCAACGCTTTGACTAATGCAACGCGAAAGTTTTCCGTTTCATCAATCGACACAGTTGCTCCATGTTCATGCGCAACAATGTTGCGAAGTTTGTGATATCGCCAAAGTGCATCTTTATTACTAAAACGCGCACCTGCTTTCATGAGCTTCTGCCCGGTACTTCCTTGGAATCCAAGTTCAAGCATTAATTGATCAAGCACTTTATCGTATTCAATGAGCCTACGAACTGGATCTGGAATGCGTTCTGCACGTTCGAGCAAAGCGCGAACACGCGATGAGGCAGCAGACCCTAATTTGCGGCTTCGACGTGCACGCCACACAAACAGCATCAACACTGCAGCAAGAATGACCAGCCCGATAAATGTCAGAATAATATCCATAGGCTATTCGTCATCGGAACCAGATGAAGCTTTCAATTCCTCTAATTGCATCTGCTCAGCAACAAGAGTTGCCAGAAGTTTTTGAATTTGCTTGGAATCTTTCAGGTTCTTTTTGTGCAGATACTGCTCCATGTTCTGCAGAACTAGAATTTCGATTTTCTTCGGGAACTTCACGTGATCCATACTAATAGTCTGACCATTGGAAATTTTCTCCACGCTGATGGTGCCAAACTGCAGCAGTGTTCCCCACACTCCTTGAATCTCGTAACTGATTCCTTGAAGGTCGCTGTACAACACACGCGATGACTCACGGTGAAACCAACCGTGCCAGGCGATGTCGACAATGCCCTGGTCCGTAACAAGCCACGCATCCAAAAAATAATCGAAGAAATTTCGCAGCCACCAAATGGCAAACACAAATGCGAGCACACCCATGACGGTAATCATGCCGCGAGCAGGATTAATCCATACGATCAGTGCGGCAGTGGCAATCCAAAGTGTCGGCCAGAACAAAGCCTTTGCACCGAAGAGCCAGTGTTTGTGCACTACCCTTTTAAGGTCTTCATCATCTTCCAGATGCTTTTTGAACATCCACTTTGAAAGCATGTACAAAGTGTAGCGCACACAAAGTTCGCGGGCTAATACTGTACGTACGACATTCGACAGAGTAGAGTTCCTCCATGGCCGCGCGAACGCAGAAACAGCATGGACTCCTCTTCCACATCATGGATGTGGTGTTCAATATTGTCGTGATTGTCGCAATCGTTGGCGGAATCCGGACGTTCCTTGTGTCCCCGTTTCAAGTGGAAGGAAGTTCCATGACCGACACACTGGAAGACAATGAATACATCATCATTAATAAGCTCGCGTATTACATTGGCGAGCCGCAGCGAGGAGACATTGTCGTGTTCCGCCCACCAAACGAACAGCGAAAGTACTACGTGAAGCGTGTCATTGGCCTACCAGGTGACGAAGTCATTATCCGCGGAGGAAATGTGTACCTTAAAACTGCAGGGTCAGATTCCGAGGTAAAAATTGAAGAATCATATTTGAATGACCGCAACTTGGGTCGCACCTTCCGTCACCCACCAGGTAGCGGCGATATCACCGAAGAGCGGTATACCGTGCCGGCAGACGAGTACTTTATGTTGGGTGATAACCGCCAAGGAAGCCTCGATTCTCGTAGTTTCCAGCTGACAGATGGTTCCTATAAGCCATTCGTCTCGAAGAAGAGCATTAGTGGCAAAGTCTGGTTTGTCGCCCTTCCAGTAAGCAAAATCCACGCTTTTGAGCCCCCGGAATACAACTTATAAGATGTAAATTCCCTTGCACTCTCCTTATAACCCACTAAACTGGCACTCAGCCCCGGACGGGCTTTTTTCCTGAACGAATTGCATATGAATCGCCTCTTCACCTACATCAACGACTCCCTCGAAGAACTGCGCCATGTTCGTTGGCCTACACGCCAGCAAGCTGTTCGCTTTTCCGGCGTTGTCATCGTCTTCGTGTTGGTCTGTGGTGCTTTCTTCGGCTTCGTTGACTTCGCTCTGTCCGAAATCGTAAAGGCAGTGCTCGACTTCGCCGCTTAATTCTTTTCTTTCTCTTCGCTTTCCCATGGCAAAGCAAGACCCAAACGCAGGACGGAACTGGTACGTGGTTCACACGTACGCTGGTTATGAAGATGCTGTTGCAGCATCTCTCAAGCAGCGCATTGAGAGCTTCAACATGTCAGAGTACATCTTCGACGTGGTTGTTCCAAAAGAGAAGCAGTTAACCTTTAAGAAGGGTGAGCCAACAGAAGAAGAGAAGAAATTGTTCCCGGGTTACGTGCTCGTGGACATGATCGTAACTGATGAATCGTGGTACTTGGTTCGTAACACACCAAACGTTACAGGATTCGTCGGATCCGGAAACATTCCGGTTCCAGTCACTCCCGAGGAATTCGGCGTGATTCAGCGTCGTGTTGGTGAGCAGGAGGCGAAGTTCAAGAGCGACTTCCAGGTTGGAGATCTTGTTGTCATCGCCGATGGTCCATTCAAGAACTACGAAGGATCTGTTGATAGCGTCGATGTTGATAAGGGTAAGTTGACGGTGCTTGTGCTGATCTTCGATCGCGAAACACCGGTAGAGCTGGACTTCACGCAGGTGAAGAAGAAATAAGCCTTATTCCTCCACATCTTCGGTATGCTTGGCGAGATTCGTGATGAACACACGGTAGCGGACTGCATTCGGATGCTAGGGTATGAATTGCGATCCCATGATGAAAATCCTCTTCATGCGACACGAAAGAGGTGTCTTCGCATTGCACAAAGCATGCGCGATAAATTTCAACACCTCATTTTCAGCATATCCAATCAAGATTTTCTTCTTTGCATAGAGCCTCTTCAAAGACTTCGCACAGAAATCGATGCACGCCTGGTGGCATCTGTCATGAACGGCGATACAAATTGGCAAATGGTTTACACTCAGCAGCTTGCAGAGATCGACAGCTGTATTCGTGATATACAGGCAAAAGGAGTTGAACTGACACAAGTTGTTGGTATTGCGCCAGCTGCATATGCAAATCCTCTGGAGCAACCTCTATCCGCTTCGCCGGTCACAGCGTGACAGCAGAAAGTAATCCATTTAATGCAGAGGATGTGGAGCGTCAACACTTTCAGCTCTTTGCAGAGGGGGTCCGCAAACATCATGAAGATGCCAATTGCATGCGACGATCGTATCCAGAAAACGTTTTTCGCTATCAGAAAAATATTGATTATTGGAAAGAGCGATTAAGCGCTAAGGGCCTCGATAAAGATCCATGTATTCAGAAAATGATCTTCGATACAGAATGGCTCATTGCCCATCTCATGATTAACTTACAGAGTCCTGATGTACGTTCACTTTTAAGAGAACCGATAGCCCCACCAGCTGCACCACCTGACCTGCAGTAAATCCTGCGGCCAGCGCATACACACCCATCGATGGAACAAGGAGCCACGAAATAAGAATTGCCGCCGTTCCATTTAAGACGCTAAAAATAGCAGGTGATGTTGTTCGATGCAGTGCGTAAAACGATCGAAGTAAGAGATGGTTGAGGCTTTCGAATGGAATCGCAATGGCGTAGATAAGGAGTGATGTGCCGAATATGGGAAGCACATCCTGCAAATGCACCAAACGCGCAGCCACTGGCGCAAGAAGAATAAGCGCCATTGAACCAGGAATGGTTAAACCAAGAACGGTGAGAATCCCCTTCTTTAAATAGATGCGATACCGCACCCATTCTTTTTTTGCAGCGGCATTACTCAATAAGGGAAACGCAGATTGCGCCAGGGCAATACCAACAACGCCAACAAGGACCGATTCAAAGTTTCGTGCATTCGCATTAATGGTGACCGATCCTGCATCAAGGCCAGATGCGAAGCTATCGAACACGAGTAGCTGTAGCTGCAGAGCACCGAGTGCCGCCATGCGTGGCAACATCAGCCAGCCCATTTTTTTTAAATCTGGGTGCCACAACACTCCGTAAAAACGGAATCCTGCATGAATCGATCCGATTAAACGAAGAATGACATACACAACTGCACCAATCAGTGTGCCGAGCATTGGACCCTCTTGACCATAGATAGGTGTCAGAAACAGCGTTCCGCCAATCGTTCCAAGAGTGTAAATCACCGGCGTCCATCCGTAGACCCAGTATTTTTGAACCGTAATCAAATACTGTCCGAAAGCGTTTCCTGCAACGAAGAGAAAGTTCGTAATGAGTGCAATGCGTGCAAACCGGATGTAGAGCGCAAGATCGTCTCCTTCAAAGCCAACAAGCAATGGCGCAATGCGCGGCATCAATACAGCAAGCACGAGTGCCATAAGTCCAAATGCAATGCTTCCTGCTGCAGTCACACTACTTAATAGCCGCGATGTTTGATCGTGATCATCGTGTGCTTTGTATCGCGCAAGTAACGGAACAAGCACCGTGCTTAGCCCCGCCATGATCGTCATTTGAAATAAAAGGTCGGACGGACGGAAGCTGGAAATGTAGACGTCGACGGTCGAGAGACCCGGAAATGTACTGTTAAGAATATTGTCGCGAAAAAGACCTGCGAGCGACGCAGCAAACTGCGTAATAGCGAGCACAAATGCTCCGCCAATCAGGCGATTCTGCGCAAGCGACGATCGAATAGTGTGGAACACATTCATACGATATCAGATGTTCGATGTCAGATCTCCGTAAAATGCACGGAAATCGGAAATCTGATATCGATTACTTCTTTATGAAATGTCATGACTGACACCACTCTTCATCGTCTAATGATATTGAAGCAGTGCTAGAGTGTTGTCTCCCCACCCCTTCGACACACCACCATGTCTAACCGACACACGTTCGCACGACTATCTATCGCTTCTGTTCTTGCCATTATTGGCCTGACCGTAAGCATGACAACATTTGCACAAGAAAGCAGCGAAGCATCATCCTCATCCATTGCTCCATCATCGTCTTCTGTTCCTACATCGTCTTCCACACCGTCATCCACTGCGCCAACAAACATCGAATACACGCAAACAGCATCCTCATCGCAAGGCCCAACTGGTTTCGGCACTATTCAAATTG
Source organism: Candidatus Peribacteraceae bacterium (assembly GCA_044228075.1). Classification (GTDB taxonomy): domain Bacteria; phylum Patescibacteriota; class Gracilibacteria; order Peribacterales; family Peribacteraceae; genus JAKQEM01. The sequence continues at coordinate 19,826 of JBGAVO010000006.1, forward strand.
ACCAGCGAAACGGATCGGAGATCGGATCCATTGGAACGTGGACACTCATTGGCCCAAACAACAGCAGCGGCAGCTCCAAACTTGAAACACTCACAAGTACGAACATGCCTGCCGGTAATTACACACTCTTCGTTGTTCCACCAAACGGAGTTATCACATCCATTCGTTCCTACCATGGAAACGAACAGATCAATTTGGTACAGCGCCCACAAATTAGCTTCAAACTGGCAGATGGTGAAACACTACGACTCGTGGTGAACTACACACTCACTCGCACAGGTGTTGTTTCCATTCAAAGTGACCCTCCAGGATTAACATTTACCCTCAAAGGACCAGATGGTTGGATGGAAGAAGGAGAAGCTCCTGCTTCGTTCGATAACGTTCCAGTAGGACAATACTCCATGCAATTCGGCACATTGGAAGGATGCACACTACCTGCACCAAAGAGTCAGCAGTTAGCTGAAAATTCCCGCATCAGCTTTGCTATTAAGCTGGTTTGTAAAGCAGCCGATAAATTGCGCGCTCGCTCCGAAACGAAATCGGAAAAGTTTGTCATTGTGAATGTCGATGGAACAGAAGTGCAGTTACGCGACGTCGCACAAGATTCTTGGTATTCGACCTACGTCTATGAAGCTGCACGTCGCAATGTCTTAAATGGCTATAAAGATGCAAATGGTGTTCCAACCGGAGAATTTGGACCTGGAAATTCTGTGACAGTGGGAGAACTAGCAAAAATCGCTCACCGTCTTGCAGGTATTGGTGAAGAATCATTCATTGGAAAGAATCCTGAAAATCCAGGAGCTCAGGGTGTATGGTTCTCCCCATTCATCGCATCAGCGGAAAGTCGCGGATGGACATTGTATAAGGATGCAACAGTAAATCCGCTTCGTGCAGCAACGCGCGCCGAAGTAGTCATTACCTTCCTGCAAGTCCTCGATGTTCCTCTCAAGTGGCAGAAGGGCGATTTGTTCAGCGATGTGTCCGTGCGCACGCGCTATGCAAACGCAATTGAAACTGCCGCTCGTGACGGAGTCGTAGAAGGAATGAAAGATGAAAAGGGCAACGCATTGAACAAGTTCAATCCGGAAGGATCCATTAATCGCGCTGAACTTGTAAAAATCATCAACAGCGTCTTTGAAGTCTATAAAGGTGGAAAGTCCGCTGCTCCTTCTCAGGCGCGCAGCAGATAATCTGCGAGTGATCCGACATTTCCCGCACCCATCAGAATTACCACGTCTCCGTTCGTGACGATGCGTTGTAACTCCTGCTTGGTTGCATCAAGTCCATGTCCGTTGATGCACGTTGTTCTGCTTCCTGCCGCGATGTCGTTCACAAATGCATCAACATCGACTGCACCGGTTTCAATATCGCTTCGCGCATTGTAAACATCGGGAATAACTACAACATCCGCACCGGTAAATGCCGTGGTAAATCCATCGTAGAGTTTGAAGGTACGATCGTGCGTATGAGGTTGAAACACACAGACAATACGACGCCCAGGATACGCTTCACGCATTGCCTGTAACGTTGCAGCAATTTCTATTGGATGATGCGCGTAATCATCAACAACAATAACACCGTTTACTGTCTCACCTTTAACTTCCATACGACGCCAAGTTCCAGAAAATGTTTTCAGACTTTCTTGAGCAACAGAACGATCAATATTCAAATGGTCTGCCAGAGCGAGTGCAAGCTGTGCATTTTGACGCATGTGTTCTCCTGGAACACCAAGTGCAATAAGTGGCTGTGTATCGGCATTAATGACCGGACGCTCTGCAAATGTTGCAACGGCTGAACTATCACCGTCTGATCCATGGATAATCACCAATCCTTCTTGTGGTAAACGCTTAATGAATGTAATAAACGCCGATCGATATTCATCAATATCCGCGAACGCATCGAAGTGATCACCATCTACGTTCGTCATCAACACAATATCTGGCGACAGATAGTGAAATGATTTGCGATACTCACAGGCTTCAACCACAAACACATCACTCGCTCCTTTGCGCCAGTTTCTTCCGTTTAATTCTTTCACGCGCGTACCAACAATCACCGACGGATCTTTTCCTGCATCAATCAACATTTTTGCAATCATCGATGTGGTGCTCGACTTTCCATGCGTCCCACACACCGCAATCAACATACTATCCTGCGTTAGCTGTCCCAACGCATGAAAATACGATTGCATCGGAATACCAAAGTCACGCGCACGAATGCGCTCCGGTGCATCGGGAGGAACTGCTTCGGAATACACAAACAGATCGCAATCAGATGGAACAAACGATCCATCCTGATTTGTTGTGATGTGCGCACCCTGTGATTTCAAATCCTGCACAAGCCAACTATCAGAGCGATCGCTTCCCCATACCTCATGTCCGTTCTGCATCTGCATTGCTGCATATGCCGAGAGACCGATGCCGCCGATACCACTACAATAGATTTTCATGAAAAAAGAAGACTGAGACGAAAAAGAGGATTTAGGGGAGAAACAAGAGTGTGTAGTATACACAAGCATGCCAGCCTCAACCATCCAGCCAATCAGCAAACAGCTGACTATTGTCATTGGCCTAACAGTCGTCGGGTTTATGGCGTTCGGATTGGCGCTGTCGTTTTATCGTAACATTCTCTTTGAACAAACACTTCTGCAAATTCAGGATCAGAATGAAAAGATCGCGAATGAGATTCAACAGGGATACGAAGACTTGGAGTATTACCGCTCTGCACAATTTAAAGACAAGTTTGCAAAAGAGAACCTCAATCGCCTGAACCCCGGTGAAAATCTTGTTCTTATTTCGGAACCTCCTAAGCAGCAAGTAACAGAGGGGCCCGTCGATGATATTTTAGAGAAAGCACGTCGCGAGGCAGCGTTTGAGGAATACCTGCGCCAGTTACCTATTTGGGAACACTGGAAACTGTATCTCTTTAATAAAGAGACGATCGAAGAGTTACGGCGAACGCTCTGAGCGTAAAAGCTTTCAGGAATCAGCTTTCAGCAATGAATTGGTTGCGGGGGCTGGATTTGAACCAGCGACCTCGAGGTTATGAGCCTCGCGAGCTACCAGGCTGCTCCACCCCGCGTCGAAGTGCGGCAATTCTACAGAGCAATCAAGGCGATGCAAGGAAGTCTGATGGATTCAGATAGCCTAAACAGGCGAAAAAGGGGCAAAAACAGCCAAAAATCGGCTTGCGAATGGCTTCTATTCCTATAAAATCTCCGCACTATGGCACATAAGAAAGCAGGAGGTACCACCCTAAACGGCCGAGATTCTGAGGCGAAACGCCGTGGCGTAAAGCGCTTCGGAGGCCAAGCTGTTGAAGCTGGCGAGGTTTTGGTCCGTCAGAAAGGATATTGGTACCGCCCAGGCCGCAATGTGCATGTTGGTAAGGATTGGACAATTCACGCATCCGTACCAGGAAAAGTAAGCTTCAGCCGCAAAAAGGTAACGTCCTTCACGGGCTCCCGCTCGTGGGCAACGTACATCCACATTGAGCCTGTAGCAGCGTAATAATTGGAATGGATAATCTACTGCGATCCTCTACTATTTCGTCATGTCTGAACTAGGCGGACCATCAGAAGGCTGGGCACCAGGAGAAGAGCAAAGTGGTGTGTCCGAAGCTGCACGCGAGCAAGCCGCTCAACGTTTTGCCGCATCTCAACAGGCAGCAGCCCAACAGCAGAAAGATGAGAAGAAGGCGAAGAAGCGTGATGACGGTGTTGCTCAGGTAATTCTGCAATTTCTCACCGATACACAGAAGGTACATCTTGCAACGCTAATCTCCCGTCTTGTCGCCCGCGATTGCCCATCGCCGTTTATTCTGGCGGTTCTATCGCTCATTAACGATAAATGTCGCACAACCGTTGATGAATACCTCAAAGAGAAAAATATCGATCCGTCATCAGCAGCTGTCGATCAATCGATTATCCCTACACAGACTGCACTGACTGCCGATGCAAACGAGCGAATTGGTCACTGGATTCTCTCCATGGATTTAGTTTTGCGCAGCGACGCCGAAAAGATTCTTCATTCGTTAATTTTAGATGATCACAACATCGATGGGACTATCCTGCAGTTAACAAGCTTTGTATTGCAGGACTTCCTCGCATCACACGGAAAAACACCAGAGTTTGAAGATCTGCAGCGACTAGCAGCTGGCATTCTCCAGTCGCTCTTCACGCCATATATGCATGAACGGATGCAAACGAGATTGAGTGAGCAATTGGAAAAAAGTGAGGAAGAATAATTACGAGTGTCATGCTGAGGAAGCCAAAGGCCGTCTCGAAGCATGCACCCTTCGAGATGTCGCGCTCCGCGCTCCTCCTCAGGGTGACATTTAAAAAGGACCCCTTCCTCGCGATTATGTGCAAGAAAGGGGCATAGGCACGCACCACAGGATTCTGCCTGCACTTTGCGAAACCTCGCAAAGCGGATTTGATTTGTGCTGGCACGCGCTCCTCCTGCCTTCGCAGACAGGAGGGTCATCCTATCAAGGATAACCTAAAAGAAAAAGCCCTCATCGTGTGATGAGGGCAAGTCCCCGGCAGGGTTCGAACCTGCAACCTTCGGCTTTATAGGCCGATGCTCTAGCCAATTGAGCTACGAGGACGACGATCCCGACAGGACTCGGACCTGTGACCTTTACGTTCTCTAGACCCTGGGTCCGGAGCATCGTTCGAATGCATTTGAGTACTACGCCTTAGCATGCATCTGGCGCTTAACTCTCGTTCATCTTCACATTGCTCCCCATAGTGGCAAGTACACGTAACGCTCTAACCAACTGAGCTACGGGACCAATCGACATGGAGGGATTTGAACCCCCGACCTTTCTCCTAAAAAGAGAACGCTCTAGCCAGGCTGAGCTACATGCCGGAAACCCATTTCCAATGAAACAGGGAATGCATCGTATCATCGAGAATGTGGATGTCAATCACGCTTTAAGACGCTCAAAAAAGCTTCCTGGGACAGATTTACCTTTCCCATTTGCTTCATGCGCTTTTTTCCTTTCTTCTGCTTATCGAGCAGCTTATTTTTACGAGATACGTCTCCACCATACAAATATCCCGTCACATCTTTGCGCATTGCGCCAATCGTTTCACGCGCAACAATTTTCCCACCGATAGCAGCTTGGATAGCAATTTCGAACTGTGCACGAGGAATTGCTTCCTTCAATTTTTTACAGACAACTTCTCCAATGTTGTGCGCCTCACTTCGGTGCACAATCGTCGAGAGTGCATCAGCCGGTTCACCGAGCAAAAGAATCTGCAATTTCACCAAATCCCCTGCTCTGTATCCGAGTGGTTCATAGCTCATCGAACCATATCCTTCCGTTGAAGATTTCAACTTGTCGAAGAAATCGAGCACAATTGCCTGAAGCGGAACATCAAATCGCAGAAGACAACGATCCGCATCCAGATATTCCAGTGTGTGATACACCCCACGCCGATCCTGAATCATGGTCATCACGGTGCCAACATCTTCGCTGCGACAGACAATTTCCAGTTGTACCCATGGCTCTCGAACTTCCTCAATGTATGCAGGATCTGGAAAATCAGCCGGGTTACTAATACGCGCAACTTGTGGCTCATCATGTTTTAATAAGCTAGAGCGAACAATGGCTGCTGCCTGTTTTACGGTCAGCTTCACTTCGTACAACACGCTCGGCGCCGTCACAATCAGATCACAGTTATATTCACGCTCCAATCGTTCTTGAATGATATCCAAGTGCAAGAGACCCAAGAATCCGCAACGGAATCCGTTTCCCAATGCAGCATTGCGTTCAGGCTCAATGCTAAGTGCACTATCGTTCAATGAAAGCTTTTCCAATGCGTCGCGCAAATCGGGATATTGATCGGCTTCGGATGGGTACAACCCAGCGAACACCATCGGCTGCACCTGCTTATAGCCAGGAAGCGGTGTTAAGTCCGGTCGAGATGCGACGGTATCTCCCACTCGCACTTGTCGAACATCCTTCAGGCCCGTCACGATGTAGCCAATCTGACCTTCTTCTAATCGCTCATCGGGAATAAATTTCGGCGAAAAGAAGCCAACTTCGTTAATAGGAAACGCACTGCCGGTACCCAAAAAATGCGCAGTCATTCCTGCCTTCAACGATCCCTCAACGACACGAATGTACGCAACTACTCCACGGTACGGGTCGACCACTGCATCGAAAATCAGCGCGCGCATCACGCCTTGTGGAACAGAAACGTGCGCAGGTGCAGGAATACGATCAACAACCGCCTGCAACACATCTTCCACACCAGTCCCCTCTTTTGCGGAAACTTTGAGGATATCTTCTTTGGTACAACCAAGAAGCTTAATCACTTCTTCGCTCACACGCTCTGGGTCTGCGGCCGGAAGATCCAGTTTGTTCAGCACAGGAATAATGGTGAGATCGTGTTCCATCGCCATCATCAACACGGCAATTGTCTGCGCTTGAATCCCCTGCGATGCATCAACAAGCAAAATGGCACCCTCGCACGCAGCAAGAGATCGCGAGACTTCGTAGCGGAAATCCGTGTGACCCGGCGTATCAATAAGGTTCAACTGGATGCCATTAAATTGCATGCGGACCGGTGTCAACTTGATGGTAATACCGCGCTCACGCTCTAATTCCATCATATCGAGCGTTTGTGCTTTCATTTCACGCTTCTGCAGCGTGCCGGTCTTTTCAATCATACGATCGGACAAGGTCGACTTGCCGTGATCAATGTGGGCGATGATGCAGAAATTGCGGATGTCCATGCGCGGGATATCCTAGGGAAAATGGCTTCAAAATGCCAGAAGATGGCTTTTAGGGATTTGTTGGGACAAACTCGGTTTCGGCGAGTTTCTCTAGTACCGATGAAGCCAACCCGCGCTGCTCCAATGCCTGACTAAGCGCCTGCTCAGCCGTTACGCGTGCATTGGCGTAGGGAAAAATACGGAAGTACTCATCCTTTGGCAGTTGAGGCAACTTCTCTAGAAGCTGGGGAAGCTCCTCCATGGAGTAGATCTTTCCGTCATACAGATAGCTATGCTCAAAAATTTTGATGCCGAGATTCTCCGATACTGCATCAGCGGCTACTTCGGTTCCAAGTTCAGCGGCTGCTTCACCAGCGGCCGTCGCAGATTTCCATCCGAGGAGATTTTGCGCGCCACCCCAGAGTCCACCAAAGTCGATCTTCGGTAGCCAGCCCATATAGGAACCGACTACACCGAGAACGACGCCTAACAACGCAACGGTGATAATCGGATGCCTGCGAGGGAAGCCGGTCAAAGTATCCCACGCACGACGGAACAATCCTTTCTTCTCTGGTTGTTTCTGCGCTTCCAAAAAACGATGCTCCGCAGCAAGGTCTTGTTGGACCAGTTCCATATCGCGCTCGAGTGTCGAAAGAGCATCTGCATCGATAGCTGACGCGAGTTTCTGTGGATCTTTCTGTAATTCGGCAAGCAGTTGTCTGCGGCTGTCGACACTGCGCAGCTGTGTGCGCACTTCATCCGCTTCCAAATTTAACGCCTGCCCCAGTTTCTCTGGCGACAGTTTAATGGTTGGGATTGCCTCTGGTGAACGCACAGCAGCCTCACGCATGGGCATAGGCGGAAAGAATTTCGTGTCGAAGGAACGATAAAACGGCAATCTGCTCCAGATCATCCTTTGAATGAAGTGCTCGGATCAGCTTCCAGATCACTTGCCCCAAAACATCAGGACCAAGGGCAAAGATAATCTGCGAGACATCTTCGTCGGGTACTCCTTTTAAATCGTGTTCGCTGATGATCGATACCGCTTCATCGAGCGTTCCGGCCTTGGTAATGCGATCACGCAGCGCAATAAGTGATGGGTCGCGTAAACGAACCAACGACAGTCGGAGCATCATCCGTCGAACACTATCGGTAAATACATGTGTCTCTTCGGCATATGTATACGTATCGGTAAAACGCGGAAACCGCTGAAGCAACAACGCGTGTTCCACCGATGTAAGAAACAGAATGTCCACGCAGGTCACTCTATCAGTCTGTCAGTGCCGTGCGCAACGCGGCTTCGGCGTCTGCAATCAGCTGTAGTGCATGATCGGCATTGAATCCGCGCTCAATGGATGCCCGAAGTTCATCAAGCTTGTCTCCTTTTCCCTGCGACACAATTTCCAGGGGAAGACCAGAAGCCAACGCAGCTAACGCTCCGTGGAATCGTTCGGTCACTACCAGTCGTGACCCGGCAACAGCTCGCATGAGATCGTCGAGGGTGACAACTGGTACACGCTCGACCGGTAGACCAATTGTTGAAGTGAATTGATCTGCCCACAACTTTTCAGAGGGGTCGTCGGGTTGCATCAGTACAAGTGTGATGGACGCTGGTGAGCCCTGTTGACTGATCACTTTTTTGATTGCTGATTGAAGAATTTCTCCGGAGTTATGGCGAGGAATAATCGTGAATACATTTTTTGTTTCCTCATCTATTTTTTGTGTATGCATTGCAGAAAATACAGGATCGAAAACTTGAACAACTTTTATACTCTTTGACCAATGTTGCACTCGATCAAAAGAGGCTCGGTCCCGGACTGAAACAGAGGCTGCATGGTAGACCGTCGATCGTGCCAACCACTCTCCCATCGTCGATGTGAAGGGGCCGATCCCTTGGAATGCCAAGTGAACGGGAATGCCAAAGAATCGTGCTGTCCGAGCATGCATATACCAAAGAACACAGGCATACACCGATTCAACATCGGTAAACAGGGATCCGCCGCCAAATACGACTGCGTCAGACTGGCGAATGGCGCGAATGGTCCGCCACCAGGGAGTCATAAAGAATGAACGGAGCCCACCCGGTAAGCGATAGATCTCGTTTGATTGCGTCGGATGTGCCGATAAAACCGTCCACTCGATGGATGGAAACGCATGCAAAAAATACTCTCTAAGAGCTTCATCACCCAAATTGGCCACACCGTAGTTTCCTATCAGGATACAACGCATGGTCGGAGTATAGCTTTAGGCTGCTGGAGTGTCGCTTGCAGCATCTGTAGGAGCGTCGGCTGGCGTCTCTGCGACTGGTGCTGCCTCAACTACTGGCTGCTCAACAGATGTTTCTTCCATTACGTCCTCCTGTTTCTCTTCTGGCTGAGCAATGGCAACGCTGAATTCGCCTTCTGTCGTAAAGCGCTCAATCATACGAGCAGCCTTACCGCTGCGTCCACGAAGGAAGAACAGCTTGGCGCGGCGGACCTTCGCAACCTTCTTCACCTCAATTTTCTCGATAGATGGGGAATGCAATGCAAATACCTTCTCTACACCAATACCAGAGACAACGCGGCGAACCGTAAACGATGCATCGGTCGCAATGTGACCGTTATGGACGGAAATCACCAATCCTTCAAAAATCTGAACGCGCTCTTTGCCTCCTTCCTGGATCTTTTCGTGAACACGAACTGTATAACCGGGTTTAACCTCGGGAACAGCGCGGGTGAAAGGCTTTGCCTGTGTGTGCAATGCAAGAGTCGTCATGGGTGCGGGAAGCCTACAGATCCAAGGATACCCTGTAAAGGGCTATTTCCCCTGTGCTTCGTCAATTTGCTTCTGAAGCGTATTCAGAACAATTAAATGGCGTGGATCATTGAGAATTTCCTGCACAAATCGATCTTTTAGGCTTAGGCGGTACAAGAAGTCAGCCTCCGAGAAAATGGAGTATTTTACGTACTTAAGAGCTGGATCCTGGGCAAGAAGTGCCTCTAGAACCTCTTTTTTCACATCGCCAACGAGCAACAGGTCTACCTTACTCTCTGTTCCACAGAGGTTTCCGGCCAAAAGCACGAGTTTAACGCCTGGGATGTTCTTCAGACTCGCAACAAATGGGCTCTCTCCTTGAACGGCCTTACTAAAGAGGTTGCGCAAATCGGCGTAGAGCGGGAATTCGGTATCAATGCGGTAGTACTTCTTTCGGTTCTTGTGACGAGCCTTCACCAAACCAACTCGGCGAAGGTTTTCGAGCTCGCGGCGGATGGAGTTGATCTGCTCATTCAGAAGACGGGTCAGCTCACGGATAAAATATTCCTCCTCGGGGTGGAGAAGAAAAGTTGAGAGGAGTTTGACTCGTGTCTGCGAGCTAAACAGGGCCTTAAGAACGGAGGCGGAAGACATGTTCACAAACAGTATTCATGAAGTTTTCCACAGTGCAAGAAAAGTGAACAAACGACTGCACACAATATATGTTCTAAAATAGTGGCTTAAATACAACGAAAAGTCTGTTTGTGTTCTGTTTATCAAAATGTTGTTGAACACAATTTATACTCGCATAAAAATGGCTTTAATGTTGTAACAACACTTATAACGCATGTCGTCATTGGGCCAAAGGATTCCTACTCATTCCGACACCTCACTAATAAGAAGAAATAAAACGATGAAAAGTCACGCTTGGCTGACCTGTTCGAACGGCCCCATGGATTGAGTAAAATGGCGAAAAATGCTATAATGATTGGATGTTTACGGTCACGATGATGCAATCAGCGGCTGCCTTCGCCAGCTTGGCGATTGAGATCTTAAACCTGCTTGCATGGGTGGCCTTTATCATACTCAATCAGCTGCTCGACCCGCTCGTGATTTTCAATAATGGAAATCTCGACCCCATGCTGAACACCCTGTGGCAGCTATCGCGCAACATCATGAATATGATTTTTGCGCTCTTATTGATTGCAGCTGCGGTGTATACGGTGGTGACCGCAAAGAAGGATTTCGTCGCACAGCATTTAAAAATGTTCGTGATGGCCGTTGTTCTGGTGAACTTCTCCTGGTTTATTCCACGTGTCATTCTGGATATTGGGAACGTCGCAGCAACGACCGTCTACAACCTTCCATCGGTGCTCGGCCAGAATAACCAATGCACCTTTGAAACAACTGTCCGACCCAATGGTGCTCAGTGTCCCGCAGGCGTTGTCCGTAACGGTCAGCAAATCTGGACCTGTGATTGCGTCGTTGCAACAAACGTTGAATTCTTTGTGCAGAATATTAACAACTTCCCGCCAAACCAAGGATGGAACTGCTACCTCGGTAACACGATGTGTGTGCAGTTGCAGCCTCATAACAACGTACAGGGTGCCGCGCATTCATACATTCTCAATGGTCTTATTTTAAACCACGGACGCCTGATTGGTTTAACCGCACCGCCTCCAGCGGCTGCTGGCGCCACCATTACGCAGATGATCATGTTCATGCTGCAGTTGGGTGTGGTTCTTGCAATTCATATTGCACTCTTTTTCCCGCTTGCGGCAATGATGCTCGCATTCGCAATTCGTATTCCCGTCATCTGGCTCACGATTGCGTTTATGCCATTTATTATTTTGCAATATATCGTTCCTGGTGAATGGGCAGAGTATCCCAAACGGATTGAGTCGCTGTTTGTGAAGGCAGCCTTCTTGCCTGCCATTGTCGGTATTCCGCTGACCATCGGCTTTATCATGATTAATGCAGGGCAACAGGCAGTCACCTTCGGCGCGTTTAAGCAGATCGGATTCCGTTTGACTAATAACATCAGCGATTTCTATTCGCTGCTCTGGCTGATCATGTCTCTTGGTATTATTTGGATTGGCGTCTTTGCAGTCCTCGAAAAGATGGACATCATGGCATGGGGTGGTCAGGCCATTAAGGGTGCAGGACAGGCACTTGGTTCAGTTGCAGTGAAAGCACCGTTGCACGTTCCACTGCCAATGCTCGGAGGAAATACCATTCTTGGTATGGGTCGCTCGCTCAATGCCAATAATATTAAAAACACATTCGACAGCAGCAAAAACTTGGACGACTTTATCAAGAAAATGCGTGGCGGTGGAACATTACCGGAAGCTGGCAAGATTCAGGCGTCTGCAACAAAGAACGTCAACGATGTCGCCCATATGCGTAAGCTTGATACACACATCCAAGATCTTACGCGAGCTGTCACACAAGCAGATAAAGATAAGGCCCTGCAGGATATTTCAACACACGTCGGATTTAAGGTTGATAGCAGCAACGTGAAGCAGAGTCTTGAACAGTATATGAAAGATCTAAAAGCAGCTGGCGTACAAACCGGCGCCGCTAAGACAGAGTTTGCAACTGTTGAGGGTAGGGTTTCTTCCCTTTAACGCATGAACCGCCGAATCGACACCCGCAATCTCGGCCATCCTGGTATCGGCTCCATCCCGTCGGTCCGAGAGCATGTTGAGCATGACGACGGTTTTATTGATCTGCGCAATGCTCTCACCCGTAAGGTCGAGATGACGGCTGAGGAACGAATGTTTGCTGCGCTCGATCCAAAAAGTGCAGAGAAGATGATTCAGGAACGTCACAAAGAGAGTCAGGCGCGTCTTGATGAAGTTGCTAAGGCGTATAAAGGACCGATTATGGACATGCGCGGAAAGGTCCTGTTTCGGTTAAAAGCATCACCTATCGCAACCACCACAGCACAGAGAATTATGAACGGTCTCAGCGTGTCAGTGCGCACTGCAAAAGTCGGCGTTCATCCGTATAAAAACGCATACGGCGTCGATTTTAATGCAGTTGAAGCAGACCAGGAATTTCTTCGAACGATGATGGGGACCTATCCCGACATCGAGCAGGAACTGACATTCCTCAGAGATGGACTGGAAGAACTGAGCCAACAGGATCCAAGTTATGGTATTCGCCAATTTGAACGTCATCGTGAAGACTCAAACAAAATGAATGAATCAATGAATGGAGTTGGGCGCGCAGGATTATTTCTCATTGGTGCAGTCGGATTCCTTGTGTTGGGTGTTCCACGTATCTTCCGTTGGAAACTCCCGGGCATCGGCTCTTGGCTCTTCCTGGCCCTGGCCCTCTCGCAATTTCCATCCGTTCGCGCGCTCTTTTCGGCAAAGGACCAACTCATGCTTAAGCAGGTTGATCAGACGACGAATCATCCCCTGTTTCGACAATTGTGTCATGAGTATGACGTTAAGGGTTCATCCTGGGGCGCATTTGCACGCCGAACAATGAATGATTCCACCGAAGCAGATGCACTGCGTGATAGATGGGAAAACAACAACAAAAGTGTGAAAGGCATTGAACGCGAAGTCGATGCCTATGTCGCACGGAGTGGACTAGCTCCCAAAGAGAAGGCGAAGCTCCAAGAAATGATCGTTGATGGAAAATTCCCTGCGTTCATTCAAGGATTATCCCGCGTGACATCATCTGATGCACAATCCATTACGCAGGATTTCATCCGAACGGGTGCATCAGTCTACGACGGAAAAATTGCCGGTGCAAAGCGCCAGGTAAACCCCTTGAACGGTCTGAGCGGTATCCGTTAATCCTTCGCGTCCTTCTTGCGGAACTCGCGATGGTACGCCTCCAGGATGTCACCGACTTCTACCGGAACACTTGAATCGACACGCATACCACATTCGGTATCTGCCTTGGCTTCTTTAATGTCCGCGTCGACTTTGCGTAGCATGAGAATGCGCCCTGTTCCAATCTGCTCTCCGTTTCGCATCAAGCGGAACGGCACACGCTTGATGATACCGTCGGTCACACGACCTCCGATAATCTGCTCGCTCTTCTTGGTCAGGAACACACCCTTCACTTCCAGGTGACCGAGAATCTTTTCCTCCTCTTCGGGCACAAGCAATCCTTCAAGCAGTCCTTGAACATCTTCCAGAAGAGCGTAGATGACATCGTAGCGACGAATTTCCACTCCTTCGCGATCGGCCGTGCGCTCAACAGCTGCTGGCACTAGGGAACGGAATGCCATCACCAACGCCGAGCTGGCGGACGCCATCATCACATCGCTTTCGGAAACGGCACCAATGGCTGAGTGAATGACTTTCACCTGCACCTTATCGGTTGTCTGCTTGTGAAGGGACAACTGGAGTGCCTCCAATGATCCCTGTGTATCGGCCTTTAGAACAATTTTGAGCTGCTGAAGCTTTCCTTCATGCAACATGCTGACAAGGTCGCTCAATCCCCGCTTCTGCTGCGTTGCAGCCTGCTCCATAATCTCTTTAAGCAGATCGCGTGCTTCACGCTCCGATTCCACCACCTGCAGAAGATCTCCCACTTGTGGTACACCCGCAAAGCCGGAGACGCGGACAGCGCCAGATGGCAGAATAGCATCGAGCTTTGCACCAGAGGCATCTTTCATGGCGCGAACCTTTCCAACGGTGTGGCCGCAGATGAACGCATCACCTACTTTGAGCGTACCGGTATTCACAATTACGCTGGCCAAGGGGCCAAGAGTCGGATCAAGGTGGCTCTCGATGACTGTTCCGATGGCAGACCTGCGTGGGTTTCCTTTCAGATCGGCAATATCGGCAAACAGAAGAATGTGATCGAGAAGATCATTAATTCCCTGCTTCGTGACAGCGGATGTACCAATAAACGGTACGGTGCCTCCCCAATCTTCTGGCTGCAGTCCAAGCGCCGCCATCTCTCCTTTTACACGCTCAACGTCTGCATTCGGACGATCAACTTTGTTCAAAGCAACAATAATAGGAACGCCGGCTTCTTTGGCATGGTTCAACGCTTCCGCTGTTGTCTCTTTTGGGCCTTCCTCTGCCGAGACCACGAGGATGGCGATATCGGTCACCTGTGCACCGCGGGCGCGCATTGCCGTAAAGGCCTCGTGACCAGGTGTGTCGAGGAACGTGATAAGTCGATCATTGTGGTGAACCTGATATGCACCAATGTGCTGCGTAATGCCGCCAGATTCACGAGAGACAACATCTGTCTGACGAATGGCATCGAGAATGGACGTCTTCCCATGGTCGACGTGTCCCATGACAATGACGATAGGCGGACGCGTTTCGGTCGCACCCGGATCATTTTTAATAAGCTCCTCTAGGTTGCGGCTAATAAGATGCTCTGCTGTTGCCGCATCCTGCTCACGCTCGACGGAGACGCCGAGTTCACCTGCAACAATGGCTGCCGTATCGAAGTCGATGGACTGTGTAATGGTCACAAGCATGCCGTTCTTCATCAGCGTTTGAATAACCTGAGGAACTTGCACACCGGTCTTTTCCGCAAACTCTTTTACCGTGATGGTGGATGGCAGCATGACAGTGCCGGATTTCTTTTTAATCTGCTGCTGAATGAGCGGCTCTTCTTTTTTGCGCTGTGCAGAAAGACGAGCTGCCTCCTGCTGCTCACGCGCCTTCTCTTCTTTCTCCTCTTTGGACAATTCCTCCTGACGCTTTACGGCAGATTTTGGCACATCATCGAGCGTCAGCTTTCGCAAAACGTTCAAGGTATCGGGTACTGGCCTCTGTGCTGGTTCAGCGGTAGGTGCTGCGGCAGATTCAACTCGTGCTGTTCCTCCTTCATCATCCGATAAGTCATCGAAGCCCAAGCCCAGCGCCGACATATCAATCGTGAGGTTGTGCTTGCGGGCCACGAAACGAATCACTCCCTGTGCCAGGTTATCGGGAATCTCACGATCTGTTGGCTTAATACCGAAATCGACAGATTCCAGCTCTTTGCGAAGCTGTTGTCCGGTCATACCCAATGCTTTTGCGACCTGAACGAGGCGCATGGATTACAGGGAAAGAAGATAACCGCGCGTATGCTAACAGACGACCTTCTTAAAGGCCACTATTCTCTTGTATTCCCAGATATCCGATATCCGATTTCAGCAAGAAATATATCGCTTATACGGACATCTGATATCTGAAAACTGATATCTTATTTCGTCAGATCCTCCAAAATATCCCGTCCTGCCTTCTTTGGCTGCTCTGCCGGAACATCCTGCTGAATCGGCTTGGATGCTTCGATTGGCTTTGCCGCAGGCTGAGGCTCTTTATCGCTGTCCTCATTCCGCTGCTTCTGCATCTCTTCTTTGAGAGTCCGAATGCACTCCAATACTTGCAGTTGGAAGTTATCGAACTGTGCCACTTTAAAGCCCGATGCGCGTGCATGACCGCCGCCACCGAAGGTGCGAGCAGACAATCTGCTGACATCAACTGCCGCGCTGGAACGCATGCTCGCTTTTAGTCCGCCTTCTTCAAGCTCGGTAAAGAGTACATACACATCTGCGTCTGGGATTGTAGAAATCAATTCATCCAAAATACCGTGCGTTTCTTTGCTATTCGCTTCCATCTCGGCCAAATCTTCTTTGCTGACCGATGACCAGACAATGCGTGAGGCAGGATCGACCTGGATGTGATTGAGCGCACGACCCCAAATGCGCAGCGTGGAGAGTGGCTTGGTTTTATAGACGTGCTGAATAATCTCCTGCTGACGAGCGCCTTTTTCCAATAGTTCTGCAGCAACTTCGAGCGAGCGTGGCGTGGTGTTCGGGTTCTGGAAGCTACGGGTATCGGTAATAAGACCCGTCAACAGCAAGGTCGCCATGTCCGGTGTGACCTTCTCTTTCATTGATGGAATTTGATTAAACCAGCTGTAGAGCACTTCGGTAGCGGATGCAGCCGTCGGATCAATTAGGTGTATCTGCCCGTGCTGCGTGTTGCTGATGTGATGGTCGATATTGAGGATTGGCACCTCAGCAAACAAATCCATGTGATCGCGATAGAGCGTTCCAAGGAGCGCAAGGTCGGCAGTATCAACAATAACCAAGAGATCCCACACATAGCCGCCTTCGGCCAATTGAATCTGCTGCGGGCGAATACTCCCCTTCTTCGGCATGACGATAATATTCACCTTACTGTCTTCGACGTTATAGCGAAGCTTGTCGACTTCCACGCCGTCGTCCAGGTTGATGGTAATGACGAAGTCACGATTCTCTTTAATCTCCTCCTCCAACTTTTCGAATCCTGGCAAGAATGAGAGCGATTCGGGCTTGGTATCGGGGCAAATAACCGTCACCTCCTTCCCCATGGCCGTGAACATCTGGTAGCAGGCCAGGGCAGAGCTGAGACCGTCGGGGTCGACGTTTGCGTGCGGGATGATCAGCAGCTTTTGGTGCTGCTCAATCGCCTGCATGGCTGCCTGTATGGATTGGGGCGTAAGGCTCATTATTGGTAGTTTGAGATGCCGCGGCGTAGCTCTTGAGCGGAGCCGGGAACTTATTATTGTACCATATTATTGATTATTTGGCAACAATAGTATGTAAAGTCAAATAGAGAGAATCAGCAATTGGCTAAAGAAAAGAGGGCAGCATAGCCCTATTCACCAAATAGCGCAAGTATCCCCTTCCTGGGCTCCTTCACAGAACTGATGCTGGCGATCGTCAAATGTCTCACCTATAGTTTCCGCACCCCTCTCCGGATTCCGGAGTGAACATCCATTATCGAAAATAGCTCAATCGGGATGTAGCTCCCACCTTCGCAAAGCTTCGGTGGACAGGCAGTTGGATCATCAAATCATCGGGATGTAGCTCAGTTGGCTAGAGCGCATGCCTGGGGGGCATGAGGTCGCAGGTTCAAGTCCTGTCATCCCGACCATTCAGCCTAAGCAATTAGGCCATCCTCTTCCGCTTGATTGTCTTCCGCTGCAATGCCGCACAGTAGCCGGACATCGTCAGGAGAATGAGAGAATCCATCACTGGACCTGCATGGGTCAGGTTTGGTGGCACTGATGACGTCGATGAACTAGCACCAGCTGCAATCAGGATGCTGCTGCGGGAACTGGTTGAGGCATTGGCGATGCTGCTTGTTTCACCGTTACGGATAGCGCGTGAACGCTCTTCCATCAGACGCAACTGTGCTCTCCAACGAGCTTCAGGCGTATCTGGTTCGGGCTGAGGATCTCCAGCAAGAATAAGACTGCCAGATTGACCCCAGAGCGTTGTTGCAAGCTGACGATCCCATCGATTGCGCTCATTGAGGAATCCAAATGCTGCAAGAGCTGCAAGTAAGACAGCGAGTAGTGCAATACGCGATACGCGCTGACGAATGACGCTCAGGCAGAACCACACAATGAGCGCAAGAATAATGGCAACCGGCACAATCATGCCGTTCCATGTGAGCCAATCCTGCGCAGGAGCAAAGGACGTTCTCCAACCGGCAATAAGATCTGCGACGAGCCACAGAACCAAAAGCAACGCAGGCGTGAAATGTAACAAGCGAAATGGACGGTCAACGCGGCGCTCACGGAAGAGCGGATAGAGAGCGACCGGATACGCTAATGCGAGAATAAACGCAGCCACCCACGGCCAGACGCTGACGGTTACTGGCGGAAGAAACACGCACACAATTGCTGTTGCGACGATAGCGAGGCCGAGAAAAAAGACGAGAAGCGTCTCTGTATTGTGCTTGAGTGGCATAGGAGGGATATGCTGGCTCGATATTGATCTTCTGTCAATTTTAAGGGATACAACAATTGTTCAGTGTTCTTAGGAACTAGGAGCTAGAAAGGAGGAACAAGAAAAGAAGCTGCAAGCTAGCTCCTTCATCCCCCTTCCTGTTTACAACCATTTCCTCCAAGTGAAGTATCCGAGGAGTATAACAAAGACAGTCCCCATTGATCCTGCAATAATTTCGAATGCTCGTGGGTCATTCTGCAGGGGCAAGTCAACGTTCATTCCGTAGAGACTTGCGAGGAATGTCAGCGGAACCATTGTCACGGAGAAGATGGTGAGCAGACGAATAATTTCATTGGTGCGATGCGTCAGCGATGTCTCATGGCTATCTTGCAACACTTCACTCATTTCTTTTGCCGTATCTAGCAGCGACCACTGGCGCTCAATCGCATCGGACACGTCGTCAAAGTACAAACTGAGCTCGCTGGGGATCAGATCTTGTTTTCGGTGCTGCAGCTGCACAATCACACTGCGCTGCGGGAAGAGCATGCTGCGCATGGTAATGATATTTCGCTTGAGCGTGAGAATGGTACGAAGAATGCGCGTCTGCCTATTTTCCTGCTCAAAGAGTTCGTTCTCCATGCGACGCAAATCTTTCATAAGAGACTCGATGAGTGGAAATCCTCGATCAAAAAGCATATCAAGCACTTTATAGAGAAAGAACCCTGCTCCTTCTTCAAAGTACTGATCGGCTAGCTGCGGAGAATGCGACAATTTTAAACGCAATTGATCAATCGCATCAGTCTGACCGTCCGATAGCGTCACAATGAAATCCTTTCCCAGGAACACGTTAATATCGGCTTTGAGAACGCGCGTTCCCGGCTTCACCGGCACATGAAACACACAGAACAAATAGTCCGAATGCTCTTCAATTTTGGGTCGCTCGTTTTCGCTCAAACAATCCTCAATGTCGAGATCATGAAAGCCAAACTGTTCCTGTAGATGAAACAGATCTTCCTTCCCTGGTCGCTCAAGGTGATACCACGTCACGCCGTTTATGGTGAGTGACGGCACAGGCATGTGCGGCGAAAGTAGCGATTATTTGCGCTTACGCTTTGGCAAATACTTGGAACGTGGATCGCTCGGCGCAGTCGCTGGCACTACTTCGTAATATTTCATGCGGTAAGTGCGTACCTGGAACACGATGTAGAGAATTGCTGCAGCAAGCCACAGAGCCCACAGAAAACGCATGGCAAGGAATTGAATCTGTTCAACACGCGCAATGATGAGAATAAGACCGCTGAACCCAAACCACGCACAGGCTGTCGCCCATGATCGGCTCAGCTTTCGCTGAAGTTGATTCTGCAGCTTCTTGCGCCACATGGAGATACCAAACGCAGCAACAACCAACAGGATACAGACAACCATCAACGCGATAACCTTG
This sequence comes from Candidatus Peribacteraceae bacterium, assembly GCA_044228075.1. GTDB lineage: Bacteria > Patescibacteriota > Gracilibacteria > Peribacterales > Peribacteraceae > JAKQEM01. Next base: position 39,423 of record JBGAVO010000006.1, read on the forward strand.
GGACTGTCATAACCAGCGTTACCGGGATTAGGCCAGAAGAGGTAGACGAGGAAGGAGCTCATACGGAAGGAGGGGTATCGTCATCGGAGAGAGCCATGAGTTCTTCTGCGGCATCGTCCTCCGGGAGCGCAATATCATCATCTTCTTCGTCGAAGGAATCAAGCTCGTCTCCATCATCGATCATAAAGACCTGGCGCAGCAGTTCATCGGTTTCACGCTGCTTCACCGTTCGCGCAGGGCGAATAAGCAAATACACCAAAAATCCAACCACTGGCAGGACGCCTACAAGCAGAACGCAGAAACACTGATAGCCAAAAGATCGCGTGCGCAGAAGAATATCGCGCAGCGTAAAAAGGAGGAGGAATACAAGAATGAATGCGGCAAACAAAATAACAAATCGTGCGACCGACAGTGGGTCGGACGGGATGATGCCGGACAAAGCGTCAATGGAGAAAGGCATGAAGGATTCAGGAAGGTAGACTACAAATGTGGATGACGGCGTCTGTGGACGACAACGTACACGACCGTCGCAAGCAGTGCCAGTATGGACAATAGCTGACTGAAGCGCAGTTCAAACGATTCAAATGGTAGCCACGGACGAATGAACAGGTACGCCGCACAGAGCACTGTTGTCACCAGTTCGTAGATGACAACAAATCGCTGCGGCAAACGAATCTCGAATGCGGCAAATAGTCCAAGGCTGAGGAATAGAAGAACAAGTAGAATGAGATCGAGCTGCGTCGCAAAAACCGGAATACCGAAGTCACCGCGGAACGACTCCAGAAAGAATGTGGCAATGGCTGCAAGAACAATTCCGAAGAGCGTTTCTGCTCCAGCTCTCTTTGAATTTTTCCGAACGATGAGTAGCAGGAATGTCAGCACAAAAAAGAATGCCGCGTAATAGAGCTGCACAGGATGAATAGGAACCGCGAAGCGCACGTTGAACGCATCATACGTTACGCCCCAGAACACATCCGTTGGGCGGCCATAGGCGTGTCCTGCAAAGAATTTTCCGAGCCAATCGAATGAAAGTCCGAATGTGGTTGCAGGCAGCAGCACATCAAGCCACTGAAGAAACGTTGTACGGGATGTGCGGCGTGTGATGTAGAGCACGACCACCACTCCCACTGCCAGACCCAGGAAGCTGAAATTTCCATCGTGCAAGAAGAGGAAGCGAAGTGGATCATCCGGCTTAAGGTACACGCGATACTGTTCGATCACCGCAAACATACGACCAGTTAGCACTGCAGCCACTAGATACCACAATGCGTGATCGCGGAATGGCTGAAGCGATAGTCCTGCACTCTGTGCCAAACGAAAAAAGAATTCCGACGACATCCAGATGGCAATCATCAAGAATACCAAGTTCGTCCAAACGATGAAGGGACCGATCTGAAAAGCGTCGAACATACGTAAATAGTAGCATTAAATTTCCTTCTAGGATTTTTCAAATCTCGAAATAATGTTTCTCATTACCAAAACCAAAGATATACCTATAAATATTGAAACTGAAACAAAAAGAATATCCCATTTTCGGGAGGACATTTGATCAAATGCTAAACCTAAGGCAATTAGAAGAATTCCATTCACAAAATGAAGATAGTACCAAATCCCAATTGCAAAAATCGTACTCTTTGCAAATTTTGCGAAACGTGCCTGCTCTGAATACCAATCTTGAAATTTAAAATATTCTTTTTGATATTCATCAAATAAATATTGAGATTTAACCTGATTAGCATCAGGTTCATCAAAAGATATAACAAAATCCTTATAGCTTTTCTGAACTGGCTGAAAGTTTATATGCAAAGCCAAAGAAGTTTCTTGCCAATTTTGAGCATTCAAATGCCGTTGAAAATATTGAGCAATTAGACCAAAAATTGTTGCATTTGCGACGATGAGCAACGATCCCGTAAAAATAAATGGCCTATTAATAAACTCTGGATTTAAACCTAAAACAGCACCGAGAATTGCAAAAGATATCTGAGCTAACTGTGAATTTTGATCAAAAATTCCGTTAATTTGTTCGTCACGCTTATCAATATGATTTGTTTTTTCCAGATTTAAACTATCTATCTGAGCCTTCTGCTTTTCCGAGATCTCCTTTAGAGAAAGTGGCACAGACATAATCATCCGATCGATAATTCCAGCTTTCGCTGCGCAACATCGTTCGTCAGCGATGCAATAAATTCATCAATAGGCACCGCAACCTGATTCTTCGTTCGGATATTGCGAACAGTGACCGATGCATCAGCAATTTCTTTATCACCGATAACAAGGAGATACGGAATGCGCTGCGTTTCACCCTCGCGAATACGTTTGCCGAGTGATTCAGAGGAACTCATATATTCGATACGAATCCCCTTCTCCATTAATTTCATACCAAGGTTCGCCGAAAATTCTTCGTGTCCGGTGGCAACCGGCAAAATCGCCACTTGAACCGGCGCAACCCAGAGTGGGAAATGTCCAGCGTGATGTTCGATGAATGTCGAAAGGAATCGCTCGAGTGACCCCATAATCGCGCAGTGAATCATGACAATGCGCTCCTTCTCCCCTGCTTCGTTCATGCAGAACAGATCAAACCGCTCTGGCATGTTGATATCCAACTGGATGGTGGCAACCTGCCACTCACGACCAATGGAATCGACCGCGATAAAATCTACCTTCGGACCGTAGAATGCAGCTTCTCCTGGTGCCTCGACATAGGTCACACCGCGATCTTTGGCGATGCGACGAATAGCGTCTTCTGCTTCGTGCCATAGCTCCTGCGTACCCAAATACTTTTCAAAGGCATCGGGGTCATGCAGAGAGAGGCGCACTTTGAGTGCACCGAAACCGGTCGTCTTATAGAAGATATCAATAATGTCCCACACGCGAAGGAATTCTTCTTCAACCTGACTTTGTCGACAGAACACGTGCGCATCGTCCTGAGTAATACTGCGAACACGTGAGAGACCATGCAATTCTCCAGTTTGCTCGTCGCGATACACCATCGTTGTTTCGGCGTAGCGCTGCGGTAGATCTTTGTAACTGCGTGGAAGATGGTTATAGATCTGCGTGTGGTGCGGACAGTTCATCGGCTTCATCGCAAACTCGTGTTCATCGCGCGTCTGAATGCGGAATAAATCATCTTTAAATTTTGCCCAGTGACCCGATGTTTCGTAGAGTTCTTTCTTCGTAATGTGTGGGATGGTGACACGCTGATAGCCACGTGCCTCACGCAACTCCCAGACAAAGCCATCGAGCAGATGGCGCATCAACGTTCCGCGAGGAGTCCAGAGTGGAAGACCTGGACCAACAAGCTCACTGAATGTGAACAGATCCATTTCTTTTCCGATCTTCCGGTGATCGCGCTTCTTCGCCTCTTCCATCTGCTTGAGGTACACATCGAGTTCTTCTTTGGATGCAAACGCCGCAACGTAGACACGTGTGAGCTGCGCTTTCGTCGCATCACCACGCCAGTACGCGCCGGCAATCGTCATGATCTTAAAACAATCAACAGGAATATCTTTTGTTGATTCCACGTGACCACCACGACAGAGATCAGCAAACGCATCATCTCCTTTTGGTCCGACGTTCACATAGTTCGTTACTATCTTCACACCTTCGTTCTTCACAAGATCCTCAATCAATTCAACTTTGAATGGCTGATCTTTGCCCTTCCAATACGTGATGGCATCATTCGCAGAGAGTTCATCGCGGCGGAATGTCTGACCCTGGTGAATGATCTTCTTCATCTCCTTTTCAATTGCGGGAAAATCAGTATCGGAAATTGGCTCCGTAAAAAGGAAATCGTAATAACAACCCGTATCGACCGGCGGACCAATGGTGATCTTAGTGCCAGGCTTCAGATTTAAGACAGCCTGCGCCAGAACGTGGGCAAGGCTGTGGCGCATCTTCGCCAAATCATCGAGGTTGTTATAATCGGCCATTTATACTGAGAGAAATCGAAGCATGGCTCAATCATAAAGGCAAATAATCAAATTGAGAATGGAGAATTGGACGGGTATGACTATTTCTTTTGCTTGCCCAAAAGAAATAGTCGAAAGAAAAGTGCACCGTGCGCCAAAGCTCCTCCACCCGGCTCTGTATCTCCTCATCGATTCCTCCAAGGTTTCGGAATCGATTCGTCGATAAACGATCAGAGCCTTCCCCATCACCCTCCTGGCGCACGGAAGCCACCAGTATGTAACTTTCTTGAAATCACCGTATGTTCAAGCAGCATTTTAAGAAATATTCCCAAGCAGCTTTGAAGAGTTTAGTTCTTGAAGCGGTGATTTCCGTCGTTCGTCAGGAGGGTAACGGGGGTGTCGGGGGACGGAGGGAACCGGACAAGGTTCCCTGGTCCCCTGACGAAAGAATCAAACAAACCCCAATTCCTTCTCCAACGCCCGGACCTCTCGCAACATCTGCGGATCGTTATGCTGCTTATCCTCAATTTTGCCGACGGCATTCATCACTGTTGTGTGATCGCGACCGGAGAATAGTTCTCCTAAACGCAGATATGGGATGCGTAGATACTTCTTGCAGAGGTACATCGCAATCTGGCGTGGAATGAGAATTTCGCGAACGCGCGACTGGCCAGTCATATCTGCAACAGACACAGAGTAATACCGAGACACCGATTCCATCACATCTTGGAATGTCGCGTTACGCGCAGGCGAATGTTCAAAGCCAATATCTTCGCGACGCTCATGCGGATCTTTGTTCAACTTACCCATAATTTCCGCAATGCTCTTCACTGTCGGCATGCGCTGTTCTAGTTCATACTGCGCAACAGCCTGCATCAACACTCCTTCGAGCTCACGAATGTTCTTAGTTGCATGCTCGGCAATGAACTGCAGCACTGTCATGTCGATGAATATCTGATACTCCTTTGCTTTCTCAACAAGAATGGCCAAGCGCGTTTCGTAGTCAGGCTCCGATACATCGGCAATCATGCCTCGTTCAAAACGTGATGTGAGACGATCTTCCAAATCGAGTTCCTGCGGCGGACGGTCAGCGGAGATGATAATCTGCTTCTGTGCTTCGTAGAGCGTGTTAAACGTATGAAAGAATTCTTCCTGCGTGCGCTCTTTGTTAGCCAAGAACTGCACGTCATCGATGATAAGCACATCGACCATGCGGTAGCGCTTGCGGAACTGCTCCATCTTCTGTGATCCAATGGCTTCAACGACATGATTGGTAAAGTCTTCGCTCGTTGTATACACCACCGTTGCCTTTGGCATTTCGCGCAAAATCGCGTTCCCCGTTGCCTGCAGCAAGTGCGTCTTTCCCAGTCCGACTCCGCCGTACAAAAAGAGCGGGTTGTACTTTCCGCCTGGCTGCGTGGAAACAGCCTGACATGCGGCGTACGCGAGACGGTTGTTGGATCCAACAACAAAGTTCTCGAGCGCATACCGTGGATTCAAAATCTTACTGACAATGCCCTCCGCAAGTTTTACTTCCTGCTTACCGGGCAGCTTGCGTCTTTTCTGCTCAGGGAAAGCCTGAAGTAGATCGATCGTACGCATACGATCATCTTTGAGACCGACATCCACCTGATACACCACTTGCTTCACCGATGGTTCGAATTCTTGCACCGTTTCGAGCGTCATGGAGCGATAGTGTTCCATGTGCCAGTTCAACGACATTGGCAGTGGAAGCCCCACAATCATCGTTCCATCTTCTAATCCAAGAATGGCCGTATCTCTGAACCACGTAATAAACAGGCCATGAGGAATGGTGATTTGCAGCTTTGTCAGAACCTGCAGCCACAAATCTTTGTGTACCGCATGCGCCTGTATGCCGGGATTAACTGAAGAGACGGAAGACGTCATAGAAGGTCACAAGGACGATCACCAGAAGCAGCACAATAAATCCGATGGTATTTGCCAGCACTTCAAACCGGCGCGAACCGGGGCGAATAAAGAGTTCCGATAGAACGAATACGAGACGTCCACCATCGAGTGCGGGGAACGGCAGAATGTTTAGCACCGCAAGGCTCAAGCTGAGCAATGCAACAAGACGCAGATACACCATGAATCCTTCTTGCACAGATGCGTAGGTAATTTGCGCGATACCGACGATGCCAGTTACACCTTCTGGAACGGTGCCGCGCTGTGCCAGCGACGAGAAGAGTTTGGCAATACCGACCACTGTTTGGGAGGTGACGAGTCCCGTCTCTCGGAATGCAAGCATGGCACCCTCTGCAACACTGCGCGTGTCTGCAGAGAGCTCGAGAGGAATGGAGCGAAGATAGACTCCTGTTTTTCCATCTTCGACGCGAACAGTCTTTGTACCGCCACCAGATCCATCTGGCTTTGTCGCGTAGGTGTACTGCACCGTCTTCTTTCCTGCTTGCAGAGCAATAACATCCTCTGGTTGTACAACACTCTGTCCATCAATGGAGATAAGGAAACTATCATCGGGAATCCCTGCATCGTGCGCACCTCCGCTCGTCAGCACTTCATCAATTTGTACTGCGAGTCTTAAATGAATTTCGCCCTTGTCTGCTGCCGCACGCATCTCATCGAGCGATAAGTATGTGGGAATCCACTGACCAGCTGAAAAACCGAACAGGAAAATGCAGAATGCGAGCAGGAAGTTCATTGCCACACCGGCAATGAGAATGGCACAGCGCCAAGGGATTGATGCAGCGGAGAAACTTCCCGCTTCTACACGCTCTTTCTGTGTTGCGGCATTCTCTCCTTTCAAGCGAACGAATCCACCGAACGGAATCCAGTTCATGGTGAATGCAGTTCCTCTCCACTTGAAAAACGTAAATACTTTTGGTGGCAGTCCGAAGCCAAATTCTTCAACAGTAACTCCTGCACTTTTCGCAATAATGAAATGTCCCAGCTCGTGGATCAGCACGAGACCCGTGATAAGAAGAAAAAATGCGATGGCAGAAATCAAGACCGTCATGGGATTCGTATCCTAACTGCACCTGTGGAAAACTAAAATTTTTTCCACACAGTTCCTGTTGCAACGCAGGACATGCAGAGTCCGTGTTATCGATTGCATAGTATTCTCATCATCACATCTTTGCTCATCCCAATGCGACGACAACGGCACTGACACGATGAACACCAGCGTGCTTCAACGTGCGCGCACATGCTTCGAGTGTTGCACACGTCGTCGCAACATCATCAACAAGGATGATATGTGACGGAACAGTGGTTGATGTCACACGAAATGCATCGCGCATTGCAGCACGACGCTCTTCCCCACTTCTCCACGCTTGGTGACCAGTGGGTCTGATGCGACGAAGAAGAGACGCACTCTGAAGAGATACGCACACACGAAGATGTCGCATCAATACTTCAGACTGATTGAACCCGCGTGCGAACTGTCGCGTCCAATGAAGCGGCACCGGCACGAGTACTGCATGTTCAGATTCAGGAATGCACTGACATGCCTCACTCAGTGGCACTGCCAATTGTGCAGCGAGTGACCGCGCACGTCCGTACTTGAATCGCTTGAGAAGTATCTTGAGCTCATTGGAGTCGTCGTAGCGTCGTCCAGCAGCGACGCAGTCGAGTGACGGCGCACCAGTCGCATCTAATTCGGACCGAGTAAGCACAACGGGTGCACCACGAAACGACACACGTTGATGCGCACTCGCCTGAGGTGGAAAGAGGATATCGAGAACAAGGCTGATCATGGCTCTATTCTCGCTATTCCACGGTTCAATCGCTTGTGAATTCCAACACGACTTGCTACCCTGCACGGGCTTTTGAGCTTGCGGAACGGTATCTTAGACGTTCTGTCAGGCTGCAGAACTGGCAATTATCCCGCACCTGCGGGATGGCTAGAGCGTCACATTCACACCACCGGGCAATTAGCTCAGCTGGCTAGAGCGTCACATTGACATTGTGAAGGTCGTTGGTTCAAGTCCAATATTGCCCACCATTGAAAAGCCCCACCGTATGGCAGGGCTGTTTCACGATATTCAGAAATATAATTAGGCGTTCAAGCGCTGCTTGAGGTATGTCTCAACAGTGTTAAGTATCTCCTCGCGGAACTTCCCTTCCTTAATAAAGTTCGAAGAGAGATAGCTGTCATCCAGAACCATCATCATTTCGACAATTTTACCGCTCACGGGCGTAAGACTTGTGACGAGGTGTGTGTACTCCTTCGCAGCATCAGCGGCGAACTTCTTTGTTGCATCATCAGCCTCAGCACCGCCCATTACGTGATTAGCCAACCAGTCCGTGAATTCCTGCTGAAGAGCAGTCACTGCTGCAGCATCATCCTTAGCTTCGTACATGCGATTGAAGATTGCATTAAGGTCAGCATCGATGAGCTCCTCAACCTTCACCAGGTTTCCACCACCCAACTTGTTCACAAGCCATGTCTGAGCATCTCCTTCAACCAGACGCTTAAGAACCTGTGACATCTCTTCTGTGCCACGCTCTGTCATACGAGCCTCGCGGTATGCGCGGCTAGCAACAAGCATAATTGTTACGAGACGATCACCAAGGTGAGCTTTCACCGCATCGAGGTGGTGAATGCTTGGTTCAGCAACAAGGATGTCGGCATCTTTCTCGAATTCGCTTTTTGGATATGCATAGTACGCACCATTGTTCGTCAGGATGTAACGACCAATCATCTCAGGATTGTTCTCAAAGTTTTCACGAGGCATACCAGAGATCTTGAAGCGATCATCAGCTCCGCGGTTCTCGCGGGACGTCGCCTTCTTGGCTACATCAACAGTGAGGGAATCTTTGCCCAGACGAGCAGCAATCTCCTGTAGATTTTCTGGAGCTTCGACAACGTTCATTGCAGCGGTCTTGCCCGTGCCCGGAGCACCCATGAAGCCAAAGACTTGGCGGAGGTAGGTATCAGCCATAAGAAAGAAAAGGAAAAGACGAAATAAACGAGGCACAGAGTCGGTGAACCTCCCACAACTGTCAAGAGAGTGTCTTAATCTCCACCTGCTTCGTCAGAAGATCATAAATAGCACACGTCGCTGTGCCATTGAGTCCATAGACATCGCCCGGGTTCAGCCAGAGCGTCTCGCCGAAGTGCTCCTCGTGAATCTGATGTGAATGACCAGAGAATACCGCCTGATAATCTCCTGTGCGTGCAAGAGCATTGCCGTAGAGCGGATAGTGCGTAACAGCAATTTTCGCCTTCGGCACCTCTAACGCCGGTTCCGCGTCGGGCTTCGACACTTCTAGAGGAAGTTCGATCACGGCATGTTCCCCTTGAGCTTGGAATTTCAGGTTGGGAATAGATGAAATGGTGATGCGGTCACCATCACCATTGCCAAATACGCAATAAATCTGCCCTTTGAACGTGCCCATCATCTTGGCGGGGATAGGCGAGCAAAAATCTCCACAAAATACGAGTGTATCGATCCCCTCTCCTTTGTAGAGCTCAAGAGCTTTATTCAGATTGTCGCGCTCGTCATGAACATCTGAGAAAACACCAATACGCATAGAAAAGAGAGGGATAAAAGAAGGGCTCATTGTAAATGGAGCACTGAAAAAAGACAAGTGCTTTTGTCATCTCAGACTCATTCCAAAGTGCTCTCTTAGACCCTTGACTTGCAAAAAGAGAAGTGCTTATAATGTTGCAATCACTTGATTATTGTTTTATAATGTTATTTACTAAATAACCCTATTTTTTATGGGAAACCTCAATAACGGAACGTCTCATGGCAATCACGAATCAATGGAACCATTGCCAATCGTGCTCGGATTCATGGGCCCGCCAGGTATTGGAAAGACAGTGGCGATGAATATTATCGAAGATCACAAAAACCGTATTCTCGTGACAGAAAACCTAGGATGGGACCGCACACTGGAAGTCGGCGTCGCTCGCAAGAGTACCACCCGAGAGAATCGTGGTGCTGACGACCGCCTGAAGGAGTCCAACCTGTCTGACCAAGAATTCGATGCTGGCAATATGATTGGCGAGTACACACTTTCCAATAACGGTAAGCGCTACGGCTATCGCGAGTCTGAGTTGAATAAGCCAGGAGCAGACCTCCTTATTGCCGAACCGAGCTTGCACCACCTGGAGGCCATTAACGCATACCTGCGTGATCGCCTGCAGATCGTGCTGCTTGCTTCCAGCCGCCAGTACCGCATGGACCGCCTCGGCGGACGTGGTACCGAAAACCAGGCAGAAGTGCGCCGTCGCGTGCTGGAGGGAGACGCCCAGCTGATTATTGCCGAGATGCTCAAAGCACCACTAAAGCATACAGCTATGGAATGGACCGACTCGACGATGGTGAAAATTTTCACCGACATCCGTGATGCTAATAGTATTGACGATGCGCGCTTGCATATCGATACCCTCGCAGAATACCTAGCGGACTTCGCCAAAGATCCAGATCAGGTGACAGGCAAAAAACTGGCCGATAAGGCTGCTCAGAGCTTCGCGGAGGAGATTCATCACTTGCCACATGCAAATGGCCACACGCTCATTGACCACGTTCTAGAGGTGGACGAGTCTTATCTCTCCAGAGATCCACTCCGTCGCGGTAAATACCGCTACAAGCTGCTGCAGACCGTTGGTGACATCTTGGTAGACCGTGAGCCTGTGGAGATTCCTACCGATAAAGCAGCTACAAATGGAGAGCATGTGCTGATAACAGCGTAAAGATACTAATAATGCATTCTAAAAACCCCTCGTACGAGGGGTTTTTGATATATGAATAAGCTGAGAGTGTATTCACTTTAACGAATCTGTCATTTGCTCCAGTACTTCCTTCCCCTTCCTCAAAAACATCAAATCACGCAAAAGAATCATTCTGCCACGGTACCATTCCGGCCTGTCTTTCTCGAATGTCATAATCGCCTCGTCCATAGGCATCCATCCAAACCCCATGCCCGATGCTGCTTCTCTTTCTGTTAGCGCGATAGGCTCAGGTTCACCCACAGTGCGAGCCAAGTAGCATGCGGAAATCTGACGCATTTTCGCTGTATCCTTGCGTTCCAACACGTGCCCCAGTGCATCGAGAATCTCAATGTCGTAGCCCGTCTCTTCCTTTACTTCACGTTTGAGTATCACGATATCTTCCTCTAACTCTCCACTCGGAGTTTGTTCCGCACCTCCTCCAGGCAATTTGTGATAACAGTCACGCTGCACATGCAGGACACCGACTTCACCCTTATTATTGAGCAACACAGCACGAACGGCATAGCGAAACTCATATCCTGCCTCTAAAACATGCAGAACATCCGAAGCAACAACATCCGCTTCGGTCACCTCTCCAAGAAAAGGAAGATTGTGGGGAATGGGGCGCATCACATATATATTATAAAAATATTTTCTTATTTTTGCAATCATTGAGAAGGCATTGTTGATCTATCTATATTTTGACCAAGAGGCCTATTTACCCTTGCAATTTTCATCCGTTCAGGAATAGTGCTCGGGCAATTTTTCCCCTCTGTATGCGCCTTACAAAAACCATTTGTACCCTCGGACCATCCACTAATAATGAAGATGGCATCCGCAATCTCGCCCAGCGCGGGATGAGCATCGCTCGCATGAACTTTTCCCACGGATCCCAGGAATCGCACAGCGCGGTCGTCGAAAGCATTCGCAAAGTAAACGCTGAAGGCGGTTTTAACGTCGCGTTGCTCTTGGACACCAAAGGTGCCGAGATTCGCACTGGCGATCGTGATGAGCCTATTCAGGTAAACGCCGGAGACTTGGTCGTGTTCTCACACTTCAAGGACACGGACGAGCATCCTGTTATCAAGGTTAACTATCCCGAGTTCTGGAAGGACGCAAAAGATGCGCGCTTCATTCTTATTGATAGCGGTGAACTGATGATGGACATCGTCAGCATTGAAGAAGACCGCGTCGTCGCAAAGTCACAGGGCGCGTACGCAATCGGTTCCCGCCGCCACATCAACCTGCCAGGTGCCGACGTCACACTCCCCTCTTTGGCAGAGAAAGACTGGTCCGATATTGAGCTCGGCTGCAAGCTGAAGCTCGACTACATCGCCATGTCCTTCATTCGCAAAGGAAGTGAAGTGCGCGAAGTGCGTGAGTTCGTCACGAAGCATGGTCACCCAGACATTCAACTGATCTCCAAGATTGAGAACGGAGTCGGCGTCGATAACATCGACGAAATCATCGAAGCATCCGACGGTATCATGGTCGCACGCGGTGACCTAGGCGCAGAAATCCCACTCGAGACATTGCCATGGATTCAAGATGACATCGTTGCTCGCTGCCGCAAGGCTGGCAAGCCAGTGATCATGGCAACACAGATGTTGGAAAGCATGATGAAGAACCCAATGCCAACTCGCGCAGAAGTGACCGACGTTGCACACGCTGCATACATAGGAGTTGATAGCACGATGCTTTCTGGTGAAACAGCTGCAGGTAAGTTCCCTTACCGCGCGCTTGAGATGATGATTAGCATTCTGAAGGAAACTGAAAAGCACATCCCACTCTCCAAGGCTGAAGCAATGGGATCATCTACTGAGGAGAAGCAGGCTGCAGAAGCTCTAAAGGTTGCGCAGTCCGAGAAGGCTGCTGCGATTATTGTACACACGAAGTCTGGTGCTACAGCGCGCGCGCTGAGCCGCCTGCGCCCACACGTGCCAGTGTTCATGGCAACCGAGAACGCCGATCTCCTTCGCCGTCATCAGTTGTTCTTCGCCCTTCGCCCACTTGAACTTACCTCCGGTTCTGATGCCGTTGCTCTCGCTACCGAGAAGCAGCTCATCTCTTCCGGCCAGAAGGTCGTCGTTGTACAATCCGACGGCATTAAGACCATAACAGCGTAATTTATTCACTATCCATTTCTTTTCATTTCTATGCCTACCATCCGTTCTCTTCACGCCCGGCAGATCCTCGATTCCCGCGGCAACCCTACAGTCGAAGTCGACTGTGTTCTTGATGACGGCTCCTTCGGACGCGCTGCCGTTCCATCTGGTGCCTCCACCGGAAGTCACGAAGCACTCGAGCTGCGCGACGGCGATAAGAGCGTGTACCTCGGAAAGTCTGTTCTCAAGGCGGTCGCTAACGTAAACGACACCATCGCTCCTGCCCTCAATGGTAAGGACGTTGCGAACCACCGTGCAATCGACGAAGCAATGCTTGCACTCGACGGTACGCAGAACAAAACGAACCTCGGTGCAAACGCCATCCTCGGTGTATCCATGGCTGTCTGCCGAGCACGCGCAATCAGCGAAGGTAAACCACTCTACAAGTCTCTTGCAGATCAGTTTGGTGTGAGCGGCGCAAACGTGTTGCCAGTCCCTTTGATGAACGTCATCAACGGCGGTGCACACGCAGACAGCGGACTCGCATTCCAGGAATGTATGATCGTCCCAACGGGCTTCGATCGTTTCTCCGATGCGCTCCGCGCTGGTGCTGAAACGTTCCACGCTCTCAAGAGCTTGCTCAAGAAAGCTGGCCACGTAACAGCTGTTGGTGATGAAGGTGGTTTCGCCCCTCACGTGAAGGACGCAAGTGAAGCCTTCAGCTTCTTGATGGACGCTATCAAGGCTGCCGGTTACGAGGGCAAGATGCAGCTTGCGATCGATGCTGCCGCATCTGAATTCTACAAGGACGGTTCTTACGACACAGACGGTCAGAAGCTGAGCTCAACCGATCTTGCATCGTACTACGGCATGCTGAGCCAAAAGTATCCGATCGTTTCCATTGAAGACAGCCACGCTGAAGATGACTGGGCAGGATTCCAGACAATGGTCCAGACTCTTGGCGATCGTATCCAGCTTGTCGGTGACGATTTGCTTGTTACGAACGTTGAGCGCATCAAGAAGGCTCTTGAGCAGAAGGCTGCTAACGCAGTTCTTATCAAGGTAAATCAGATCGGTTCCGTTTCCGAGACCGTCGACGCTATCCAGCTTGCACAGAAAAACGGCTGGAACGCGATTGCCAGCCACCGCAGCGGTGAAACTGAGGATACCTTCATCTCGCACTTGGCAGTTGGTCTTAAGACAGGTCAGATCAAAACTGGTTCCCTGTCCCGCACAGACCGTATCTGTAAGTACAACGAACTCCTACGTATTGAGGAGGAATTGGGATCCCAGGCCGTATACGCTAAGCCTTGGTAAATCCACTCGATTAAAGACTCTAAAAGGCCGCGAAAGCGGCCTTTTTTAGTGCTCAGATAGGGCAAATATCACCACTTATATGTAACAATAAAAAACATATTTATATATAGCGCAATACCTACACACTCCCTCAAAAATGCCGTTTCTGCTATAATTAAGGGATTTATGGACACAAACACACAACCAACATTGTCGGAACTTCGGTGGCAAGCTCCGCGTATTGCAAACCGTGAACGAGGACGTGCGTGGTACATCGTTGGTGGTACAGTAGTAATTGGAACAACCGTCGTTTCATTAATAAGTGGTGCATGGTCACTCGCACTTGTGAGTGTGCTCTGTGGCGCTATGTATTTTCTTGTTCGCGATCATAACTTCGGTGATTCTTCCTGCCTCATCAACGATTTAGGTGTAGAGCTTGATGGGATTTTTACACCATGGAGCGATATTGCCGGATACTGGTTCCTACAACTCCCCGAGTACACCGAGATTCATTTTACGATGAAACGTCCACACTCAAATGATCTTCGCATTCAAACTGGAACACTTTCCCTCAACGATCTGCGCGCGTTTATTCGTGAGCGATCGGTGGAATTGACTGACAAACAGGAAGGTTTTCTTGACATGCTTATCCGCCTCACTAAACTGTAAATGCTGCCTTACCGCAGACACGGGCGTAATGCTTTCCAACAGGATCCTGAGAAGGAGGCCCGTTTGCTGTGCTTCGCATCTGCATCGACACCTTCATCTGGTGGAACACCTGATCCTGCTAAGCGGAAAACGCCAGAAGAAGAAAAAGAAGAGCTGATTAATGAACTTGAGGCGCGCATAAAGGCAAAAGGTGGAAAGGCAATTTTAGGAGAATATAAAGACAAAGATGAAGCCTATAATGTTGCGCTTCGGGTATTAGAGCTGGCGAAAAAAGCAGAGCCCACAGACGTATTCGAGGGAGGTGTTACAGCCGAGCAAGTCTTACGAGATAACACTAAATTTGGCACAGTAGTCATGCGTCGTCTGCGCTATGGTGAACTCATAGATCCAACGAAGAAAAGGATCGAAAATACGAGAGAAGATATCGGTGATAAGGCAAAAGATACGGTCGACGGTAAGACAACGCCAGCAGCTCAAACTGTTGATGCAACAGCGGATGCGACGAAGGATGCAGTTAAAGATGTTATCGACGCAACGCCTGAAAGACCATCCCCTGCCAAAGAAGCATTGGAAGCTGCTGTAAGTGTAAAAAAGAAGCTAGAGACCATCATGGTGCTCTTGGATAGCATTCCCGATTCAACGAAGATTGGAGGAAAGAAGCTGGTGGATACAGAGATGGAAGAGGAGGTTAAGAATCAATACAACAAGCTCTTGGTAGACATTGCAGATCTCGAGATTTTTGCAGAGTGGGAGTCTGGAGCAATGCCTGCCAGTAAATTCGCCTACACCGCATCTGAGCGTTGGTATGGAGAACAAGCGAGCGACTCAGAAGCAGAAAAGAAAGATAAAGAAGCTAAGACAGCAGCGCTCGATACACTCATCTCCGGCACAAAAGGTGCGACCGATGCCGACATCAGTGCCGGTAAACTCCCGGACCTGACGGACGACATGAAATGGGGAACATACACCCCTAACTTGCATCAACGCGTGCAAGATAAAATGGAAGAGATTGTCCCATCGAAGAAAAAGATTATAGAGATACGCGATCGCGTTATTTTAATGAGCGAAATTATCGACACAACGGAAGTAGAAGCTCTCCTCCGAAAAGTCAGACAGGAATACCTCGCTAACACCCCAAAGGAAGAGGTAGCAGCTAATCCAGGTCTGATGAGCATGTGGGCAAGTGTAAACAACAGACTCGGAATCCAATGGCTCTCTATCGCTGACATGATGGATATCGTTACACGCGTGAAAAACAGCATCTTGGAAGTACGCAAGCAGAAACTACAGCTGCGTCGCGCTCGCGGTGCCAGCTATCTCGGTAAAATTGCCAGCATGGTTCCAGGTTATGAGGAAGTAGAACACATCTTGGATGCGACCAATGAAAAGGAAAACAGCGACGTGAGAAAGGGTTACAAAGAATATCTTACGTCTCCTGCAGTCGACATCGGCTTCGACGGCATGTTTGGTCCTAATGGAGTTCTTCATAAGCACAAACATGATTCCAACCGTGCTACAGCTATCTTAGAAGTCGCAGCAGAAAAGGGCATGCTTTATGATATTAACTCCTACGACAAAGTGGACGAGGCTATGGTTCTCAAGCGATGGCCACTACGAGATTACTTCCCTAAAGAATGGAACGATACACAGTGCCAAACGTATTTCGAAGGACTGCAGTATACGACACTGCAAGGAAGAAAGAAGATGGCAGGCGTGGCAGAACCATTCAAGGTGTACACAGACGGATACAAATCTCTTCAAGGCATTGATGGCCTTCTCAAAAGTCGTAACCTCTGGCTGACAAAGGGATACATCGAGATGGTTTTGAGCAAAGGAAAAGCTGGTGAAATGTCTGCACTCATTGCTAACACCATCCTGAATCGCATGCAGGCCGATCCGTGGCTCCGCAGCATTACCCCAGAAGACTGGTACGAGTCGGTAGGCGGCTTGGGTGCCAAGAACGTTGCATTCGGCCTCGGCTATCTTAAGTGGGAAAAATCAAAACTTACGAAATGGGCCCAGGAGAATGACGGCATTCCTAATGCATCGCTGGACGGCGCCGGAGAATATGCGACTCTTCGCGAAAAAATCCGCCGTGATGTTCTCGCAAAAGATCCAACTGTAGCAACTGCAATGAGCGAAAAGAACAAAGATTTACCCCTCATTGACGAGCTAGTTCCACGGATTCTTGCGTCACAAGCAGTAGAACTCCCTAATGGAAAAATCATCACCATTTTCAGTCCTGAATACGCCTCTTATAACTACAATAATGGACCCGGTAAACAGAAGGAAATGAAGGTGGCCGATAGTGACAACGACTTCTACAAGGAACAGTCTGAAGCAATGATGTCAGATCCTACAACCGTCGCTCTTATTCTGCGTGCAAACTACTCCGGAAATTTTGAGAATACGGACCAAGCGCAGTTCTTCGTGGCAAGTGTGGTAAAGTCCGTGAAGGATTTGGATGCGTATGCGGAGGCTGCTTCCGATCCTAAAGAGAAGATGAATCTACAGCAGGCTGCCGAATATTTCCGTAACACGATGGGGCAAAAGCTTCAGCAATGGCTACAAGGGGAAATCCAAAAAGATGCCATTGCGGAGCAGCGTTTGAAAAACGGAAAGGATTATGCCCTACTTGCTCTCTTTAACGCTGGAATGCTGAAGGTGTCATTCCTCGAGGAGCAAATTACAACGAAGTCACCGGCAGGAAGCAGGTTGGCTGTTGCGCTGCTTAGACAATGTGCAACAGAAGATCAGAGCTCCGCGAAGGTAAAACAAGAAGCGTTGGCAGCTCAACGTAGACTAGAGGCACTAAAGAAACAGAATGCGGCTTCGGACGGCCCCGCAGCAAGCGGCTCCACCCGCCCAGACCCAACACTCGCTCCCTAAAGCCGATCGCATCTCACACAGAGACACGCTAGACTCTGCACATGCACGTCTCTATTCAACGTATCGATACAACACTCCCTCTTCCACCATACGCTTCCAATGGCGCTGTGGGCTTCGACATTATCACGCGTGAGACAACTGTCATTGAACCCGGTGCAATCGCTCTCATCCCCGGCAACGTGATTGTGAAGGTTCCGGAAGGCTACGCCCTGCTTATTGCTCCGCGGTCCAGCATGCCGCGCAAGAAAGGTCTGGTATTCCCCCATTCTATCGGCGTGATTGATCAGGACTATCACGGAGAGACCGATGAGATTTTGGTGCAAGTACAGAACATCACCAAAGAACCAGTAACAGTCGAACGCGGCGAGCGCATTGCACAGGGATTATTCGTCAAAGTAGAGCAAGCCGTATGGCAGGAAGTTGATTCACATGGTGCAGAAGCACGAGGTGGGTTTGGGTCCACTGGAACGCACGCATAAATGTGTCATGGTTCGTCGAGCTCACCATGACACACAAAAATGTCACCCTTCGTCGAGCTCAGGGTGACACTGTTGCTTTTGTAGTTAAAGGATTATTTCGACAGTGGCTTTCGCATGAACGCTGGCACTTCCAACTCTTCTTCGGAAAGTTCTACTGCAGGCTTCACACCACCTTCCATCTTTGTTTCGCGGGCAATTTCCTGTGAGCGTCCTGTAGGTGCAGCACCTGGCTTGCTGAGGTAACGCTGTGCTGGCGACTGGAATGCCTGTGTCTGGCTGAGTGGCTCGTTATCGAATCCAGTTGCGACCACGGTACACTTCACCTGACCCGTGTATGCATCGTCGATGACAGCACCGAAGATGATGTTTGCTTCTGGTGAAGCGGTTTCCGTAATAATGCGAGCAGCTTCATCGACTTCGAACATGGAGAGATCATTTCCTCCCGTAATGTTGAAGAGAATGCCCTTAGCTCCGCTAATGGAAAGCTCAAGAAGAGGACTATCGATGGCAGCGCGTGCAGCTTCTGCAGCGCGGCTGTCGCCGGTGCCGTATCCAATACCCATGAGCGCCGTACCAGCATCCTGCATAATCGTTTTGACGTCGGCAAAGTCGACGTTAATGAGACCATGCTGAGTGATGAGGCTGGAAATACCTTCGATCGCGTGCTGAAGCACTTCATCAACCACTTCAAATGCTTCTGTCAGTGGCGTTGTTTTGTCGATGAGTGAGAGAATCTTATCGTTTGGAATCGTGATGAGCGTATCAACCTTGCCCTTAAGCGCCTCGAGCGCATCATCGGCGTTCTTGCGGCGGCGAAGTCCTTCAAAGCTGAATGGACGTGTGACCACACCAACAGTGAGGATGCCCATGCTGCGAGCGATTTCGGCAATCTGTGGTGCAGATCCCGATCCTGTTCCACCGCCGAGTCCGGCAGTAATGAAGAGCATGTCTGTTCCTTCGAGTGCAGCTTTAATCTCTTCCATGCTCTCTTCGGCTGCACGCTTACCAATCTCTGGGTTTGCGCCAGCACCAAGTCCGCGTGTTGTGCCGCGACCGATCGTGATCTTCTTTTGGGCCTGGTTGTGATAGAGAGCCTGAACGTCGGTGTTCACGGCAATGAAATCAACGCCCTGCACCTTGTTCGTCATCATGCGATCGATTGCATTGGTTCCACCTCCACCGGAACCGAGCACGCGGATGACCGCACCAGGCAGCGCATCGGGTCGAACCTCGCGAGAGGTCGATGTGTCGTCGGACGCAGGATTGCGACCGCCACCCTGAGGTGAGCCGGGCTTTGCCGAGAAGAGAGAGCGGAACGTGTCGGACATGATGAGAAGTGGAAGAGGGGCGAAAAAAAGATTTATGGAAGAAGGCTCTTAAACCAAGACCCGACCTGTGTAACGGCGCGCTTCATTTGGAAGTTGCCGATACCCATTGATGAGCTTTGGCTACCCTCGCGCACACCCCAAATGAGTGTACCGAGTGCAGTTGCGTAGGCTGGGTCATCAACCTTCTCAATGACACCACCGATATCGACTGGGAAGCCCATCTGAACAGGCAGACCAAGAACGTCGCGAGCGAGGTCAAGTACACCAGGTGTTTTGACTGCGCCACCAGTGAGCACAGCTCCGGCAGGGAGCATGCCCGAACGTCCAAGACGAGCGAGTTCTGCTTTGACCAGAGAGAAAATCTCGAAGTAACGAGCCTGCATAATCTCAGCCATGTAGCGGCGGCTCACCGTCTGCGTATCGATGCGGCTGATAGTGGAAAGGTCGATCATATCTCGCTCCTGGATCTCCTGTGGAAGAACCGATCCGAACTCAACTTTAATGCGCTCTGCGGTATCGACCGATGTACGAAGGCCAATGGCGATATCGTTCGTAACGCTCTCTCCGGCAACTGGCAATCCGATGGAGTGCAAAATTGTTCCTTCTTCGTAGACCGCAACGCTCGTGCAACCTGCACCTACGTCGATGACGATCACTCCGAGTTCCTTCTGACGCTTCGTCAGTGTTGCCTCAGCGGTAGCGATGGTAGCTGGCACCAAGGCATCGATATCAACACCTGCCTGGGAGATGCACTTTTCAATGTTCTTCACATGCTGCACATGTCCCGTGATGATGTGTGCTTCGACCTCCAGACGAATACCAGTCATACCCATCGGGTTCTTGATGCCGCGCTGCTCGTCGACAGCGTAGGACTTTGGTTCAATGTGAAGGATGCGGCGGTTCGGTGGAATGCTGACTGCCTGAGCAGCCTCGAGCACGCGGGCCACATCGTCCATCGTGATTTCGGATCCGGAGACGGCAATAACACCACGGCTGTCGAATGACTCGATGTGTGATCCGCTCATACCAACAAAGACATGGTTCACGGGAACACCGGCCATGCGCTCTGCATCTTCGAGAGAAGAGATAATATTATGGATGAGCTCTTCAACATCGATGACCTGACCTTTGCGAATTCCAAGAGATGGCGAGAGGCCAACACCAATCACGCTGGGAACCATCGGCTCCTGTCCGCCTTCGGCGATGGCGACAACGGTGCGGATTTTGGAACTACCGATATCCAGACTGGCGAGAACACGTTCTTTAGGCATGGGAGTGAAGGAGGGAACGCACACCGGAAGCAATCTCCGAAATGGATGGATTAAAGTGTACGGATAGAGCCGATAGGGGCGCAAGAGCTAGCGACTACGTTTCGTATACACAAAAGATACAATCGAACACAAAAACTACCCTGATATTTGCTCATGTGTTAGGGCTGAACACACAAATTTATTCATAAAAAAAGAGGCTGAAAATAAATGTGCACATTCTGTGAACGACAAAACGATCACCACACATCATCAACCGCTGTCGTCAGCGGTCATCACGAGTATCTGTTCCTCAGTATTTTTTTGAAAATGGACTGCCAACTAGAACAACGCCAACTGATCTTCACTCGGTCCTTTTGACGACACCGCGGATGCGAAGACATCATTCACCGTATAGAACGCGCGCTGTCCGTAGGGCGATGCAAGAAGTTCGCGAAGTCGTCGTGTCAGAAGAGTGAATTCCATTTCCTTAAAGAAGGAGACAAGGCCGTCTGCCGGTAACTGATCAATGACTGCATCATCGACAGTTACATCCAGTGGAAAATCGCAGATGAGTTGTGCCATGCGCTGACAGAAGTATGCCTGCTCACGATCCGCTTCTAGCTTTGCGCGAACCGCCGGACGAATCTCTGCTAGATGTTCATAGATGCCATCGAGTGTCTGGTAGTCCTGAAGCAGTTTTGCCGCAGTCACAGGGCCAATGCCGTTCACACCGGGCAAGTTATCGGATGGATCACCGGTGAGACCTTTGTAGTCGACAATTTGGTCGGGACGCACACCATACTTCGCTTCAATTTCTGCTGGGCCCAAATACTCTGCTTTTAGGTAACCGCTGTGCGGAATAGCGACTCTGGTTTTGGCCGTAGCCAACTGAAAGGCGTCGCGATCTCCGGTGACAATCGTCACCTGCATATCTTTTGCTTCTCCGATTTTGCTGTAAGCACAGAGGAAGTCATCTGCCTCGTAATTGGGGTTCGAAACATGCTGAAATCCAAACGCCTCAACAAGCTGCATAATCCGCGGAATCTGCACGTAAAAATCGTCGGGTGTTTCTGCTCGTCCATCTTTATAGGTCTCATTCTCCTGATGTCTGAAGGTTTCCTCACCAGCATCGAAGCACATAATAAGGTTATCCGGCTGCTCAATTTTGAGGATATGAAGCAGCATAGACGCCACCCCAAAGACCGCATTCACTTGCTCTCCAGACGTCGTTTTTAGCGTCCGCGGAATAGCCCAATACGCACGGTACATGAGGTGATGGCCATCAATGAGGACGAGGTGTTTCACGATCTCATGGTACCCCTTTAAACAGCCATATTCGAGGTCCAAAACTGGTCATTTTTAGCAAAGATATCAGGCACCAGAACACTGGTTTATCAAGCCTTGCTGCCTTCCAAAAATACGACTTTTTGGCTATAATAAGAGGATATATCAATATCAACACATGACTACACAAACCTCTTCCATCGCTCGTTCGTATGACAGCTCGACGCTGGAATACAAAGTGCAGAACAAGGTGTCTCTGCAGGAAGAACTTGGTTGGGCGGCTGAACCAAAGCGTGCAGTCATTTGTATCCCAACTGGTGTCAGTGATCAACTGGGTGGCAAGCTCTTGGAAGAACTTCTTCCGGGTTTATTGGAACTACCTGTCGAGCTGCTGATTCTTGGAAAGGGATCTGCTGACTACGGAAAAATGCTGACCGACATTGCAAAAGAGCATCGTCATCGCATTGCCATTATCCCGAACGATGCAAAGCACATTGCCAAGATGTACGCAGCTGCCGACATGGCACTGTTTCTGTGTGACCCTCAGGGCATGGAAGAACTGACCGCCGCTCTACGTTTTGGAACGGTCCCTGTAACACCACAAGCTCTCACCGTTCACGACTACAATCCGAACCAAGAAAGTGGCAACGCCTTCGTCTACAGCAAGCTGACCGTCTGGCACTGCTTTGCAGCCTTGGTCCGCGCACTGGAAACATTCCGTTTCCCGTACGACTGGAAGAGCATTCAGAAGGAATGTATGGATGAGAAGTAAGGACGCAAGGACACAAAAAACAAGAGACAAAGAAAGAGCAATGCATGAATATCCAATGATTGGATTTTTAAATATTGAATTTTCTTTGGACGACTTGTTTGTTGGTTCTTGTTTCTTCATGCTCCAGGTATGGATGCCATTCAATTTACTGCTCGTGTTATTACTGGTGCCGGTCGAGGTAAAACTCTCGGCACACCAACGCTGAACATCGATTTAAACGATGTACCAGCAATGACAGAAGATGGGATTTACGCGGGCTGGGCACAGCTTGATGGCACGTGGCAGATGGCTGCCATTCACTATGGCCCTCGACCGGTCTTTCATGATTCTGAATCATTCGAGCTCTATTTGCTGGATACAACGGTCGATATCGCACCGGAATCTCTGGAGATTGTGCTGATTGAACGGCTACGCGATGTCCTCAATTTCCCCTCAAAAGAGGATTTGATAACCCAAATTGCCGACGATGTGACCCAAACGCGTGCTATTCTGGAAGCACATGGTACTCCGGACGCTTAAACGGCTGATTCCCAATGACTCCCCTATCCGCCTCGCTTGGCATAAGAGCAAGGCGCTGGCTGCCGCTGTTCGATATGGATTCCCGGGAAAGAAGCTGACCGTCATCGGCATTACCGGAACAGACGGCAAGACGACGACCGTCGGCATGGTCGCCCATATTCTGCATGCAAACGGCATCAAGATTGGCGCGCTTTCGACCGCCTTCTTCCGCATCGGTGATCGCATCGAATGGAATGCGACGCAGAAGACCTCGCCGTCGCCATTTATCATCCAGAAGTTTTTACGAGATCTCGTTGATGCCGGGTACACCCATGCCGTCCTCGAATACTCATCGCACGGCCTGGTCCAGGGGCGCATGAATTACACGTATCCCGCGATCGCCGGTATCACGAACATGAGCGAGGAACATCTCGATTATCACGGATCGATGGACGAATACATTCGGGCAAAAGGACTGCTGTTTGAGATGCTGAAAGAGCACGGCACAAAAGTGGAGAATTTTGATGATATCTCTTTTGAATATCTGCGAAACATTCGTGTCGATGCCGATGCAGTTGCGTATTCCCCAAAAAGCCAATTCAAAAAAATTACACCGCATCCTTCGTCTGTCTCAGCGACATTACGTCTTAATGGCGTCGATTATGATTTTACTCTCCCCATTCCGGGCGTATTCAATCTGCACAATGCGTTGTGTGCCCTGTGCTGCGTTCATGAAATTCCCGGTATCAGCGATGCAAAAGCAATCGAAGCACTTACAAGCTTCACCGGTATTCCCGGCCGTATGGAACAGATTGATGCAGGTCAGGACTTCCATGTATTCATCGATTTCACGGTCACGCCGCAATCGTACGAAGCAACGCTCTCAACGTTAAAAGCGGCTCTGCCAAGCGGAAAACGACTACTCGTGTTAACAGGTAGCTGTGGTGATCGCATGAAGGAAAAGCGTCCGATTGTTGGCAAGATCGTCAGCAATTATGCCGATGTAATGGTCGTTGCAAACGAAGATCCGTACACCGAAGATCCGGAGAACATTATTGATGAGGTATGGGCGGGAGTCGATCAGAGTAAAACCGATGCACATCGCATCTTTGATCGCAGGAAAGCGATTGAGTTTTTGCTCAGTGAAGCAAAGAGCGGTGACATTGTGATTCTCTGCGGCAAAGGCAGCGACACGACGATGTGGCTGAAAGACGGACAGATTCCCTGGAACGAACGGGAGATTGTCCGAGAGATTCTGCAGAAATAAAAAAGCCGCTCTCTCGTAAGAAAATATGATGAGGATGAGAGAGCGGCGGACAGGGGGTTAGGGACGAACTTCGACGTGTGTCGACGTTCTAAAAAGGAGGAAGTAATTGATCAGACAGAAGAGCAGCACAGTGACGATTGCTGTGGCAACGAAGTATTCACCGAACAGGAGGTTAAACACCGTCATGATGGATTTCCTTGAGGTGCTGTTGGTGCCACTCATTCCACACCGGGAATGAATAGGTTTCTGCGTCTTTCTGAGCACGACGGGCTGCGCGATATTCAGCGCGATTGCGGCGACGATGGCAGATGTCTTTCCACTCATTGCTCGTCACCATCAACATAATCACAACGACCGTGACACCGAACAATGCAAAGATTCCCTTGTCGAAATTCTGCATAAACAGTTCGACAATGTCTCCGGCATCGCCCTGGTAATCATAGGGACGCATAATGCGATCCCACATGTCTTCGCGGCTCATGGGTTTTTCTCCTTATCCCTAAGCCTGTTCACTGTTGTCACAATCTCGATCCTTCGAGATGTACAATAACAACAGCATTACAGGCTCGATTCGATGTTGTAGAAGGGCCAGTTATTAATTATGACACCTTAATTAAAATATGTCAAATACCGTCATTTGCGGCATTGATGAGGCTGGAAGGGGTCCCCTTGCAGGTCCTGTTGTGGCAGGAGCAGTGCATCTCCCCTACCCCGTTTCTCCTCATCCAAAAGGAGGATGGATAGTCGGCGATTGCCGACTATTCGACAGCAAACAACTGGATGAAAAAGAACGCGAAAAAACGTACAGCTGGATCATCCAAAACTGTCCGTACGGCGTCAGCATGGTCCACGCCGATGAGATCGATGCGATCGGTATTCTGGAAGCAACCAACCGCGCAATGCAGGAAGCAGTTGCCATGCTCGCTCAGACAATTACACCAACATATTTACTTGTCGATGGACGTGACGCGTTCTGGTTCGACTATCCGCATAGCTCCGTCATTAAAGGTGACAGCTTAGAGCCATCCATTGCGGCCGCATCGATTATCGCCAAAGTCACACGTGATCGCATGATGATCGAAGCACATCAACAATTTCCGCTGTACGGATTTGATGGACATAAAGGCTACGGTGCACCACTACACATCGAGATGATCAAGGCGCATGGACCTACTCCATTACATCGTCTTAGCTACCTGAAGAACGTACTCGCCGGCTGAGCAACCACACACCGATAATCAAAATCGGAACAGTAAGGATCTGCCCCTCCGATAACGGTCCAAAGAAAATTCCGTGCTGCTCGCGAATGAATTCCAAGGAGAAACGTGCAATACCGTAGAGCGTTAAAAACAACCCCAGTGTTCGACCAGGTGTTGTTGTTTTTTTTAAATGCAAGAAACACAGAGCAGCGATTATCATCTGCAGTGCAAAGTCGTAGAGCTGAATCGGATGACGTAATCCAACTGCATCCGGAAAGGTCATCCCCCACGGAAGAGTAGTGACAGTTCCATAAAGTTCTTGATTGATGAAGTTACCGATTCTTCCCAGTCCAAGACCAATTGCGATCGGAATAGTGAGAAGATCAGCAATGCGCAAAAACTCAGTCTTTGAGCGCTTGCGCAGTACCCACATCATCGCCAGGGCAACACCGATGAATCCGCCATGGGAAGCCATTCCTCCACGCCAGACTGCGAATATCTGCGATGGATGCTCCAGGTAATACCATGGATCGTAAAACAACACATATCCCAGACGTCCGCCCACAATCACACCCACAACTGCCCACGACAAAATGCTCGACCATTCATCGGCCGATAATTTGAGTGATCGCAATGACTGCAACCGTGGAAGAAGGATCCACGCCACGCCAAAGGACAAGAGATACAGCAATCCATACCAATGCACCGGAAAATCGGCGATGATGACGGCGACGGTGCGGGATGGGAAGAAATCAATCATGGAAGACAGGTAACACGATAGAACATCGTTCCGGGAATAATCTCAAAGCAAGAATCGGCAAGGAACGATGTCATCACATCTCCATAGAAAGAGCGAGCGAGCGGTGAAACGAAGAGTACAATCGGCCCTTCCACTTGCTGCAGGAACTGCACACGTTCGTCGTGAGACCCTGTCAGGAACGACTGCCACTGATCACGCGTCCACGGAGCATCAAACAATCCAGGGCCGCCCACTCGCCTATCCGCATACCATCCACGCAGAATCACCGGTGTATCATTCTCAATCGCAAGAATCATCGTCTGTTCATTGGTGTATTCCCCTGCCTGCACAATGGCAGCAAACGTCTCGGCATCGACCATAGGACCATGCCGGACAATCGCCTGCTGCATCGCCAAAGCCTGAACAATCAATAACACAACAAGCACGCCATGAAGATGT
>JBGAVO010000007.1:0-65475 GCA_044228075.1 Candidatus Peribacteraceae bacterium
CATCCGACGATCGAGATACCAAAGCACTAGAAGAAGTGATTGCTGCAAAGACACGGCAGTATGCGAAGCGGCAGGCTACTTGGTGGAACAACGATGATCGAATTAATTGGATTCAACATTAGGATGGCCATTTTTCCTTGTAATTGAATTGGACGCGCATAGAATTAAAGCACTCCTTTAAAGTCGGACTCCAGGCTCACCATTGCCTCGAGTGAAAGGCGAGAGGGATGTTCCCAGAACGCTAGTTAAGGCACACGACAGGTTAGAAGGATCTGGCCGAAACTGCGTATCTTACTCAGTAAGATGTAAAAGGAGTAGATCCCCATTCCATCGCGGATGGGGATCGTTTTTATGCTTGCAATGATTTAACCATTTGAGATACTACAAACGCTCTTTGAGCAGTGTCTCGCAAGAGAGTCAGGTTAAGCCTCTAGTGGCCGGATGCCGACGCGTAGTCAATCGTCACGCTCAAAGAGTCTTTTGATCCGTAGTCACACCCGACTACGGATCATTTTTTATAGTGAACGATCGTCCACGTTGATATGATGGGGGTGATGGCACTAACCCTTAAAACACCTCTCGCATCCGTTCTTCGCTCAACGAAAGATCATATTGAAGCGCTTGATGGAATGGGTCTGAAGACGGTGGGGGATTTGCTTCTTTATTTGCCACGTGCACATGAAGATTTAAGCAATATCGTCACATTGGCCGATGTGCCCATTGGTGAAAAAGCATCGGTGCGGGGATCGGTTGGCACTCTAAAGATGACGCGTATTCGCGGAGGAAAAGTGATTATTGGAACAACATTTACCGATACAGAAGCCGGAACAGCCGAAGTGATTTGGTTTAACCAAGCGCACATCAAACGCATGCTGCCCGATGACTCCGAGGTGGTGCTCACCGGAAAACTTTCCGAAAAAGGATATAAGTTGCAGTTCCAGAGTCCGCAGTTTGAAATTGCCGGATCACAACCGTTAGTTCATGCGGGGCGATTGGTTCCTGTTTATCCGCAACATGACATTATCAGCACACGATGGCTGCGCGAGAAAATGGTTTTGATAAAAGATGCGATTGCATTGATGGAGGAGACGTTGCCCCAGCAAGTGATTGAAGAAGAGGCATTGATGACGAAGCGAGAGGCAATCACTGCGCTGCATTTTCCAGACAAGCCAGAAGATGTAGTGCGTGCGCAGCACCGCATGGCGTTTGAAGAAATGTATCATGTGCAATGCGATGCGTTAGAACGAAAGAAGCAGTGGCAAGGAGAGAGACAGGAGCGATTAATTATTCCCATGGACGTTGAGCTCATTAAAACCTTTTTCGCATCGCTCAAATTTACTCCAACCAACAGTCAGAAGATTGCGATCTATGAAATTCTCCGTGACATGGAAAAAGATGTGCCGATGTCACGACTCCTCGAAGGAGATGTGGGATCGGGAAAAACACTTGTTGCAACAGCGGTGATGGCAACTGTTCATCGTCATGGTGCGCAGAGTGCATTGATGGTTCCAACAGAAGTTCTTGCCCGTCAGCATGCAGAAAACGTGTCACGCTTGCTATTCACTCTTCATGATTACTTGCAGAAGCAGGGCAGGGGAATGGACTTCCGATTGCCGAATGTTGCACTTCTCACAGGATCAACTCCTGCATCGGACTCGCTCGCAATCAAACAAGGATTAGTAGATGGCACAGTCGATATGGTGATTGGTACACACGCGTTAATAGAAGATAGTGTGCAGTTTAGAAATCTCAAGTTGGTGATTGTCGATGAGCAGCATCGTTTTGGTGTAAATCAGCGTGCGCGATTAAAAGATAAAGGGATGCCGCATTTCCTCGCAATGACTGCGACCCCTATTCCTCGCACGCTCGCACTCACGGCCTATGGTGATCACGATCTTTCTGTTTTATTAGAGAAGCCTGGCAATCGCAAAGTGATTCAGACGAAAGTTGTGTCGCCGAATGATCGCAAAACAGTTGAACTGTTTATTGATCAGCAAATCACCGAAGGGCGGCAGACGTTCGTCGTGTGTCCGCTCATCACCACGTCAGAGTCAGACGAGATCAAAGAAGTAAAAAGCGTCGAGCAAGAAGTGAAGCGATTAAGAGAGGGATTCCCACATCGCTCAATTGCAATGTTGCATGGAAAAATGGTTCCCGCAGAAAAAGAATCGATTCTCCGTGAATTTAAAGCGAAGACGTATGACATCCTCGTTTCAACGTCGGTGATTGAAGTAGGAATTGATGTGCCCAATAGCACGATTATGATTATTGAAGGAGCAGAACGTTTCGGTCTTGCGCAGCTGCATCAGTTCCGCGGACGCGTTGGTCGTGGGGATCATCAGAGTTATTGCTTCTTGTTTACGACAACGCCGGAACAAGCGCGATCACCGCGTTTAAAGGCGATGGAAGATTTCGATTCCGGATTCCAGTTGGCAGAAATCGATCTCAAATTACGTGGTCCGGGAGAATTGTTTGGCACGCGACAGAGTGGATTGCCCGATTTCCAGTTCTCGCATCTCTTCCAGCCAGAATTGGTCGTGAAAGCGCGACAAGCTGCAGAGCGAATGCTGGGGATTTCAGCGGGGAAGTCGGCGTAAATTATAGGTGTGTTTCATAATCATTT
Source organism: Candidatus Peribacteraceae bacterium (assembly GCA_044228075.1). Classification (GTDB taxonomy): domain Bacteria; phylum Patescibacteriota; class Gracilibacteria; order Peribacterales; family Peribacteraceae; genus JAKQEM01. The sequence goes on from JBGAVO010000007.1 coordinate 2,624, forward strand.
CCCGTTGTTTCCCGCATCTGGATCGGTAAACTACAGAGGAATTCCCCATTTTTCTCATGGCTGACGATCAGACAACTGGTACCAACCCCGTTCCACCTCCACGACCCGGCGATGCTGTGCCCGAGGGCGGATTGGATCCAACACAGGTGTTTGCCGCTCCGCCAACACCTCCTCAGGCTATGCCTCAGCAACCTGCTGGCGGAATGGGCGATGACGCGGGTATGGGTGATGATGGAACCGGTGGTGCTCCACCAGCACAGGACCAGGGCCCACCACCTCCACCACCTGGAACAGTGGCAACAAAGGAAATGGGATACGACGATGAGGACATTCGTGTTCTTGGCGAAGTTGGAGACTATCGTTTCGGATCCATTGCGGTTGCACTTACCAATGACAATATTCCCGTGCCACCACATCCAGAAACAGGATTTGATGAGCAATCGTTCTTGATTTTGCTCCGCGGAAGCATTTCGCTGACGCGCGATGAAAAGTGGCGCATTGTTCAGGCTATTCCAAAGCTCAGCCAGTTCCAGATTGACGAACTGCAGAAAATTCTGGAAGAAGAGCGCCGCAAGTTCAGCGAACTCTCCCCAAAGCATTTGTTGCAGCTCATGAAGCTTGAACAGAAGCACAGCGAAGACTGGAAAGATTTGCAGTCGATGTACGTGCAGAGCCAAGCGCAGCAGACTGAACAGGCACAGGCTGATGAAATTAGAAAGCAGCTGGGACTCTAAGTGCGTGTCATGCTGAGGAGGTCCGAAGGGCCGTCTCGAAGCATGATTCATTAAGAGATGCATCACCCTTCGAGACGCGCTTTGCGCTCCTCAGGGTGACACCCTGTTACACGTTCAAATGAAACACCCACATCAGCCCGACTCCAACAATCGTCAGCAGCACGCCGACAATCGCTTTGCTTCCTGCTTTTTTATGTAGATCCGTGAGCGCGAGGAACAAAAATGTACCGAAGGCGAAACGCAGGACAAGTGGTGATGACGCAAGACCTTCAATAGCAGGAATGTCGTATGGGATTCGTCCATCTGCCCTGTATGTCCCAGCGATGAAAATAATTCCGTACCATGCCATTAACCAGCCTGCAAACAGGCGCAGAGTCTGGAGAAGCGGAATATATTCCGCTTTCTGATTCACCTCCTTTGCTGTTTTTACAGATGATCCCGTTACGGTCCATGCTGGTGTTTCCGAGAAGCTAACAGTCGCATCACCGGCTAATTCTTCTACAGTCAAACCACGGCGATGCAGTCGCTCGCGCGCCTGCTGCACATTGTCGGCATCAATTGTTCCACGTTCCAATGTTCCTTCCGATGTCCGTGCGACGTAGGGAAATGAAGGCATGCGTTGAGTATAGCAAAATCGCCACTATCAAATAGAGGCCCCTCAATGGGGCCTCTATACGACGTGATTGTTATTAATTCTGAGGCTTAATCTGCTCTGTGATGTATCGGATAGCCCATTCTAGGCTAGCAGGTCCTGTAACAACGATGTGACGGCCACCGGTCCATGAACGAATGCCGGTAGCGGTATCACCGCTGACGGTTACGGAGCCATCGGATGTTGCGTTGCCGGAGACAAGATCGACCGAGAGAGGTCCTTCACCGAGGTTGTTCATTTCGGTTGGTCCAATTTCGATATGCCAGAATGTGTTGGACGTTGCGCCAAAGGACTTAAACCACCAGTTACGATGAACAGGGAAGCAGAAGCCGATGTGTGACGAGCAGTACTGCTGCGTCCAGTTTTCGGTGCCCTGTTTGTCCTTTGCCATGATGGCAGCTTTTGCAGATAAATCAGCAGATGCTTGCCATGCAGAAGAAGATGCTGCCGTAGGCGTAGATGCAGGAGCAACAGATGAAGCAACAGGAGCGAGTGATGATGAAACCTTGGATGATGCAGGTGCGACCGATGCGGCAATAGAAGATGCAGCAACAGACGCAGGTGCAGATGAAACTGCAGCAGATGATGTGCCAGGAATACACATGCCACCACAATCAGCGCCGCCATTCATCGGGTCACAACTATCAGATGGATCATCGACACATGTCTGATCGTCTGGACACTGGATACCGGCAATACCTCCGCAGAATGTTTTGCTGGAGACAGCAGAGGACGATGAAGACGGTTCCATGGATGTAATGCGCTCAACACGCATAATCTGTCCGCCTGCTTCAACTGTAGGACGAACAGCGCCAACAACTTCTACTTTCATATCGATAAATGCGTTGAGGTCGACTGCATCACTATGAAGAAGAATGTAGCGACCGTCATCAAGGCGCAACCGATGTGTTCCTTCCATGAAAATGCTGACACCTTGTTTTTCAACAGTTCCGCGATACAGAACATTTTTAGTTTCAGCCACCGTGGACGATGCCTGCTGTGAGGATGCAGACGATCCTGTTTGATTGCCGTTGTCTGTACCTGGCATACATGCGCTTAAGAGCAACACAGATGCTGCCAGAAGAAGAGAAGATTGCTTCATGAGAAAAAGAAGAAATACGGAACCTAGAGTATACCGGAGGGAAGCTAGTCACCAAACGGATAAAAGCATATTTTTCGGTAAGAAATGATATAATGGACCCCATGCAAAAAGACCAAGTATTGTACGTAGGACAAAAGGCGTTTATTGAAAAGGACGGAGAGGTTCTTATTTTGCTACGGTCGAATGGTTGGTTGGATTTTCCAGGTGGGAAAATTCAGGAAGGTGAATCTGATGTCGATGTATCATTAAAAAGAGAGGTAAGAGAGGAAACAGGTTTAGATATTGAAATAGGACAACCGTTTCATCGATGGCTTGTTGAATTACCATCTGGGCATCAAGAGGCTGGCAAAAGAGTATTTCTTATTGGAATCAAATGTACCTATGCAGGAGGAGAAGTTAAAACGAGCAATGAACATCAGGGGTATGCATGGGTCAACAAAGATACGTATAAGAAGTTTGGTGATGGGAGTGGTCACTTCAAAGCGTTGGAAGTGTATTTTCAAGCCTCCTAAAGTATGTGTACTGGCGGAGAGAGTGGGATTCGAACCCACGGAACCCTTGCGGGCTCACCTGATTTCAAGTCAGGCGCTATCGACCACTCAGCCATCTCTCCGTGGCTATTGTAGCGAAAATCCTGACCAATATGCGATGGAATTTAAAGCATCCCTTCCGGCAAATCATGCGTCGATGCCCCAAGGCGCTTACGCAGCTGCTCGTTGCTTGGCAGCTTTTCGGTTGGAACATCACGCTTTTTCCAATAACTGCGCAGCATCTCTAAATATTCCTTATCGTTGATAATTTTCTCAACAAATGGCTGTGCTGCGTCGCGGAAACGGCTGGTGCCCAAGTGCTGCATCAGCATGTAGAGCGAAGAGACGAACGAATCTTCACCACCGGTTACTTCCGTCGTCAGTTCGTCCTGCACTGCGTTAACGATACTGTCGGCATCCAATCCTGCAAAGAACATTAGGTCTTCTGCCTTGCCGGATGGGAAGTAGTGATTCAGTCCGAGCCTACGAAGCGAACAGGGGAGTTGGAAATCGGCGATGATATCAGCAACCTGCGTTGCAAGACCTCCTTCGGTGTTGTGGTCTTCGACGACAATTAAGTGCACGGTTTCCAGTGCAGCCTGAATGACTGCCGCTGCATCAATTGGGCGAATACACGAAACGTTGAGCACACGGACGTCATCTAATTGATTCGCCGCTTCAATAGCTGCATGCACACAGCTACCTGTTGCAAGAATTGTGGCTTTGTCAGACATGTTGCCGTTACCACGAACAAGATCGATCTTTCCGTCATAGATATAATCAGCGCCGTACAGCACATCACCATTTGGGGTGGTGATTTGCGGATGATCGGTTCGTGGGGAGAATACAAACACATTCTGATGTCCTTCGGCAATAATCTGTAACGCTTTCTCCGCCATGGCACCGCTCTGGTTTGCATCTGCGGGCATCCACACCTGTGAATGATGAAACGGAATATTCAGATAGTTCTGTTCTTGATGCGTTTCACCGTCTTCACCGACACTGAGACCTGCATGTGTACCGTCGTGGATTACACCACAGCGCGTATGTGCACAGTTAATGTCGATTAATCGCGCATTCGCACGCGCTTCGTTGGTCGTGAAAGCAGCAAAGGTATAGGTGATTGGCAGTAATCCTGTTTGACGCATACCGGCAGCCATCATCGCCATGTTTGCTTCGGCAACACCGACGTTGATGACGCGGGTTGGAAACTCTTTCTGCACTTTGTCGAAACCGCCGGAACCGGCAAGGTCCGCGTGTAATACGACAATCCGTTCATCGTGCTTCATCAACTCTTTCAGATACGTTGCGCCGAACTCTTTGCGCGCCGCTGCTTTATCGGTAAAGACCTGTCGCTTGAATCCTTTTTTCGTACCCCAATCGAGTTCGATATCGGTCTGCGTCGGCTTTTTTGCCGTGTAGCGCTTTTCCTCTGCGGCTCTAAAGGTTTCGTACGATGCAATTGCCTCATCGAAATCCGCCAATTCCGTCAGTGCTTTATCATGCTCTTCTTTGCTGAGCGGAGAACCATGATAGTTCTTTGTGCCGGTGTTCGATCCTTCCTCCATGAACGACACGCCCTTGCCCATGGTGGTGTAGTAGCAGATGAAGGTGGGATTACCGCTGGTGCTCCATGAATCTGCAAGATCTTGTGCCGCTTTCACCTGTGCGAGGTCATTACCATCTTGTACTTCGATCACGTTCCACCCTGTTGCATGGGCAATCGATGCAAAGTCCGTCGCAACGGTTTTACTCGGAAGATCTGACAGTTGAATGTCGTTCCAGTCGCCATGTACGACAAGATTATCGAGTTGCAGATGCGCAGCGAGGCGGAACGCTTCCATCACCTGACCTTCCTGACTATCGCCATCCGCAAGTAAGACGTCGACCATGCCGTCTTTTTTCTGATACTTCAGACCAAATGCTGTGCCAACTCCGTGACTCGTTCCTTTACCAAGTGGTCCGGTGCCAAAGGGAATATCGCCAATTCCTGCTTCAACGTGACCGGGAAGACCTGCGGGAATGCGGAAGTTCTCGATAATGGCCTGAGGAGATGCGAGACGTGCATCGTCGCCATTGCGTCCGAACATCCATTGTAGTCCGTAGGACAGAAGACTGAGATGACCCGCGCTGATGCGCAGCGGCTGATCGACATGTGGATAGCGTCGCTTGCTCAAACTATAACCAAAGGTAAATGATGACAGAGGACCACCGGGATGACCGGAGCTGTGTGCGGTTGGAGCGCGGACGCATAAATGCGCCATAATCGTATGTGCTGCTTCGTAGGCCTTCTTTTCATCTGCTGAAAGCTTTGCCGCTTGATCGGGGCCGATCCATGCTCGTTCTCCCACGCTCACAGAGCCGAGAACACGTTGGGCAGAGGCGGGAATTGATCCGGTAAGATCTTTAAGAGGGGGTCGGGGGGACATACGGAATTGAGAATTTAGAATGTAGAATTCAGAATTAATGACATTTTAGGTTTTATTGATAGATATGTCATCCCTCGACTGGCTAGGATGGTTCGGCAGGCTCACCATGACAGATGCCCTACAATAGCAGCCCTTCGACAGGCTCAGGGCCGCTGAGCTTGCCGAAGCGTCTCATAATTTTAAAGAGGCCTGTCATCCTGAGCTTGCCGAAGGATCGACATAAGGAAAATTGATCAATATCATTCAGTTATGGCTACTATTGAAGATTTTGAGAAACTAGAAATTCGCGTCGGCAAAGTAATCAACGTCGAGGATTTCCCTGAAGCGCGCAAGCCGGCATACAAACTGACGATCGACTTTGGTCCAGAGGTGGGAATCAAGAAGTCATCCGCGCAAATTACGAAGCATTACTCAAAAGAAGAGTTGATTGGTCGACTGGTCTGCTGCGTCACGAATTTTCCGCCACGACAGATCGGTCCATTTATCTCTGAAGTGCTGACGACAGGATTCGCTGATGAAAATGGCGATGTGGTGCTGATTGAGCCTGAGCGAGAAGTGCCGATTGGTAATCAACTTTTTTAGTGGTGTCACCCTGAGCGTAGTCGAAGGGTCGACAACGCGTGTTCATAGTTCGACTACGCTCACTATGACACTTGTTACTTCGTCACAACCAATAGACGCCTCGGCCCACTCCTAATCGTCTCCACGCTGCCATTCCAATCATGAATCGCATCCATAATCACTTCTTTGCGATAGACGTAGTTTTCGCCGCGCTTGGTGCCGACGTCATGCGTAATGAAGTTGCGATTGTCATAGCCGACAATCACCAGCACGTGATACGGCGGGCCATCACCGGAGTAGTACGGGTTGCCGATGTCCTGTCCTGCAAGTGGCACAATCACCGGATTACCGTTCGCAAGTTCTTGTTGAATGCGCGCAATAGATACGTCTGCCCCTTCTAGTACTTCTGCTTCGTAGCCGAACATATCCCGCGCGACATCAGCGAGTTCAAACATGTCGATGTCGATGGGGAGGCCGACCGATGCTTCGTGTGCGACCATTGTTTTGATATCGCGATCCATGATCGTGTTATCCAATGCTGTTCCTTCTAAATAGTGATGCACGATAATCAACGATGCCTCTTCACACGCTTCATCGTAGGGAGGATCCCAGTTGCCGGTTGGCGCTTGTGAGGCAAATGGCATATCGATGCGCACCGATGCAGGTGTTGATGTTGCTGCTTGTGGTTTAGCAGAGGAAGCAGGACGAACAGATGCTGCTGCAGCGGATGAAATCTGCGGATCAACCGTCGTTCCAGGAGCGGTATCCGGTTCAGCTTCTATGGATGAAGCAGCAGATGAGGATGCATCATTCGGCTGCGTGATTACAACCTCCTGCTGGCAGGCTGTTAGAAGCAGTGCAGATAGGAGTCCGATCGAAGGAGAGAGGTATTTCATAGGGAGGGGGAGAAGATATCGTCGGTGTTTAGACGGATGAGCGCAAGAGAACTGTCAGGGAATATTCGTGCGTTCAGAATCTGCCAGAGTACAATTACCGTACACTTCCTTTCTTCCACATGAAATTTTTTCTTGATACAGCGAACGTCGAACAGGTAAAGCTTGCAGCAGCTCTCGGTGTTCTCGATGGCGTGACAACCAATCCGTCACTTGTCGCAAAAGAAGGAAAAGATTTCAAGAAGACGGTATTAGAGATGTGTAAGTACGCACCCAACGTCAGCGCGCAGGTCACTGCGACCGATTTTGAAGGAATGAAGAAACAAGGAACGGAGTATGCAAAGTGGCACAAAAACATTGTCGTGAAGGTTCCAATGACCGCGGAAGGCCTTAAAGCAGTGTCTTACTTCGCCTCAAAAAAGATTCGCACGAACGTAACACTCGTATTCTCGGTTCCTCAGGCCATTCTTGCGGCGAAAGCAGGCGCGACCATCATCAGTCCGTTTATCGGACGTTTGGATGACATCGGAGAAGATGGCATGCAGCTGATCTCCAATATTTTGGACGTGTGGGGCAACTACAACTTCAAAACAGAAGTGCTCGTTGCATCTGTGCGACATCCCATGCATGTGGTCGAAGCAGCACGCCTCGGTGCACACATTTCGACTATGCCGTATGACGTGTTCGAGAAATTGGTGAAGCATCCATTAACAGATGCGGGGCTTAAGAAGTTCCTTGAGGATTGGGAGAAGGTGTCGAAGAAGAAATAGCTTCTAGCTTTCAGCTTTCAGGACTTCTACCATAGCTTCGTATGCAACTTGGTCTTATCGGTCTTGGCACCATGGGCGCGAACTTAGCGCGCAATGCAGCTCGTAACGGTGCACGCGTCTCAGTCTACAACCGCACAACAGAAAAAACAGATGCGTTTATGGCAGCGCATGGATCGGAAGGGGAGTTTGTCGCAGCCAAGACAATCGAAGAGCTTGTCAGCTCGATGCAAAGTCCACGGGCAATTGTATTGATGGTGAAAGCGGGGGATGCAGTAGATGAGATGACCGCACAGCTTCTTCCTCATCTCTCGCAGGGGGACATTCTGATTGATGCTGGAAATAGTTACTATCGCGATACGGAACGTCGTGTAAAAGAACTGCAAACAAAAGGAGTGAGATTTGTCGGAATGGGCGTGAGTGGCGGTGAAGAAGGAGCATTACATGGCCCAAGTATGATGCCTGGCGGTGACAGAGAAGCATTTGCTCATTTGGAGCCATTACTGACAAAGATGTCTGCAGATGATGGTGCAGGCGGAAAGTGCGTGTCCTACATTGGTGATGGTGGTGCAGGACACTTCGTCAAAACGGTGCACAACGGTATCGAGTACGGCGTGATGCAGTTGATTGCTGAGGCGTACGATCTATTAAAGCGGCTTGGGGGACTGACGAACGCAGAGCTTCATCAAACATTTTCAACATGGAGTAAGAGTCCGGAGCTGAAAGGATTCTTGATGGAAATCACCGCGCAGATTTTTGTGGTGAAAGATCCGGAATCTGGAAACGATCTGCTCGATATGATTAAAGATGCAGCCGCACAGAAGGGGACTGGCAAGTGGACGACCGAGTCTGCGTTCGATTACGGCGTGTCGGTGCCAACCATTACCGCCGGTGTCGATGCACGCATTCTGTCCTCTGCAAAAGAATTCCGCGTGACGCAGTCGAAAGCAACGCCTCTACAAGTGGATGATATTCCAGTTGATCGCACAGAGTTGATCAACGATGTTCGGAATGCGTTGGAACTCAGTATGCTTAATGCGTACGCACAGGGATTGCAGTTGTTAAGTGAAGCGTCGAAAGCAGAAGGATGGAATCTGAACATTTCCGAAATCTGCCGCATATGGCGTGGTGGCTGCATCATTCGTTCTGCCATGACCGAGTGGTATCAGAAGGCATTCGCTGGTGATCGTGAAGCAGGGCTAGCTCTACGTGAGCGCTTTAACAAAGAACGGCAGATCAACTGGCGCCGTACCGTTGCACTCGGTGCACTGCGCGGCATTCCACTTCCAGCGATGTCATCGGCACTCTGGTACTACGATAGTTATCGAACCGAACGACTTCCGCAGAATTTGATTCAGGCACAGCGTGATTTCTTTGGGGCGCATGAATTTGAGCGCACGGATAAAGAGGGGAAATTTCATCATCACTGGAGTTGATCTTCTTCGTATGCTTGGATCAATTGCATTATTTCCGATCGGAGCAACTCCATATTAATACGAGGTGCAAGATGAACTGGTGATTGACTGATAATCTGACCAGTTTTTGCATCGAGGAGGATTCCGTCAAACCCAGCATTAGCAGCTTCTTGCAGTGCCTTAAAAACACTTTCAGTAAAATTTCTCATAGGATAAAAAGTTTTAATGTTGCCCCAACAATTCCCGCATCGCGCATGGTCGCTGCAACAATCGCAGGAAGGGGAGTGCCCGGTAGGGTCCACTTCTTCAGCTCAGCGGTAATTTCGTCGATGTGCTTGAGGAGTGCATGACCGGCAGATCCACCGAAGACAATGACATCGGGGTCCAGCATGTACGTCAGCGTCGTGCAGAGCCACGCAACCTCACGGTAAATATCCGGCTGCATAAAGGAACAGACTGCACCCTCCAGATAATCCTCAGGTGTCTGCGCCTCTTCACATCGCTTCCCCATCGCTGTACCCGAGAGGAATTGTTCGACGCGTCCACGCTTATCGTCTGGATCATCGTATGGGGGCTTTCCCGGCATCATCAGCATATGGCCGATTTCCGCTGCATAGCCGTGCGCTCCTTCAAACAATTTGCCATCAATGACTAACCCACCACCAACACCGGTGCCGAAGGTGATGCCAATCACCATCTTGTAATTCTTTGCGCTTCCCAAACGCGCCTCTGCTAGGACAAAGCAGTTCGCATCGTTGCCGACAAACACCGGGAGTCCAATCCGCTCGGTGAGAATCTTTTTAATCTCCCAATTGTCGCTACCTGGAATGTTCGGAGCTTTTATAAGGACACCTTCCGGCTGTCTAATCAAGCCCGGAACGCCAATGCCGACAGCAGTCGTTTCTGGCGTCTGTAAGCTCTTCACAGCTTCTACAACATCATCGACAACGGCGGCGAAGCCATCATCAGCTCTTGTTGGAATCGTCTTTCGGTCGAGGATTTCGAAGGTTTCAGCGTCAAAGCGCGCAAGTGCACACTTGGTACCGCCTAAATCGACCCCGATTACATGGGATTGTGCCATCAGAGGCACAATACCACATCCGGTTGTAGGTGGCAGCCCCTTCTTGCGTGACAAACAGAGCGACCTCTGACAGTATATGAGACTTCTAGACCGTACACCCTTTCTCTATGCGGATCGAAGATGAATTTCTGGAGGCGTACGACGCATATGCAGATGCAATTTTCCGGCATTGTTATTATCGACTGTTTGATCGTGAGCGTGCGCGGGACATCATGCAGGACACGTTCGTTCGCACGTGGGAATACCTTCGCAAGGGCGAAAAGGTCGATAATATCCGTGCCCTCTTGTATCGAATCGCCAATAACCTGATTATCGATTACGTTCGCAAAAAGAAGGAAACGTCCCTCGATGCAATGCAGGAAGAGGGGTTTGATCCTGCGACGGACGACGATATGGCGCATGTAGGTGAGCGGCTAGATGGTGCACAGGCCGTTGAGGCTCTCAAGCAACTCGATGATTCCCATCGTGAGGTGTTGGTCATGCGTTACGTGAATGGGCTGGAGCCCGCAGAGATTGCTAAAATTACGGGAGAAAGCGCCAATACGGTTTCGGTACGTTTGCATCGCGGACTGAAGAAACTCCGTGTACTTATTCGTTAAGCAATATTTTTCTGTTTCATCAATATCTTTCGTGTTACCTTTGTAAGAGATCGTATTCTCTCCCGTCAATACCGTCACATGGACAATCCAGCGGATTCCCTACCGGGGGATCATCTGCGACCGGAAGAGCGAGAAGAGGTGAAAGAAGCGTTGCGTCTGCACATGCAGGCACATCCGGCGCCGACATCCCAGAGCCAATCCTTCCAGGAGCAATTCCAGAAAGAGGCGGCTGCACTCTCTGCAGGCGAAGATATTCTGCGCTCCCAAGAGAAAGCGGCGTTCCGTGAACACCTGATTGCATTCATGGATGAGCATCCATTGGATGTTGTTGAGCGTGTTCCATTGAATGTTCGCGTTGCAGAGATGCTGACGTCGCTAACGCGTAGCTTGATTCCACAAACTGCCGCAGCATTCGGCATTGTTCTTATTACCGGTGGAAGCATTGCGTGGGCTGCCGAAGATACCTTGCCTGGTGATGTGCTGTATTCGGTAAAAACCGGCATCCTGGAGCCGATGCGTGCCGCAATGGCTAATACTCCTGCAGACAAGGCGGAGAAGATGGCGGAGTGTGCGCGCAAGCGTTTACTGGAAGCAGAGAAGCTACTCTCAGGTAATCGTTTGACTGTAGAGAACTGGCAGGAAATCCAGACGAATATGACTGCCAATCTCGATCGCGCCGATACATTGATCGTGCGGATTGCCGAGACTGATCCCGAGACTGCCGCCTCTCTTTCGGCTGATCTCAACATGATGCTCGATACCTATCATCAGGTCTTCGGTGAAGTGGGTGTTGTCTGGGAGAATAAGGTCGCAGTTTCTGCTGCTAATGATATGAATGAGGCTGCAGTTCGCTTTGCTGTGTATCACGAACAGAACGAAGAAAAGCTCCTGTCAGATGCCGCAGCCGCTGAGATATTGACGAAGAACGTCGTGCACTCTGTTTCAAGTATTATTAACAGTTTGCCAGCTCAGAAAACCGGAGGTGCTGATGCTTCTGCTTCGGCGCGCGATCTATTAAGGAGTGCAGAAGAGCGTCTGGAGAAAGGAGAGTTTCGTGATTCATTAAAAGCCGCACGAATGGCTATTCGCAAGACACAGAAGAATGAAGCCCTGCTGAGACTCGGCATTTCCGCAACAATAAGTGAAAGTGCAGACGTTTCATCTTCATCGTCCGTTGCCACATCCGTTACCAATACAAAATCAGCAGCTACAACGTCCGCCGCCGCAGTGGTGCCTGCATCTTCATCGCTGACACATTCATCCGCTGTTTCTGTTCAGCATGCTATTTCTCAATCATCGAAGCAGGCAGCTGTTTCCAGTATTGCTCCTTCGTCATCCGCTGCTGCGCAGACATCGTCGATGGTCATAGAACTCCCGCTTCCTGAGCCTGTTCTCCCAGCTGTAGAGGAGGCAGTGAAGACCGTGCCGACTCTTCCGTCGCTGCTTCCGTAATCCGCGACAGAGGCGCAAGATGCACCTATGGCAACTCTCTTCGATCCCACATCGTCTGCGCCATTTTCCATCAGTCGAAGTAAGCTGGAATTGTTTTTGGAGTGCCCGCGTTGTTTTTATCTGGATCGACGTCACGGCGTTGGTCGCGTTGATAGTTATCCACTCTCGCTCAACCTTGCGGTTGATGCGCTGATGAAAAAAGAATTTGATTACCATCGTCTGCGTCAGGAACCACATCCGGTGATGACCATGTACGGAGTCGATGCGGTACCGTTTCGCCATCCCGATTTAGAAACATGGCGCGACACGCAGCAAGGAATTCGTGCGCTACACGGCGCATCGAACGTAGAACTCTTCGGTCTTGTTGATGATATTTGGGTTCATCCTGATCACTCGCTTGCGGTTGTCGATTACAAAGCGACAAGTACTGCTGCCACTATCACCCTTGATAATCGTCACAGCTACAAACGACAGCTTGAGGTGTATCAGTGGTTACTGCGTGCGAATAATTTCACGGTATCCGAGACAGGTTACTTTGTATTTGTGAATGCGACGCGCGATCGCACCATGTTCGATCGCCAGCTGGAATTTACGATGCAGATATTGCCTTACACAGGATCTACTGGGTGGATTGATGATGCATTAATTGCTGTCCGAGAATGCTTGCTGTCCGATGCTCCACCACCGTCGACAGGGGATTGCGAGTGGTGTGACTACCGGAAAAAAGCTCGTAGGATCGAGGAATAGGCTTTGCGGATGGGCCAGCTCTTCGTATACTCCCCGAGCCGCGGAGAGGTGGCCGAGTGGCTGAAGGCACCACACTGCTAACGTGGCAGGCTCGCAAGAGTCTCGGGAGTTCGAATCTCCCCCTCTCCGCCAGAATTACTCAGCTTTGGACACCGACACCTCAAATCCATCAACGGTTGTGACCTCGAGGGTATTGTCGTTCAGCTCGTAGGTTTCTAATAGAATGTCGAGTAGAGCGTAATCAACTAGCACACAGCCCATGCTGTAGTAGCGCTTATCGGTTTTGAGCAGATCGTCGATGTTTGCGACGCTGTGGATGCCGTAGCGTGTTTCCTCTGTTCCATCCTTATACAGGCGCATAAACGTGCCATCCTTGCCGAATGTCAGACGGTCAGTCTGGATGTCGATTTCGCGGGCAACCCAGCTTTCAGATGGCGTAGCGGCGAAATACGTTCTACCACCGTAATGAACGACAGATTGCTTCCCAGAGGCGATTTTGGTGCTCGTAAAGGTTCCGTCCTCATGAATCAGGTATCCAACGTTCTCGGCTGTATCAGCAACGAAACGGTCGCCCTCCATAGGCTCCCATTGGGAGAGAGGAACGTACTGGGCAGCAAGCGGGTTACTGCTCATCATGACCAGGCCGACGACAGCGGAGAGTGAACCTAACAGAGGGACTCATCGTACTTATGAAACATTTTATGGTCAATGTCCATAATTCGTACATTTGCTCTTGCATATGCTAAAAGAGGGGATACGAACCCCTATAGACTGACCGTTTTTAATCATTATTGTATAAAAAATGTATACAAAAAAGAGTAGATCGAGAGAATTGCCAGATTGCAATGTTCTGCGCTCGCATCAGATGGCTACGCTATACTTACTGCAATGCCTGAAAAGCCTCTCCACATCCCCGTCCTACTTTCGACTGTTCTTGAGGTTCTAAAGCCTCAAACTGGCGAATCGGTGCTTGATGTGACGCTTGGCTTAGGTGGTCATGCCGAGGCATTTTTGGAGCAGATTGGCAGTTCAGGTCACCTCACTGGGCTGGATGCGGACATGGCGAATTTGCAGCTGGCACGTGAGCGACTGCAGCGATTTGATGGTTCTACCAGTTTTATCCATGCGAACTTTGGGCAGTTAGCCGAACTTGGCCTGGAGTCATTCGATATCGTGTTTGCCGATTTGGGTGTCAGCTCTCCTCACTTTGACGATCCTGAGCGTGGGTTTTCATTCCGATTTGATGGCCCATTGGATCTGCGGTACGACCGCACAACAGGCCCGACAGCGTCTGACCTCATTCATGCATCCGAAGAAGATGCAGTCATTCGTTGGCTGAAAGAATATGGAGAATTGTGGAAGGAGGGAAAAAGAATTGGTCAGGAGATTGCGGGCAAGCGGCTCGAGACCACCACGGAGCTGCGCTTAGTGATTGAAAAACTATTCGGATTTCGTGCAAAGAGAATTTTGCCGCAGGTGTTCCAGGCATTGCGCATCGTTGTTAACGATGAGATGGGAGTACTTCGTGCGTTGCTCGATGAAGGTTTGCTTCTTCTAAAGCCAGAAGGGCGCATGGGCGTTCTGAGTTATCACTCGCTGGAAGATCGGATGGTGAAGCAGACTTTTAAATCCATCTGCGAACCACAGAAGGACGAGCTCACCGGACAGATTATTGTTGAAGCGCCGTTTGAGTTGATCATTAAGGGGGCAATTCAAGCTGACGAAGCGGAACAAGAAAAAAATCCGCGATCGCGCAGTGTGCGCTTCCGTGCAGTACGGAAGAGGAGCTAGAATGTCCGCCGTGCAAACCGTGTTCACTCGCAGGCAGGCCGGAACGGTATCACGTGCGTCGCTCGGTAAAATGGTCGACCAGAGCACTGTGTTGCTGATGGTGGTTATTGGCGCGCTCATTTTAATTCTCGCATTGCTTATTTTGTTTCACGAGAACGCGAATGCAACAAAAGGATATCGACTTCGTAACCTGGAGCGTCAGCGGTCGCAACTCCTGCTCGAAGACGAAGTGTTGAAGATGCAGATTGCCGAGCAGCAGTCGTTGCAGACGCTTCAAAATGATCCTGCTGTTCAGGCGATGCGACAGCCGAGACAGCAACAATATCTGCGGATCAATGTGGCGCAACCGGTGACTCCGTAAATTCTCGGTCATTAGAGCATAAACAGAGCATTCACGACAGTTCCACCGCTACGCAGAATACCGTAAGGTTTCTGGGACTATTGTCATGAAGAAGTTTCGCTTATCAGAACAGGCGTGGACAGTGCTCTTTATTGGAGTTGCTGCTTGCCTATTTGTTGTTCAAGCGAAGCTCTCGTTAGAGCCAGGGAAGCCGCCAACATTTAGCTTGGAACGAATGAATATTGCATTCGGGTATGGTTCTTCTTCGTCTTCATCGGCAGCTCCAGCCTGTGCGGGAACCGCAGGAGCAAATCAGACCATGCTCTATAACGGTCACTGCTATATGCTCTTCACGAGTGTTGATAAAACGTGGGCGAATGCTAAAACCGCGTGTGCTTCGTATAGTGGCTCCTATCTTGTTTCAATTACCGGTAGCGCAGAACACAATCAAATTGTGTCCAACATGTCGTTTGTCTCTCAATCAACGTTTATTGGTTTTAATGATAGAACCACAGAAGCATCCTTTGTGTGGGATCACGGCGAGCCTGTTTCGTATACAAACTGGGGATCGGGACAGCCAGATGATTTCGCAGGCAATCAAGACTGTGCTGTCTTGTATCAGCCATTTAGTTATCAGTGGGATGATAACTATTGTACCAACACCTATGACTATCTCTGTGAAATGAAAATCAATCCTGTGTGCGGAAACGGTACAAAAGAAAATGCGGAAGCTTGCGATGACGGTGATACATCATCGGGGGACGGCTGTTCAGCTACTTGTACGGTGGAATCCGGATGGTCTTGTTCGGGTGTTGCGCCGACTGTCTGCGCAGAAGTGTGTGGCAACGGTATTGTGACATCCGGCGAAGAATGCGATGACGGTAATACAAGCAGTGGAGATGGATGTACATCATCTTGTGATGAACAAAGCGGATGGTCTTGTACTGGCTCGCCTAGTACGTGTTCTACAACGTGTGGTGATGGTATTCCTGCAGGCTCTGAGGCATGTGATGACGGCAATGTGACCGATACTGATGCATGTAGAAATTCCTGTGTGTATGCATCATGTGGAGATGGGGTGGTGCAATCCAACGGAGCGGATGGTGTTAATGGAACATCCGATGATGAAGACTGTGACACAAGTGGTGAAAGTGCATCCTGTGATGATAACTGCAGTGCGGTTGTATGTGGTGACCAGAATACGAACGAATCAGCAGGGGAACAGTGTGATGATGGAAACGTGGCAAATACCGATGCATGTCTGAATAGCTGCGCGTTGGCGAGTTGTGGCGATGGCTACATGCGTGCCGGACTCGAAGCATGTGAGCTACCGGGTGTTGGAACGTGTGCAGCTAACTGTACCGAGGCAAGTGGTATCGGTCAGACTGCAATTCAAGAGGTGTATTACGAACAGTCATCCTCTCGAGGTGGGCCGCCACCTCATTGCGGAAATGGATTCTTAGAGCCTGAAAAAGGGGAGACGTGCGATGAGGGTCGTTTTAATGGCTTGTCACCGCTCTGTAACAGATGGTGTAGCGATACCTTCTGTGGTGATGGAGTTGTGCAAACACAAGCGGAAGAATGCGAGCCTGTACGCCAGACAGATGGAATGTACGTTGCACAAACATGTGGCGGTCGCATGTGCACCATCCCCGTATGTAATGACGAAGAGGTATGTCTTGGTGGTTGCACATGGGTGTTCTTAGCTGCTTGCCGCGAACAGCAAACGTCGAGCGCTGTTGCTTTGTTCCCCTCGAATTCATCAGATGCACTGATGACGCCCGTTTCAACATCGGCATCGTCGGTAGAAATTGCCTTTGTCCCAGCTTCTTCTTCATCGTTTGGGAATGTAATAGCTTCATCCATTCCTTCGTTCGAAGAAGCTTCTAGTGCAATGGATGTAAACGACTCTCAAATGTCTGTGTCATTTGGAGATATTTCCTGTGGAAACGGTATTCGAGAAGAGGACGAACTATGTGACGATGGATCGCGCAACTCCGATACGTTGCCGGATAGCTGTCGCACAAACTGCAGCACTCCTGCATGTGGAGACAAGGTGACGGACTATGGCGAAGAATGTGATGATGGAAACGACATTCTAGGCGATGGATGCACGCCACTATGTACACGTTCTCTCTGTGGTAACGCGGTACTCGAAGCCGGAGAAGAATGCGATGACGGCAATCGCAACTCCGATTCACAACCCGATTCCTGCAGCACACGCTGCTTGCTGCCACGCTGTGGTGATGGAATTCTCGACGCTTCCTTTGGTGAAGCATGTGATCAAGGCACCGATAACTCAAACACTGCCTCAGATCGTTGCCGTCTTAACTGCGCACGTCCGCATTGTGGCGATGGTGTGACCGATCAAACTGAACAATGTGATGATGGAAATGCATCCAATTTGGATGCATGTAGCACCAGTTGCACTGTTGTTGCTTGTGGAAACGGTATCGTTGATTGGAATGAGACATGCGATGATGGCAATACGCTTTCGGGTGATGGCTGTTCTAGCCGCTGTCTGGCTGATTCCACGTCATTTATGCAATGGCTGCGGGATGCTATCCGTCTTCCGTTCTGGTAATCAAAAATCTTGAGATTTTTCTGGACCGTCCAATGCCTTTTGATAGTGTCTATCCCTGCGTCTTTTTCCCCGTCTTTCTACTATGCAGGAAATCGTGTATCAGCTGCTTCCCATCGTTATTGTGGTGAATGCGGCGTTTTTAATGTTGAATGTGCGTTTAGCGCTGGCCCCACGGAAAATCGATCAATAATAATGAGATTGGCCGTTTTCGCGTCATGCGGGAGAAATTTGCACGTCTAAAGATGTGCTTACTTCTTTCCCTATACATTTATGGCAGTTGTACACACAAGCCCGGCCATTGAAGAGCGGCATGTTGTCCATCATGACGGTGATACGTCATCTTCAGCGACAATTGCAATTGTCTTCATTGTTGCGCTTCTACTCATCGGCTTCTTTTTATTCCTGAGCGGTGCCGTTCCGTTTAACGCGAATACCGGCTCCGATATCAACGTGGATCTTCCGAATATCACCACGCCTGACACCACACCGGACGTAAACGTGAACAACGAGAATAATTTGCCAAATACAGCGGAATAATGGTTCGTATCAAGGGAAAGGCGGGCCCCAACCGGGGTCCGCCTTTTTTCGAAAGTTTGCACTATTGCAATTGGCCACTTCTCTTTACACTACCGGCTCAAAATATCTCATTCCTCTTACTCCTGTGTCTCAAGGCGATGTCATTCTTCGGTTCGATGAAGTGTCGTATCACTACGACCACAATAAACCTGTTCTTAAAGAGGCAAGTTTCTCCGTGCGCGAGAATACAAAGCTCACCATCATGGGGCAGAACGGTGCGGGCAAGAGCACGATGTTCAAGTTGATGATGGGGGATATCAAGCCGCAAGAAGGAAAGATTCATATTCAGAAAGGCGCAACAATCGGTATTGCACGACAGGTTATTCCTCACGACGATTTACAGAAAACCGTGCTGGAGTTTTTTGAAGGAGCATTCAGTGAGAAGAAATTTGATATCGAACGCGATATCAAGCGTGTTCTGGACATTGTTCATCTTGTAGCTCCGCTCGATAAAAAACTTTCAGCGTTCTCGGGCGGACAGAAAGCGCGACTGCTTCTTGCGTATGCAATCATTCAAGAGCCGGATATTTTGTTGCTTGATGAGCCAACAAACAACTTGGACGGAGCGGGCATCGACCATCTCACAAGTTTCCTCGTGATGTACGACAAGACCTGTATTGTCATTTCGCACGATGCAGACTTCTTGAATAGCTTTACCGAAGGAGTGTTATATCTGGACACACATCTGCACAAAGTAGATCAGTACGTCGGAAACTACTTTGATGCGGTTGAGCAGATTGAGGCGCAGATCGAACGTGAGCAGAAGCAGAACGTGCGCATGGAGAAGGCGATTCAGGACCAAAAAGATAAGATCAACTTCTTCTCGCACAAAGGAGGAAAAATGCGCAAGCTTGCCAGTAAAATGCGTGATGCAGTCGAAGATGCTGAGGAGAACAAAGTTGAAGTCCGTCGCGAAGATAAAACCATTGCGCCGTTTACGATTGAAGCTCCTGCATTCTCACAGCCGCTGATTCAAATGACATCGCTCGGCGTGATGAAAGATCACAAGCCAGTTCGAAAGAAAATTGAACGCACTGTTCGTCGTCGTGATCGAATTCTTATTAAAGGCCCGAACGGTATTGGCAAGACAACACTGTTAGAAGCGATGGCCGCTGGAACGGAAAAAGGAGCTGTGATCACGGACGGTGTTACGGTCGGATACTACCGACAAGATTTCTCGGGATTGCCGATGGACAAGACGGTCTATCAGATTTTGGAAGAAGCAATGGAAACGCCGAACAATCAGGAAATTTATGCGACAGCAGCTCGCTTCTTGCTTCCATCCGATAAAATTCAGAATAAAGCCGCAGCACTCTCGGAAGGTCAGAAAGGATTACTGTGCTTTGCGCGCTTCATGCTACAGAAGCCAAATTTGCTCATTCTCGACGAGCCGACCAATCACATTAACTTCCGTCATATTCCTGTTATTGCTGAGGCGTTGAACGACTATGAAGGGGGAATGATTATTGTGAGTCACGATCAAGAATTTGTCCGGCAGGTGCACGTAACCGAAGAGATTGATTTGGGGGCGTTGTGATAATGGTACCCCCGGCAGGAATCGAACCTGCGGCCAAAAGGTTAGAAACCTTCTGCTCTATCCACTGAGCTACGGGAGCACGGAGTGATGATACAAAAGTTCAAACGAACATCGCAGGGATTTTTTTGAATGCTCGGATCCGCAGGCTGATCCTCGGCCCACTGACCTGCCTGCCGGCAGGCAGGGCTACGGGAGCTTATCAAAGAATGACATCAGCGATTTCTGTACATATTTTAGCACTTTTTTGATGTTTTCGAACCCTGCAAAAGATGGTGGTTTCTGGTATAATAAACAGGATGGATACGGCTCAAAACCCACAGCAGCAGGCTACGGTCCAAGACCCCGATATTCGCGATAATAAGGACATCGCGGCCCTGGGATATGTGTGGGTATTATCCGTATTTGCCTTCTTTTACAGACCTCATTCCGCTTTTACGCGATTCCACGCGCGACAGGGAATGGTCCTGTTTGGTTTATCGATTGTCTTTGCATTCATTCCCATCATTGGGCGCTTTTTGGAACTTGGCGTGTTAGCGCTTGCTGTCATGGGATTTCTGGCTGCGGCACAGGGGCAGTACAAAGAGTTGCCGATGGTCTATGCGCTATCCCACGGAGATATGAATGGTGTACGCCATTCATGGAAGGGGATTGTCGATTGGATCGCCCGCATGTGGAATAGCATGCGCAAAAGTAAAACATCTTCCTCTCATTCGCCTGCTCCTGTACCGTCCGCACAGCCTTCGGCGACTGAGGTACAACAGACGCCCCCTTCTTCTCCTTCCGACCTATGACCTACAAGCGCATCATGCTTAAGTTGTCCGGCGAGTCTCTTTCCAAAGATGGAAAAGGACAAGGTATTCACCAGCCGACACTGCTGAAAATTGCGCAGGACATTTCTGCGGTCGCATCAAAAGGAATTGAAGTGGTGGTGGTCATCGGTGGAGGAAACATTTGGCGCTACCGCGATACCGTGGATAGCGGTATTGAGCGTACTGCATCGGATACAATGGGCATGCTTGCAACCATCATGAACGGCGTTGCGTTACAGGCGTCACTCGAAGCACTTGGATCCTTCTGCCGTGTTGCATCAGCTATTCAGGTTCCACAAGTTGCTGAGCCCTATATTCGTCGCCGTGTTATCCGTCATTTGGAAAAAGGTCGCATTGTTGTATGCGCTGGTGGAACAGGAAACCCCTTCTTCACAACGGACTCTGCCGCTGCTCTGCGCGCGTTGGAATTGGAATGTGACATTGTCTTAAAGGCGACCAACGTGAATGGTGTGTATGACAAAGATCCGAATGTCCACGCAGATGCAGTGATGTACAAAGAGCTTTCCTATCAGGAAGCACTCGAAAAGCATTTGAATGTGATGGACCAGTCTGCATTCAGCTTGTGTCAGGACCAAAAATTGCCCATTCGTGTCTTCAATTTCAATGTCGAAGGAAACCTGATGAAGGCAGTTATGGGAGAAGATGTTGGAACGCTTGTGCATGGGTAGTGCCAGTCGGTGGCAAATTGCAAGATTGGTTGTGTTACGATGTGGGTACGCTAAAGTCTTTGACCAAGATGAAAGCAGCCCCTCATTCATCGGTTGGAGAATCTTCTCATTCAATAGAAACGAATGGAGAATTGCATAGTCCTATTCTGGACAATGATGTGTTAAGCCTCGATTCTGCGATGGAGTTCGATCCGACTGTTGTAGTTGATGATACATCCGATTTACTTCGTGAATTTCAGGAACTTCAAGAGAAATCGCTGCGCAAAGCCGGGTATAATGATCCTCTCAGGTTATATATTTATCAGGCTTCACAGTTTGGACTTTTATCTCATGACGAAGAAGTTCAGATAGGTCGGTATCTTGAATACTGGAAAGCTTGCCAGCACAAGCTCTGGATTCATTCACCGTTTTTGCAGCGAGAAATAATTGGATTGCTTGAGTCTGTTGAGCAGGGTCGCGAACCCATACGTAAAGTTATCGACTTAAACTTCAATACTGTTAGTTCCGAGGAAAAATTAAAGCAATTACACGATACGATGCCACACTTGCGAGTGTTGTTTTCTAGAATTCAGGAATTACTTTCAACGCTAGCTGTCGGCAATCTCAATGGGCATACAGACATAACGACCGAGCGGTTGGACTTAGCGATTCAGGAGTGTGCTTCTATTTTAAAAGATTTCCCCATTAAAGCGCTCTGCATGTCAGATCCTTTGCGTCGATTATTGAACCTGCCTTCTTGGAATTTGCCTGATCAACAACTTTTTACATTGACAGGAAAACAGCCAGGAGATTTGAAGGTGCATATAGATGATATTAGCCAGGCACGTGCCAGTTGGATTGAGGGGCGTGATATGCTAGTGAATGCTAATCTTCGGTTGGTTATTTCCATTGCCAAGAAGTATCGCTTTCGTGGTTTGAGTTTTCTTGATCTGATTCAACATGGTAACACAGGTCTACTTCATGCCGTTGATAAATACGAGTACGGTCGAGGCTTCAAGTTCAGCACATACGCCACTTGGTGGATCCGTCAGGCTATCACTAGGGCGGTTGCAGATGAAGTTAGGACTATCCGTATTCCCGTACATATCTTTGCACAGATTGGGAAACTCCGTACGACATCAAACGATTTTTGCGCCATCCACGGTAGGAATCCGACTGATGAAGAACTTGCATCGATGTTAGAAGTTGATAGTGCACATATTGCCCTTCTTAGAAAAGCGGACGTACCCGCCGGCAGCTTAAATATGGCAGTCGGTGAAAGCGATGAGGGTCAATTGAGTGATTTATTGGAGGAAACACGAGAGCAAGCGGCTAGTGAATGTGCGGATAGGGCTCTGATTTTTGATGCGGTCCGCAAAGCATTGCGTTCGTTGTCCATCCGGGAACGCGTAATTATAAGCCAGCGTTGCGGGCTGGGATTAACAGGTGAAAATGACGAGTATGGAATCGATCTCACACTTGAGGAATTGGCGGGAAAATACGGGGTCACTCGCGAGCGAATCCGACAACTGGAAAGCAAGGCGCTGTTAAAACTGCGTCATGCAGTTCATCCTTATCGTTCCGCAATTTTGCGAATCATTGCGGAGGACGGCGGAGATCCCTTTACGCCCGAACAGCTCTTTGCCGATGACACACTGGACGATCATCCGAACGTCGATTTTTCAGCGAATATAGACCCCAATAATCCTTATCTGGATAAAGCGATAGCGGAGATTGGATTGTCTGTTCGGGAGATCAATACACTTGAAGAAGCAGGTGTTACCATTGTTCGGCAGTTGCTCACAATGTCCGACGACGCATTGGATGCAATAGCTCATTTGGGCGATAACGCGATAAACAATATAGACGCTCAATTACAGCTTCTGAATCTACGTCGAATGTAAAGATATGCAGACAGCGCGACAGGCTTGAAAAATGAAGAATTGCGAGTATCGTTCTCTCCTTTTATGTCAGAACGCCCGTCCGCGTATAGCAGGCTTAATGAGCTTTTAGCACCGAAGCCAGCTGTATTGGATTTGGATGCTTTTGTGCAAACCGTGCAGACTTCGGAAGTGCATGACAGCCTAGAAGATATTCCTGCATGGATGACAGCTTTAACAGAGCAGCAGGCGAGTAGAATCTATCAAGAATGCACATCGGGAAGGTCGCAAGAAGCGATTTTGAGCATACTTCGCGAAACTCGTCCGCCTCTTGCTATTATGCAAGATGGACCGTCTTTAATACGACTAGTGCATCAACTGACAACTGCTGATTCTGCAGTTCAGAGGCAACTTCGTTTATGGATTAGGAGACACAATGATGGTCTCAAAGAGACGAAAGGTACAATCATTTATGGTCCGCAATTTTTACGTACAAAAGAGCAGCAAGCACTTATTAAACCCACGCTTAGAGAAATTGCAACGGCTCATTTCGGGAGCGGCCCCGAAGCGCGAAATGGGACCTTGCTCGATTTGGGTGCATGGGATGGATCGGTCACAGTGTCGTTACATGATCATTTTTCGAGGCTCATTGCCGTAGAGCAAAACGAAGATCGCTATCAGCAGCTTTCGGATCTCAGTTTACGATTTAAAAAAATCGCTCCTGTCGAAATGGATATCAAAAAATTGGTGGAACAGAATGCGAATATTCCGGTAGACATGGTGTTAATGAGTCATCTTCTGTATTTCTTTAAAAAGGATGACAAAGATATTGAGCTGTTAAATTGGGTATCTCGCCAGTTGAGAAATAATGGTCTTATGGCAATAGTTCTAAATGATACCCTCGCCGACCCTGGAACGCGTGCTCATGTGCGCAGAAGTTTCCATGCAACTGAAAATACCCCCGATATTCAAAAATATAAGCGGTGGTTCCATGAACATGGTTTCGGAGTACGTTTGTTACGTCCGGAACTGCAAATACAGGCTTCATCGAAAGATGCAGTCATAGCTCTGACAGATATTGTTCGGTTTATGGTTCCCGGGGAGGTGCGGCAGAATGAGCAGGCAATCCAAGCATATGTTAAGAATTTGCGCGATGAATCGGGTCAGTATCTGCTTCGGTACAGATTGTCCATTTTGGCGGCGGGCTCGACAGTTGCTACGCAACCCGATGAGTGGTCCACTTTTAATCGACTGTATGACCAAGAGCTGTATCAACCAGTTCCAAAGACCGTGACCTCCACTGTGACACAGGTTCGTTCGGTGCTTATTTCACAGACCACCCAAGAATGGCCCAATTTACGTGCAAGCCTTGCTGGTATAGCACCACAGGTTGCCTTGGATTTACTGGATCGAATTTTGGAGTCAACTCAGTGGGGTTCAGAAGATAAAGCACTTTCCAATATCTTAGATCAGTGCGGTATTCCCCGAGCCATGTACAACGTGTTATGTCAGAGACGTAATGAGTTGGAGAAAATGGTAAAAGAAGGTACACCGACAATCGCCGGAATCTTCGCCATTAAACACAAGCGTGCGCCATCAGTGGCTACTCCTAAAAGCCGTCGCACATTCTTTCGTGAGCCTCCTTCTCCTGCGTGGCACATTCCCCCAAAGCCTACAATCGCGCGTTTTACTATTCCGGAAACAATTTCCGATGATCACGTAGGGTCACCAACTCCTACCCCCATTCTCAATGGTCATACGGAGGCAGTGTCCGATGAACCTGATTCAAGTGTGCACGAATTAACGCAAATTGCCGAAGTAGCATTAGCTCTTGCGGCGCGTATATCCACTTTATTGTCATCATCTTTTTCACCTTCTTCATTATGAATATGCTCGAACATGGGAGTGCTATCTCCAGTGAATTGGCGGATGAATCGGTTATTGCTGGTCAGCTACTCGCTGATGTTCAGCAAGTCACGTCCGATGTCAGTGCAGACCAACATGTTGTCTACGCACGCGTATATCGCCAATTGTTGGATCGTGGTTTAGATGTGGGATTACTTCTTTCCAAAATGGATATTTCCACGACAAAATTTCATAAATTCACAGACAATGTCAATTTGGGTTACTGTGAGCTGAGTGACACTGAGAAAGCTGCATTAAAAAAATGCGAAGAAGTGTTGAAGGGCATTGGTCCATGTACTGAGGGCAAGAGAAGGCATCTGCAGGAAAGACAGAAGCTTGCGGCGGTGGTGTGCCTTAGACTCTATCGCAGAAAGATAGGAAGAATGGGTGCAATGAAAGACGTCATGGCGTTGTGCGATGTAGGACAGCCTCTAATTTCGGGATGGGACAAGGATAACCGTGGTAAAAGTATCCAAGAACTGATGCCGAGCTTGTTTCCCGCAGTTACGGAAAATGATACTGCGAATGGTGATTCACTCCCTAATGATCACGACATTCCCAATGACGCAGATGAGCCACTAACTGCACAACAGAACGGTAGTGCAGATGAGAAGTTTATAATGCAACCGACTCATAATGGTACTCCTAATGAATCTGTAGGCCAAACACTTGACGATGAGCGTAACCATCTTCGGCAACTGATTGAGCGACTGCAAGGTGCGACCGAGATGATTGAGCAGCATGCACTGGTTGAGTCCCAGAAAGTTGGGCAGCTTCAACAGCGAGTGGATGCTCTTGAGCAACTGGCGTCAGAGAATGCAATCGTGATGCAGCAGATGCATGAAACCATAGCAAAGCTGCAAAGAGCACTTGGCAATCAAGGCAATGGGAACACATCTCAATCTGAGCCGGATCCCGTACATGATTCGACAGTCTCTGGCCTAGAACCGCAGATGATTATAAAGAAAGGAGAAAAAGTGATTGTCATTAATATACAGTGATCCTCTGTAACGCTCCGCGTGTACTTTGTGCTATACTTCTCTCATGCCTGACACCCGCATTTCCTCATTTACTACTGATATCGAACGCATTGTGCAGTACCTGCAGCTTGAGTTCAGCAAACTCCAGACCGGTCGTGCCAATGCTTCTCTCATTGAGCACATTGAAGTTGAAGCGTATGGACAGCGACAACCAATGAAAGCCGTTGCTGGTATTAGCGTTTCTGATGGTCGTACGATTGTCATTCAGCCATGGGACCGAACGATCATGCAGAGTATTGAGAAGGCGATTCAAATTGCAGACATTGGTATTAACCCCGTGAATGACGGAACGGTTATTCGTCTTGTTCTTCCTCCAATGACCGAAGAGCGTCGTGGTCAGCTTGTGAAGATTGTGCAGAAGCTTGCGGAAGAAGCACGCATTTCCATTCGCCAGTCACGTCAGAAGGCGCACGATGCCATCAAAGCTGATCCAAATGAAACACTTCGCACAAGTTTGCAGAATGAATTGCAGAAGGAGGTCGACAAAGCGAATGCGAAGATTGATGAGTTGCGTGCCAAGAAAGAAGAGGAGGTGATGACGATCTAATCTGCTTATAGCTGTTAGCTTTCAGCTTTTAGTATGAAAAACGGAAGACGTATTCGTTTGCTGGCTCATAATATCCGTTCACTCTGGAATGTCGGTGCGTTCTTTCGTACCTGCGATGGCCTAGGTGTTGAGCATTTATACCTCACGGGCTACACGCCGCATCCACCGCGAAAGGAAATTACAAAAACAGCCATTGGGGCAGAGTTGTATGTGCCATGGGAACATGCACGCGATCCACTTCCAATTATCGAGCAGCTGAAAAAAGACGGATGGCAGATTGTGGCTCTGGAACTCACAAATCAGTCCGTCGATATTTCGACATTCACCCCATCTGACCGAGTATGTCTTATTGCCGGACATGAATTGGAAGGAGTGCCTGAGCAGATTCTTGCGATCAGCGACGCAGTCGTACAAATCCCGATGCTTGGTGAAAAAGAATCACTGAACGTATCAGTAGCGACAGGCATTGCACTGCATCGCTTACGAAGCGCGTAACGTCAGAGCACATCCAACGGATCGATATCAATAATAGCATCACCTGTATTGAGATGTTGCAATAACGGACGCACATCCATGCCGTTGTAAAATACGTGCCACATATTTTGTCCGTAGAGTGTTTGCGCAACGGTTGAACGTCCATTGAGTTTTTGTGTTTCAAGAATCTTCACAATAGAACGATGGATCATGCGCGCTCGTGCTTCGCTATTTGGGCCACGGAGAATAAAGCGCACCATCTGTATTGCTGGTGGGTATTGCAACTGCTCACGTAGTTTTAACTCGTTGTTCAGCCATTCTTCCGTCTGATGTTGAGCGGCAGCTTGCACTTCTGGCGCTTGTGGTCTGAATGTTTGAATAATTACTTCTCCCGGTTGCGCACGACCACTGCGCCCTGCGAGTTGTGTTAAGAGTTGCATCACGCGTTCGCCGGCACGGAAATGTGGAAGGGATAATCCGACATCGGCTACTGGAACGGCCGCAAGTGTCACTCCAGGAAGATCGAGTCCTTTAACGACGCTTTGTGTCCCAAGAAGAATATCTGCTTTGCGCTGACGCATCGCATCTAATAACTCTCGCATATCTTCTGGTGTTTTCAACGTGTCACTGTCCGCACGCAGAATACGTGCAGATGGAAAAAGTTTTGTCAGCACATCTTCCAGCCGTTGCGTTCCTGCGCCGACAGGAAGTAATTCAGGAGACTGACAGGAAGGACAGCGTGATGGCATGTTTGCTTTCGCTCCGCCAATGTGATCGAGCAGATAGGGTTTGCCGTTCATGTCGTGATGCAGCGTGAACGGTAATTGAGAAACGGGAGATGTGAGTCGGCGACGACAACTCAGACATAAGACAGATGATGCCGCACCGCGACGATTAAGAAATAACACGGTTTGCTCCTTCTTTTCTAATCGGTCCTGAATGGCTTCTAGAAGCGGCGGAGAGAAGGGGTACACACTCCCAAATTTCACTTCTGCCAAATCAATCACGCGTACTGTCGGAACTTTATTTCCCGCATATCGCTCCGGAAGACGCACAATGTTGTAGTGCCCAGTTTTTGTTCGATGCCATGTTTCCAGAGAGGGAGTTGCCGAACCTAACACCAATGTTGCTCCTGCATACTGACATAAGGTCTCTGCTGTTTCACGGACGTGATAACGCGGTGTCTGCTCATTCTTATACGTCCATTCATGTTCTTCATCCACAATCACTAATCCCAAGTTAGGGCACGGAGAGAAAAGTGCTGAGCGAGAACCAATCACCACACTGCACTGACCCGACCGAATACGCATCCAACTTTCACGTCGTGCCTTTTCACTCAGTCGACTGTGAATGATGACCATTTGATGAGCTGGAACAATTTCGCTGAAGCGATCGATCGTGTGTTCGGTTAGCAAAATTTCCGGAACAAGTAAGAGTGCCTGCTTTCCGCTATTCACCGCTCGTTCAATCAGTTTTGCATAGACTTCTGTTTTTCCACTTCCAGTAATACCGAAGATCAACGTTGGTCGTTCGTCTGCGATAATATCTTCAAATGCTGTTTTTTGAGCATCTGTAAGTACTGCGTTATCGACAATTGATTTCCGATCTCCGATCTCCGATGGTGCAGCTTGCTCTGTTCGTAGAACCCATCCACGTTCGAGCATACTTTTTAGTGTCGCACGAGATGCACCCGATCGATCGAGTAATATCTCTTCTTCTAATGCACCAAGGTGTAATGCATCCAGAATTGCTTTTTGTTTTGCACCCGTTTTCGAATCGGGACTTGCTCCTGTTGTATAGAAGACAATCGGTAGGGGAATAAGCTTTTTCCACTCGCTGGATGGTAAAAACGCTCCAGCCGCCGCGCGTAGGCTGCAGCGATAGTAGCCTGCCATCCAACGCAGGGTTTTCATCTGTGCTTCGGTGAGCAGTGGGCGATCGGATAGCTTCTTACGGATTGGCTTGAGGGCATACGATGGCTCATCCGCTCCATCTTCATTCACCGCAATGACCAAACCCTCGACTGCCTTATTTCTGAGCGTTGCTTCGACTAAATCTCCCGGTTGAACATGCAAATCGCCAGTTTCGTAGCTCAAACCCCCGGCTATACCGGCCGCCCGTGAATTTAGGAGAATAAGACACTGCACGCCTCAATTGTACCCTGATTTGAAATCACGTGAGTTTTGATGGTAATTGTATCGCCAAGAGATTCCGTGATTGCTTCGTTGGATATTCCCAGGCTTTCTTAAATTCTGCGATGGTGATTCGTTTTGCTTCCTGAGGAGGAAGACCTGGGTTATGCAGATAGACACTCCCTTTTTCGCATGCATATACAAGAACTGCATGACCGGAATATCCTTTTAAGCCATTTAGCTTGCGTCCATTGACCGAACAGATGATGAGATATCCCTCGTTGAGCAGTCGCTTCATATCGCGCATTGTCGGTGACACGTTTTGCCACATATGAAGTTTAAGATATTGCTTCATGAGGCGCTGCTCTTGTGGAACATCGGAGAAACGAACCTGTGCTGCACCTGCCTCCTGGCCAAATATGTCATAGAGATACTCTGCTCCCTTTTGAATAAATGCTTCCGCATCAAATAGTGCCATATCGACAATGGAGAACCCCATTGCATGTAATTCCAGGATGCTCTTGGTATTCCATGTCCATTTACCCTTTTTCATGCCGGTCATCTTTTCTAGTTTCTTCCAACTGAAGTTTTGACTGGGTAAAAAGTACTTTAACACCATTTTTAGCGATGCCTGATAGCAATGCATATCGTCGGGTCTATTGCCGTAAAATGGGACCTTCCTTTTTTTCATAGAGCTACGGTAGTATACAGTCAGCAACGTTTCGGGACGTAGCTCAGTTGGTAGAGCGCCTGGTTTGGGACCAGGAGGCCGCGAGTTCGAGCCCCGCCGTCCCGACCATCCGTCTTCGTCCCGCAAATGCGGGACTACGCCGCGATTCCCCCTGAGGCTCGATATCATAAATCAGCGAGTCTTGCCTCGGTGAAGCAAAAAGCGAAGTCGGGTCGAGCCCCGCCGTCCCGACCACAGTGCTTCTTAAAATGATGGAATGGATCACATTCTCTCTTTTGAGCTATAATTTACGGGCAAAAAATATCAATTTGCTCTTTTCAAGGAAAAATTGTCATATATACTAAACATCCTGCCCACTAAGGGCTTTATTCTTCTCCTTTCTATGACCTCGTTGCGCATTTTCTCGGCAATTGTCCTGCTTCTGCCCACAGTGGCACAGGCACAGTATTACTCTCCAGTCTATGGAGATGAGACCCGTGCGATGTTCACACAGACCGTGATGGACCGTACTGGCGGTGCTCGAGATGGCTATAACTGCTTCCCAGACGTCACAACGCAGTATTACGCGTCTGCCGTATGTGCAGCCAAGTTGCAGGGTATCGTTAAAGGAGGAGCCGATGGATATTTCCACCCGGATGCGCCTATTACCTTTATTGAAGCCGCGACTATCGCACTTCGTGCAGATGGATTCGTCGCTCAATCGAGCAATCCATGGTATCGCCCATATTTGGAGGAGATGTCCGAGCGCGGTGCTATTCCTGAGTCCATCGTTAATATCTTGAACCCAATAACATCCACTCAGGCAGATGAGATTATTACCGAGGTATTCAATGGAACCAGTAACAATAATAACAACAGTAATGACACGAAGGACGACAATGATGATGACGATATCACTCTGACCATTACTGCATCAGAAACAGAGGTTGATGTCGACGACACCGTAACATTCCGTATTAAGATTCGTAACGACGACAACGAGGATATGGACGATTTGGAGGTGCGTGCGACATTTGATGAAGACGAATTCGAGTACGTTTCGTCGTCCGACGGTGGCGATGTGGATGACGACGAAGTCGAATGGGACGATATTGAAGTAGAAGAGGATGAGACGAAGACGATCCTTCTGACTCTTCGTGTCACCGATGAGAACGACGAAGATGATCGAATTGGCATTACAGCCGAGGTTGAAGACAGCGAAGTTCGAAAGACGATTGTTGTTGGAGATGATGATAACGATGAGGACGACGAAGCGGTGAAGCTCACCGTTACCGATTCACCAGATCCAGTAGAACCAGGTGATACGATTCGCTATACCATCAAGATTGAAAACCAGGAGGATGAAGATATTCGCGTAGATATTCGTGCGAAGCTCGATCCTCAGGTTGAATTCGTATCTGCATCCGACGACGGAGATGAAGAGCGCGATGAAGTGGTGTGGGACGATATTCGTCTCGATGAAGATGAAGAAGAGACGGTCACACTTACTGTTCGCGTCGATGACGATGCTGACGACGGCGATACGATTCGTATCGAGTTTGAGGCAAATGACGATGAAGAGACCGAAACAACACGTGTCGATGACGATGGAAATAACAATAATAATGAAACAGGCGATGAGGACATTGAAGTATCCATCACGGACTCAAAAGATCCTGCTGAAATTGGCGATGAAGTTGAGTATCGCATCAAGCTGGAAAACAATGAAGACGATGATGTTGAAATCGACATTGTGGCAGAGCTTGATGAAGGCATGTCCTTCCTAGACGCATCGAATAACGGAGAAGAGGAAGGTGATGATGAAGTTCGTTGGGAGAACATCGAAATTGATGAAGACGACGATCGCACTATCACACTACGTGTTCGCATCAACAATGATGCAGACGAAGGAGACACTCTTCGTCTAAAGGTGAGTGCAGGTGACGGAGACGATGAAGAAGAGACAGAGATTGATGACTAATCTCTGAATCCAAATCCAAGACTGACCAAAGCGACCGCCGCGTGGAAGTAATCATCCGCGCGGTTTGTCGTAAGTAGTCCAAGAATATCTCCGTTATTCACAAATCCGATAATTGCTGCCAGTGCCCACAAGATACCAAACACAATCAGGAACAAACGCACGTAGGACTTACCGACAAACGTCACACCAAGGCCAATGACGCCGGAAAGAATGGTTATAATGGCATGCGTTGCGTTGATGTCGAACACTCCAAAGAGGGGATTTTGGAATAGTCCGATAACACCGAAGAGAACAAGAGCGATACCGAGGATGCGCGTGAAGAGAATCATAGAAAGGGTGGAAAACCGACCTGAATATACTGCTGATACGTTTCGGCTGCTATACTCAACCTTCCCATGGCTCAGGCAGCTACAGAACCACTGGCATACAGACTTCGCCCGACAAAACTGGAGGAATTTGCAGGACAGGGCCACATTGTTGGAGAAGGAACAGCTCTGCGTACGGCCATTGAGCACGATGCGCTGACATCGGTGATTTTGTCGGGACCTCCTGGAACCGGCAAAACGACCCTTGCTCGGATTATTGCCAATACAACCAATGCACATTTCGTCCAGTTGAATGCGGTGATGAGCGGCGTGAAAGATTTAAAAGATGTCTGTGGCGAAGCTGAACGAATGAAAACCACATTTGGGCAAAAGACCGTTTTATTTATCGACGAGATCCATCGTTTTAATAAATCGCAGCAAGATGCACTTCTGCCATATGTAGAAAACGGTGCTGTTATTCTGATTGGTGCAACAACGGAGAATCCGTATTTCGAGGTAAACGCAGCACTCGTTTCACGGTCACACGTATATCTACTTAAGCCTCTCGATGTGGAGCATCTCGTAGCTATTCTGAAACGTGCATTATCTTCTTCAACCGGTTACGCGAACAAAGTGACCATTGCCGATGAAGCGCTTGAACGCATTGCGTCTATTGCGAATGGCGATGCGCGTATTGCATTAAATGCGCTAGAACTCGCAGTTATGACCGCAGGAAACAGGATCACGCTTGAGCAAGCAGAAAAACTCTTTAAAGAACGCAGCATGCGCTACGACCGTTCTGGAGAAGATCACTACAATACGATTTCTGCATTCATCAAAACATTGCGAGGGTCGGACCCGGACGCAGCATTGCTGTGGATGTACAAAATGTTGACCAGTGGAGAGCCGCCACGATTTATTTTCCGTCGCATGGCTATCTTTGCATCCGAAGATATTGGCAACGCCGATCCGCAAGCATTACAACTGGTGATGTCTGCACAGCAAGCGTTTGAATTTGTTGGGCTACCAGAAGGGGAGTATTTCCTTGCTCAAGCATGTGTCTATCTTGCGCAAGCACCAAAGAGCAACGCGGTGACCCGTGCGATGGGTGCCGTCAAACGCATCATCAACACAGCGCCAACACTCGAAGTGCCCAATCATTTGCGCAATGCTCCGGTGAAAGGAATGAAACAACAAGGATACGGTGAAGGATACGAATATCCCCACGATCACCCCGACGCAGTTGTGAAGGCGAACTATTTTCCGATGGGCGTTCAGCCACAAGATTTTTATGAGCCGTCGGACAGGGGATTTGAAGCTGAAATTCGACAGAGAATGGACAAATCAAAAGCAGTTATCCGGGAAATGACAAAATAAGGAAATATTGATTTATAGTATGTAAAGGCTAGTATACCCGGCCTATGTCTTCGTCCTTCAAGCAGGGCTTTCCCGAACGTTGGCGCGGTCAGCTACAGAGCTTTGCCGAAGAAGCTTTGAATGAGTTGATGATTGATCGACGCATCCTTGCGTACGAAGCTGTGGTGACAAGGTTGGCGGAGCAAGTGAGTACAGATGTGAGAGTAGTATGCGAGTTTGGAGAGCCACGTATTACAAAGGTAATGGAGCGTGGAAAAATAGTAACTGACATTCATATTCCAATTAATCCAACGATTGATCATGCGTTTGTACTGACACATGAGTTACAAGAAGAAAAGAAAAATATTGGTAAAAATCAGCAGCTACGAGATCCCTTTACGCCGAAATGGCGCCAAATGGATGACTCGTATTTATGGAGTGATAAATATCTTCAGCGATTGACTGCATTTCTTCATTATCAATATGGAGAGGATGCTCAAGATATAGCTAACTGTATTTGTTCCTGGACTGAAATCGATGCTTCAGAACGTATGGGGCGGCGTATCGTTTTAAAGGAAATTCCTACCTATAAGGATGATCAGAAAGGTGAAATTGCGATAGATATTCTTTGGAACTGCTCTCCCTCTGAAGGTACCTTTGGAGAAATAGATATTTTTTCATTACAGCACTTCACAGATTTTGATTTTCGAAACAGATTAACGAACAAGAATAAAACATTTGAAGAATCGGTGGCGATAATTGAACGCTTACTTGCTACAAATGCGCACGTCCGAAACAAAGCATTGTTGCTTCTTCAAAATTTCCGTCATAAACCGCACGATTATCTTGCTCATCGTATTGCATTGGAAGGATATGAAACACTTCTACAAATGGAAGCGATGAGTACGTGGGATATGTGGGCCAAACTGAAACGTGAACAGATGTTTGCCGCAGAGGATACTGCTAAAACAAAAGCTGAATTAACTGAGGAAGCCAAAGCGTTTGTTTTGGGTGAAGAAGAGCCAGAGGTGTTGCGATATCTCGAAAATAAAGGTGCGCTTGATATATGGCGAAGAGCGACTGCGTATACATCTATTCATCCAGAGCACCCACGTTCAAAAATGGTAGAAAAAATTCCATGTGAGGAATATCGCTATCAAATGGATATTTTGCGTACAACATTTCAATATGAAGCGCTGGCGGCAAAAGAACGACAGGTAATCAATCATGTGTTCTCCGAGGTGGTATCTATGGGATACGCCCATGCTGAAGAACAGGATCGTCCGTATCACGAAATAAGTTTCATTACAGGAAATCCTTCCTATGCTGTACAAAATTTAAGACTCAATTGTTTCACTGGACCATGGTTAATAGCAGCACTCTGTCTTGAATGCGGCATTCCCTATGAAAGATTGTTTTTCTGTTGCGTGAATGAAGACAGTGAAAGCAGATTAACAGGACCGCATAGTGCATTATTAATGCGTTATAGCGATGGCTCCATGGGATATATTGATTATGGTCACAAAAAATCCAATACACAGCTTTCACTATCCCATATTGAAAGACCTGGTGATGCCAAACATTTAGAACAGCTTATTGATGCATCATATCAATGGGCAAACCAAGATGAACACGGGAAAACCCCGTATAAAGTTGTTGGCGATCCCGTTCATATTTCAATTGAGGCACGTTTGGCAAAAATGAATAAACTTTATAAAGATGTACATGTGGTACCTCTCGATCAAGGATTTTCTGCCATTCAATTATTGCACACAGGTCTGTCTCTTAAAGATGAAGGAAATATGGATGCAGCGCTTGAAGCATTTGAGTTAGGTCTGACTTTTTTTCCTTCAAGCCCAGATCTATTATGTCAATGTGCCATTATTCATTACGAGCGTGGTGATATACGCAGGGCGGAATGGTTGGTAGACCTAGCGTTACATGAATATAAAAATCATCTCCTGAGTCTCTTTTATAAAGCTAAAATATATCATGTGCAGGGGAAAATTGAGGATGCGGCTATTCTTTTTAGTAGAGTTGAATTCGATCCACGGGAAATTTGGGGTGATAAGAGTATCAAAGTGCAGGCATTGCGGTACGGTTTGAAGAACCAATTAGAGGTGGTGTTGCCCGAAGCTATAAAGCAACTCTCAAATAAATCCGGAGGGGATGGTCAATCAATATTGACACGTTGTGAAACCCACTTACTATAGCTCTACGTTCTTTCCGCTAGCTCGTTCTAGAAGGAGTCTTGTGATGGCCAAAACAGCTGCAAAATTGCAGCAGGAACTGTCTGCAGCGCAGCAGAAGGTTCGTGAACTCGAAGCCCAGCTTCAACAGGCTCGAGCTTCTGAAGCTCCGCAATCTCCTCCACCTCCTCCGCGTTCGTACGGCGGATCTGGCGCGGGCCTCAAGCCCACTGCGCTCAAGAGGCCGAAAACGGAGTGACACTGAATGGCGGTTCGCCGCTATTCCGCCCCTCTCTCACAGGAGGGGTTTTTCATATATTGCTAAAATAATGTATTTATGTTAAAATATACATAACAAACATGAAATCAACCAATGCCTTCAGTCTTCGGTCTATTCGAACGTTTGCTCATCAGCATGATGATTTGCCAGCGTTTCATGCGGCGTATCTTGTTCTGACTTTTCTTGCAGCTGCGTTATTCAACCTTGGATTTTTTGCAGTCCTGATTGTGCTGCACATGGCATTGGATATCTTCAAATATCGCGATGTACATCGCCTGGGCTGGCGTAAAACTCTGGAGGGAATGGTGCGAGAAAGCATCATCGATATTGCCCTTCTTTTAATGGGTCTGACTGTGGCTGTGTATTTGCATCCGTCTCTTCCTGCCTATGCAGGTATTCAAGGTTTAATGCTCGCAGAGATCACTCTTCTTAGAGCAGTCGGTGTCATTACGCCGAAGCTGAAAATTCTGTATGACTTCTTAAAAGTTCTCGCGCATGTCGACCGGTATCTACAAAAGAAACATCCTCGCCTTGGTAAGAATGTTTCCAGTATCGAACTTGTATCATTGTTCAGCCTTTGTGTGACAGTGGGAATGCTCATTGCTGCACCTGCACTTCTTTCCATCGATTCATTCCAGTATCTCTCCATAGTATTGGATGAGATGATTCCGTGGACGCACTAATAGGATGTAGGAAGTAGGAGCTAGGTACTAGCTTTGCTACATCCTACTTCCTAGATCCTAGTTCCTATTCGAGAAATAGCAGAGCAGCCATTGCACCAATACCAACGAGGATTCCAAGTAATTGCTGAAGTGATTTTCCGACATTCGTTTCTTTGTGCAGTTCGGGAATAAGATCGGATCCTGCAATGTACAAGAAGTTACCTGCGGCAAATGGAACAAGGAACGATCCAATTTGATCTGCAGGCGCATCGAGAAGTAATACAATAACTGCACCTGCAACAGCGGAAAGCGCGGTTCCGAAGTTGAAGAGAAGCGTGCGCATTTTGGAGAAGCCGCTATAGAGAAGTACGCCGACATCGCCAATTTCCTGGGGAATTTCGTGCAGAAGAACAGCGATGGTTGTTGCAATTCCCAGCTCCGTACTGACCATGAAGCTTCCTGCAATCAAAATACCGTCGAGAGCATTATGAAGAAAATCTCCGACCAAATTCATAATTCCTAATGGGTGATGATGGTCATCGCATTCCACAAAGTGACAGTGGTGCCAGTGGATGAATTTTTCGAGAATAAATGAAGCAAGAATTCCTACGAGGACCATCGTCCAGGTCCATTGCGTGGCACCATCCTCGGTCATTTCTGGCAGCATGTGTAGGAATACATCTCCAAGCAGTGCTCCAGCGGAGACGCTCACCAGAATCGGCAATACAAATTTCATAAGGCGCTCATGCATCAGAAGAATAATGACGCCGGTTAGAGAGATGGCACTGACACCAAGAACGCTAATAAGAGTAAGTGCAGCAGGGGAGAAGTTCATGGGAATAAAAGAAATTAATGAGAAGAACAGGAATGACAGACGCCAGGAACTTCCAACAGAGCGCGTCCAGCCCTGAAAGAATATTTTGATGATTGTTTCTGCACGGCACCTGCAAGTTCGTTGCTGACAAACTCTTCCGATGTTCCGCAGTCATGACAGTGCATATATCCGTGCAATCCACTTGATGTAGGGTCGGAGCAGAGGATAAACCCTCCACCGCACGGATGTTTGTGTACAAGGCCAAGCTCAATAAAAAGGTCGATGACGCGATACGCCGTCACCGGACTGATGTTCAAGTTATGGCGTTTCGTGATCCATTCCTGAATGTCGTACGGCGATGCGGGTTGTTTAAGTGTATGCAATGCCTCAAGCACAAGCCTACGTGGTTGTGTGTCGCGATAGCCGTTTTTGCGCAGCATGTGAACGAATGCATCAAATTCCATGCGCCGATGCTAATGTATCTTTTTTACTAATGCAATAGTATTTCATTAATGATGATGCACTCTATTATCATCAATATTTGAGACGTCCGTTCGTACTGCTAAGGATGCCGCTATCCACGTTGTCAGTGGGACTGCGGCTAGTAGTCCAATCGACCCAACGAGTGTCCGCGCAATTTCCGTTGCGATCGCTTCTCTGTTTAAAAACATCCAGACCGATTCACCAGACTGCACTCCGACAAGTAGGAGTAGAAGTGGGAGTGCTGTTCCTGCATACGCGAGAATCAGGGTGTTCACCGCTGCAGCAATATGATCAGCGCCGATGCGAAGAGCGCTTTTATACAACTGACGCGCATTCCACCGTGGATTCGCTCCACGAAGTTCAAATACGGCAGAAGACTGCGCTATGGTCACGTCATCCAACACACCTAATGTTCCAATGATGATGGCAGCGAGTAGAATTCCTGAAGTGTTTAGCGCAGGGTAATCGGCGAGGAGGAAGAAGATTTCTTCATCGGCAGTTCCAGTGAGCTTGGCATAGCTCGACACAAGCCATGCAAGAATGACGGTGAGAAGTAAGCTAGCACAGGTTCCAATGAGTGCAGCGATACTCTTCTTGTTCCATCCGTGACTCAGTGCAAAGGTCACAATCATAATGATAACGGATCCGACAAACGCAATAAGGGCAGGGGAATCACCGGCAAGAATGCGTGGAAGAATAAATGCAAACAAAATGCCCAGACTCACGGCCATGCCAACAAATGATCGTAATGCTCTGAGTCCACCAAATAACCAGACAGACAATATAAAGGCTACTACAAGCCATAATAGTGGTCCTCGGCGCACTAAATCCGAGAGAAAGTATTGTCTTGCGCCGCTGATGATCTGCGTCTGCACAATGACGCGATCGCCGGTTTCGTAGGTGGGAGATCGCCCGCCAAGCGTATCAAGTGGGGTGATCTGTACGGTAAATGATTCACCGTCGAATGATCCGCTTGTGCCAGTCAGCAATACATCTGTGCAATCGGATGATCCGTCAGAGCACAACACAGGCGTCATGCTGTTGATGATTGCTTCAAATGATTCTTGCTCATCTGCATCCTGAGCCAGGCCTATGACTGGCATGAATAGTAGTCCCGCGATCAGAATAAATTGTTTCATATCGACATTCTAACATGCTCTGTCTTGGATCTTGTTGTTTTGCATCTTGGATCTTTTTTAGAATGGTGGTCCGTCCGGGAACAATTCTTTCTCAAGGTTGATTGCTTCCGTATACCATGCAATTCCTTCTGGTGAGATATCTCCTTTGTTATAGCGATTTCGGAAATCTTGAAAACGCTCTTCGACAGTCACGACTTTGTCGATCGCTACGCGCTTGTCGGCATAGAACAGAACTTTCTGCTCAATGGTGACACGCTCAGGAGATGGCAGCCGTAAGCCATGAACTTCGACAATCGATGCCAGTGCGTCAAATCCTTTTTCCTGCAGGAATGTTGCACACGCTTCTTCATGTTTTAACTCAGGAAAATTGTTCGCGATCATTTTCCAGTGAGCGATATCTTCTTCTGGATCGATAAATCCTTGATCGGGACTATGTTTAAAATCAACGAACCGTAACAAGTCATGAACGAGTCCTGAACGCTCTACTGCAGTTGGACGGACGACCATTCCCTGCGATGCAAGGTACTCAGTGACACGTGCTCCTATTGCCGCGACACCCTGGCAGTGGGCGATAATATGTTTTGGGAGACGAACCGCTTCTTGCCACTGCTCAATCTGCGAGGTTGATGGCAAAGGAATATCATCAAAGTCGATGGAGCATAGTCGACCATCACCACCTTCACTCAGTCTAATAGTGATACGTGGTGTATCAGGAACATCGGAATCGAGTCGGTCTGCCCATTCAATGCAGCGGATTCCTTCGTGATCATCGCTTGCGGCAAGCAGCTCACGGCAGCGGCTCGGATCAATCCGATAGAGGTCGATATGAATGAACGGACGGTCGTGTTTATCGGTATATCGCTGTTCCAATGCATAAGTTGGACTAAGAACCGGACCAGAAATACCGAGTCCTTTTGTGAGCCCTTGAACGAATGTTGTCTTGCCTGCGCCCAGAGGCCCAATCAGATGAATATCCAGCGGGAAGTTGTACAAGCTGGATGCCAAAGAATGGCCTGTAGAAGCCGTTTTTTCTGCATCCTTTAGCTGTATTTTTACTGCATCAATCATTGACAAATTATTGTAAAAATGATAATATATCTAGTGAACATTCACACCCAAACCCGTATGAAGCGTATGCGTCTGCTGTCGGCAAAGAAAGCCGGATTTGCCCGGAAAACAATCCGTCGCCGGAAGGATCCGCCAAAGCAGGCGATTAAGTTTATGAAACAAAAGTCATCGTTTCTGATTGCGGTGTTTTCGCTGACGGCATTTGTATCGGGAAATATGATGGGTCAGCACGGTTGGTACGCATTCTGGAAAGCCGCACTTGGTCAGTACGATGACAGCCTTGTGACGTACACCGGAACGGTTCCACCTATTGCCTTTGTTCCAGATTACACACGCTGGTCGACCTATGGTGGTGATGGAGAGGAAAATTCGTATCGTCAGGTTCCAAAGGATCTGCTGATTCCACTTCCTGCGTATAAGCAGAGCGAGCAGAAGAAAGATTTCGATCACTCTCCTGCGGGTGATGTGTATTCCGTGGGACACATGGGATCATACGACACTGGTGCCGAAGGTGACGGAAGCCACATTGGTACCGATATTCGTGTTCCAGAAGGAACACCAGTTCGCGCTATTGCGAACGGAATCGTCACTCGCGTCGATAACGACAAGGGTGGATTCGGACTTTTCATTGTCATTCGTCATCCGCACATGCCCGATCCTGATACTCCTCAGGTCGAAACTGTGCTGCACTCCGGCTACGCACACTTGAGCGCGCAGCTCGTAGAGGTTGGTGATGTGGTGCAGAAAGGTCAGGAAATTGGACTCTCCGGAAAGACAGGTTCTGCCTCTGGACCTCATCTGCACTTCCAGATCGATCGCGATACTGCCCCATGGCATCCATACTGGGCATTCAGTTATACCGATGCGTTGAATGCAGGATTGTCTTCTTACACCGCTATCAACAAAGGACTGAATCAGTCGCAGGCATCGTCCCTGACGGTGAACCCGATGCTCTATGTTCAGTCGAGTTACCCCGCACCGACGCTTAAGCCTGGTGCTGGTAAGACCATTACAAAAGCAACATCTTCACGTGCAAAGCGCACAGTTCTTACACTTGCTGAACGCCGTGCTCAGCGCATTGCAGCTCGTGGTACAACTGTTGCTGCCGCATCTCGTTCATCTGTTGCCCCTGCCCCTGCCCCTGTCGCGGTTGCATCAAGTTCCATTGCCCCAGTTGTCGTTCAGCAGACACAGACGGTCGTTGCAGAAACGCCAACTCCTCCAAAAGCGAACGCGCCGGTACTCGTTGTGCCTTCGTCTGAATCAATTGAGACCGTTGAGTTGCAACATGCTGCGCGTTTCGATGGTCGAACATGGATGACTTTGCGCATTACATTGCTTGATAAAGATGGTCGTACAGCCAGTGAGTCTGCTTTGAAGAAAGATGTGTATCTGCGTACAGCCTATGGTGAAGCAGAGTTCGATCCACCAGTTCTTTCGTCCCTCGATTTTAAAAATGGCGTTGCCGAAGTGAAGATGCTTCCTCGCGGACGTCGCACGGTTGTTGTGCAGGTTGAGCCGTTCCATGCAATGGGTAGCCCAATCGAGTACACGGGAAATTGAGAGATATCAGATGCCAGATCACAGATATCAGAAAGGGCGCCCTCAGGCGCCCTTTCTCACTGAAAACTGATATCTGAGATCTGTCCTAGCCCTTTGGCGTTACAGACGAACGTGATGAACGAGTTGTCTTTGGCAATGTTGTGCGGCTGCCAAGGTCGAACGTGAGGTTCAATGTTGTCGTTGCATCAACCTTGTTCGTCTCTGGGTCGTAAGTGCTGTAACCATCTGCCCAGGTGTACAAGGAGGCGCTTAGAACGTTGTTCAACTTCTTGCCGAGCAACTTCTCGAAGACTGCCTTGCGCTTGTTGACGCGGGAGGTCAATTCATCAAGAACATCCATCTCGAAGGTCTGAGGATCCGTTAGGCGGACATCCCAGTTCAGGCTGCAGCCTTTGCTTTCAACAAGGTCTGCAATGCGCTGAGCCGAGCTAACCTTGATGATGCGAATCATAATGCTGACGTTGGCCATGAACATGCCTGTGTCTTTACCCGTTCCATCGTAGTATGGGTAGACAGAGACTGGGCCTGAGCGGCGAACGCGTCCATCCTGTCCGACTCCGTTCTTGATATCGTTGAAGATCTGATCGGCGATTTTCTTTGCCTCATCGCGATCGTTGCTTCGGCCGATGTCGCAGTACGCGTTCAGCGCAACGAAATCTGGCGTTACTTCTTTGGTGACAGAAGCATCAATAACAACGCCGCCGCCGTAGTACGGAGCAATGCCATAACCGCCGCCTCCGCGGTCCATCATTGCGTCTGAAGGAACAATAGCGTTCATGACATCTTCCTCGGTGATGTCAGTTGTTGCAGCAGCCTCGGCAGTTGCAGCAAAAGCCGCAGCTGGAGACAGCAACATGCTGCCGGTAATGAATGACGCGAGCAATTTGTAGCTCATAAGATAAGAGGGGAAAAGGTAGAGAAGAAAACGTCCGGTTTGTTGAACGTGTAAGAGTATACGATGTTACACAGGGAAAGTAACAGACTCACGCAGTCGTTTTCTTGCTGTACCACCATAATCCTGACATGACAGCAATTAGAATGCCTGCAGCAATCAATTTTTCTGCCGTGTCCAAAAACAGTGCGGTCACACCAAATGCTGTTCCCAAACTTGCAGTCAGCGCAATGATCGCTCGTGGGCTCCATCCTTTTGCCAGAAGACGATGATGCAGATGTTCGCCGCTCATACTTCCTTTGAATGGGGAGTGACCTTCCGAGATACGCTTAAGAATGACAAACGCGAGATCGATAATTGGTACACCTAGTGCAAGGAATGCTGTGGCTACTTTTCCGCCTGCATAGACCGTTAACACGCCAAGCATCAAACCAAAGAACATGGATCCGCTGTCACCAAGGACAAACCGTGGTGGAGGAACATCAAACAGAAAACAACCGAAGGCGATTGCCGCTAAGACAAAGGCGACGATGGCAATTTCCGGCTGATTGACACGTTCACTCAACGATAGAAAACCGATCGTCAAAAAGCCGATGGTGCTGAGCGCTGTTGTTTGACCGGGAATTCCATCAAACCAGTTTAGGGCGTTCGTCGTTAGCATCAGCCATAGAACCGTAATGACAATACTGAGCAGTGGCAGCATGCCGTTGAGGTCGAGAATGGGTCCGCCGATGAATCCTTCAAAGGGATTTGTGACCGAGCAAATTCGCCCGCCAACACAGTCACCCGCAAGTACGACAATGAGCGCTGTGATGCATTGAATCGCTAATCGGAGCAGGGGAGAGAGTTGTCGGCGATCATCAATAAACGATGTGATCGCAAGAAGAATTACTGCGGCAATGACAGCGATGGATCGCATGTTTTC
Source organism: Candidatus Peribacteraceae bacterium (assembly GCA_044228075.1). GTDB lineage: Bacteria > Patescibacteriota > Gracilibacteria > Peribacterales > Peribacteraceae > JAKQEM01. The sequence continues at coordinate 46,196 of JBGAVO010000007.1, forward strand.
CTCTTGTAGAAGCGGAAAAAACAGAATAAAGACAAGAGGAGCGATAATGCCGCCGGGGTAGGGGAGTCGTCTGCGCTTCAGCCCGTATCGATCGGGAAAATCGAGCAGATTCCAGTGCGGAAACAATCGCAGTACTGCACATCCAAGCAATGCAGTGAGTGCAAACGCGAGCAGGGGAATGGTAGAGAGGGGAGTCACATCGCTAGCTTATAGGTTCTAGCTGGTAGCTTGTAGCTTTTATTGATGCAGGTGATGGGTTGACGTATAGCCATTAGTGTTCGACATTTTCATTGGGGCGAATCCATGCTTCCTTTACACTGGCTGCATGAAAACTTACCGCTCACTTGCTGACGCCGACCTTCAGGGAAAGCGCGTTCTTGTGCGAGCGGGATTTGACATACCGATGGAAGAGGGGCGTATCACGGATGAGTCGCGCATCGTCTCCGTTGTTCCAACAATTCGTTTTATTGTTGATCACGGTGGATCAGTCATCATCATTGCACACCAAGATCGACCGAAGGGAAAGGTTATACCGGACATGAGTCAGCGGCCATTAGTTCCTGTGCTTGAGCGATTGCTGGGACAGATGGTTCGGTTTGCTCCGTCGTGTACTGGAGCGGAGACGAAACAGATGGTGGACGATCTAGCACCAGGTCAGGTGTTGCTGTTGGAAAATCTGCGTTTTGATGCACGTGAAGAGGCGAATGATGCATCGTTTGCACAGGAGCTTGCTTCCTACGCTGATATCTATGTGAATGATGCGTTCACCAATTGTCATCGTGACCATGCGAGCATGACGGGTATTCCCAAAATCTTGCCTGCGTACATGGGTATTGAACTGGAGCAGGAAGTGACGCATTTATCATCCGTGACCAATTCCCCCAAGCGACCTTTAACGCTCATTGTGAGTGGCGCTAAAATTGAAACCAAGCTTCCCGTCATCACTGCATTTATGGAACGTGGCGATCACGTGCTTGTTGGTGGTGCGATCGCGAATACCTTTTTACTCGCGGAAGAATTCGACACTGGCTCATCGCTTGTAGAAAAAGAGTTTGTGCCTCAAGCTCAGGCGATGCGCGCATCATCGGGGCAGAATGGAAAAGCAATTCTTCATGTTCCGGTCGATGCTGTCGTTGCCCCAAACCCTGATGCATCTGCAGAGGCACAAGCAGTCGAGCTCTCTGCCATTGGATCGGATAGAGCGGTATTTGATGTTGGCCCGCAGACAGTGGATATCTATTCCCGCATCATTAAAGATTCTGCGTGTGTCGTATGGAACGGCCCCCTCGGTATGTATGAACAAGAAGCATTCGCGGCAGCGAGCATTGCCATCGCAACCGTATTACAAGATGCATGCGATAGCGGTGCTATTGTGATTGTTGGTGGCGGAGATACGATTGATTTTCACACACGCTACGGACTCGATATGAGTGCGTACACCTTTGTTAGTACTGGCGGCGGAGCGATGCTCGATTTTGTCGCCGGCAAACACCTTCCTGCACTCGACGCTTTAACGATTCGCTGAGATTGCTTTCCCCGATCTGACTTCATGCCGAAATCCGGCACATCATCGATTCACGTTCTCTTCCCACAGTCGGAGGAGGCATGGTCCGCGCTTGCTGAACGCATGCGTGAATCAGACGGTGATATTTTATTGGTGCTATCCGGACGTGAAATCGAACTGCTCGCACAACCCGAAGTGCGCAAGCAATTTCTTGCTCAGTGTAAAAAGATGCAACAGCGATTGCGCATCGCAACCAAGCATCCGGCCATTGCTGCCGAAGCACGATCTGCGGGAATCCGCGTGCTCGATCGCACGAAGCATATCCGCACACTTCTGACTGGAAATCCTAAAATGGATGAAGCACTGCGTGTGTTTTCGCCGCAACTCTGGCGACAACAATTGAAGTCACAGCTTCAGGCGATGGGCCTGTTATCGGTTCCAAAGTTGCGTATATTCTCGCTGGTTGGTCTCAGCGGACTTCTGTTTTTCTTCGTTGTATTCCGTCTCCTTCCATCTGCCGAAATTCGCGTTCGTCCTCGCCAGGAAACAATCAGTCAGACGGTGAACATCTTCCTCGTTCAGACTGGAGCGACGGCCGATATTGCCGCGGGCGTTCGGCGCGTGCCACTGATTCCGGTGACGGTGAACATTCGCAAAGCAGTGACATTCGATCATATCAGTAAGGAGTTCATTGGTACGTCCTCACAAACGCAGATGACGGTCGTGAATAAATCGAACGATACCTATGAACTTCGTGCAGGGACGCGCTTTACGAACCAGGCAGGAATGATTTTCCGCATTCTTGATCACGCGATTGTTGAGGCGGGTACAGAGCTTGCTGTTCGTGCAAAAGCAGATGATGTCGACTTGTACGGGCAAATTATCGGCGATCGTGGAAATGTCCCCGCTGGACTCAAATGGGAAATTCCTGGATTGGCTCCGGAGGAACGAAGTTTGGTCTATGGTGAAAACCGTCAGGCAGCTACCGGCGGTAAAACGGCGTATCGCACCATTCTCCGTGCCGAAGATTTGGAGCTCGCGCGTAAGCGTCTGGAAACAGAATTGCTCGCCGATGCGAAGCTTTCTATTCAAGAAATGGTCGAAGAACAGAACTTCAACGATCCATCACATTTCCTTGTGCTGCTCAGTTCTGCAACGTACGCACATCTCACCAAGACAACGTACAGTGGCTTTGTGTTGCCGACGCAGTTGCAAGGCCAAGAGGTGGCTTCTATTCCCATTGAAGGATCAATCTCCCACACGATATTCGCCTACGATTCCGATTATATTTTGCACACCCTTCGCGATGAGTTGAAAACGCACGTACGTGAGGGGAGTCGATTGCTCGATGAAGAAATTGGCCGTGAGGACCTTATTGCTCACGTGATCGCCTACGATGATAACTTGTCGTGGATTAAGCTCACGGTCGACCTTACGGCGCGCCAGGAATTCGTCCTCGATCCGCTTTCGCCAACAGGAGCGTTATTTGGCAAGGAGGTGCGCGAGAAAGTAACGGGATTGCCGGTTGAAGAAGCACTGCGAATTATCCGCAATATGACCGAGGTGGATCGGGTCGAGATTCATCAGTGGCCACCATGGAATAACAGCCTGCCTCCTATCGCTTCACATATTTCGATTGTTCCGTACTAATGTCATGGATGTGCATCCCTGGTATCACCGGACCATGAAGATCTTTGTCGGATGCTGTCTTGCCATGCTTATTCTGTATTTGTCGGCGTACACCTACGTCCATGAGTCATTTGAAGGGAATGCTGAATTCCCCGTCGATTGTGCGATTGTCTTTGGTGCCGCGGTCTACCGTGGTTCGTATCCGGGGCCCGCTATTGTCCGTAGAGTGGCTGCTGCAGCCGATTTATACCGGAACGAGAACGTGAAGAGGCTGATCCTCAGCGGAGGTAGGGGAGAGGGCAATGCGCAGAGCGAAGCATTTGTGATGCGACGCGAAGCATTAAAACAAGGAGTGGATATGCGCGACATTGTGATTGAAGAACAATCACGATCAACGGCGGAAAATTTACACTTCACGCGAAACTTGACATCCGATTGTAGTAGTGTGGTAGCAATTAGCGACCAGTACCACCTAGGTCGGATCCGATTACTTGCCATACGGCAGGGTTGGTTTGGATTACAAATCTACCCGGCACAAGATAGGGAACCCGCGGGTGGTGCGGAACGGTGGTCATTTCAACGCGAAGTATTTGGCGTGTTGTACTACGGAATGTTTTTGGATTATCTGTGGCCCCTGAACGCTGATGAGGCAATTGAAGGCCAGGAACAAACGGACACCGGTGGGCTGTAAGAGCCTCAAAATGCTCTTGCACTATTTAAATGGTTAACATAAACTTCATTATGTTAAGTACGATAGATCGATGAATTCTTCCCCCACCCCGCTATCTTTGGCCATCAAACGGTATCTGCAATTTCTGCAGACGGAGGAAAATAAATCGAAGCTTACGATTACCAATTATCAACAATCATTGGATCTACTAGTCAGACTACTACCTATCACTTCTGTCAAAGAATTTGATAAGCAGACCATAAGAGACTACAAGCAGGCTTTGGCCGAATTCCGGACACGTCAGAACGGAGAAATGGCTCTACGAAGCCGAAATCATCACCTTACTGTTCTCCGTGCATTCCTCCGCTACCTGATTCAGGAAGAAGAGCTCGAAGTATACCCCCCCGACCGAATTAAGCTCTTCAAAGAGGAAAAGAGACAGGTTCAGGTTCTAACAGGGGAGGAACTTGACCGCCTCCTCTCCGCGCCCGATCCGGAAAAAAGAGAGGGCAAGCGCGACAAAGCTATTCTCGAAATGTTTTTTTCGACCGGATTACGCTTAGCGGAGCTACGTTCACTGAATGTGAAAGATTTGAATTTCCAAACACGAGAGATATCGGTGCGAGGAAAACGTTCTAAGATCCGTGTTGTCTTCCTCTCTGATAGGGCTGTTTCTGCGCTCCAGGACTACATGAACAGCAGGACAGACCACCTCTCCCCTCTCTTTATTCGCAATGCTGACAGGGCGACAGACATTATGCCGCCAGGAGAAGAATTTCGGCTGTCGCGAATCAGTATTTATGAAATTGTGAAAAAGCATGCGCGAGCTGCCGGTATTGTGACGAATCCAAGCCCTCATACGTTGCGCCATTCGTTTGCCACAACATTGCTGCGTAAGGGGGCCGATTTGCGCAGTGTGCAGGAGATGCTCGGTCATAAAGATCTCTCTACAACACAAATATATACTCATGTCACGAGTCCGCAGCTGAAAGAGATCCATCAGCAATTGATGAATGATGAGTAAACACTGTATGATTTGACCGTATTATCTTCCTGTTTTTTCCATGTCTCCTACGAACAACCCGTGGTTCGGCGCGACGCTCGCCCTTGGTGGCCTTATCGTCGGCTACGTTATTGCTAACGGTATGAACGGCGTTGCCGTCAACATGCCAAATAATGTCCCTCAGGCTCCTACTGCTGTCGATAACACGGTTCCGACTCCTGAGCCAACAAACGACACGCCTGCTACTGTCGATGATGATCCATTCATTGGTCAGGATGATGCGCCTGTCACCATTATTGAGTTTACTGATTACCAGTGTCCATTCTGTGGTCGTCACTTCACACAGACCTACAGCCAGATCAAGGCTAACTACATCGATACAGGCAAAGTGAAGTATGTCTCGCGCGACTTCCCCCTCAGCTTCCACCCATTCGCTCAGAAGGCATCTGAAGCCAGCGAGTGTGCAGATGACCAGGGTAAGTTCTGGGAGATGCACGATAAGCTCTTCGAGCAACAGGCAGCATGGAGCGGCGTTGCGGATGCTGTCGGCACATTTAAGCAGTACGCAAAGGATTTGGGTCTAAACTCCGCAAGCTTTGATGACTGTCTCGATTCCGATAAGTACAAGGAAGAAGTAACCAAAGATCAGGCAGATGGTTCTGCTTCCGGTATCGATGGAACACCAGGGTTCTGGATTCTTGGACCAGATGGTCAGAAGCAGAAGATCAGCGGTGCGTATCCATACGAGACCTTCGCAGCAGCGATTGATGGAATGATTAAATAGCTTCTAGTTTCTAGCTGATAGCTTTTAGAGAGGCTCTGTGTGATTGATTCACATGGGGCCTCTTTTTTAGTGTCGATCTGGTGGCTCCGAGAGGGGCCGCTTTTTTGTTTCATGCGGTCGACCGATCGCCCCTCGCTGGTCCATCAAGTTCCGAAGCGTGATGGCCTGCGCTCGGAGCAGACCGGTCGACACTTCTAAGTGCTCCGTACCTATTTTTTAAAAATTCCATCACAATGCTCTTGCATTTATGGGTGTACGAACGTACACTCCAATCCGTGACCTCACTCCCCTCACCCGCACTCGGCCACTCCCCTGCCGGCCATAGCCTTGGCGACGGTCGGCCTACCGCGGTTATCGACTGGTCGGAAATGTTGCGCGCAGAGAATGTGATTGATGTCGATCAGTTGATTGCTTTGGTAAGTACCTACCCACGAAGTAGTGGTATTCGGGTCTATCTCCCTTCAGTCGCCCATCGTATCTCTACACAGCGCCTACAGCGGTCTCTGCAGTCGATGGGATGTACTGTCACTCTCCGCGTTCGATCAGTGTAAATCTTCTCCTTCTTTCTTATGCGCCCTCAGTTTCAGGCCCTAGTCGTCTTAACATTCTGTATTTATAGCATCACTTCCCTCATCTAATTCTATGTTGTTCTTCGCATTCATACTCGGCTCGGTCACCTGCATGTGGATGTGGCGAAGAGCGATGGTGTAAATCAAAGTATGCTGCTTTGTTTCATAGATGTTTGGTAGCATTGGATCTAATGCATTCCGGTTATTCAAACCGGCACCATGGAGTTCCTCGCTCCTTTCTAGGAAGTAGCGAGGGGAAGCGCAATCTCACTATAGTTGATGCACAGGAGCATGAAGATTTTCATGATATGGCAGGACACCTACCGCCTGATTATTTTGTGCGACGTGCAGCACTCTCAATGATTGACTGGAAAGATACTAGAGGGCATTCCATTCCATTATATGTGTATTATGGACTATTGGAGGAGATGACGGCAACAAAGTGGCATGACATGTATCAGCCGGGAACTATTCGGACACACATGAAGGTAGATGAAGAAAAGGCGTCATTTGCAAAAACATCCATTCATATACAGACACATCTTTGTAGTGAACAATATGCTGTTGGAGATGCTATTAATGCGGTACTTCATAATGGTAATATTTCCCCTGAAAGGACAAGTTTCAGATCGGACATGACTTCATTTTTTAACAGAGAAAATCCAGCTGAAGCATTGCGCCAGTATCTGTTAGATGAAAACAATGAAAGAGATTTAAAGTGGGTTAAACCTCTTGATGTCAGTGTTCGCTCTCGCTTGCTGACTACATTGCAAAGGGTTAAACCCGAAAAGCCTGGTCGTTTCTATCAAAGAAATATAGAAGATCTTCTTGAGAGGCATCGCAGTCTTCTTATGGAGTGCATGAATAACTGGGAGCCGCGGATTTCTGATTTTGAGCCATTTATACAAATGCATCGCGAAATACCGTTCTTTAATAAATATCTTAGTCTTAAGGAGAATTCGGCGTAATTAGGAAATCTTCACAAACTTCCTCTTCCCAACCTTAATGATGCCAGTAGCAGCAGCTTGATCATGTGATTCAACAACTGTGCCATCGATCGATACGGCTTTCTGATCAATTAATCTGCGAGCTTCGGATTTGCTAGCAACAATCTCTTCGCGCACAAGAAGATCAATCAGCAACTCCCCTTTCTTTGCTGTTGCTTCAGGCATGTCATCGGGAATACCTCCTTTTGCAAACACGGCATTAAATTCCTCTTCGGCTTTTAGTGCAGCATCATCGCTGTGATACATAGTCACAAGTTCACGAGCGAGGCGCATTTTAAATTCCTTCGGATTCGCTCCTTCGCGCATTTTCTTTTCCACACTCTGAATCTCTTTTACAGGGATATCAGTGCAGCATTCCATGTACGTCGCAATCAGATCATCTTTAATCGATAGCGTTTTTCCGTACATGTCCTTAGGTGTGTCATCCAAGTAAATACAGTTGTCGTACGTCTTACTCATTTTGCGGCCATCCGTTCCTTCAATGAGCTTATTGGTGAGGACGAATTTCTCGCGCTTACCATAGGCTTTTTGTAGTGTGCGACCTGCGAGCATGTTGAATTCTTGGTCTGTACCGCCAATTTCACAGTCAACATCCAAGTGAACAGAGTCATACCCAACCATTAGAGGGTACATGAATTCATGAACGCCAATTGGCTTTTCTTCGTTCATGCGCTTTTCGAACATATCGCGCTGGAGCATTTGCTGCACCGTAAAATTGCTGGCGAGGGCAGTGATATCATCAAAGCCGAGTTTCTTGAGCCATTCGTGGTTGTATTCGATTGTGATTTTTGAAAAGTCGAGCACCTTCGATGCTTGGTCTTTATAGGACTCAAAATTCTTTTTTACTTGTTCGAATGTCAGTGGCTCGCGCTGGGTATCTTTTCCTGTTGGGTCACCAATCATCGCGGTAAAACTTCCAATTAAGAAAATTACCTCATGCCCTGCATCGGCAAATTGCTGAAGCTTGCGCAGCTGCACTGCGTGTCCAATGTGCAGATGAGCACCTGTCGGATCAATGCCAAGATATACTCGTAGTTTCTTCCCCTCTTTTAATTTTTGAACGGCAAGTTTCTGGGGGATCACATTGGCAACGCCGCGTGTCAGGAGTTCATCGTTCGACATGACTGAATTGTACCTTACGTCCATACAAAAAAAGAGGGGAGCAGGGATGATGTGTGGATCAGACATCTTCCCTGCTCTCAGCTCATCCAGTCGTCATGACTGCGAGAGCAACCCTCCCCAAACAAAACGCAGGGAGGAGGTGAATTCTACAATATATACCCAAAATAAAAAGAGGCCGGAAGACCTCAAGGCTTAACAGGTCTTCCGGCATCACGCAGGAGGTACAATCCGCGTGCTCTTATCCTGCAGCATCAATGCTGTAGGACACTATAACCCTAAATTAGTATTTTTATTTGTCAATGCTCTATGATATCTCCGTGCACAAGTTTTCCCCCCTTAAACCCAGCCGGCTCGATATTGCTCTGACCAATGATGGATCGGCAATTAGCCGTATTAAAGCACGAGATATGGTCAAAGAGGGCTTGGTGATGATTAATGGACGCATTGCTCGCAAGGCAGCGATGATTGTGGAAGAGACAGATGTGATTGAAGTATCGGCAACTGGGGCACCTGTCACGGAAACGCGATTAGAGGCAACTGATTTGAAACTGGAAGTGTTGTACGAAGACGATGCGTGTTTTGTTATTAATAAACCTGCGGGCATTCCTGTTCATCCTGGAGCGGGGATTCCGAAAGATGCAGCCACTATTCTTCATGGTATTGCCTATTTGTTTGCCGAGCGTTCAATCCCCTTTTCCAGTTCCGCTGTACTAGTTCATCGACTCGATAAGGATACAACCGGTTGTTTGCTTATTGCCAAGAGCCAAGCTGCACATAAAGAACTGCAGATGCAGTTTGAGCACCGAACGGTGAAGAAGTTTTATCTCGCATTGGTAGCGGGCGTTCCTCAGCCCCCTGCAGCAACTATTGACGCATCGATTGGCCGGTCGACTGGAGATCGCACGAAGATGACCATTCTCGGCTCTAGTAAAACGCGTGAAGCACAGACGACGTATCGAACTGTTGCAACCGGAGGAAATAATGCAGCATTGCTTTCGTGTGAATTGCACACTGGCCGCACCCACCAAATTCGCGTCCATTTGCACGGCATTGCCCATCCCATTCTAGGCGACCCGACCTACAGAACGCAGGGCAGTGAAAAACTCAGCGCATCAACGGGGATCGACTTCCTCTGTCTGCACGCATGGAAACTGACATTCAAATCACCAGCAGATCACAAGGATCATGAAATAACAGCCACCGTCCCTCAGCGCATGCAAGAAGCGATTGAGCGAGCGGGCATTAGTTTTTAGTTGATAGCTGTTAGCTTTTAGAAAGCAAGATAAAAGCGCTTCAGTGCTTCAGCGCGCTGAAGTTTACAGATTACGTTGAAGATTTATTGTTCTGGTATGACTACTGCTATCAAATCGTATAGAGATCTAATTGTGTGGCAACGGGCAATCGATCTTGCTGTTGCAATCTATAAAGTGACTGAATCGTTTCCTCGTGAGGAACAATTTGGCCTGACATCTCAAATGCGCAGAGCGGCAGTTTCGATTGCATCGAATATCGCAGAAGGAAAAAATCGTAGTACTCGCAAAGACTTTCTTCACTTTCTCTTTATTGCCTATTCATCCGGTGCAGAATTAGAAACACAACTGTATATCGCAAAGTGTTTGCCAAAAATGAAAGAACTGGATTACAAGCAGAGTGATGCTTTGCTACTGGAAATTATGAAAATGCTAAATTCTATGATTTCCAAACTAAAAACTATCAGCTAAAAGCCATCAGCTTCTTACGGGTTATACGTCACTGTGTACTCAAAGCGATCAAGGATTCTGTTCTGCGTATCGCGAGCGACAATGCGGTACACGTTTGTTCCTGGTTTTAGCGTGTTGTACTCCGTTTTCGCGATATAGTTCCAGAACGTTACACCTGGCTTATAGAGTTGCAGCTTGTAGCCGTTTACCCAGACTGATCCCGTTTCACGCGGCACCGTTCCTTCCAATAGGAATTCACTGCCAGTTGCTGTGTAGACGGTTCCTGGCTGAGGGGCAGTGATCGCAATGGTTCCTGGCATCAATGGATCATTATTCGGCAGATCGGTTTCGGACACCGTTGGAGTAGAGCTCGTCGTACCGCCACCAATGACGCCTTCCGCTCCAGGTTCAATGACCACCGTTATGCGAACGGGAGCGCTGCGATTTCCTGCAGCGTCGACTGCGGTGATATCAAAGATGTTTTGTCCATCTTTCAAGTTGCCCAGAGCTTTGCTTGCAAGATAGCTCCACGTGGTGTCACCCGAGCGATACAGCTGCAGACGATAATCGTTCACGATGATGCCAACAGTTGATGCGGGTGTTGTACCGCTGATCGCAATCTCTTCTTTCTGTGTTCGATACGTTTGTCCGGCTACACCGGGAGACGTGATCACGGGTGATGCGACCGTTGTTGATCCTCTATATACAGTGCGACTCTCTTGGCCAATTGTCAGACCACGAGCGTCTAATGCTTCAATCTGCAGTGTGGTCTGGTTGCCGGTTTGCAATGCAAGTTCCTGACTAAAGGTTCCACCTGCCGCATCGATTGTTGCGTCGTAGCCGTTGATGCGCACGCGTTCAACAACGGATGTGATACGACCAGTTACGCGGACGCTCGCTGTTGTGACTGTTGCGCCGTTTACTGGCTCAACGACCGTGAGCGGCTCTGTATCAACAGCCGCGCCAGTGCCGGTATCGACGGATGGGACGGATGACACCATCATCGTGCGAGACTCGGTAACGAATGCGCGCTGTACCGCTAGTGGTTCGATCGCTGATCGATAGGCATATGGATCGCCACTGATATCCCCTTCTGGCAGTTTGTACTGTTGTCCTTCACCAATGATGATCGGTTGCTCTAACCCTTCGATGGTGACGGAGATCCCTTGTCCATCTGCGCTAAACACCATCAGCTGATCTTCTTCCAATACAACTTCTGTATCGCTGGTCAGCAGCGCACTGTAGCGCGGGAATGTAACGGTGCGTGCAATGGTCCCAGAGTATGTTTCAAGACTTGGTGTTTGAACCCACAATGCTCCTTTAGCAAAGCTCACTTCCCACTGGGCACTCTCTGCATCTTGTGAATCTTCGGCAATTGTCAGATCGGAATCTGCATCAATGCGCGAAGCGGATCCATCAAAGAATGAGAGCTGTGCATTGCCGGTGGCACCGGTGACAACACGATCTTCCGGGTAGACTTTCAAGGTATCTTCCACGCGGCGAAGAAGACCATCTTCTACCGCAACGTTGACGGTTCCTCCCTCTTCAACGGTGAGTGTGGCGGCGGTGCGTGGCAAATCGGTTCCGCCAAATACCCAGAACATCAACTGAGTGAAGCCGTATAGAATGAGTCCCAACAGAGCGAGAAGGATGAGACTGCGGACGATGGATGGGACGACCGACGGAGCGGCCATCGCATAAGGTCCACGGCGAGCACGGTGACGTCGGAGCATAGGGGAAAATGGTACGGGACTTCGCGGATATAGCGCAAGATCTTTCCGCCTTGTCGAATACAGGAGATGAACAAGCTTAGGAACTGGGAACTAGGATCTAGGAAGTAGTAAAAAGAAAAGAACTGCAAAAGCTAGTTCCTAGTTCCTACCTCCTACATCCTTATTACGCCGTCACACGCTCGATCTCTTCTTTGGTGGTGATCTTCTGCTCAATGAGAATGTCGCCCCATTCTTTCATGGTCAGATAGCCATCTTTGCGAGCCTGCTCAAGCATGCGCTCTTCGCTGTCCTGGTTCAAAATCATATCGCGAAGCGTAGGGGTCACCGTTACGAGTTCAGGCAATGCCAAGCGACCGGTATAGATAGATGAGTCGGTTGTATCAATTTGCGGACGGGCTTTTGCCTCATCGGACAGTGTACGAATCAGACGCTGAGCCAGAATAGCCCGAAGAGCCGGCGCGAATGTATACGGACTCACACCCATCGAGAGCAGACGTGGAATTGCTTCAATGGCAGAGTTTGTGTGAAGCGTTGAGATAACCAAGTGACCTGTGAGCGCCGCATCAATGGCTGTCTGAGCCGTTTCGAGATCGCGAATTTCTCCCACAAGCACAACGTTCGGATCGTGACGGAGAACAGAACGCAGACCCGATGCAAACGTGAATCCGTGATCGGGATCAATCTCACTCTGCACAATGCCGGGAATTTCATATTCCACCGGGTCTTCCAACGTGATGATATTGCGCTTGGTTCCAATGAGCGTTGATAACATGGAATACAGCGTCGTCGTCTTACCGGATCCAGTTGGACCCGTAACAAGGATTAATCCATTTGGAAGCTTTACCAATTCTTCAAGTTTCTGCTTCATGTCGCCAGGAAAGCCAAGTTCCTCAAGCGGAACAATGCCGCGACGAGGGTCAAGCAAGCGGAGGGTGACTGTTTCACCAAAGCGCGATGGAAGCGTTGCGACACGGACGTTAACCGTGCGAATCGGCTGAGCATCGGAGCCATCTGTTTGGAATGTGTACTGACCGTCCTGTGGAACGTTGGTCACGTTCAGTTTGAGTTTTGCCGCGAATTTGATCGCCCGCATAAACTGCTCATACATTTGTGCGGTCATTGGAGGCAGTGATTCCAACATGCCGCGGAGACGAATTTCCACTCTCACCTCCCCTTTTTCTGGAGATGCGTGAATATCGGATACGCCCAATTGCGTGCAGTGTTGCTGCAAACGGGCCAAATATTGGTCCCCAGGAAGGCCGCTCAGATCGGGAAATTCCATCTATCTATTATAACATAAATTGACCCTTTATTCTATGCCCGAAATGTCGGTTTTACGGTCGCAAAGGGCCTTTCTTTGGTATATTCTCCCTGCCTCCGATGCCGACTTATCGATACTCTCCGGCGCAGTCAGAAACCCAAAAAAAGCGGTCTTTGGCCCAGCGCATGGTGTTTATTTACGGATTCATGGTGATTTGTGGATTGTTGATCGTTTCTCGCTTAGCCGAACTCCAGATTATTGATCGCAGTGACTATTACGCCATGGCGCAGTCGCAGCATTTCGGTGGAGTGAAACTTCCCGCTCAGCGTGGAGAAATTTTGGCGCTTAATAGCAAGACCGGTGAAACAAGCATTCTCGCAACGAACACAACACTCGACCTCCTCTATGTAGACCCACTCGTGGTGGACGATCCTTCTATGATTGCTGAAACGTTAGCCGATGCTTTGGTGACGCCGGAGTTTCACGAAGTCTGCTCAACTGGTGATCGGCAGTGTCCGGGCGAGTTGGTTGGATTCATCGGTTCGCCATATGCCGCTGCGTACGATCCGCTTACACTCCTTAGTCAGCTTTCCTCAGGTTCTCTTCTTGAGCCTATTCCACAAGATCTGAGTACGACGGTTACCGGTAAGGCATCGGTACCGGATATTACGGAAGTACGTCGCTTGTTTGCTCGTGATATCGAGCGACGCATTTCGCAGCAACGCGTCACCTTCGTGCCGGTAAAATATAGCGCGACAAAAGACGAGATGATCGCGGTTCGTGACATGGACATTCCGGGTGTCTCTATTAATGAGGAGCAGAAACTTATTTTTGCTGATCCCGAAGAGATCAATCAGCTCAAGCTTTCTACTATTGCGCGAAAGCTCGCTCCCCCACTGGGTCTTGATGCATCTAAGCTTGCCTATTCCCTCCGCTCTCGGCCGCTGCGATACGTACCAATCATGCGTCAGCTGCCGCCGCATCTTTCTCTTCTTATTAAACAGAAGAAACTGGAATCGCTGAAAGAGACAAATGCCCGCCGTCAAAATTCTGCAACACGCAAAGAACTCGAAAGTATTAAAGATCCACTACGCGGCATTGCGCTGTTGGCTGAGCACTGGCGGTTCTATCCTGATGGATCCATTGCTTCGGCTGCGGTTGGATTCTTGAACACGAACCAGGAAGCCCAGTACGGAGTGGAGCGTACGTTCGATTCACAGCTGCGCGGACAGGAAGGTCTCATTAGCACGGTGAGCGACCTGCAGGGTGGACAAATTCTTACATCCGATCAAACAATCGTGAATGCAAAAGATGGCGATACGGTGGTTCTCACCATCGATCCGTTTATTCAGAAAGAGATCGAGCGCATTCTTGATCGATCGGTGAAAGACTATAAAGCCGATGCGGTTCAGGCGATTGTGATGGACCCTGCGACCGGTCGCGTGATTGCGATGGCCAATGCGCCGGTGTTTGATCGTAACAACTACGCGGAGGTGTATGAAAAAGTGCCCGTGTATCTGTTGCCGGAGCAGGAAGCCAAAATGGTTGCCGAGATTTATAACCCCATCAACAACGCACGTATTGTGAAAGAATACTTACCGATGGTGTTCTCTCCAGAGGGTCGGGCGACATTTTCGGAAAAAGCACAGGAGCAGCTTAACGAGGTTGAAAAAATGTACGACCTGAAAGATCTTGCACGATACTACGTGTACCAAGGTGAAAACGCGCGATACGAAGTATTCCCAACGGACATTAAAGGAGTGTGGCTGAAGTATAAAAATAACATCGGAGTCGGTGCCTATCTGAACCGCACCATTCAGGAAATCTACGAACCGGGATCCGTTATGAAGCCGATTACGATGGCGATTGCGATCGACCAGGGAGAAATAAAACCCGACGATATTTACGACGACATTGGTCCTGTCAAAGTGGATGAATTCGAAATCAAAAATGCTCTTCTTAGTTACTACGGAAAAGTAAGCATGACCGATTGTCTCGCTTGGTCTATCAACACCTGCATGACGCACGTGTCCGGAACGCTTGGTCGCAAACTGTTTGAGCGTGTCATCACCCGCTTTGGTTTCGGTCGTCTCACCGGCATTGAATTGGAAGATGAACTGAGTGGAGAGGTGAAGCCGTGGAAAGACTGGGCCGCATCCGATCTTGCAACAGCGGCCTTCGGTCATGGATTTTCCGCAACTCCCCTCCAAGTCATTACCGCCTTATCTGCACTAGCGAACGGTGGAAAGTTGATGAAGCCGATGATTATCGATCACATTATTCACGCCGATGGAACTATTGAGCAATCGGAGTCTCAAACGGTTGATCAAGTTCTTACACCCGAAAGCTCTCGCATCATTACGCAGATGCTTGCGAACTCTTCCGACTACGGATTTGCGAAAGCCGGTAAAGTTCCGGGACATCGCCTAGCTGGTAAAACGGGAACGTCCCAAATTGCAGGACCTGGTGGCCGCTACGAATCTGGCACTGGTTCAACAGTGAACACCTTCATGGGCTACGCACCGCCCGATGATCCGAAGTTCATTTTGCTCGTCAAAGTGGACCGACCGAAATTCGCCCAGCGCATCTTCGCTGAAGCAACATCCGCTCCCCTCTTTAAAGAGATTGCGACGTTCTTGTACGACTACTACGGATTACCGCCGGATGAAAGGTAGCTGATCTGCTTCAATGCTTTAGTGCAGCAAAGCATCGAATTTCTGCAATCTATTCTATAGTCGATAGATGTCTAAAACATACCATGTCTATATTCTTCGTTGTCGTGATGGTTCGTATTACACAGGCATAACGAATGACTTTGAAAGACGATTAGAAGAACATCATGTAGGCATAGATGGAAAGTGCTATACGACGAGGCGTCGGCCAGTAACCCTGGTCTACCGATCTGAGTTTCAAGATGTGGGAGAGGCGATACATTGGGAAAAAATTATTAAAGGATGGAGCAGAGCGAAGAAGGAAGCATTGATTAGTGGTGAGTATGAAAAGCTTTCAGATTTATCAAAACGTCAGACTTCTTACAAAAAGCAGGTGTGTCACCCTGAGGAGGAGCGCGAAGCGCGACGTCTCGAAGGGTGAAATTAATGAATTCCATGCTTCGAGACGGCCCTACGGGCCTCCTCAGCATGACACTCTTACTTCACCGTCACCGACTTCGCCAAGTTTCGTGGCATATCCGGATCCTTGCCTCGCTTTACCGCAAGCTCGTACGCAAGAACCTGAATGGGGATGATGTTCACGAGAGGCTGTGCTGAACCAGCATCTGGCACCTTAATCCACTCATCGAAGATTTCATTGTTCTCTGGTGCAATACCAATAACGAGTGCTCCGCGAGCTTTTAATTGCACGGCATTACTCAGAACATCGGGCGTTACTTCATCGTTGCCCATTAACACAATGCAGGGAGTCCCCTCTTCAATGAGTGCAATTGGTCCGTGTTTTAATTCACCACCGGCAAAACCTTCCGCGTGGATGTAACTGACTTCCTGAATTTTGATCGCGCTCTCCATGGCCATCGGATAGTTCCAGCTCTTACCGATGATGTAGAGATCTTCTTGCTGCTTGATGCGATCGGCAAGGTTGCGCAGGCGTTCGACGTAGCGCGGGTTCAACATGTCGTTGATCATCGACGCTGTTTCAAGAAGCAGCTTTCGTCCTTCGTCCAATTTTCCAGCAAGTGCGTATGACGTCAGAAGCAACACCGCCATCTGTCCTGTTAATGCTTTCGTCGATGCAACCGCGCGCTCTGGTCCGGCGTTAATGCGCAGTGTGTAATCGGACTGACGATCGATGCTCGAACCTGCAACGTTCACAATCGACAATACTTTTGCCCCCTTGCTCTTGGCGACATTCATCGCTTCCAACACGTCTGCCGTTTCGCCGCTCTGTGAGACAACAATCAGCAAGCTCTCAGGTTTAAGGAAGTGGTGATACAGCTTGAATTCGCTCGCTGCTGCTACGTTCACGTGGTGCTGCGCAACGACCGAGAAGAAATACTCCGCAGCCATGCATGCTTTGTGTGCGGTTCCACATCCAACAAGGAATGTTCCGCGTGCAGCTTTGATGGCTTTTGCGATGGTCACAATTTCTTCCTCGCTTTGATTTACGGCGCGAGCGACGGACTCCTTCTGATCCATAATCTCTTTCATCATGTAATGCGCGAAGTCTCCTTTCTCTGCTTGTTCGGGAGTCCAGGTAATTTCGATCTCGCGCTTCATACGCTCTGCACCTGTTTCAATATCCGAGAAGATAATGCTTTTTCCGTCACAGACGACCATCTCTCCGTCATCGAGATACTGAACGAAGCGTGTCTCCTTCATGAATGCTGGCGTGTCGGACGCGATGTAAAAGCCAGAGTGTCCGTTGTCGCGCTCGACTCCCACAATCAGCGGTGAGCCGGTACGTGCAGCAACAATCGTGTCGCTGGTTGTATGAACAGCGAGCAGTGCGTAGCGTCCCGTGAAGCGCTTACATGCAAGGCGGACTGCATGCGCGAAGTCATCGGTCTCCTTCAAATACTCTTCAATAAGATGAGGAATCACTTCAGTGTCAGTCTGCGAGAGAAACTCATGTCCTTTTGCTTTCAATTCATCGCGTAGCTCCTGGTAGTTCTCGACGATGCCGTTATGGACCACTGCAATCGTCTTATCTTCATTTAAATGTGGATGGGCATTTTCTTTGGTGACTCCTCCGTGCGTTGCCCACCGCGTGTGGCCAATGGCCAGGCTGCAGTTCGTACTCAAATCGCGACCGTTGATGCCGCTAATCTTCCCGATTTCTTTTTGAACAGAAAGAGCGCCGTCCTGTTTCCAGGCCACACCCCACGAGTCATACCCGCGGTACTCGAGGCTTTTAAGTCCTTCAACAGCTAATTCAACGGCATCCGATCGCTTACCGACATATCCGAAGATTCCGCACATTTAGAGGGGGTGGAATCGAAGTATGCGGGCATTGTAGAGACCGGAATCCGGGGGTCAATCAGGTTTGCCATATTTGACAGAGTATTAAAAGAGTCCAGAATGCGCTCAATTCAGGCCATGTCGGCTTGATCGGGTTCTTCGGTCTTTCACAAAGGAGTTGTCTCATGCGGTCTGTGACCAGTCGGAACTACCTCGGTGGGTTTCTTGGCGGCGTGTTCGGCATCTTCGCCTTCGCGCACTTCGGTCCGTTGTCGATGATCGTCGCCTGCCTTGTCGGGGTGATCGGTGGGTGGTGGTACGAGGAGATCGGTGCGGCCATTTCCTCGAGCGCCCTGTGTTTCTTCAAGCCACGAGAAAAAAGCCGCGACGAGCTTCTGTGCATCTATGGACTCGCGAATCTGACATTCCTTGGTATCAACGGATTGTTCATGTACTCCGTGCCAACTCTGCTCGGCGATCCTGCAAAGAGCACCGCGAGCGTTGCCGCACTCTTCGGCGTATTGCTAACTGCATGGACAGTCGGCATCATCATCACTTTTTTTAAATTTGTGTATCAAGGGCGTTGGTCTTGGCGGAAGTCGTGGAGGTATTACCGCCGTCATTCAGTGATGCAGTACTTCTTCTATGAGATGCGCCAGGCTGTTCGTGAAATTGGTACTTCCGTACTCGTGATCATGCACTTCTTGTGTCTGTTGTGTATTTTTTTCACAGTTGTCATCCCATTTGCCGTGTTCATGGGATTGCTGAAAGGAATCCAGATCGCGCTCACACAGAACGGACATGTTCTCTGTCTATTGAGTACGACTACTGTCACCGTTGTCTGTGCATTCAGCACGGCGCACCTTCTGTCTGATGTACGCATGCAGTGGCTGGTTGCACTGGCAGTGGGGCTGGCTTCGGGTGTTGTCACAGAAGGAGTGCGGTTACTGATGTATCGATGGATTGGGCAGCGTCTGTCGAATGCCTTGGAGCGTATGACGCGCTACTTCGAAGAGTCATGGGGACAGGCATTGAGTTATTTCTTGACCGCATACTCTAGGAAGATCTGCTCCTGGATGTAGAAATTTTCAGAACCCTTGGGGTCCCGCGTTCGCGCGGGACTCCTTTTTTTCCTTGACCCCATTCTCCCCTTTCCCTAAGATCCCGCCACTTTCCTATGCCACGCACCAAATCTACAGCTAAGGCCGCACGTCAGAGCGAAGACCGTAACGCTCGTCTGACACCCTATAAAACCCGCATGAAAACGATGATCCGCAAGATCACCGATGCGACGAAGGAGGGTAAAAAGGATGAAGCAGCCAAGATGTTGCCCGAGGTCTACAAGGCCATTGATACGGCTGCAAAGAAGCAGATCATCCATAAGA
>JBGAVO010000008.1:0-55556 GCA_044228075.1 Candidatus Peribacteraceae bacterium
TCCTGCTTCACATGTGAGAATGTCCTCGATATTTCATCAGAACCATCATCCAACTCTTCTCTTCCTCCTCTCTCCTGCACCGGATTTGAATGTGCATTAGGTGGAGATTCCTTCTGCGCACAACAAGGAACAACCTGCTCACTGCTGAACAATGATCCCTGCTTCACCTGTGATGGACTCTTTGCATCAGAATCTTCTTCTGCCTTTAGCCAACAATCATCAACGCTCATAGCGAACGCATCCTTCTCCTCCATTCCGTACACGGAGCTCTTCTTCCTTGGAGAGCAATGTCGTGGAGATTATCAGTGTGTGACACGCCTCTGCCTCAACAACATCTGTGTTCCCTGTCTGCAGAATGCTGATTGCTCCTCTGGTATCTGCAAAGGAGGAGTATGTAGCGATACCGGTGTTCTTGCACAGACAACTGATGATCCGTCTCAATCGCTGAGTAATCCCTCCCTGGGAAACAGCGATAATCCTTCTCTGAATCCATCCGGTGATACATCTGGTGTCCTCCCTGCCCAGGTGATCGAATTGCCTTTCGGTACAACCATCGATGATCAAGGACGGATCATTGCACAAGATGGAACACCTCTCTCTTCTGGAGCACCGGAAACACCATCAACGGGACCTGCTGCTCTTGCCGTGATGTTGGCAGGAGGGGCGGCGGGTTGGATCTATCGACGACGATCAGCCTAACGATCACCCATTCTGTGCCCTGCGATTGTCCGCACGAAGGATTGCATCCACTAAAGATCGAGCGTCTGCACCAGAATCCAATGTCACATGACCAAGCTCCTGGAAAATCTCACGCAGATTATCTGTAGGAACAACAAGCTGCGGATTCTTTACTGTCCCTAGAGCAGCAGCAAGATTCGCAACGGTCGCTTGGCGCTGCCCAGAAATAATTTCTGCAGCAACGTTTGTTTCATTTACCAATATGCGCACAACACGATCGAAAGCTTCTTGTTTTTCCATATCCCATTATTATAGCAGAAAGAGGCCAAAATTGCACGATGACAGATTGGCAATTATCAACCTACAGACCCCTCCATTTCGAGCTCGATCAGCCTATTCATCTCCACCGCATATTCCAGTGGCAGCTCACGGACAATCGGCTCAATGAATCCATTCACAATCATCGCCCGAGCTTCGTCTTCGGCAATGCCACGAGACATCAGATAGAAGATGTCTTCTTCGCTCAGCTTTCCCACCGTCGCCTCATGGGCGATGGTCACATCGTTATTGCGAATCTGAATATCAGGAATGGTGTCGGTACGACTGATGTCATCGAGCAGCAACGCATCGCACTCAACGTTGGCTGTGCAGTCATGCGCACGAGGATGGATTTTTAACTGACCGCGGTAGACCGCCACTCCCCCGTCTTTGCTGATCGACTTCGATGTCACCTTGGATGATGTGTGGGGGGCCAAGTGAAAAATTTTTGCACCGGTATCCTGCCACTGACCCTTGTTCGCAAAGGCAATGGCAAGGTGATCGCAGCGTGCACCTTCACCTACCAAAACAGAGCAGGGATAAAGCATGGTGACACCACTTCCCATGTTCCCGCCGATCCATTCCATCGTCGCATCCTTCTGCACAATCGCACGCTTGGTATTGAGGTTGTAGGTATCGCGACTCCAGTTTTCGACGGAGCTGTACCGACACGTCGCACCATCTTGGACGAAGATTTCGACAAGCCCTGCATGCAGCGCTTGCGAGCCATACTTCGGTGCAGAGCATCCTTCGATGTAATGCACCTTTGCCCCTTCTTCGACAATAATCAGCGTGTGTTCAAACTGCCCCATGTTCTTCGCATTCATACGGAAGTACGCCTGCAACGGCTCTTTCACCTCGACACCTTTTGGTACATACAAGAACGTTCCTCCACTCCACACCGCTCCATGGAGGGCAGCAAATTTATGATCGGTCATGGGCACACACTGCATGAAATATTTTTTGACAAGATCGGGATGCTGCCGAACCGCATCATCCATATCTAAAAAGACAACACCAGCGGCTTCCCATTCTTTCTTCAGCTTGTGATACACCACCTCCGATTCATACTGCGCACCAACGCCTGCAAGCATCTTGCGTTCTGCTTCGGGGATACCAAGACGGTCGTACACGTTACGAATCTCTTCCGGCACTTCACCCCAGTCATCAGTATTCTGTGCGCCAGATGACGCGTAATAGATGATGTCATCGAGGTCGAGCTTACTTAGATCTGCTCCCCACGTTGGCATCGCTTTTTCGCGAAAGACAGCAAGCGATTTGAGACGGTGTTCGAGCATCCACTCCGGCTCTTTTTTATCGGCACTAATTCTTCGTACGAGACTTTCGTTCACCCCACGCTGTACACCCTCGGCATACGGCGCCGGATTCGCAGTATCAAAGATATCGCGTGAGAGGTGGCCGAAAATAGGAGCCTCCGACTGAGCCTGCTTAGCCTTCTGCTGGCGGAGGGCGGTGGAACGGGTCATTGGCAAAAGGATAGCAGAAAAATGCCTTACAGATGCGAATATATCCCCATTTGTCAGCTCATTTGGTAGTCATCAGAATCGTTCACATCCTCACTCTCTAGGGCAAACAGCTGATAATTAATATTGTCATGTAACACCGTCGTTAACAACTCATGCATATCGGGGGGCGCACCTCGCAACTCTGGTCCATTTTTCCCTCGAGGATGATATACAACTTTTTCTGTCTGCTGCATCCAATCAATCGCATCATCGACGCTCATTGGAGGGCAGGTACATTTTCCTGGTCGACAAGATTGATGGCCCTTCCGGCGCAATTTCTTACCAATGCGGTTAGCGTCTTCGAAAATAAGACCACTTACTGCATAGCGAACCTCCTCTAAGTTAAATTTTACGACTGGGAATTTAATACGAGGGTTACCTAAAGCATCTGGGGGCCTTGAATAATCGAAAAACGGTTCAATATCACTGAGTGCCTCAAAATGGCCAGATGAGATTTTCGTCAATTTTATGCGCGTTTGAATTGTTGCGAGGTATGGATTATTGCTAGTCAGCTTGCATAACGTTTTTGGGAGCAGTGCTTTATCGCACACAACTCCCAACTCCTCCTCGCCTAAGCCAATTTTTACATATTCGAAACTCATAGAGAAGGTAAAAAGGAGGGACGGTATTGCATACGTCCTATCGGAAATCAAGGGTCTTAGAGGCCTGATTGCCAAAAGCGAGCTCTTAGAGCCTTGAAAAACCCGTATCGGTCCGGTACAAGGGGCGCCCTTTTTGTTTGCCAGTTTTACTCATGACCACTTCCGAAAACTCTCCCCGCTTCGATCTTCCTGCAGAAGCCCGACATCTCGAAGCAATTGCAGATACCGAGTTGGAATTCTGGCGAAGATTTGGTATTCAGCCGTGTGTCGAACGTACACAGTCTCTTCTCCAGATTCTCTTTAATGACCAGGTGCCGGATACCGATGGAGCCGGTATGGAAGACACCGCGATCAATGATGCCGCGTAAAGCATAGTGGACTCTTAGACCCTTGCTTGTCAGAAGCGTTTCTGATAACAACAACACGAGCGCAGCCGCAAGGCACTGCGGATTTCCGCGTGCGCTTTTTTATTTCTTTCTCTTTTTTGTCCTATGGCAGAAACACTTGAACACAATGAAGTAGATACGCAGTCATTGATGCCGGACGAAGTCGTCATTCGGGCACCCTTGCCGCTGCATGGTATTACAACCGAGCAACTGCGCATGCGAATGAAGATTGAAGGAATGCTTCCTTTGTTCACTGGTATGCAGAAAGCGGGTAAAGCTATTGATGAGCAACGAGAGCAGCACTAATCACAATAAAAAACAGCCCCGCACGTTAGTGAGTGCGGGGCCGCATGAGGCCGGGGCCTTTTTTAATTACTCGAGTTCGTAGGTGATGGACACGTTGATGTTCACTTCTTGCTCACCAACAGGCAGTGCCACCGCCTGGTTCGCTGCCATATCTGCACCACCAATACCGTATGCCTCACGACCGTAGTACATCGGTGTTGGGTAACCGCCGTAGCCTTCGCTAAAGCTCAGAATTTTTCCGAGTCGTACACCCAACTGCTGTGCAAGTACCTGAGCTTTTTGCTGTGCCTCTTTGATAGCTTCCTGTCGTGCTTCGGCCTGCTTTGCTTCAGGATTATCGACAGTGAACTGCACACCTCCCGCCTGGTTTGCACCAGCCGCAGTTGCAGCTCCAAGAACATCTGATGTCTTATCGAGGTCGCGCACTTTGATACTCAGACTCTGACTTGCTTCAAAGCCACGCGGAATGGACTGGCCATTGGTGTAGTCATACACAGGGTTCAACCAGAAGCTCTGCGTGTTGATATCTTTCTCGTCGATCCCCTGCGCCTTCACAGCAGCGATTACTGCATCCATCGATGTCTTCAGTTTCTGCATCGCAGCGCTTGCGGTTGCCTGTCGTCCGGTCTGCACGCCAACACTCACCTGCGCAATATCCGGCGTTGCAAATGTTTTACCATCACCAGACACCGTGATGCTGGCGTACTGAGGTGGCTCAGGATTTGATTCAATGTGCTTACCGCCGATGTAGAACGCACCACCGATAGCGACAGCAGTGAGAATGACCCATACAGGGGTTGATGATTGATTAGCCATAAAAAGAAGATGGGAAGAGTACGAAAAAGTATACGACCAACTCACGTGAAAGTAACTGGACGAATATTTATTCTCGCACTCCAAACTGTGTGTAACCCTCCTTCTCCAACTCCTTCGCAAACTCCGGCCCACCGCTCCGCACAATTTTTCCATTCACCATCACGTGCACACGATCGGGTGTGATGTAGTCGAGGATGCGCGCGTAGTGCGTAACAATTAACGCTGAAAAGCCTCCGGCCTCCGGCCTCAAGCCCCCAGTGGCTGGTGGCCGGTGGCTAGTGGCTCGTAAGGCATTCACGCCATCACAGACAATTTTTAACGCATCGACATCAAGCCCCGAATCCGTTTCATCCATTAATGCGAGTGCGGGATTCAATACAGCCATCTGGAGAATCTCCGCTTTCTTCTTCTCCCCTCCCGAAAATCCTTTATTGATAAAGCGCTCAGCAAATGCAGGATCCATATCAAGGTTTTTCATCAGCGTTGTGAGATGTTCCTGGAACTGCAACGGTGACAATCGTTTAATGGAGGAATCGTGTTCGGCGTGAGCGCGATGCGCAGCAAGAAGAAAACTTCTGAGTGTGACGCCCGCAATTTCTTTTGGATACTGGAACGCCAAAAACAATCCTGCTTGTGATCGCTCATGGACTTCCATTGCGAGCAGATCTTTTCCTCTAAACATCACAGACCCCGATGTGATCTGATATTTCGGATGACCCATCAGCGCATTCACCAATGTCGATTTGCCGGAACCATTAGGCCCCATGATCGCATGCACTTCCCCCTCATTCATTGTGAGATCGAGACCGCGAACAATCTCCGTTTCTTCGACGGAAATGCAGAGACCGGTAATAGTTAGAAGAGGAGCCATCGAGAAGAACAGGATAACAGGGAATTGGCCGGATGCTACACTCAACCTGTGACGTCCTCAGGAGCATCTATCGGCCAGAATACCGCTTTCGACCACCTACGGATCCCGCATTGTCGCGAATTATTCGGCTTAATGGATCAACAGGAGGGAGATGCACTATGGCGTTATGCCCGACAGTGCCAGAAATCCATCGTTGAAATAGGGACATACTGCGGGTATTCCACGCTCTACCTTGGATACGGCATACGTAACAGACCGCCGGAATTCCAGGACAATGTGCAAATTTTTACGATCGACGAACATACACATCTGTCACACCAGCACACAAACTTGCCAGAGATGACAGATCGAAAAAGCCGGGGGAAAGTCTGTACATTCCGGCAGGTCGTCCGGAACTGCAAACAATACGGTATATGGGATCTTGTGTCCCCGATCATTGATGACTCGGCGCATGCCTGGAAATTCGGCGTCGATCTCCCCTGTGATATGTTGCTTATTGATGCGAACCACGATGCCGCCATGCGGGATTATCGTCACTGGGCACCATTGATTGAACTCGGAGGCATCGTCGCCTTTCATGACTATTGCGCACAGTTCCCCCGTGTCATCACAGATGTGGATCAACTCGTTGCTGCGGGTGAGATAGAAAAGATGGAGATCACCAAATCGTTGTTCGTCGGACGGATTCTGCGACATTAGGATTTGAGCGCACGCAAAAAAGAGCCCATGCGCGATGGCATAGGCTCGAAGAGTACTGTTCCACGTTAGCGACGCATATGGATGATTCCGGCCACATCCATAAACAACGTAAGACCGACAGCGGCCAGAGTCGATGCACCCATGTGTAGCCAAAAGGCCATGATCCCAACCTGTGTGGCAACGATGATGATCATCACCACACTCAGACTGAGAGCGGAGTGTTTTTTCTGAACTGATGGACGCACATCTTCCATCAGCCATCCGGATCGGAGCATGATTATTCTCCCGAGTTTCTAGAGCCAGCTGCCGGTCCGTACACGAATCGTAAAGAGTGCCATCGTCATTAAGGCGACAGTCATTGTCACGGACGCCAACAATGAATATCCACTATCGAGGAAGGTTTCAATGGCCATGAAGATACAGAGTAGTGTCAGCAGAGCAATGGAACACGATTGCCATGAGATCCATCTGAGCATGATCGTTCTCCTTACGAAAAGCAGCGGAAGAGGGTCATGACGAACGCCATAAAAAAGAATGGAGCACACAAGACCCAGTAGACCCTGCGGCGCCTGTTGGTCATTGCCGCAACTTGCGGTCCCCAATCATCCATACAGCTTAAACAGCTCACGCACCAAAAGACGAAGCCAGCCATAAAAGCTGCTGCCTGCGTCTTTGCTGGCACATCGAGTGGCGACGACACCATGAGAGTCATCATCAGCGCGAACGCGGCGGCAAATTCCACAATCACGCCCCAAGGGCTATACAGCATTTTGCCATCTGCATAACAACAATGGCGCGCCCAGTATCGGTAGCAACCAGACATACGATATCCTCCTGAAAGGGTTGAATATCATCGACTATCGATGATGTAAGGGAACAGTGAATGATAGCATCCGCGCAGATTCCGCTTTCGTCAATAACGTAAAAACCCGTGTGTAACACACGGGTCGGCTGTTCTGTATCCATTGGTAATGGTTACCAATCCGGATAGTTCCAACCAATAAGAAAAGCGATCAGCGAAGGCAAAAGCATTGTCATGATGCTGATGCGAATGGCACAGATACGAAGGTGAATTTCATTCGTATCATGCTTCTTCGCTTTCATCCTGCCGTGAACATGCATCGCAATGGAAACCACTCCCATAATTGCCACAAAAAGTGCACGCGAATACAGAGGGCCTGATAACAAATAATACAACGACACATACGCGATGCTTGGGTGCATGAAGGCAGCAATCTTCTCCGCTTCATCGAAGTTGTTCCAGGGCACATCTCGGAACAGCAATTTACGCATCAAAACCCTCATGATCGACTC
Source organism: Candidatus Peribacteraceae bacterium (assembly GCA_044228075.1). Lineage (GTDB taxonomy): Bacteria > Patescibacteriota > Gracilibacteria > Peribacterales > Peribacteraceae > JAKQEM01. The sequence goes on from JBGAVO010000008.1 coordinate 7,517, forward strand.
CTTTTTAGAGGTTGCAACCGAATGTGTGAGAGAACAGTAATGATACTTTGTATTTACCTTCGAAATTAGTCAATTCCCCTATATTCCCCCTCTCTCATTCGATATCCTGCCCGTCGTGCCTACAGTTACCTTTATTCAGCAAAACGGCCAAATAACGAAAGTAGAAGCCGCTGACGGCGAGGTTATTCTGCATATTGCGCTGGATAACGGCATTCCGATGGAACATGCGTGTGGGGGCAACGGCTTTTGCACCACGTGCATGTGTAAAGTGAAAGAGGGAATGGAGAACCTTAGTCCACGTAACGACCGCGAAGAAAATATGGGCATCGTGAATGACCCTGAGCGCTTAAGCTGTCAGAGCGAAGTACATGGAGATGTTACTATTGAGGTTCAGGAGTATTGATTTCAAGATCCAAGATACAAGCACCAAGATCCAAAGAATTCGTCTGGATCTTGTTTTTTGGTTCTTGGATCTTATTGCTTAAGCTGGCTCAGTGCTTGTTGAAGCAGACTCTTTGATAGAAGCAATTTTAGCTTTAACATCCTCATTGTACGGCTCCAATTTGTTGATGCGGCGATAGGCCTCTTCTGCTTTTTCACGATCTCCAAGTTGCAGATAACACTCTGCTAGAAGATGGAGAAGTTCTGTATCACGTGTTAGGAACTGTGATGCCTTTTCGAGCAGTGGAGCTGCATCATCAAAGCGACGAGCGGCAATGCATGCACGTCCTAATGCCGATGTGCGCTCTGGATTTTTTGGGTCACGATTCAGGGACTCCTGATATGCCTGACAGGCCTCCAAAAATTTCTCCTGTCGGTAATAGGCGAGACCAAGGTTTGCGTGGAACGATACATCATCACGCTGCTGGAGCAGTTCACGATACATCGCCTCCGCCTTATTCTCGCGATCCGATGTCAGATACAATTTGGCCAGCTGCGCCTGCACCTCAATATCGTGCGGATGAATGGTGAGCGCTTGAATCAGAAGACGCTCCACCTCTTCTACCTTCCCCTGCTTCCATGCTTTGTCTGCATTGGTGACAAGTGTACGAACTTGCTGCATTTCGATGGCTGATGTGCGCGGATTTTTGCGTGGCTTTTCGACCGGAGTTTCATCGACAATTGCCGCACCGCGCGCTTCAACGGACTCGAAACGCTGACTAACGGATCGCACAAAACGACGCACCGACCGCTGTCGGAGGACGATGCGGAATCCTGCAAGGAGCAGAATGCCGACAAAAGAGCCGATAAAGACGTAGAGATAAATCACGTGCGGACAAGGAATCTTAACAACTTTCTCTCCCCCCGCAAGCTAAGTCCGCTTAGGAGTGATGATTTCGACTGAAAAGCAGTGATTCGACAAGCAAGAGCGCCACACCCACCGTAATACAGCTATCTGCGACGTTAAAGACAGGAAACGAACCGACTTGAAAGAAGTCCGTCACAACACCATCGCGGAGTCGATCGATGATATTTCCAAGTGCTCCGCCGGCAATCAGCCCAAATCCCCAACGATTCAGTGTGGTAGGGGCCGATTTGTACGCAACGATGATCACCAAGACCAATGCAACGATAATGACTGCTTCCTGAATACCAGATGGCAACTGCAATCCAAATGCGACACCGGGATTATGGACATACTGCAATCCCGCAAATTCACCGATGATGGCAATGCGATCGGTTAAATAGACATCGGCCAGAACTTTGGCGATCAAGCTCAATGCAAGCGAGCCAATGGTGACAAGACTAAAAAACAACACGGCCTCAGCTTAGCTTTTTTCGAGATGAGAGGAACATTTTCCTAGAAGCTATTCACTAGAAGCTATAAGCTAACACCCATGTTCCGCCGCATGGATCTTCTATTGATGGGCGTCGCGATTGGTTTGACGCTGTTCGGACTGGCGATGATTGCGTCTGTCAGCGTGTTCGAGAGTTATCAGCTCACCGAACGTTTGATGGAAAAAGGAATTATGGATGCACCGAGCAACTCCTATTTCTTGTGGCGCAGTTCCATTCACGTCTTCGCCGGCATCTTAATGATGCTTGTCGCGGCCATTACTCCGTATCGCTTGTGGGAAAAACTCGCACCGATTCTCTTCGGCGTCACCATCTTCCTTCTGCTTCTCGTGTTCATTCCGGGTCTTGGAAACGACTACGGTACTGCACACAGCTGGTTGCAGATTTTCGGCTTCTCGCTGCAGCCATCAGAATTCCTCAAATTGAGCATGATCTTCTATCTCGCTCTCTGGTTGCAGAAACGTGAGCAGCTAGTCGGAACATTTAAAGAAGGATTCATTCCGTTTGTGACTCTGCTGGTGCTTTCAACCCTTCTCGTTGCTATCCAGCCGGACCTGGGAGGATTCATTGTACTTTCAGGTATCGCTATCACGATGTTCTTCGTCGCCGGTGGAAATATTTTTCACTTGATGCTCGGCGGAACGCTGGCAGGCGTGCTCGGCATTCCGGTGATCATGAGTAAGGAGTACGTGCGCAGTCGTTTTGATGCGTTCTTCACCTTGTTGCTGAATCCGGAGGATCCGAGCATTCGTGAAGGTGCGGGTTATCAAATTATTCAGGCGATTATTGCGATCGGTAGCGGTGGCCCGTTCGGTGTTGGATACGGAAAATCGATTCAGAAGTTCGGTTACTTGCCGGAAGTGCAGGCTGACATGATCTTTTCAGCGATGGCGGAAGAACTCGGCTTCTTCCGATTGCTGATTATTCTCTCGATGTACTGCATTCTCATTTATCGGGGATACCGCATTGCTCTTGAGGCTCCGGATCGTTTCGGCTTCCTGGTTGCGACCGGCATCACCACATGGCTTGCATGGCAGAGCATTATCAATATTTTTGTGAACCTGAGTTTGTTCCCGCTTACTGGTCTAACACTGCCATTCATTAGTGCTGGAGGATCATCATTACTTTCGACGCTCATTGGTGTGGGAATTCTGCTGAACATTTCTTCGTATTCGACAGAGACCGCCATTACCGAACGCCGTCCAAAGCGACGGATGCCGACTGTGTCGCGGCTAAGAAGGACGTAAATAGCGATTAGCGGCTAGCGATTAGCTGTAAGCAGCCTTACACTGCTTGCTGATGCGTATCCTATACGTCAGCGGTTCATCGGCAGGGCACCTGGCGCCGCTTGTTGCAGTGGAGAAAGCCGTGCGCGTTATTGATTCGCGGACCGAGAGTCTCTTCGTGTGCTCGCAAACGAGTGACGACGCATCGTTCCTTAAAAAAGAAGGAGTGCGATTTCAGCCGCTGTCACTTCCTCGTCATCCACTACGTCATCCACTGAAACTATTTCGAAGTATTCGCGAAGCACGAGCGATCATCGATGTATTTCAACCGGACGCAGTCTTCAGCAAAGGAGGAGTGGTCAGCATGCCCCTCTGCTACGTTGCGCATCGAAAAAAAATTCCTATTGTCCTTCATGAGTCTGATGCGGTGATGGGACGAGCGAACAGATTAGTAGCGAGATGGGCAACAAAGATTTGTCTGGGTCTTCCTCAATCAGTTAATGGAATCGTTACTGGTAATCCCGTACGACCAGGAATACTTGATGGATCGCGCAGCAAAGGATTAGAGATCACACATCTCTCCGGCAAACGCCCGATCCTTCTTGTCATGGGCGGCAGCCAAGGTGCACAAGCACTGAACGATGCAGTGACAACACAGATTGATGATCTTCTACAACTCGTCGACATTATTCATCTCACAGGCAGAGGAAAGAAGACGTCGATTAACCGTGAAGGATACTGGCAAAAAGAATTTGTTCACGATGAATTGCCGCATCTGTATGCGACTGCAGACATCGCATTAAGCCGTGCGGGCGCGGGGAGCATCGGCGAGTTAGCTGCCAATGGAATCGCCACGGTACTTGTGCCAATTGAAGGACTGGCGAATAATCATCAATTCCTGAATGCGATTGCGGCACAAGAGAACGGCGGATGCATCCTCTTGTTACAGGCCCATCTGACCCCTGGTTTGACCGAGGTCATCGGTGATTTGATTAAAAATCCTCAACAGAGAGCTCAAATCTCGCGAAGTGTGCGACTACTACACCACCCAGACGCTGCTGGACGAATTGGGAAAATTCTCGTCGAGTGTGTTGCACAGCACACGCCAAGTCACTAACGTCTTCCCACTATGTACAAATTCCTCATTCCTCTTTTTGCATTAGCACTCCTCGTCGGTTGCACCGGCGGCACAGAGACTCCCGTTGACCCTTACTCCACTGACTCCTCCATGAACAATACAGATCAGACCGATGGCGGCCAGGCAGCAGATGAACCAGTTGGCTTCGATGGCCAGCTTCTATCCGGCATGCACACCGTCACACTCAAGACATCAATGGGTGACGTTGTTATCGAACTCGATGCAGATGCAGCTCCTCAGACTGTCACAAACTTCGTGGTGCTCAGCCAGATGGGTTTCTATAACGGACTCAAGTTTCACCGCGTTATTCCTGGCTTCATGATTCAAGGCGGCGATCCAGAAGGAAATGGAACAGGCGGCGGAAGCATCTTCGGCCCAACGTTTGAAGATGAGATCAATGATCATAAGTTGGTACGCGGCGCACTTGCTATGGCCAACCGTGGACCAGACACGAACGGCAGCCAGTTCTTCATTGTCACCGCAGAAGCAACACCTTGGCTCGACGGTCGCCACACAGTCTTCGGACATGTGACTCAGGGTATGGATATCGTCGACAACATCAGCAACGTTCAGACGGATGCTGCCGACATGCCTGCAGAGGATGTGACGATGACGGTAGAAGTACAGGAGTAAGAACAATCTATATTGGATATCAAACGGCGCCCTACAAATGTATGGGCGCCGTTTTTCGTATCTCTTAGCCCTATATCCACCCTCGCAAATACCATATACTCAATGCATGCGAACCCGCTTTGCCCCCTCTCCCACCGGCTCCCTCCACGTTGGCGGACTCCGCACGGCGCTCTATGGCTATTTGATTGCGAGACAGACGCAGGGCACATTTCTACTCCGTATTGAAGATACCGATCAGGCACGCGAAGTGGCAGGAGCAGTCGATGTCATTTTGAAGGGCATGCAGTGGGCAGGAATTAATCCGGATGAAGGTGTGGTGATGGTGAATGGCCAGATCGATCAGCACGGCGCGAAGGGTCCCTACAAACAATCGGAGCGACTCTCGATTTATCGCGAGTACGTCGATAAGTTGATTGCTGACGGTCACGCCTACCATTGCTTCTGCACACCAGAGCGATTGGAAGAGATGCGCAATAAGCAGCAGGCAATGAAGCAAGCGCCAATGTATGACCGGCATTGTTTGCATCTTGATGCAGCTGTTATTCAGAAGCGGATTGCCGATGGCGAAAAGCACGTGATCCGCATGAAAATGCCACATGATCGCACCATTAGTTTTGATGACGATATCCGCGGTACTGTCAGTTTTGGAGGAAGGACAATTGATGATCAGGTGCTGCTGAAGAGCGACGGCTTTCCGACGTATCACATGGCACACGTGGTAGACGATCACCTGATGGATATTGATATGGTGATTCGTGGAGAAGAATGGCTTCCAAGTTTGCCGAAGCATCTCGTGTTATTTGAGATGTTGGGATGGACACCACCACGCTACGCGCACGTGCCACTGCTGCTGAATAAAGATAAGACGAAGCTGAGCAAGCGCCAGAACTCTGTCTCTGTTGAAGAATATATCGAGAAGGGGTACCTCCCCGAAGCAATGATCAACTTCCTCGCAATGCTCGGATGGAACGGCGGCACAACGCAAGAGATTTTTACGATGCAGGATCTGATTGATCAGTTCAGCATCGACCGCGTACAGAAGTCTGGAGCGATCTTTGATTTGGAAAAGCTTGATTGGTTGCAGGGCCAGTGGATGCGAAAATTAACGATCGATGAATTCGTAAAACGCATTCGTCCGCTCGTCGAATCGGCGCATCCAGAAGCTGCACACGATGCGCACTTTGAGAAAAAGGCAGCGTTGATTCAGGAGCGCATCACCTTCTTCCACGAAGCGCCGGACATGCTCGGATTTTTCTATAAGGCTCCATCTGTTTCGAAGGAATTGATGGCAAGTAAGAAGCAGAAAATCGAAGAGAGTGATTTGCCGATGCTGCTTACAACTCTCGAGGAAATCTTGAATGCGATTCCTGAGAACGAATGGCACGCAGAGAGAATGCTAAATGATGTGAAAACAACGATGACTGAGAAGAATATAAAACTTGGACAGCTGCTCTGGCCGCTACGTGCATTGCTGACCGGTCGTGAATATTCGCCAGGGGCAGTGGAGGTTGCGGAAGTGCTCGGGAAGGAGGAGACGATGAAAAGGCTGACGTCGGCGAAGATGTGATACACTCTGCGTATGTCCGACACCACCCCTGACAACGGCGAGGTTGAAGTGCGATTCAAACCTGAATCGGGAAAAGCAATCATTGAGGGAAAAACCGTCGTCCCCTTTCAGGCATTCATCGCACTGATTCTTCAGCGCAAAGTGACAAACTTGTTGAAGGTATGGGGCAAAACTCCCATCATTGTTGATTCAGAATTACTCACAAGCCTCGCATCGGCACCGCAGGACAGCCAGGAGAACCGTTCAAATCTGGTTCTTGTATCGATTGTCGCGGGCATCCTTGGAGGTGTCACAGGCTTTGCCATCATCCAACTTGCCCTCCTCGCACTTCAATTCCCTCTTGGATACAAAGAACTTGGAACCGTCGTCGGCTCCGTTTTCTTCCTCTTCGTTCTAGTGATCTCGATGATGAAAGGACAGAAGAAGCCGAAGGGTGAGAAATTATTGGAAGTAATGGAAAAGGCAGCAGGATTAGTGGGCAAGAAATAAGGTATACTGACCCCCTATGATCCAAGAAATGATCCCTGTCGGAACAAAGACCACCATGCGCATTGGTGGAACAGCGAGATATTTCGCCGAATTAACCAGCACCGATGATGTGGAGGCTGCCTACGGCTTCTGCAAAGAAGAAGGTGTGCCATTGGTTGTTCTGGGAGGTGGAAGCAACACTGTGTTTGCCGATGGTGTGATTGAGGCACTCGTTGTGCGCATTAAAGCGGAGAGCGTCTACATTGATGACAACCTTGTGCAGGTTGAAACGGGAAAGAATTTACCGATGCTGATTAACGAACTCGCAAAGAAAAACCTCGATCTCTCCCCCCTCACCGGTATTCTCGGAACCATCGGGGGTGCTGTTTTTGGTAATGCAGGACAAGGTCCAACTGGTATTTGGATTGATGCATACGTTCGCGATGTCACCGTTTTTATGGAGGGAGAATGGAAAACGTTCAAGAAAGAGGAATGCGATTTTGGCTATCGCGAAAGTCGTTTCAAACACGGCCCGGAGCATGCGCCGATTATTTGGGATGTGACCATGGAAATTCCCTCACGTCCGCAGGCAGATATTGAAACTGATATTCAGGCACTACTGAAAAAGCGCATTGAAACGCAGCCTCACGTGAAGACCGCAGGTTCATGCTTTAAAGCTGTTGGCGGAACGCCTGCGTGGAAATTGATTGATGCAGTAGGTTTGCGAGGTCATACCGTCGGCGGTGTCCAGATTGCCGAGAAGCACGCGAACTTTCTGCTGAACATTGGCGCGGCGAAATATGCAGATGCGAAGGGCATTGTCGACGATGTAAAAAAGGCAATCAAAGAGCCGCTCGACGTTGAGATGCGGTTCATCGAGAATGATGGATCACTGGCTTATTGATCATCAACAGGCCACTCTCGACCAAAGAAATCGCGTACATTGTGATGAGATTCGTGTTGTTGCTCTGCTATGCGCATCTTTGCCACCCGCTGACTCATGACCGCAGCGTCATACCACGTAAAAGACAGCTCAGGATCGGCCGCATAATTCCCCATCTGTACTAATACCTCGTTAGCACTCTCGTCATCGTACAAAAACACATAACGCTCTTCGCCCTTAATGAGAGCTAACACATTAACGCCCCTGCCGTTACCGCTGGATTGTTCGAGTGCCATACACCTACGCTACCTCGGAAGATCGATAATGCAATAAGATTCGATCGCCTGCATCTCCAGCCATGGGATGCCACTTGCATCGGCCCAAAACAGGAGAATAGTACGATCAATGTCTACATTTGAGTACATGCCATCATGGGTGGGGCAAGAAGTTGCCACACTCGTTCAGCACAACTCAAGTGTCATGAGGCAAATTGAGGCACTGAGCAGACGTCGCGTGATGCGCGCGTTTGCGCCAATCGCGCGTGATTTGGAACCTGAGTGCGTACAGCTACCATTACCTCCGGTGAGCCAGACAAGCAGCGAGCTAGACTGGGCTGCTTAGAACGGCAGATCCTCCACTTTGATGTCTGATCCGTATTGCAGATCGGGCACGCTTGCCATGGCTGGCGATGGACTTGCTCCAAGTGGAGCAGAGGGGTCAGTGCCAAATGCATCGGACACATCTTGATTCATCGATGAAGCAGACTCGCGACGAGGTGCGCCATCACTCTGAATAGATTCTTCCGCAATGCGGCTGCGCGTTCCAAGTAAGTTCACCGTCTCTGCAATGACTTCCGTGGTGTAGCGCTTCGCTCCAGCCTGAGTTTCCCAGCTGCGAGTCTGGACACGGCCAGAAACAAATACGCGGTTCCCTTTGTGAATATGACGAGCAACTTCTTCGGCCATCTCGCCCCAAATGACGACGTTATGGAATTCTGATTTCTCTTTCATCTCACCAGTCGCTTTGTCTTTCCAGCGATCATTGGTCGCAACACCAATACTCAACACCTTCTGTCCGCTTGTGGTAGTGCGCATCTCAGGATCTTTTGTGACGTTGCCGATAAGGTCAGCGCGATTACAGCTGCCGGTAATGTGCTTAGCACCTTCGGCCTCGGGCAACTGTCCACCTTTCGGATCAAGCATGATCAATTCCGTTGCGACAATTTTCGTTTTGCTGCGCTTTTCATGCGTCTGTTCATCTTCCCATGAATCGGTCTGCAAGCGACCGGCAATAAAGACCTGTGCGCCAGATTTCAAAAACTGACCAGCAACATCGGCCATGGGGCCCCACACCGTCACGGTATGAAAGCTTTTGCCGTTTAGTTGCTCACCGGCAGATGACTGAAAGCTTGTTGGAACAACGAGGTTGAGATCGGTGACACTGGTGCCGCCGGGAGTCTGACGAACGGTAACCGGCTGCGTCTGGTAGCCGATAACCTGGATCCTGTTGAGGGAGAACATAGAAGATAAGGGGGAAGCAGGAAGTACGACAGTAGCGCACTCGACAGAGCACCGACAAGCATGAAAGACTATTCTTTTGTTCGAGTTCCAAAATACGAAAAATGTTCTGTCATACTAGTGATGTACGCGCGTTCAACATCGATCGCCGAACAATTTAACAATCGCGCAATAGAACAATGAATAAAGCGCGCTGAATGTGAACATTTCCTCATCCTGTTGCCGTATACTGTCTGCCGATGTACGCCGCCCTTTCCGCGTCGATCATCGGGTGGTTTATCGGAGCGCTAATTCCGATTACGTTCGCGCGCGAAGCGCTGACGGTCAACGATGCGCCGTCGAATTATGATGATGTGGAAACGGAGCTCGGGAAGATTCCGGATTACTTGGAAAGTTTACAGTGCGGCGGATGGAAAGATGAGACGATCGAGAGGGCTGTAGCTGCCGTAAGCGGCTTGCCAGGACGCAATGGCGACTGGGATGGGGCGATTTTGAGTGGTATGGCGACGCGGCGCGATGAGAACTTTGATCAAAACAAAGATAATGATTTCATTTTCCCAGACACCGCATTGGGCCTGACTACCGCGTGTAACGATGGGCAGAAGGACATTCCAAAAAAGGTATGGCGCAAGAAAGAAGGTGGACGAGTAGCGCTGGATGGAAGTCCCGAATTCGAAGAAGTATCGATCACCTATCCCCATCCGGAATTTAAAGATCCCCCCTGTCGCTGGCGCCTCAAGAATTATCCACCAGACACCGCACCAGATACGCCACTTAAACCTCTTGATGAGTATAATCCGGAACCAGAGTACGAGGAGCAGACAGATGAGCCAAAGGACAGGCAATCGCCAGTTAACTGTCAGAACTTCTGCAGCTACCTCAACACGTGGCAGTATTTTGATTGTTTAGAACTCGAAGATTTTACCGATCCTGTAACAGGTGAAACGTTTAAAATTTGTCGCAGAGAAGGCAACAAATACCTCTGTAGCGATCAGGAAGTAATAGATCCGGCTGGCGCATGTAATAACAACAACGGCGACAAGGCGAACAGCATTCGATGCATTGGTCCCGAGTGTCGATGTGAGCGCGAAGGTGGGCCCGGACAAAACGGGTGTATCGAAAATCCTGGAACGAAAGAGGATGAAGCTCCCGCCTATTACTCTTACTACCGTCTGTACAACGGTTCCTATGCGCGCAAGCAGATCGATAAGGATCGTGGCGATGATGTAGAAGCAGACAGTGGACCAGCTGCGTGTTACGGCTTCTACAAGGAATTCGATCCGAAAACCCATCGCACAGAAGAGCAAGATCGCCGCTGCGTCATCAATCTGAATGTCGTTGATCGATACGACACGCAATCTGGTAAGAGTGAGTACGGACAAAGTCGCAATGATCCGGATTCCCGTAATCCGGACGACAACGCAAACCAACGCGATCCTGAATTCAATGACGAAGAGGATCTGTGGTATCAAAAATTCTCGGGAGGGTTTTCATTGTTAAACGAAAAAATGTTCTCCAGTGCGTACAGCAATAATCTGACCGATGTATTTCTCGATTCTGAAGCACTGGATAGCGCGCGCATGAAAGCTACGCGCCAGCTCTACACAAAGCTACTTGCCTCCGGAAGCACTGTACGGTCCTACGATGACACTGGTGAACGCGTCGTGAGCACATGGTGGCAAGCGCAGCAATCGGCAATCGCATCAGTGCTTCATCCGCCGGTTCTCCGCATCATCCTGCCTGCAGGTTCGGCTATTGGCATCGACCCCGATGATCCATTTTTCAGCAATGATGTAACACTGATGAAACCACTGGATAAACGTGACGATCGCATCGAAGTACAGATTAACGGGGAAGAAGACATGCTTGGCGCTGCCATTTCTTTGGTACAACGCGCAGGCATCTTGAATATTCGCGAAGAGAAAGTGCCGCTGATTGTTCCCCTTGGAAGTCCCACTGAGTTCCGCGCAAAGGCTGAAGCATGGTGCGCGTGGATCAAGCGATCAAATGGCGCAAGCAACTGTGAGGATGCGCCGTCGGATGTACAGGAATTAATGGACACACTTGAGCAATACGCAAACGACATTGATCGTATCCGTTTGCTGCGCAACAGCCTGCCTGCATTTGCAGCCAAAATTCTTGCCCTACAATCCTCAGTGACCGCACCGCTGCGCAATTGGATGCATGAGAATATCAATGCCTATCGCGAGTATCTCAGTACGCAACAATCCATCCAGTCACGTCTTGGAGATAAATGGCAAGAAGCCCAACAACTGTATGAAGATTTTGAGAGCAAGACCAATATGCCTTGGTGTATGAACCAGCGGTTCACATTGCCAGTCTATTCGCTGCTCGACTCTTGGTTACCATCACGATCAGATAACGGAAAAGTGGAAGCGTGGGGATTGCCAAATATCAATGCGACATCTGCGGCCGATATGGTGATCGATCTATCGGCCGTCGGCACTCTTTCTGGCGGCATTATCGTTCCCGTTCTTGACCCTATTCAAGTGCGTATTACCGATTTTCCGAATCCGCCGAATCCGGGTGAATCGCACAATATTCCTAGTGAGTATCCCGATCTACCGTCGATTGATGAGGTGATTCGCCTCATGGATGAAGCGGCAGAAGCTCTGCCTGATCCTCCGCAGAATCCGCCAGTGATTCCTCCTCTCGATCTGCCGGAATGGGATGCCAACCAGATCGCACGTATTGATACGGCCATCGATGACATTAAAAAAGTCATCGGCGGCGAAGAGGTTGAAGAAGGAGAAGAGGATAACAGCATGAACAAGCGATACGATCTCTTCTGGCAGAGCATTGGCCCACTGCATCCGGACGATCCAGGACAAGACGATCGTAACGGCATCAAGCAGATGAAAGAGCGTCTTGAGTGCTACAAGTGGGACGACAAGACCTGTCAGCATGTCGAGATGGATCTTCGTGAACGCTACATGCGCATCGGATCACGCCCGCTGGTATTCCTTCAAGAAGACTATGGCTCTGTCGATATGCCACGAGGCATCGGTGGACCGTGCGTAGCCGATCACGATGTCTGTTCGCCGGTGCATCCCGAAAACGGAGGCGAGACGCAGATTCTGGAAATTCGTCCGCCACGAAACATTGTCGACTTTATTGATGAGCTTCGACGCAAGATTCGCGATGAAACATTGGCGGAACCGATCGGTGAAAGGCCCGCTGATGAGTATCCGCGCTACGGCGCAACGGGCAGCCTGCTCCTGCCACCGTTCGAACTTGGCCTGCCGATTGAACTGATTCCATCCTCATCCTCTTCTTCATCTAGCCAATCATGAAGCGGCCAATTGCAGTCATCACAGGCTTGATGCTGTTGTCGGGATGGACGACGTCTGCTCATGCTCAAAATGGAGATGCACAAACACGCGCCTCTGCCTGCAAAGCACAATTTGAAAAACAACTTGGATACGAAGAGCGCGTCTATCGCAGTGTCATTTTTGGTTCGCCAACTATTGAGCGATTTGAACCTGGCAGCGTCCTGTATGACAAAGAGGGTCATACTTGGTTGAAAATTTCCGATGACGCCTGGCAATCGCCTGACTTGCCCAATGAAACGTTCACCGACAGCATTATGGATGATGAACGCGACATCGAAGCGCGTTTCGGCATTCTGGAAACGCGCAAGGCACTATCATCGGAATTGATTCCGCCGGCGCTGCAAGCAATGCGCGCATTGCAGTGTCGACTACGCGCAGTCTGTATGACAGTGGCAGAATCGCGCGAAGGAGAGAAGGGCGAGACCGTGCTCGTACAACCACCGGGATGCATTGAATTCGAACAAGATGTATTCCCAGGGTGCATTGATGTTGATTCTGCGCTGATGGAAGGATCATCGTGCGACACAACATCGGACATGATTGTCGCACGCGAGTCGCGCATGTTGGAAATGATTTTCGCGTACGACGCGGCATACCGATCGCTGCTTCAATTCGCTGGTATCTTCGAAGGATTCCTCACCGACTTCCGCTTCCCACTGTTGCAACCCTTATGGCAGATGGTTCGCGCTGTCGGCCAACTGGACGGTATCCCCTGCTTCCTGGCTGAGTGTAGTGAATAAGCTTCTACGATCATCGGCAGTGCTGTTTATTGCACTCGCACTTGCGGGATGTGAAGCCGGCGTGGGTCGAGTGGAATCATTGCGCTTGGCACCCTGCTCGGCGGAAGGATCTATATTCGAAGAGGAAGATTTCACCGAATGGAAAAAGATCTATCACAATGCGGTGAATGCTGCGGTGGAATCGCACATGCAAACAATGAAAGGCATTACCGAACAACCCATTGCGTGCACAGCAGAAAATTACGCATCTGTTCTGCCATCTAGCTCCGCGCTTCGATCTATTGGAGAGATGCTACCGTCATGGAAAGACCGGTTGAGTGACCTCCATGAATCGGACATGTCTGCAGTGCTTCTCGAATTCTTGCGCGTGTACGAATGTTCCATGAACGAATATGCAGAAACGCTGGCCTTCCGCGACCGATCGAACATGACAGGAACACTGCTCGATCAACAAAGTCGCGTTGCCAATACGATTCACAACGAACAGGCAATTTCCCGCGAAGCGCTTATTCGAACACTCAGTTTGACTGGTGGATTCGATCGCCTACAGCCGCTGAATATCGATATCGAATGTCTCAAGCGTGCATCGCTCGACTTGCGTAACACTGTTGGACTGGCTGCAGATGTAGCTAGCTGCATGCCCCGCTCATGGGACCCCAAAGGTTCTCTTCGTGATCTTGCCGAATGAAACGACTCTCACTGTTCGCCGGCATCGCACTGACACTCTTGCCTGTGGCGGCATCAGCTCAACAGAAGACGTTGTATCAGCGTGTGGTGGAACAAGTACGTGATGAGAAAGCGATTGATACTGTCGACGATGACATCGTGACATTCATTCGCCTGAGTGTTGAAGAAGACTGGGAATTAACTGATGGCGAGATCGAAGAAGTTGCCCGAGGATTCGGATCGAACGTCTGCGGCAATCACCCCGAAGAAACAATCGGCACATCATCAGCGGAATGCAGCCGAATGATATCGACCATCAATCGCATCGCAACCGATCAGCAGAATATCCGATCTCTTGGCCGCACACTGCAGTCGATTGTGACTGGATACGAGCTGCCACTTTCTGATCTTCCAACAAGAGCGCTAAGACTATCTGCGGATCTGCAGGGAATTCTCAATATTTGGTCTGCAGGAACCGGCAGCATTCAGACAACGCAGAAGATATCGGCCATCCGGACCATTGCGATTCCCGGCGACGAGGTCGACGACTTTGAAGAAAACGTAGAGGACATCGCGCAAGAATTGAACGACTTAGACGATGAAGAGCGCATTGCAGCCGTGTGGCGCTATAGCCAAGGCGTACGACTGATCCGCGACGACCGTGGGCCAACCTACCCCTCTCCTCCGTTGCCCGACCCGAGCGACTACGAGGAAACAGAGCGCCAATATTTGTTCAAGCGTTGGGATGATTCGGATGATTGTGATTCCGAGGAAAATGTCTGCCTGGAAGACAAACTGCTGCAACTGCTGGGCAATGCACAATCCATACCCATCGACCCGCCGCTCACCTCATCCGAGACGGCGTACCTTCTATTCCCCGAGACCATGCTCCCCGAGAAGATGCCGGATAATATCATCGTGTGGGTGCGGCTGGATGGAGACGCTGGAAACGATTTCCCGCTGCGCGATGTGGGACTTCAATGGACCGTCCCGCTAGAGCCGGTTATGCCCTCGATGAAAAAAACGGTTGGCGATGAAGATGAACCGATTCCCGGTGGTAATTATCCACCCGAACCCGAGCGATATGATCGGGAGGATCAAAATGAAACACCAATGGGCTATATGCTCTGCACCAGCCCGGGCACATTACGCGGATATCTCTGCCGACCAATTCCACCAATAGCCGAGAAAGGCTGCCCGACACCTCCAACAAATCCTAATGGCGACAGCATCGCGCTTACTACGTGCACAGATACAGGATCGTTAAACCTGCGTTACACAGCAGCATCGTCAGATGTTTGTCGTGACATCACCTGGAAGAAGTCCGAGGCATTTGATCCACAGACGCAATGTCGCATTAATCTTCGCTGTGCATCTTCCTGCTCTAGCACACAAGGCGTTGAGGGATATACGAGCATGAAAAACGAAGATGGCACGATCGATGTCTGCATTGATCAAAGTACAACCGGCGCAGCAACCTATCTTATCTATCACGAACTTGCGCACGCTTATCAATTCTGTGACGAAGCACCTCAAACTGGCTATGAAGTACCTCACCCTAATGCAACGGAGGAAGAAAAGATTCAGCTCAAGGCTCGGAATACCGACCGCTGTTGCAGTACTGAAGGAGAAGCTTTCCGATTGCAATGCGAGATGATGGAGCGTGACGGCCTCTTTGAAGGCGCTGGAGAAATTGATGGTATTCCTGTAAACGCAGCTACCTGTGCGGATTATGCGACAGACAACGCCTGCGGTCCTCGTGACGGATATAACGGCTGTACCACTCTTCACAATTACACACCGGCATTCATCGATAGACTCGGTGAGCTCTCTCGCGCTAATCCTAAGCAAGTTCCTGCGCAGTGTGCTCAAGCAATCAATCCAACAAAGATGGATCCGCGCGTGAAAGCACTGAAAGATCTCACCGAAGGTCGCGATGATGTTTGCCGTCCGGATAACGTGACAGAGTACAAAAACCGAATTGGCAATAACCTCTGCTATGTTGGTCAGTGCGTCGAGCAGTCGATTGAGTTACACCGCATGACCCCCGGTCGCCGTGCTGCAACAGTTGGTGATATGGCAGCACCATGGAACGATCCAATGACAGGAACACCTCTGGGAAACTTACTTACAGGCCCGGCTGCTTCCGATGACAACTTCCCTCTCTACAAACCATTCCTGCTCGTGCGAACATTGGACGGCGCTCTCTGTCAGTCTGTTGGACTTCCCGCTCTGATGCCCTCTGTCCTTTGTTTGGTAGAAGCAAACAGACAACTGGAGCTCACACGTGAAAGTGGACTTCAAACAGCCATTGGATTGCTCGGGCAAAACTTAGAACAACAAGAAGATTTGCGTGATCTTGCAGACCTCGCACGAGGTATTGGCGTGCGCATGGGTACAGATCTGTATGGCAATTATCTGCGCGACTCCACACGCTCCTTCGCCGATATCATCGGCATGGCGAATACACTTCTGAAACAATTGAAGAACGTCGAGTTCCCGACCGAGATGTGTCCGTCCGGCCCCGGTCTTCCATCGCAGTCTTCCAGTTCATGATGTTGCGCCTTGCCCTCATCGGCTTCGCTCTCTCGCCGTTCATGACGGCGGGAACTGCATACGCGCAGCAGGGAGATTTTTCATGTGAATCATTGAGCAATGTGGAACCGATTTCTCGCTACACAGAAATGGTATTGGAGCGCGCAGATGATGGTCTCGATTTTGCGCGAGAAGCAGGCGTGACCGATGAAATTCTTCGCTTTCTACCTGGTTGGATGTTAACAGTTGGATCAACTTGGTCAGGTCTGACCGATACCGATGTACAGCGCATTCTGACAGTAGACGAATTGCCCGATGCGAGCGCATGTCTACAGCTCGACCTTGCACTCATCGACTGCAAAATTGAAGAAGTACGACAGGAGCAGCGAATTCAAACTGAACGCGGTGCCATCTTCGGCATCGCCCGCCTCAACGCCCTCGCACAATTTCTGAATGAACGTCGTCGTCATCTTCAAACCGGCGCGCTTGATCCAGGATATATCGATCCATCATGGGGAGAGCTCTACGATTTTGATAACCCAGAAGAGGTTTGGTGCAAGCCACCGGAAACTGATCAATCATGCGAAAGAAAGGATCGCATCGAATGTGAGGAAGCTGGTGGAATGTCCTATGAAACATGGGACGGGTGTATGGCTTCCGGAACACTGCCATCTACTCCCCCGGAAGATACGGGCATCATGTGCACCTTCGATGCCGATTATGCTCCGCCATTTGATAGCGGATTCGGCTGTGATATTGAAACAATGGAACAAGGAAACCGAACCAATTATCCTCCGCTCAAAGCCGAGCTAGATGCCCTGCGTATTGTTGTGGATGAATTGGATGATGCACGTGAAAATGCGCAGCAACTTCTTTTGCTCCAGCAAGAGATCGATAGATTATTTGAAAATCAGAGCGTGACACCCCCCGCACCTGCTCCACGTGAGCACTTGAACGCATTTAGTTGTGGATGGACTGGTGGTTATTGCGATGACGACGAAGCAAGACGCTGTATGAGCAACCTTGATTGCGAAGAAGATATATCGTGCGACTTCCCACAGAAACTCTGTAAAGAAAACCGCGCAATCCGGTGTGCAGACGACGATCAATGTGGCGACTTTGGCCCCTGTGTTGATGCAACGCGTGTTGCTCCAGAACGCTCACTAAGGGGAGTGTTCTCTATCGAGAAAGATCAGATCGGCATTCTCACAACCTTCTTGAATGTGCGATCATTGCAGGATGTCTCACGCGCATTTACGGAAGACCTCTCTGCGCCCAACGAATTGCCCGCGTCGAATGAAGATCTCATCAAACAGCGCACGGCGGAATTCGCTTCTCCGTTCTTCCGAACCATCGCGGAAAACTTCCGCACGACTATTCAGTCGTGGAATAAGGTGCAATCCAGACTTGAGTCTCTCATTTACCCCGAAGCGGTCGACAGCCCGTTGGAAGCAGCAAATTCATTATCGGATCTACATGCAGCAGTATCGGAATTCTCTCGCCAGGCTTCCACAGAACAGGGCGTCCGTGACTTTGTACATCGCTACGCGTATTTCCTCCGCCTGACGTGCTGGAAGCGCCAGTGTAGCGACCTATTAGAACGAGCAATCCGCCTGAGTACGACCAACGAATGCTTCCCCTATGCCAATGGGCAGTATTTGAGCGACACTGAGGATGATCCGCGCTGGGAGAAGTGCAAAGATGCCGCAGAAATTGAGTAAATACGCACATTTATCTCTTACCGATTAGCGCTGAAATTGATATGATTTTAGCGTGCAATCCTCCGATTTCGTCCATCTCCACAACCACTCAACCTACTCCCTCCTGGAGGCTCTACCGAGCCCCGAGGAAATTGTGTTGCGTGCAAAGGAATTGGGGCAAGCCTCAGTTGGCTTGGCGGACAAGGGATACGTCTACGGCCTGATCGAGTTTTATCAGTACGCCAAGAAGCATGGTCTAAAACCAATACTAGGAATGGATACGTATGTCGCTGCCCGAACACGACATGACAAAGAGAGTGGGACCGATACGAAGAGCTGGCCGATTACTCTGTTCTGCGAAACGCAGGAGGGCTATCAAAACTTGATTAAATTGGCGACAGAAGCAGCACTTGAAGGCATGTACTACAAACCGCGCGTCGACGATGAGTTGTTGAAGAAATACGGAAAGGGATTAATTCTGTTAACCGGTCCATCAACTGGTGCGCTTGCGCAAGCAGCGCTGGCAGAAGATGGTGTGCGCATTAAAGAGCTGGTTGAGCAGTATCGCAGTTGGGTTGGTCATGACAATGTGTATTTTGAGCTGATGGATTTGCCGAACGTTCCCGGACAAGGCGAAGTAAATCAGCAACTCATCAAGTACGCCAAAGAACTGAATGTTCCATTGGTTGCCACCTGCTACAGCCATTACTGCCGCCAGGATGATGCCGAGGCGCACGACATTCTTCTCTGCATTCAAAAGGGAGCGAACGTGAATGACCCCGGCCGATTTACGATGCGCGATAGCGATTATTCGATGCGCCCCTTCGAAGAGATGGAGAAGGCATTCGCTCACGTTCCCGAGGCACTCGAGAATACGAAAGTGATTGCAGACCGCTGCAATATCGACATTGAGTTCGGTGTAAACCGCATTCCTCGCTTCCCTGTTCCATCTGCTCAAAGCGAAGAGGACTATCTCACTGAACTGTGTGAAATAGGATTTCAGAAGCGCTACCCAAACCCCACACCGGAGCTGCGACAACGCATGGAATACGAGTTAGGAATTATCAAACAAGTTGGATTCTCCGGATACTTTTTGATTGTGCAGGACTTCGTGAACGAAGCGAAAAGCCGCGGTATCACCGTGGGCCCCGGACGTGGATCGGCCGCAGGATCGCTGGTCAGTTATGTATTAGGCATTACCGGCGTGGATCCTATCCCCCATGGACTCCTCTTCGAGCGCTTCCTGAATCCGGAACGCATCTCGATGCCTGATATTGATATGGACTTCGCCGACAACCGTCGCGACGAAGTACTGGAGTATGTACGCCAAAAGTACGGCAACGATCACGTCGCACAGATCTGTACATTCGGAACGCTTGCCGCGCGCGCCGCGGTAAAAGATGTCGGACGCAGCTTCGGCATTCCATTTTTGGAAATGAACACGCTCGCAAAATTAATTCCTGAGCGCCCCGGAACAACACTCACCGAAGCATTAGCAACAGCTGAGTTGAAAGCTGTGTATGAGAGCAACGAGCTGTACCGAAAAGTGATTGATAACGCACTGAAGTTGGAAGGCAAGGCACGCCATGTGTCGGTCCACGCCTGTGGTGTGATCATCACACCAAAGCCTGCGACGGAATACACCGCCATTCAGCGTGCACCAAAAGACGAACATACGATCATCACGCAGTATCATGCAAAACCGTTGGAAGCGATCGGTATGTTGAAAATGGACTTCCTTGGCCTGATGAACTTAACAGTGATTCAAACTGCGCTCGAAATTATTAAGCGCACGCGTAATGAGGAGATTGATATCGCAACGATTCCCATGGATAACAAAGCGACGTTTGCCCTTCTTCAACACGGAGATACGACCGGCGTCTTCCAGTTGGAATCTGGTGGCATGCGCCGCTATCTGCGCCAGTTGAAGCCGTCCGAATTCGATGACATCACCGCGATGGTCTCACTCTATCGTCCTGGACCGATGGATTACATTCCTAGCTACATCAAGCGCAAGCACGGCAAAGAGAAAGTTGAATACGTCCACGATGTGCTGCGACCTATTCTGGAGCCAACATTCGGTATCGGTATTTATCAGGAACAGATTCTACAAATCGCCCAGGCATTCGCCGGTTACAGCCTTGGTGAAGCCGACCTTCTGCGTCGTGCAATCGGCAAGAAGATTAAGAAGGAGCTTGATGCGCAGCGCGAAAAATTCATCGCAGGAGCAAAGGCAAAAGGATATGAGGTCAAACTTGCAGAGAAGATCTTCGACGATGTGATCACGCCATTCGCAGGGTACGGATTCAACAAATCACACGCGGTTGGCTACGCACTTATCGCCTATCAAACTGCATATCTGAAAGCGAACTATGCGCCAGAATTTATGGCCGCTCTTCTCAGCTCCGATGCGCAAGACACCGAGCGCGTGATGATTGAAATTGAAGAATGTCGGTCGATGGGACTCCAGGTATTGCCACCTGATGTGAACGAATCTCGCAGCCAGTTTACGGTTGTAGAGGCAAAAGACGGAGAATCTGCACATGCCATTCGGTTCGGTCTAACAGCCGTTAAAGGCGTTGGTGAGTCATCGGTACGACAAGTGATTGATGAGCGCGAAGCTCACGGTCGATTCACATCGATTGAAGATTTCGCACGCAGAGTGCCAAGCAAAGTTCTTAACAAGAAACTGATTGAGTCGATGGCCAAGTCCGGCGCACTCGACAGCTTGGGCGAACGGCGCATGCTGCTCGATAACTATCAGTACATTTCCGATTACTGCAAAGCCGCAGGTGACACCGGCGGAGCACAGACGGATTTGTTTGGATCTATTGATCAGGGCGTCGAAACATCAATGATTGAATTTCCAAAGACGCCTGCTGCAACTCCTCAGCAAAAATTGCAGTGGGAAAAAGAAACACTGGGCCTCTATGTTTCGAGCCACCCTCTCGCCGGCATGCGGACGTACATTGGCCGCAAGGCAAAGTTGATTGGTGAACTGACCATGAAAGATGTGAACAAGAAAATCACGATCGCTGGTATTCCTGAAGGCGTGAAAAAGATTCGCACGAAGAAAGGAGACTCAATGGCAATTGTCATGTTGGAAGATCCAAGTGGAAAAATGGAAGTGACGCTGTTCCCCCGCCTCTTCAATGAAGCCGCACCGGTCTTGGAACAACCAGATACAGTATTAAAGATTGAAGGCGTGGTCGATTACCGCATGGGCATGCTGCAAATGCGCGCCGATAAAATATCGCGATCCAGTCTGGCTACAATGATAAAGAACGCAAAAGAGAGCGGGACATTCGATGAGGAAGAGGCAAAGCGCGGAATCTCCATTGCCCGCCGTATGATTGACGAAGAAGAGTCTGTGGAAGCAGTCGATGAAGAGGGTAACGTGATCGCCGGCGAAACAATGAAAGTGAATGACGTCGCAGAAAACGGCGATGACTTCCTTGGTCCGCTGGGTAAGTGGTTGCTCGCCGGAATGCATACAGAAGGATTGATGGCGAAGCTTGATGCAACATCTGTCGCCGCTACTGAACAAGATCCCGAGATTGATCGAATAACCATGGGTGATGCCTATACGATTATTCTCCCTCCGCGCGCACCAAAGCAGCTATTGCTTGATATCAAAGAAATTCTGGTCTCGTCTCCTGGCACCAAATCGGTACAGCTCAATATCGGTGGGCAGATGATTCCATTACCACTTACTGCATCCATCACAGAGGATATTGAAAAGCGCCTGGATGCGGCTATCAGCTCCCATGCGAGTATATGAGAATCATCCCTTTTTCAAATGAAGCACTCGCCGAAGCTGTCGCTATTCTAAAAGCCGGCGGCGTCATCGCCCATGCAACAGAAACGTGTTACGGCCTTGCATGTGATTTGAGTAACGTTGATGCAGTGAAGAAATTATTCGCGATTAAACAGCGCCCCGAACATCAACCGGTCAGCGGACTCTTTGCGTCGGTCGATGATGCAAAAAAGTATGTGGAGTGGAATGAGCGTGCGGAGGAATTAGCGGGACAGTATTTGCCAGGTCCTTTAACGATCATTCTTCCGATGCAAGATGCCGCTCCGAAGCAACTTCACCCAAGTGCAGATAGCGCGATATCAGATATCCGATCTCCGCAGGACGGAAATCAGACATCGGACATCGGACATCGAACGATTGGAATTCGTATTTCATCTAGTCCTATCGCTCAATCCTTAGTCGAGGCATTCGGTTCCCCTCTCTCAACAACATCAGCGAACGTCCACGGAAAACCGAATCCATACTCTGCACAAGACATCGCTAATCAATTTTCCGATCAACCAATCAAACCGGACCTCATTATCGATTCCGGTGTTCTGCCACAGAATCCGCCATCCACGGTTGTAGATTTAAGTGGAAGTGACCAACAAATTCGTCGACAAGGTGGAGTGTCGGCCTAATCAAATCTGATACAATCCGTCGCGATGCACTGTCCTAAATGCAAATCCGAAGATACGGCTGTGATTGATTCCCGTCTCAGTGAAGAGGGGCGTTCTGTGCGACGTCGACGCGAATGTCCTAAGTGCACCTATCGCTTCACGACATTTGAGCGGCAAGAAATGACCAGCATCATTGTGGTAAAGCGCGATGGAACACGCGAACCGTACGCACGACAAAAACTGGAGCGCGGTATTTGGCTGGCTTGTACGAAGCGCCCTGTTACCCAAGAGCAAGTTGATACGCTTTTAACGACACTAGAACAAGAATGGTCTGCGCACGGCGGCGAAGTAAAAAGCGCACAAATTGGCGATGATGTAATGCGCGAATTGAAGAAGCTCGACCAAGTCGCCTACATCCGCTTTGCCTCCGTCCACCGCGAATTTAAAGATGTAGAGGAGTTTAAGGAGGAGCTGGGGAAGTTGTTTGAGCGGAAGAAGAAATAGGTATATGAAAGAGTGCCATACGTAGTATGTATGGCACTCAATCGTTGTGTGCATCACTTGGAATTAAGCATGAGGCGAAATGCCGTGTCGCGCTCTTGCGCTTCTTCGTCCGAGAACAATTCTTCGCGTTCAGGCATCCGCGTATCTGTGAAATCTTTTCCCTGATTCAATAGCGCAATCAACTTGTGAGTCCATGCTCGCTGCCTTAACCGAATCAACTGTTGCGGCTTGAAGATCTGCTCAGCCTCCTCTTCCCATAAAATCCTCCAAGTCCAATGCGAATCTCCCCAGTGCCCGAGATATCGGACAATGGCCTTGCAGACAATTTTTGCGAGATCCGGATTCTGTGCCCAGAATGGAATCCATGCGAAGAAAAATTCCGCCTCATTGCCGTCACGAGTATGCGCTGCTGCATGCTCACGTAGGCTGTGAACCAGCAAATCTTCCAAAACGCGATTATCAATATGCATAATTGCCTCTCTTGTTCATGGTGATGCGAACGACCTAATACATATATTTATATAATTTTGATTTATTGTCAATATCACCCCTTTGCTCTTCCCTATCGCGAAACAGCCAGTTTTCCGTATACTCTCGCCGCTATGCTACGAACCCACACTTGCGGCGAATTGCGCGCCGAACACGCCGGCCAGACAGTCACCCTCTCCGGATGGGTGCACCGCCGCCGTGACCATGGAGGCCTCATCTTCATCGACCTTCGCGATCATTACGGATTCACACAAGTCGTCATTGCTCCGGAGCAGAAAGACATCTTCGGCGTTGCGGAGACTGTGCGTCCAGAATGGGTGATTAAAGTTGTAGGAGAAGTGACCAAGCGCCGCGAAGGTGCGGAGCGCGAAGATAATCCGACGGGAGCAATTGAAGTGTTAGTCAAAGAGATTGAAGTTTTGAGCGAGAGCAAAACACCCCCATTTGAAATCGATACCGATGTGGAGGTGAACGAAGAGCTACGTCTCAAGTGGCGCTTCTTGGATTTGCGCCGCCCCGAGCGTCAGAAAATTCTGATGAACCGCGATAAGTTGATCACGCATATTCGCGAGTACATGCATAAGAAAAACTTTACCGAGGTGCAGACCCCAATTCTTGCAAACTCCTCTCCTGAGGGCGCACGTGACTACCTCGTGCCCAGCAGATTGTTCCCCGGTCAGTTCTACGCGCTGCCCCAGGCTCCGCAGCAATTTAAACAGCTGTTGATGGTTGCTGGTATGGACCGCTACTTCCAGATTGCCCCTTGCTTCCGCGACGAAGACCCACGCGCAGACCGTCACCCGGGAGAGTTCTATCAGCTCGACTTGGAAATGAGCTTTGTTGAACAGGAAGATGTGTTCCAGGTTGCAGAACCGCTGATGATTGAGCTGACCCACGCATTCAGCGACAAGAAGGTGATGTGGGATCCATTCCCACGCATCAAGTGGCATGACAGCATGAACACGTACGGAACCGATAAGCCAGATCTTCGTTACGACCTGAAACTGCAAGATGTTTCTGAGACAGTGAAGGACTGTGGCTTCGGTGTGTTTGCCGATGCAATCAAAAACAAAGGTGTTGTGAAAGCAGTTGTTGTTCCAAATGGTGCATCGTTCACACGCAAAGATATTGATGAGTTGACCGAGACTGCTAAGACCTACGGCGCCAAAGGCCTCGCATACATCTTGCTGAAGGAAGGCGAACTACAGTCCCCCATTGTAAAATTCTTAGGAGATGATTTCACGAAGAAGCTGATGAATGATCTTGGTGCAAAAGACGGTGATGCGGTGTTCTTCGGCGCTGACCAGTGGAAGACCGCCTGTACTGCTCTTGGTCAGGTCCGCGCACATGTTGCCAAGAAGCAGAATCTGGCGGATCCAAAGAAGGCTGCCTGGGCATGGATTGTCGACTTTCCGATGTACGAATGGAATGAGGAAGAGAAGAAGATCGACTTTTCGCACAACCCGTTCTCGATGCCACAGGGCGGCATGGAAGCGCTGATGACAAAAGACCCGACGGAGATTCTCGCCTACCAGTACGACTTCGTTTGTAACGGATTTGAACTAACGTCCGGAGCTATTCGCAACCACCGTCCGGACATCATGTATAAAGCGTTCGAGATTGCTGGGTATTCCAAAGAAGATGTTGATGCGAAGTTCGGTGCCATGATCCGCGCATTCGAATTTGGAGCGCCTCCACACGGAGGCTGTGCCCCTGGTATCGACCGTCTGATGATGGTGCTCTGGGAATGTCCGAGCATCCGCGATATCTACGCATTCCCCAAGAACGGCAAAGCTCAGGATGCAATGATGAGTGCCCCATCGACTGTTACCGATAAGCAGCTGAAGGAATTGCACATCAAGATATTGGATTAAAAAAGGCCATCTCTACGAGAGAGATGGCCAAATAATCCTTGGCTGATGGCACGGCTATGCAACGTCGGCGGTCAAGCGTTGAGAGAAGTGTTCTCGGAAGAATGGCACATGGTTCATCGGAACCGCCACTCGACTGGGATTCACCGTCAGGCAAGCAGTAGCGCCAAGCTCGACCATTGTCGATTCGACATATCGCTTGTTACCAATGTAGTAGCCGAGAATCACTGGTCGATTTGTCCACCCAGTGATGGTATCCATCACCGTTTTGAGGCTGGGATCTTCCAGCGCATCGACAACAACGAAATCGAACGGTTCCGGTGGCTGCTCTGTTGGCACCTGTGAATAGGTGACCGTCTTGAGAACGAACTGATCTTCCAACTCTCCTTCAATCACAGAACGCATAAACTGAACGAGACACTCGCGATTTGCCGGCTCAGCCGACAACAACAGAACCTTCATTGGACGCAACCTCCCAGTGAAAAATGCCAAGGATCGGTGACTCTGCACCGAACATATCCCTGGCGCATGAGTGGGGGCATTTTGTCCCTCTTTTTCGCAGATGCAAGAGGGAAACGTAATAATTGCCTGTATTGTCCGTCTACATACATGAAAAATGATGAAACGCGCCTTCTCCATCATCGCAGGCACGATCGTATTGGCTGGCTGCACGAGCTATGCATCGCCATTGCCAAAAGCCAGTAGTCGGCCCACACCACTGCATTTCGGGCTCCACGTTACCCCCGAATCCGAACATAATCCGATTGATCCCCCTGAACGCTTTACCGGGTATCACGCAGCGACAGATTTTGAAATTCTACGCGGAGAAGAAAATGACGAAATTCCCGTGTACGCGGTCTGCGCTGGCCCAATTATTTTTAGCGGATTTTCTGAAGGATACGGCGGGCTTATCACTCAGTACTGCAATCTTAAAAGCCAAGATGTGACAATCATCTACGGGCATTTGTCCGTCGATTCACTCGTTCCATCAGGCACTAAGGCCGAAACCGGTGCGATGCTCGGTATTCTTGGAGCTGCCCAAAGCAGCGACACCGATGGCAGCCGCAAGCATCTGCACTTAGGCATTGCTAAGGGTCATGGAAGTGAAGTGCGTGGATACGTTCAAGATGAATCCGAGCTCGATCTGTTTCTGGACCCACAGGAATTTTTAGCCAATTAACCCCTCGTTCTATGGGCTCCCCATCCACACACGAAATGAACGAGATTCATGTGCCAATGGAGGTAGCCCTGGAACGCGGACGTGCTGATCAGATGGAAGCAAAGATCGAAGCGCAGACCTACCGGAGAATTCAGGATTTGCGGGTATATTTTCGCAACGGGACGTTTGTCATTATGGGATACACAACGAGTTATTATGTGAAGCAGCTAGCAACAAGCGCCGTATTTGATCGTGAAACACCAATCTCTAACGAAATAGAGGTTGTATAATGCAGCGCCAATCGGATTGACGACTAAAAAGAGAGGTGGATAATACGGATATGCCACTAGAAAAAGCACAGGATTTCGGAGAAGCACCTGCCGGAGAAGAAGCCACCAATGTTCCCAACGCTGTATTTCTAGCTGCATTAGATGAAACGATTACCGATAGAACGCGAGGAAAGATCCGGGGGTTAAAAATTGCAATGGATGATGGCATCTTCATCTTGAAGGGCCATACATCAACGTACTACCTGAAACAGGTGGCAACACACATTGCTGTCGACATGAATGCAATGCCATATAGAAATGAAATAGAAGTAGCATAAGGACTAGGTTCACAAACACCCACTTTCATGCTTCACTACCCGCACGCCGAGGTGGCGAAATGGCAGACGCACTAGCCTTAGGAGCTAGCGGGGGCAACCCCATGGAGGTTCAAGTCCTCTCCTCGGCACCATCCGGCTTCGTTCCGCAAAGCGGAACTACGCCGCGATGCCTCGGCGAAGCTGAAAGCGGAGCCGGGCAATCCATCCACAACAAACCCCAATGTACAGAATTATTGACTTTTTAAACGTATAATTGTATTATTTCAATCCTCTGTCGATGTTCGACAGAGATGCACTGACTGCTCATTCACGTAAAGGAAGTGACATGACCTTCAAGTTGATTGGAGTGGGATTGATCATCCTTGCTGTACATCAGCTGGGACAGGAATGGATCCATTCCGAGCGTCGAAAGCGCTCGCTCATGCAAGCTCCGACTGCGCTCCTGGAAAATAAAACATTCGTGAAACTGGAGAAGGGAGCAGTCGAAGGAACAACACTCATGTACGTGGCTATCGGCATCACCCTGATCGCCGGCATCGCCTTCCTCATTGGGGGAATCATCTACAACGCATAGCAGGAGTCAGTGCACAGCAGGAGAGTATCAACCTCCTGCTTCGGCATATCTTTATTTCTCATCCTCCACAATCGACATTGGATCCTTGCTGTCTTTTTTCGCATCTCCTTTTCCAAAAAAATCTGCAACACGCTCACGCCTAGCTGCAGCATCCGTCCGTTTGCGATTCGCCTCTTTTTTTACACGCTGCTCTTTGGATTCCGTCTGGTGCTCCACTTCGGCAATCAGCCGCTTTTTCTCCGTCTCTATATCAAACACTTTTTTCTCCAGACCACTATCGACATCAAAAAGAATTTTTCTACGTGCCGCAGTCGCATGAGAAATCTCGTTCGATTCATCCAACATGATGCGCCGCTTATCGGCATCTGACTTTGCGTTGCGCAATGCCTCCTGTGCTTTTTTCTGGGCTGCTTTTTTTGATTCCTTGAACGCCTCTTCAGCCTCCTCGTGCAAATGTGCTGCATCTGCCTGCAATTGGCGTGTGCGCTTTCCTGCTTCATTCTCGATGTGCTCTATATGATGCTTTGCTTCTACATCCACCAATCGAAGCGTGCGATCCTCAAGAGCCGCCGTGTTGCGATTGAGGCGTCCCTCTTCAATTTTGGCACCCTCCACCGCTTCGGCTCTCTTTTTCGCTATTGCCTGCCGATGTAACTCGGTCATCCGATCATCACGCGTTTTCTGTTCAGCATCGAGTTTGCTTTGCCTCTCTTCCTCCTCTTTTTTTACCTGATCCGCCTTTCGCTTTTTTTCTTCATCCTCGCGCTTGTCTGCATGACGCTCTTGTCTCCATTCTTCACGCTTCTCCGCTCGCACCTTTGCTTCTTTGTCCTGCTCCAAAAATGCCTGTTGCTCCACTTGAACCTGCTTAGCCGCATCAGCCTGGCGCTCCGCACGTTCAATACGCTCGCGCTCTGTGTCAGCACTACGCCTCTTCACAATCTCTTCAAATGCCTCTTTGGGATTTTTAGGGGGAACGGACATTACCACAAGAGAGTAGCACACTCACTCTGCCACTTCTGCTTCTGCCTCCTCTTTCTTCTTTTCGTTCGCAGCCTTTTTCTCTTTCTGCGTTTTCACAAGCGCACTAATTTCCAGTGTCAGCTCCTGCAAATAATCCTGACGACCCGCCTTCTTGCGTAGATCTTCTTCGTCAATACGCAGGGTCGATCCGCTAATCTTCCACGAGCTATTCACCTGCAACAATCGCATAATATCCATTGCCTCCACTTTCTTGTGGAGCGAGAGAACAACATCATTCGCAGTACGTGATCGGCTTTCGGATTTCACGCGGATAACACCGGCTTTGCGACAAACTAACTTGAGACGTAGCACTGCAAATAGGTTCTGCACCTGCTTAGGCAAGTCACCATATTCATCACGCAGGTCTGCTTCGAACTCACTGAGTGTTGCATCATCTTCGGAGCCTGCGAGTTTCTGGTACACCGAAATCTTCTCGTCGCTATCGGGAATATAGAAGTTCGGAATAAGCGCTTCAATCGGCAGAAGAATTTCAACGGGAATCTCCTCTTCAATTTCCGCCTTACCGCCAGACTTCATTTCTTCGACGGCATTCTTCAGCATGCGTAGGTAGTGACTGACGCCAACGGTGTTCATCGTTCCCGCTTGTGACGCACCAAGAATTTCACCTGCACCACGGATTTCCAAGTCGCGCATGGCCACCT
This sequence comes from Candidatus Peribacteraceae bacterium, assembly GCA_044228075.1. Taxonomy (GTDB): domain Bacteria; phylum Patescibacteriota; class Gracilibacteria; order Peribacterales; family Peribacteraceae; genus JAKQEM01. Next base: position 37,045 of record JBGAVO010000008.1, read on the forward strand.
GGAATCCGGAACCAAGTTCACAAGCCTCCACAATGGCACGCAAACGCTTCTTAGCGTCGTCTTTAAGCTTCTGAGTGTGATAGAGGAGGTACGCGAATGCCTGCGTCTTACCGCGCCCTACACGGCCACGGAGCTGATACAGCTGTGCCAAACCAAAGCGCTCCGCCTCGTTCACAATCAGTGTGTTCGCACGAGGGAGGTCGATTCCGTTCTCAATAATTGTCGAGCTCACAAGCACCAAATGCTTTCCTGTTTTGAAAGACAGAATGCGCTCCTCCAGGTCTTCCGGCTTCAACTGACCGTGTGCCACCACAAAGCTTGCCTCAGGAATGAGATTCCGAAGCTTGTCCGCAAATGCATCAATGGTCTCCACTCTGTTATGCAAAATGAAGGCCTGACCATTGCGCTCAATTTCGTGAAGCACCGCCTGACGCACTAAGTGATCGGAGTACTTTCGCACTTCGGTGATAATAGGCAGACGACCTGGGGGCGGCGTGGTGATGGTCGAGATATCACGCAGTTTGTGCAGACCAAGGTTGAGTGTGCGTGGAATAGGCGTCGCAGTGAGTGTAAGAATATCAACTGACGCGCGCATCTCTTTGAACTTCTCTTTCTGTTTCACACCAAAGCGCTGCTCTTCGTCGATAATAACTAATCCTAGATTCAAAAAATGGACGTCATCCTGCAGCAAGCGATGCGTACCAATGACAATATCAACATCGCCTTTCCGCAATTTTTGCAGCGTCGCTGTCTGCTCTTTTGCAGTGCGGAAGCGGGACATCATATCAATGCGAACATTGAACTGCTTCATGCGTTCGCTGAAGTTCTGGAAGTGCTGGTCGGCAAGAATGGTGATAGGCGCAATGACCGCGACTTGCTTTCCATCTTGGACTGCCTTGAACGCGGCGCGCATCGCGACTTCGGTTTTTCCAAATCCCACATCTCCACACACCAAGCGATCCATTGGGTGATCATCTTCCATGTCATGCCTAATGTCTTCAATCGCCTTCAGCTGTCCGGGCGTCTCGGTGTACTGGAAGGCTTCCTCAAATTTTCGATACACCTCGTTATCCTCCCGATACGCAAAGCCCTTGGCCGCAGCACGTTTTGCGTACAAGTTCAGAAGTTCTTTGGCGATCTGTTCCGTCTCTTTCTTAATCTTTTCCGTCACCTTCTTCCACTCCGCCTGACCCAAGCGAGTAAGCACAGGCTCAACCCCTTCTTCGTGCACATACTTACTTAACTTGTCTGCTTGGTCGACCGGCACGAACAACTTATCCCCCTCTGCATAGGTCAGCTCCAAATATTCGCGCGTCGTCTCATCAATCACCTTCTGCGTCATTCCCTCAAAGCGACCAATACCATGTTCCATGTGCACCACGAAATCACCAGGTGAGAGGGAGGTGAGGAAGTCGAGTGCGAGCTTGGCAATTGTTCGCTGCTTCGCTCCTTTGCGTAGACTGAAAATTTCACGATCGGTTAGAAGTGCACACTGCAGATCTGGATTCTGAATCGAGTGCGGCAGCAAATCCTCTTCCTCTGCCCCCACCAATGTCACTGCTCCCTGCTCACGTTCGTGATGTGAGAAGCGAATGCGCTCTTCTTTGAAAATTGCCTCAAGCTCATCGGCGCGGCGCGTCACAATCAGCAGACTCCAGCCCTGCTGCAGCTTATCTTTCAGGTCATTGAGGAAGTCGCTCAGTGTGTAAAATTTCAGAACCGAGAGGTATCGCAGGTGCACATGATGCTCCATCGATTCCGGGAACGACGTGAAGCGCACGCAGTGCCCTCCAGACGGGCGTTCGATATCATCTTGATCATCGATGACCACCAGGTGTGTGTCAGCGATCTGGCGACCAATGGGGGCCGTTTCGCTGTAGGTCACCGGGAACAACCGTACATCCTTCACCGCTTCCAGAATTTCTCCGTCTCTAATTGGGTTAATCGACTCCACATCATCAAAGCTGAATTGAATGCGCACCATGCAGTCGCTCTGCACCGGAAAAATATCGAGCGTGTCACCCTGCTTGCGATACTGACCAACCTCCAGATGTGTATCGAGCGCATGCTCATACCCACGATCCACCAACTGCTCAATGAATTGTGTGAAGGCGATCGTGTCACCGACTTTCAACTGCAACGACTCCGCCGCAAGTTCGCGGTAGAGCGGAAACTCCATATCCCACACTTCCCGGGCCATCAAAAACACGCTCTCTTTGCCATGCATGAACAACAAAAACTGCTGCAGCATCGGCACGGTTAACTGACCTTCAAGATCTGAGGAAATTGTATCTGTGTCACAGTCGAAAAATTCCAACCAGTGGCGCAGAGCCTCTGTCTGATTATCATCATCGGTCACCAATACTGTTGGCATTGCATGAAAATTCAGCAGATGCTTCACAATCATCGCCTTCGCGGTTTCATTGCCCGCGCCCGAGATCACCAAATCACCTTCTTTGGAAAGAAGATCAGCCAGTTCCCGGTGTGTATCTCGCCCAATCAAAAGGGACGGTTTCATAGTGACGGTGATGTGATATCTATTAAGACATGAAAAGGTTGGCCCTGTGGCCAATCTCGATTAATTCGGAAAACCGATCTTGATACGTTTCCGATCGAATCTAGGCTTAGTATAGCCCTAATCGGCTTTGTGTACAACCCCCGAAAGGTCGGCGATAGGTAGTGTCCGGTAATCCTGGTTATCAGGATGTACCAATGCCATTAGAGCTCGTAGATCATCAACTGTATCAGCTGTTTCAATAATTCCCCTGCCACGTCGATCCACAGCTGTCACCCTCCCGACATTTTCCATTAAATCCGCTGCTGTAATATCGGCATATGGTGTATCAAGTCGTTCGGATGGTGGAGTGGATGGCGCTCGCATACCAAAAATATACTCCGATTTTTCAATTTTCCATTATCAATTGTTAATTTCCTACGAATACCTCTGCCTTGTTCGTTCATCGTAAAAACGCACCCCACCCCCACTCCCTTCTGATGACTCATGAGTAGATTGATCGATTGTGTTTCCAATCTGCCACCGAAAACCATCTACCATATACTTCTGGCGACGCGCTTCTTCTCGCGATTTTTTAGCCTGCACATCTTCTGCTGCAAGCTCTTCAAGGGTGATGGGTTTACGGCGTGGCATACAAATAAACCTAAGACTCCTGCATCCGTAGCGGCATGATCAAATGCAGGAACTTATCCGATCCCGGCAAATGGAACACTGCTGGATGCATACTGTCTGTTATGCGCATATCCACCGTATCAACATCAATGTGTGCAAAGAAGTCGAGAAGATAACTGGAGCTCAACGCAATTTTTCCATCGGTTCCATTCAACTCAACAGGGATAGTCGTCTCATCTTTTCCAAGTTGCGTCTGTGGTGTAGCCACATGCACCTGCCCCTGAGTGAACGAGAAAGTGAGATTATTATTCACTTCTTTCGCAAAGTAATGCATGCGCTTTACCGCTGTTGTTAAATCTCGCACAGAGACCAGTGCCTTTGTAGTGTTCTCCTTTGGAATAATCTGCTGATAAGGCGGGAATTTTCCTTCAATCAATCGGCTCAACAAACGAGTTCCATCGACACGCATTTCAATCTGCTGCTGGTTCATGGTGATGTGTACCGGAATCGCCTCACTTCTCTCCCCCTCTTTTGCATCCTCTTCGGTGGGAGATTTTTTTGCTGGCTTTCGCGCAGCCAACACAGAGCGTAATTCCTCCAATACCTTCACAGGAATAATGCAGGAGATCTGCTCTGCAACTGACGCTTTGATGGTACATTCAGACAAGCGATAGCTATCTGTTGAAACCAAGATAATTGAATCACCTTCTGTACGCAGATACACACCCGACAAAACTGGACGAAGGCTACTTCGAGCTGAAGAAAAGGTGACATAGTGCAATGCCTCTAACAACGTCGCGGCATCAAGTGAGAATGATGTTGTTTTTTCCACTGGCACAATTGATGGATAATCATTGGCTGATTCTCCAGAAAGAACTGTTTTACTATGTGCAGATGTGCAGCGAATTTGCGTTCCATCTTTCACTTCCAAAGTTACCTCTGGATCATTGTTGTACTGAGCGAAGTTTAAAATTGCTTTTGATGGAATAGTGATCGCGCCCGATGTTTCCACAGTTGCTGAAAGTTGCGTCACAATACTCAACTCCAAATCGGTCGCACTTAATGTGCACACTCCATCTTCAACTTTTACTAAAACATTTCCTAAAATTGGAAGTGCTTGTTGACTACTTATCGCTCGACTTACCAACTGCAGTGCCTGTAAGAATTCCTGAGTGTTGCAGGTGAACTTCATGAGCTCTGTATAAATAAGAAAGGTAATAGATTATAAAGAATTAGTAATCATAATACCACTGGCGGAGATACCGCTGTTTTTAGTGCAATCATGTGGAAAGGTGGGGGGTCTTCCACAATCACCCCTATAAATTGCCAAATGAGTGACATTGAACACAGTTGGTGTGTGTTCACATTGTGGATAACTCGTGGATAACTCAACATCCGTTGCAGCAGAAAGCCATTTCTTATTATTCGTTGTCCTGAAGCCAAAAACTAAAACAGGTGTGCACAACTACCACACTCCTGTGGGGAACTCCCATTTCCACATATCCACAGCTTGTGTGGATAACTTTTGTATCCAAACGTCATAAAAAACCTTCATTTTTCAGCATCAAGATACGGAAAAATACACATTTATCTGCGATGAGCTATCCACCAAAATGTGGGAAACTCGGTGAAGGTGGATGGGTAGGCTTAAAAATAGGCTTTGGGAGTCTGTGAAGTCATCATGAAACACCTTAGATCGTCTTCTTATACTTCTCTCGTTCAGCCGGAATAGGCGCTTTTGTGGTGTTCTCTTTGATGGTCAGCTCCCCTCCTTTCATCCGCGCGAAGCTGTCACTTGGAATGTCTTGTTCGACCAATGCACCTGAGCTGATAAAGCTCCCATCGCCGATTTTTACACCGGGATTGATGGCGACGCGGATGCCGAGACGACAGTGATCGCCAATGATGGTGCCGAACTTTGTGAGTGACGTTCCAATCTTCTCTTCTTTGATGGTGGAAAGAATTTCTTCTTCATCCAGACGCAGGTTTCCGGTGACTGTTCCCGCGCCGAACGACACATTGTGTCCGATCACACTGTCACCGATGTACGTTGAGTGCGTCCAGACGTGGCTATGGAGAATTGATGATTTTACTTCGGTGTTGTAGCCGATGACACAATGCTCACCAATCGAGGATCCGCGAACCAGTGCGTTGTTGCCGATAATTGAATGTCGGCCAATAAAGCAGGGGCCGACGATTGTTGCATGAGGAAGAACACGGACACCCTCTTCAATTACCACATGTCCTTCAATTACCGCAGTTGGATGAACCTGTGCGGAAGAATCGATCGACTGTTTCGTTAGGCTACTCAGTACTATTGGTAATGCATGCAACAAATGCCACGGATACTTCACCGGCTGCCAGAATCCGCTGTAGGGAACTGGAGCATAGGAGTGATCGATAAAGAGTGTTGCGAGTGCCTGTTCATATCCGTCGTCACGTGTGGTGTTCACCTTCTTGAGCGCCTCAAGAACAATCGATGCATCGCGATGATAGTGGCAGACAATGTTTACAAGGTTGCTTGGCTCGTTCCCCTCTCCTGGTTTTTCGACAATACCGGTAATTCGATTATCGGTCACAGACAAATACCCGCCTGGGAAATATCGCTGAACAGTTTGCGCAAGAATTGCACCGGCCTGGCCCTTCTGCTTTCCAACTTCGATCGTCGCATGATATCCGTCGCTCTCAATAAGATCGTTACTGCTCACCACCAAAAAATCTTCATCACCAATATGTGGGAGTGCCGAGAGCAATGCGCCGCGCATGCCAAGAGATAAATCTTCCTGCTCAATGATTGTTGCAGATGGATAGAGCGTCTGAACATCGGCCATGTTGTGCTTTCCGCCAATGAAGATGATGTCAGTGCATCCGGCTTTCTCTAGTCGTTCGACAATATGCGAAAGCAGCGGCTTTCCGCGGACCGGGAAGAGCGGCTTTTCTTTGAGCGGCCAGAACCGCGTACTTTGGCCGGCGACGAGCAAAAGAGTTTTCATGTATGGAGAGTTTATCCTAAAAAGGAATAAAACGTGACCCCGCCAGAGGTCACGAGGTGTTCATGAGTTCAGGACTCACGAACGAAATCACTAAGTTTGAGTGTGAGGCGCCCTTCGACAGGACCGAGCGTTCCTTTTGCCAAATACATCCCCGGCTCGGGCGTCTGGCCGGTAATTTCCACGAAGATCCGGCCAAGCTTGTGGCCGGAGTTGGTGGCTGATCCGGTCAATGTGAGTTCGACACCGGCAAGGTTGACAGTCTTATATGGCTTGTCACCCTTGGTGATCTCAATGTGTCTCACCATTAGAGACACGTTTGCATGTGCAATATACTTCACGCCGATCGCAGACAGCTTTTCTGGCAGACATTCATTGCCGTGGAATTGCATCATCCATCCTTTCTCTGTGGGTTGAAATATCAGACTTTTGGCGGGGTCCGGTATATTGTGCTGATTTTTCCTGCATTGTCAAAAACGATACGCATCGCATACATAAGCCTATTTCCCATCTAACTGGAGCTCAATTGCTCCTTCCCAAGAGGTTGCTCGGACGGGCACATTGAAGTGTGCCAAGCGATCCAAAATCACACGATGCGGATGGCCGAAACGATTCTCTCGTCCGGCCGATATCACCGCTAACTGAGGATCAACCGCGAGTAAAAAGCCGGTCGATGTGGATGTCTTACTGCCGTGGTGTCCAACTTTCAGAATATCTGCATGCAAATCAACACCTGCTGCGAGTACTTCTTTCTCCTCTTTCTCTTCCATGTCGCCAGTAAAGAGCATGGTGTCTTCACCGTAGATCAACCGAAGAACAATCGATGTGTTGTTCGCGTCCTTGCGTTTAGCACCGGCGTACACCGGAGGCGGCCACAGCAGATCAAGTGTGAGGCCTTCTCCTATATCAATATCTTGCGCAGGGTCTGCGATGATCACGGGAATTTGTTTCTCGCGCAGAAGATCCAACATCTGTTTATACGGTGTGTTGCTATGGTCGAGGCCGGTAAAGACAACAGCGCCAATGCGATAGCGCTCTAATAGTTCCGGCACAGCTGCAACGTGATCGAGATCGGGATGTGAGAGAATGAGCACGTCGATGGACCGATCAAAAAATGACATGCGTTCCGCAATCTCACGCAATGCAGAATCATCGGGCCCGCCATCAATCACCACCTGTTTCCCCGATGGGCTGGTAATGAGAATGCTGTCGCCCTGTCCGATATCCAGCACGTCGACATGCACAAATCCGTCGGGGCGCACGCGATATTCTCGCACGGCGGCATAGGCTGTGAGACCAAGAATCACCAGGGCGATGATGTGCGGATGCAGGCTAGCTTTCACGAGATCATGCTACCGCGCGCTTCAACTGTGCGCGACGGACCTGGCGATATCCTGCGTAGGACGAGATGCCAAGAAGCGCTACCCAGAGCGCAGGGCCGGAGTTCGGTAGAGTCGTAGAACCCCCCGTTACAGATCCTGTCGTACCACCTGTTTTTGGCAGGTTAATTGTCTGCAGAATACCGCGTGACATACTGCCATCGGCGTACACCGTCTTCACAAGAACGCCGAAGTTTCCGCCTGGCACATTGCGCACAGTAATAGCCGTTGCAGCTTTTGAGAGTGTTTGTGGCGTCGAGTAGCTCTTGCCATTGTCTGTTGTTTGAGCGACTGAATACGCGGTGAATGCGCTACCAGTTGGAGCCTGCCACGTCACATCAACGCGATACGCCTTCTCTTCTGGCTGAGCGCGAAGACGAAGCATGGTTACTTCCGTGCGAACAATTGGTCCGGTGCTGGTCTGTTGTGAAGATGGCGAAGATGGAGTCTTGCCAGTCACATGCCCCATAAAGAGCAGTGGTGCTTCGTCAGCAGACACAGCAAGACGCTGACCTTTGGATCCTGTTGCCATTACTCCAAGTCCAATTTTTGCGCGATACACAATGCCGCGTTCCTGTGTCACCGTGTGAACGAGAATATCGTTTCCCTGAATGACGAATCGCTTCATCATAAGGCGAACGCCGCTTCCTGTTTCTAGAATAATAGCGCCCGACGCTTGGTCGGGACTGATGACCACTGGCAGAGAGAAGCGCAGAAGAACGCCAGTAGAAGAAACAGCTTCAGCACTTAAAAGGCGTAGCGTATCTTCCTGTGCTGCAGGAATAGACGAAGGCATGGCAGTAGGCATCGACATTGCCTGTGGGGCAGATGATGCAGGCGCAGACGACGCAACCATCATCATGCTCGATGTTGTTACAGCGGATGGGGAAAGCGTCACATGTGCTTCTTCCACAAAGTACGCGCTCTCATTGCCCTTACTGTCGACAGCGAGAACAGAGACATACAAATCACTTACTGCAGGAACATTACGTAGGACATGCGATAGCTCGCTCCCTGCAACCATCTCAAAATCGTCATACAGTCCGCCGTTATTAAGAATCGAACTTGCACTGTAATACACACGATACGATGCGACATCCCCTGCTGGAGGAGTCCAGCTGACGCGGACACCTTCATTGGTGGTCTCGGCGCGGATGCCCATGACATTGCCAGGTGCCGCAAGGGCCAAAACCGGCAGCATCAGACCGATGAATCCGAGGGATAGACGGGTACGTGTGTGCATAAGTGTTTGTGTGAATGTTTCCAATTATTATAGCAGAAATGGCCTAAATGAACAATATGGCCGAAATCATCAAAAAACGCGCCTCCCCGTCCGAGGCGCGTTCTGTGCCGGTATACATCCGGCTGCTTTCTCGGTTACTGCCCGTTGTCTGTTGTGCCGGGCAGGTCAACGTTGATGTTCGTGCCGTCATTCGGGACGGTGTTAGCGGGAAGCATCCGCAAAACGAAGTATCCGATGGCGAGGATGGCGATTATCGCAATGATCGCGACCATCGCGCTCATGCCACTTGAATCGTTATCAGCCATAGAGAGAAGGGGGAAAAAATGGAGAAGCAGGGTATATGCCCTGTGTTGCCATAGATGACGGTTAGGCCGCTTCCTTCTTACATCTACCGATGATTACAATCCCCTTAAACTGCGAATAATGCCCGATATTTGGGCAATAAGCCCAATCCATGCAATCGAGATAATAAGAGCGGCGATCGTAAACCACTCATTCATCAGTAATCCGCGCATCAAAAACAGGGCCCCGCCGAGCAGTAGTGTGTAAGAGAGCCATTGTCGAATTTGCGTCTGTGTCAGGGTCATCGGCAACGTCTTCAGTGCCTGTGGGAGCAAGGCAATTACCAAGAAGAGATGCGTGATAATGGATGCCCAGCAGGAACCAACAAATCCCCAGTTAGGAATCAGCATCACATTCAGGCCAATCGATAACGCTGCACCCAAGCCAAGGGTTGCGACAAGTGGCTGCCATCGGTGGCGTGTCAGCATGCTATAGAAACAGAAGAGCACGATGCCGTTCAGAAGCATGGGCACTGCAAGCAGCATCAGCGCTGTATCTGCTCCAACATCGGTTCCATGTGAGAGGTACGCATCCGTTGTCAGTAGCTGCATCAATGGGCGTGACCACAAGAATGCAAAGAGTGATGCGGTAATGCCGAGGAGTAAAATGATGAAGAACGTTTTGCCGACAAGTCCCCGAGTGTCTTCTCCGCGCTCATCACGTTCGCTCAAAATCGGCAGAGTGGAATTCAGCAAGAACGTCGGAATCAAATACGCCATTTCTGTCGCGCGCAGCGCAAAGCCGTAGTACGCATTCTGAAGGTCATAATCGAATCGCAATGCAGCAATCATCGTCATATCTATTTGGCGATACAGAGCCGTGCATAAAAATGCGAGACCGTATGGCGCGGCCTGCTTAAGGAGTTTCAGAATCAGCTCGCTATCCCATCGCACATCAATCCGCATCAGCTTCCGCGCGTAGAACGTTGAGAGGGCAAACAGAAGGAATGCACCAATGCCACCTGCACCGAGCAGTGCAACGTACGTCGAAAGATCCTGGCTACCACGCGCTCCTTGCAGCACCATTGCACCAATCAATATCACCATGAGTACGCGCTGCAGCACTTCCGCAATGAAAACGTAGTGCATGCGGTATGTCACTTGAAAGACCGTGCGTTGAATACCAGCGAGCAACGTGAAGAAAGGCACAAACACCGCAATACTTACACCCAATGGAAGTGGCGTATCGCGCCATGCTGGTGCGAACCAGACAATCAGTAGCGCAGCACCCAGTGACAGGCAGAGAATGATTGATCGAAGAATAACCAACGCTCCCATTACTCTGCTTTTATCAGCTGCGCGCGACACCTCCCTTACCGCAACTGCGTACAAGCCGAAGTCCGCCAGAATGCCGAAGATCTGCAAGAAGCTATAAACGGAGTTGTAGTTGCCTGCCAATCCTTTGCTCAACGCAATCGCAACGAACTTCACGGTGACAATGCTCATCAGAGCCATCACTGCCTGTGAAGCGATCTGCCAGAGTGTCGATGATGCGATCTGCTTTGTTGACATGGATTCAGCTTATAGCTTTCAGTGGTTAGCTTCTAGGAGGTCAGAATCAGACTTGATACCTGAAAGCTATAAGCTATAAGCTCGCATCAATGGCGCTCTCATTCAAACACCTTACGTCCGCTGCTCAAATAACCCGGGCAGATGCAGACGTTCTTTTATCGACTGCTGCAGACATGGAGAGGGTCATCAAGAAGGGGGGTAATGATCTTCTGAAAGGATCCGTCCTTGCATCGCTCTTTTTTGAGCCAAGCACGCGCACGCGTCTGAGCTTTGAGACCGCAATGCTACGTCTTGGGGGTCAACTGGTGACGGCCGATGGGTTGCAATTCAGCTCGCTTTACAAAGGGGAAAGCATCGAAGACACCATCAAAGTGATCGGCGGCTATGCCGATGTGATTGTGATGCGCCACCCGGATTCTGGCAGTGCCGATAAGGCGGCAGCGGTCAGCCCCGTTCCATTTATCAATGCAGGTGACGGCGCTAATCAGCATCCGACACAGGCGCTGCTCGATCTCTACACGATTCAGAAAGAATGCGGGAAGATCGACGGTGTGCACGTTGCGATGGTCGGTGATCTGAAAAATGGCCGTACAGTGCACTCTCTCACGACACTCCTGACGCTTTTCCCGAAGGTGCATTTCACATTTGTCGCACCTGATCAGCTCCGCATGCCGGGGAAAATTACGTCACTGCTCGAAGAGAAAGGATTGAAGTTTGATGCATCATCCGATTTAACCGATGCAGTCGCAGCGGATGTGCTCTACATGACCCGTGTGCAGAAAGAACGATTCGATGATCAGTCGGAGTACGAGAAATTAAAAGATGCATTCATCCTCTCTGCCAATCACCTCAAAGGACATAAAACAATCGTGCTGCATCCGCTGCCGCGCGTGAATGAAATCAGTACGGACGTTGATGAGCTGTCGAATGCCGCCTATTTCCGGCAGGCCGCCAATGGCGTTCCCATGCGCATGGCGTTGCTCGCGGGGTTGTTGAGGAAGGTGTGAGATTAATCTATATCTTCTTCGCAGCCCAATACTGCGCTGAGTTCGTAGAAGCGGGAATTGAGTGTGTCGTCACTACTATGAATATGTTCTGACTCAGTAATAAATTTCATATCTTGGCGATGCCGAACCCCTTCATCGCGGAGTATGCGCTCAAATGGACGCAGATCGGCGCGCGTTTCCGCGTAAATAAGCAGTAGCTTATGCTCATCAAGCTGTACCTCTTTAGCTACTCTGGGTCTGTAGATTGCGATACCTGCGCAGCCATCATTCAATAAATCTTGTTCAAAGTCACAAAGGTGGCTTTGTGCGATCATCGTTTCGACGTCTTCAGCGGACCATTCTTTTGTCTTCATATTGCTCTGCCTTTGACCGGATTTGTCGTGTGTTGACGTGAGGGTGACGTAGACCATTTTTCCAACCCTTTCTGATAATTGCATAAACACGTCGAATAATTTTTCGCGTGATGCCGCCGCCATAATGACAGGAATGTCACTGCCACTTTCATCTCGATAGGTGTCAAAGCGATATCCTTCAATTGGAGAAAACTGTGGAGATGGCCGTATTGCCTCAGTCAGCAAAAAATCGCCATAGCGATCCTGCTTGAGATGTTGACGTAACTCCGTGTCCGCCATTCCTTCGAATGCCGTTCCTCGCAGAACCTCCCGATCGAATTCTTCCGTAAAGCGCATAGCGTTTTATTGTTAATATAAAAGCACAAATAATATAAAAAGCAAACATCCTCTTTTACGCCAGTATGCTACTATCCCTTTAATGTCCTCCTCCCTCCTCCTCCACGGCGCAACGGTCGTAAACGCAGATATGGAAACACGCGATGATGTGTTGCTGCGCAATGGTGTCGTGGAAGAAATCAGCAAGTTTGTGGAAGAGTCCGATGAAGAAATGGATGTAGTGGGCAAGCTACTCTTCCCTGGTCTCATCGACTGCCATGTGCACTTCCGCGAGCCGGGACTAGAGCATAAGGCAGATATGAAATCGGAATCAGCGGCAGCACTTGCGGGTGGTGTGACGACGGTCTGCGAAATGCCGAATACGAATCCTCCGACAGTCACTGTTGCTGCTCTCGCCGATAAAATTAGACGCGCCGAAGGGCTCAAGCTCGACATGCGATTTTTCTTTGGCATCACGCAGGATATTCACCTCGCAACTTTCCGCGAATTGCTCGAAAGCGATTCGGAAGAATCGAAGCGGCTGAAGTCGCGATTGGCTGGTGTGAAAATTTACCTCGATCATTCAACGGGAAATCAGATGATTGAACAGCAGTTGGTTGGTGATGTGTTTAAAGCGTGTGCCGATCACAACATCACGCTTGTGGCTCATTGCGAAGATCCTGCCATGAACGCACAAGCAGCAGCACAAAACACACGCACCAATATTGCTGTTCACTCGCTTGTTCGTCCTGCCGAATCGGAAGCCACTGCAATCGAATACGCGATCGGTCTCGCAAAGACGCATGGTACACATCTGCACATTGCTCATCTCTCTACCGAACAGGGTGTGGCATTGGTGCGACAGGCGAAGCAGGATGGCCTGAAGGTCACCTGTGAAGTGACACCGCATCATCTGTTCCTTACGACGGATGATTACGAGCATCTAGGAGCGCTTGGAAAGATGAACCCGCCACTGCGATCGATGCAGCATCGCTTCGCGCTCTGGCAGGGCATTGCCGATGGCGTCGTCGATTGCATCTCGACCGATCATGCACCGCATACACTAGAAGAAAAACAAGCTGGCGAACCGCTCAAAGCGCCGTCTGGCGTTCCAGGAGTTGAAACGATGTTCCCCCTTCTCTTGTCTGTTGCAGCGGGTCATTGGCCACATCCAACAGAGCAGTCGATGAGCTGTCCCAAGCTTTCGTACAAAGACATCGTTCGTCTCTGCGTGAAGAATCCGAATCGCATCTTCAAATTGGGAAAGAATGAAATCGAAAAAGATCAACGAGTCGACATCGTCGTTGTTGATCCGGATGCGGAGTGGATGATTGAAGGAAAGAAGTTGCACTCAAAGTGTCAGTGGACGCCGTTTGAAGGATGGACGGTGAGGGGCAAGATTGATAGGCTCATAAGCGCATGAAGCAGTATCAATTGCCATCATGGTTCTGGCCTGTCGTCGCAGGATTGCTCCTCGGCGCTGTTATCGATTTTCTCCTGTTACAGTTCCTAATGGGGTCCAAGATGTATGAGCATCAGTGGTCGTTCTTTGATACGGCGATGATGCCGTTTTGGTATCCGGTGCTTGGTCTCACATTGATCCTGTCAGCTCTCGCCGATGCGATGGGATCGTCTAACGGAGCGGTAATCGCAGAGATTTTCAGTATAGGTGGATTCGTCCTGCTCCATCTGTTCCATCCTGTATTTTGGGCGGTCCTTTTCACATGTATCAGTAAGCCACAGACACGGAATATCATTCTCCAGGAAGTCTTTCTGGCAGTTCTCTACATCGCTCTCAGTGTTATAGGAGCGTTCAATGTGTTCTAAGCATCTTCGTTAGTCCCGCAAAATCATCTACCACTTTTTCATGCGTTAGATCTGTTGGCGTATGCGTTCCGCGAATCAGAATCGAATCCATGCCGGCAGCCGTAGCTGCTTGCAGATCGCACTCCTGGTCGCCGATATACACACAATGAACTGGCTCAACATTCAATCGCTCACACGCAATGAGTAATCCTTTTGGATGAGGCTTGTAGTCGGGACGAACATCATCCGCAACAACGATCGTCGTAACGATTGTGCTAATAGAAAGCGCAGCATCGAGCATGGCGAATACATTTCGATGTGTACTAGTAATAATGCCGCTTGGCACTGTTAGTGATGCTAGCAAATCTTTTGCACCATGTATCCATGCTGCCTCAGATTGAATTAATGGATTCATTGCTGCATCGCGTGAAGCGCGTATGGACAGAATTTTTTCAGCTTCGTATCCTTTGCTGGACAGCACATCATGCAAAAGCATAGAGGCTAAACTGCGGTGTTCGTCCTCAGTAAAAATGATGCCGTGTTCCTGGAGAGCCTGTCGTGTCGCACGGTTCCAAATAGAACCGGTTTCAAGCAACGTGCCATCCATATCAAAGAGGATTGCGGCGTAGGACATAGAGGTTTTGGAGAATATACCAAAAGCCCCGTTGTACACAGGGCCTGTATTCGTATCGCGTTCGTTCGTTAGGAAATTTACACCTCTACAAACAGTGGGATAACCATTGGTTCTCTATCAAGCTTGCGGTCAAAGTACCGGTACAAGGCTCCTGTTACCGCGCGCTTATGCGCCTTGCGGTCAGTTTCACCTCTCCCAATTTCTTCTTCGTACGCCTTCTTCGATGTCTGAATGATTTCACTAGTGATATCAACCTGCTCCGATCCATAGATCAATCCGCGGGTAATCACGTCAGGATCACCGACGAGTCGTTTGCTTTCGCTATAGACTTTAAATAAGACGATGATGACGCCGCTGCCGCTCATGATCTTGCGATCAGTCAGCACGCGTGCACCTTCACCGGCGGCTCCGCGGCCGTCAATAATCACATCGCGGAATGGAATCTTTTGTTTGCTACGACGAGCGCTACCATCACGATCAAACTCGATAATTTCGCCGTTTGTCAGTAAGTGGATGCGGTTGTCTTCGTAGCCAATCTGCTTCACTAATTCACCGTGAGCAGCGCGCATATGTGGTTCACCGTGTTCAGGAATCACGTGCCGTGCACGGACCAGTCGGTGCATCAGGAGAATGTCCTGTTGATACCCGTGACCCGTGGTGTGCAGCGCGAATTCATTGTTCGTTTTCACGACTGCGCCTTTCAAATATAAGTTGTTGATGACTTTGGCAACTGCGCGCTCATTACCGACAATCGGATTAGAGCTCAGAATCACCGTGTCGCCTTTCTTCACTGTAACGTGACGATGTGTGCCAAGACCCATGCGGGCAAGGCCAGCCATTTCTTCACCTTGGCTACCAGTGGTGATGATAATCACTTCGCTATCGCGGAGCTTATCCATCCCCGGTCCCGCTTTGCGAACGAGTCCGCGCGGAGCCTTCAGATATCCTAAGTTCATGGCGATTTCGACGTTCGTTTCCATACTCCGTCCGGCCAAATAAATTTTACGGTCGGTATCGCGAGCGACGTCGATCACCTGTTGCATGCGGTTAAGCAGGCTCGAGAAGGTCGAAATAATCACGCGCCCTTCGGCGTCCATGATCAGGTCTTTAATAGTCTGTGCAATTTCGCGCTCACTCTTACTGTGACCAGGCTTGGTTGCGTTCGTCGAGTCGGCGATAATCGCAAGCACACCCTTCTGACCCAGTTCTGAGAGACGCTGGAAGTCGGCAGGGGGCTCGTTCATTGGCGTTAAGTCAAACTTAAAGTCGCCTGTGTGCACGATGGTTCCGTAGGGCGTATGCAACGCAACCGCCGCGGAATCAGGAATAGAGTGCGTGACACGCAGTAACTCAAAGCTCGATTTACCAAGCGTGATTTTCTGTCCGTAGGGAACAATGTTCAACTTCGCTTTGTTGGTCAGACCTTCTTCATCCAGGCGCTTCTTAATGAAGGCCATCGTGAGCTTGGTTCCGTAACAAGGTGGGAAGTGAAGCTGTGGCAACAAGTGTTGCACCGCTCCAATGTGGTCCAGGTGTCCGTGGGTAAAGATGACTGCCTTGATGCGGTTCTCTCGTCCTTTCAGACAGCTGATGTCCGGTACGAGGTAATCGATACCGAGCATGTCTTCATCGGGGAACTGTAGTCCCAAGTCGATGATGTAGATGTCTCCATCTACTTCGATGACGAAGCAGTTACGACCGACCTGTTCAAATCCACCGAGTGGATAGACTTTCAGATCCGCTTTGCGCCCCGCAGGTGCAGCTTGTACCTGTCGAGCAGGTTGTGGCTGTTGTCCTCCGCGTGGTTGCTGACGATTATTCTGCTGACCCTGTGGTCGCTGTTGCTGCTGCCCTTGTGGGCGAGGCTGCTTTCCTCCCGCAGGACGGTTGTCTTGTCGAGATGGTTGCTGGGGTTTCTGTTGATTAGGGGATGTGCTCGAACTGCCAGCCAGTTGCCGGGACATCCATTCTTTCACCGTTTTCATGTGATAATGTGGTTTAAAAAAGAAATGATAACTATCCTTAGTATACTCTCATCGACATGCTTAGCAAGCATTCTTTGTCATGACACCTGTTTTTTGGCTTATATATACCAAATTTTTATCAAGATTTTTTGTCGAAGGGTGTTATGACACGGTTCTACGCATCCTTTCCGAATTGTAAAAAGAGGGCCTGGTACGAGATCGAAAAACCTTTATCTTCCAGGCATCTCACGGTACCCTGTCTTACCGTATGGACCTCTCCGTCCGAACCGGATCCACCAAACCACAGCACGACGTTGCGCTCGTATCACTCAACCTGGAAACGCTTCAGGGTGAGCGCGTGTTCGTGCTCGTTGAAATCACGGCGCCAGAGAAGGAGGCGCATGCAGTGGAGCGCGAATGTGAGATCATCGTGAAGCATGCGTTGTTGGACTCAGAAGGAGATCCGGCCGAACGTCTCGACGGTACCCTCAAAGAATTAAACGGATTGCTCAAAGGAATGCTCGTCACAGGTGCAGTACACGATGTCCACATGCTGATTAGCATTCTGGACACAGAGGGGGCACTCCACGTTTCGCATGCTGGTCGCGCTGAGGCCTACCTCATTCGCAATTCTACAACCAGCCAAATTACGGAATACACAGCGGGGAAGCCGACACCAGCCTTTGTTCACATCGCCAGTGGAAAACTTGAAGACAACGATATCGTCATCTTCTCCACCCAGCGGTTGCTGCGCACGTTCACGCCGGCACAGTTGGCTCGCCTCACGAACGATAAAGATGCGATTCTCGATACAGTGATTCGCGCACTAGAAGCTGAACAGGAGCATGCAGCACTAGCGAGCATCGCTGTCTTCGGTGACGCCGTTGTAGAAGAAGAAATGGAAGAAGAGCCAGCTCCGCGTTCCGTTCGTTCAGCTGTTCCTGACCGCCGTCGCAGAATGCAGGAGAATTCTCTGATGGCTCGGTTTGGAAGTACCGCATCACGCATTTCACTCCCCTCTTTTGCATCTATTACATCCTTTGCATCCGGCCTGACTAAATCGGTCGGATCCGCCGGAAAGAAGGCGAGCAAGAACGCACCACGCGTTTCATTTGATCCACAGATCTTTGTCCGTGCGTGGGAGTCGGTCCAGGCATTCGCCAAAAGCTTTGCCGCCGATCTCGCCCATCCACAACGCAAGAAGCGTGCGCACCTCCTCTTGCTTGCAGGAACCCTCGCCGTGCTCGTTATTGTGTGGGCAGGGGTGCACCTTGTCACCGGCAGCCAGCGAAGTAAGACACGCGCAGAGCTCGAAAAGATTGTCGAAGAGATTGGTGCCGAGCTGCAATTGGCAGAAAATCGCAGACTGACCAATGATATGGCCGGTGCAAACGCCAACCTGCAGCATGCACGCGAGCGCGCGCTACAGCTGCGCGATAACGAAGCCGGGCTCTTCCGCCCAGAAGCAAACGATCTGCTTGAGCGCATTCGTGCAAAAGATGATCAGATCAATAACGTGATTCGTCTGACGCCGCGCACTATTCCTCTCACCACGAACAATCCCGATATTCTCGCTCGTGGATTGATTGGCCTGGGGAACAGCGAATTCATCGTGTTCGATAAACAGAATGCATACCGTGTCCTTCTCAAATCTGTCGAGCAGGGAAACCGCCTCAGTGACGATCTCTTGGTTATTGATGGTGCAAACATGGACCGCTTCGCATCGCAAGTATTCCTGATGAACGGTAATAGCCTGATTGAATTGACCGGCGGTCAGCCAGTTTCCATGAAGACCGATGACCCACAGGGATGGATGTCCGGAGTGGCGATCGACGCGTACC
>JBGAVO010000009.1:0-52332 GCA_044228075.1 Candidatus Peribacteraceae bacterium
GGTCTCTACTCCAACTGTTCAGGGCGAGATCACAGGAGGATCTGCGGTTATCACTGGTAGCCGCAACGTCCAGGAAGCTCAGCTCCTTGCACAGGACCTGAACACTGGTGCTATCCCCGCTCCTATCTACTTGAGCGGTCAGCGCACGGTTGAAGCAACACTGGGGTCCAACGCATTGAATTCTTCACTGCTCGCAGGTCTCATCGGAACCATCATCTGTATGCTCTACCTGTTGCTGCGTTACCGCATGCTGGGCATCTTCGCCAACATCGCACTCGCAATCTACGCGTTGATCTTCCTCGCACTCTTCAAGCTTCCACTCTTCCTCATTACCGATCAGTATATCGTGCTGACGCTTGCAGGTATCGCCGGAGCAATCCTCTCGATGGGTATGGCCGTCGACACGAACGTGCTCGTCTTCGAGCGCATGAACGAAGAGCGTGCCAAGGGTAAGAGCCTGAAGTCCGCAGTGGAAATCGGCTTCGAGAAAGCATGGCCAAGCATCCGCGATAGCAACATCTCGACAATTATCACCTGTCTCCTGCTCTTCATTATCGGTTCGTCCATTGTTCGCGGCTTCGCCGTCACACTGGGCCTGGGTGTTGTCATCTCGATGTTCACAGGTATGGTGATCGCCCGCTGGCTGCTACGAAAGGCAGCAGAATCTCCAGCATTCAACCGGTAATTTCACTTCAATGACGCACTTAGATCGACAGCTGGTTCACATGACCGGCTGTTCGATCGTCGATGCGTGAAATATCTTTCGCAACGTTCACCGCATGCGCTATCCCCTGCAATCCGACACTAGAAGCATCTGCCGCTTTGCGAAGAGCTCGCTCATGCTCTTTGTATTCAGCTGAGACAAATTGATTGCCGGTCTCGGCAACTGTCAGTCCTTCAATCAGTTCTGTCTCCGTAAATGCAACACCACCAATCACCGCATAGACTCCATCACGCACATCAGCCACCACCTGCATGGGTGCCAGATGATTATTGGTCTGATGATACTTTTCGTGATCATAGACTTCTTTAGCCTGAGCAATCGTCGTGTCGACTGACTGCCCGACCATCATCACCGTTTGATCGACGTAGATCTTGGAGCCGTCATAGAGACCGGCAATGTTGCCACTGAATTTGTCGACAACCATCGCAGCGTAAATCGGTCGCATAGAAGTAATATATGAATCAACTGTCGCGCGCTCCTGTGCTTCCAGCTGCGCTTTGCCCGCATCAATCGACGCAAGAATTTGGGATGACGAATTACCCTCCAGTACCGACTGGTTGATCAGCATGTCCGCTGTATCAAAGGTGGTAGTTTCCATACCCTCTACATACGCCCAGAGGCAGGAATTGCAAGGGTTTAAGAGGGCACTCTATCTCATGCGCTCGTACACCATTTTCGTGAATGGAATGCTGTTTTCACTATCAATTTCATGCTTTTCGCTGCTCAACATTTTCCAGACTTTTTCGTCAAAAGCCGGGAAGAATGTATCTCCTTCGTCGATAACCGTATGGACACGGGTCAAATAAAGACGATCTGCCAGAGGCAAAGATGCCTCATAAATCTGCCCTCCGCCAATGACAAACACCTCCTCGGCTCCATCCGCTTTCGCCAGCGAGATGGCATCATCGATAGATGAAACAACGTCCGCTTCTGGCGCAGTAATCCCCTGACGACTAATCACAATATTGTGCCGTCCTGGGAGTAGTTGTCCGTTGCGAAACTTCATAATCGACTCCGCAGTTTTACGCCCCATAATCACAGGCTTCCCTTTCGTAACCGACCGGAAATAGGCGAGCTCCGCCGGCAGCTTCCATGCGAGATCATTCCCTTTGCCGATCACATTGTTTTCGGAGACTGCCGCAATGACAGACAAGATCATGCTGCGAGTATATCGCTGAAAACCGTCCACGGCGAACCGATGAACGGGCTCCACAGGAACGTCTTCACTGACCAAGTATGTGAGAGTCTCAAAGAATGCACGACAATTGTAGCAAAGACGGGCGACTCACGGAATGAACCCATACACCGTCACCTCACCCGAACGGTACTTCACGGTAAAATGTCGTGGGAACTGAGTTATCCATGCCGATACATGGCGCTGTAACGCCATATCATCGTAATACACAAGATACGTAACGCGGGCATCCTGCAAATTCCGTAGCCACATTAACGGGTCTGCGTTTGAAAAAATCCCATTATCATTGGACCGGAAGTCAGCATAGTCACAATCAACACAATCATTCACTGGTACGTACCGCACATCACGATGCAATGATCGATGAAGCAACGGATATTGCAGATGGAACCCGGTGTAGGCGATAACAGAATCACTGTCTGCATGCTGATCGATCCACACAAACGCACCGAAGAGATCGGACTGGAAGGGGTACTTATACGTCAGTGTTTCGTAGGTAGTAGCTGAACGGACTTGCGCTATGGATTCTGTGCCACTGATGAGAGCTGTAGGCACAAGAAGGAACAGGACCGGAAGGCCAAGGCGGGGAAGAAAGCGCCACAATGCAAAAGACCAGATGACAGACAAAAAGACGGCGACTGCGTATCCTACAAAGAGCCAAGGGGACTGAAACGCATACCGGAAGGTGAACGTCTCGAATGGCAGATCCGTCCCGTGTATAAATCCGATGACCGATAGAACCTCGGCAATCAAAATAGTTACCAGCAACCAGTATCCTGCTCCACGCGCACGGCTGCAGAGTTCGACCAAGAGAAGATAGGCCAAGAGCAGTACCGGCAAGATATAGCGTAGATTCGCGTCAAAATTCGCTGTATAGGGTGCAGAGATATACATATACACTCCATACGGCAGCGCGATAACGATGAAGAGTAAAAATAGCGAGTGCTGCGACACATGTTTCGTATAGGAAACCGACGTTTTTGCTAATATCACTAAGGCGGAAATATACGCAGCCAAAAAAGCAAACAGGCCGTATCCGACGCGCCGGAATAGCACAGTATTGATCACTTCTTTGTCTTCCTGACTGAACGAAGACTGCTGTCGGAGATAGGATAAATCCACAATCTGATCCATATACGCACCGTACCCTTCCAATAGGGTCAGAGAACCAATGCTGACAGTTGCAGGAAACAGCGGATTGCCCGTCAGCAAGAAGTTGCGGATATACCAGTGACCGCCCAGTAGCAGTGCTGCAATACACCCCGCTATGAGCGCAATTATAAGAGGATGACGGTTCGTTGCTCTTCGCATCAGATGCAACACAACTGCAATACCAAGGGGCACCAAAATAATGGGGGCATAGGGAATGGCCAGATACTTAGTGCCGATGAAGAGCCCCAACCCGGCCACGCATAACACCAATGCCTCGGGGCGTTTTTCGCGTATGAAGATATCAAGAAAAAGAAGGATAGAGAGGAATTCGTATGCAAAGAGAAGATCGACAAGCGGCGTGCCGATTTGCTTCAGCACAAGCGGCGTCAGCAAGAATAACGCCGGAAAGAAGATCGCATACCGCACCGGTATTCCTCTGTTCTGCAGAGCGAAGACCCCCGTCACAAAGAATAGTGGGAATAAGAGAACATTCGGGACGTTCGCATATTGATCTGTGCCTTGCAGCAGCATCGTCCATAACGTCAGCAGTTCGCCGGTACCAGGATAGTAACTTACCGGTCCGGCGAACACCGAAAATGCAACTGACCGCAGCGAACCGGTGAGGTACCAATGCCGCGCCATCGGCAAGTGATACGCGATACTGTCATACTCCCAAACGGGAGTGACCAATGCGTTAAACAATTCGAGAATCAACAGTAACAAACCCGCACCGATGATAAAGCGCGTCAACCGATCCGTATCAAATCTCATATCCGAAATAGAACGGATGGAGCCTCTCCCCCATCGCAGTAGGACAAAGCCACCAATAACATAGGAGGCAACGGAAACAGACGTGCGCGAAAGCATGTCGGACCAGCCAAGAACGGACTGAATGGCAACAATCAGACAGATATACAGAAAGCCCGCGAGAGCCAGTAACCCCCAGCTGTTCGACCGTGTTTCAGGAAACAACCGCAGTGCTAGTACGGCACTCGCCAGTAACAATATTCCATTCACCAGAACGATATTCATATATCGTATTATTCTGGAGAGGCGGATGAAAAGCTACGCAGACATCATACCGCTATGGGTGCCTTTATTGCCGGATGCGGATCGTAGTTCTCAAGCACGATGTCATCGATGGTGAAATCCTCTAGGCGTGTAACAGATGGATTTAGCTTAAGGGTCGGCAACGGTCGAGGATCACGTGCTAGCTGTTCGTGTGCCTGATCAAGATGATTCAGATAGAGATGTGCATCGCCAAATGTATGAATGAATTCCCCAACCTTAAGACCGCAAACCTGGGCAATCATATGCGTAAGCAAGCTATACGATGCGATATTAAATGGCACACCGAGGAAGACATCGGCGCTGCGCTGATAGAGCTGACAGCTTAATGTTCCATCGGCCACATAAAACTGAAAGAGTGTATGACACAACGGAGGAGCTGTTTTGTTGTGTCCAGCAACGTCTGCTGCATTCCATGCCGAAACAATAATGCGACGAGAGTTCGGATTCTTTTTAATCTGTTCAACAGCCATACCAAGCTGGTCGTACGTCTTGCCATCTGGCCCCTCCCAACGTCTCCACTGCTTACCGTAGACCGGGCCAAGATCACCCCATTTCTGCGCAAAATCTATATCTGTTTTAATACGTTCAATAAACAATTTTTTCTCTATTTTCCACTCTTCAGAATACATCGGAAACTGCTCCGTTAATTTGTTAGCTATAAGATAGTCTTGAAATGGCCATTCATCCCAAATATGCACATCATTATCGACCAAATATTTAATATTCGTATCACCTTTCAAAAACCATAAAAGCTCATGAAAAATAGCACGCGTAGCCATTTTCTTTGTGGTTAATAATGGGAATCCTTCTTGTAAATTAAATCGTAATTGCGCACCAAAAATACTTTTCGTTCCAATACCTGTTCTATCACCTTTTTCATCTATTTTATTTAAAATTGACGTCATTAAGTTTAAATACTGCCACTCAGACGATTGAAAATTTTGTAATCGTTGAAAGATATCTGGCTTTTCTTCTGTTTTCTCTTTTTGAGCAAAGAAACGTTTTAATATCAAAGAAGTTATTTTTTTGTAGAAACTTCTTTCGGGATCATCAAATATTATCTGTAATTTGGGAATATTCCGTAATTCAATATCGGCCAAATTCAGCATATCTATCCCCTGTATCTCATGAATAGTGAGAGGATTAATATCCTGTAATTTTTTCTTGGCAGAATCTAAAGTTACTAATGGCATGTCAAAAGCAAAAACGAACAGTACTGATAGTACTGTATTACTCAAAAGTTCATATCTTTAAAGGTGAAAAAGTTTATTCAAGTGTTAGAATCCACCTATGAGTATTGTTTCTGAATTTAAAGAGTTTGCCGTTAAGGGCAATGTGATGGACCTAGCTGTTGGTGTGGTCATTGGTGCCTCGTTCCAGAAGATCGTGAACTCCCTGGTGAACGACATCATCATGCCGCCCATTGCTGCACTCATGGGTAATGTCGACTTCAGCAGCCGCTTTGTGAACCTGTCCGATAAAACTGTCGCTTCTCTGGCTGATGCCAAAACGCAGGGGGCTGCAACCTTGAACTACGGCCTGTTTATCAACAACTGTCTCGAGTTTTTGATTGTTGCCTGGGCATTATTCATGATGGTGAAATTTATGAATAAACTGCGACGACAGCAGGAGAAACGCGGTTGGCGTCTGGGAAAGAAGGGCGAAGAAACTGCAAAATAAAAAAGGCCCACGGGTTAGCGTGGGCGGGTGATCATCCTGGGCTTCTCAGCGAATTCGGCGGAGGGGCATGGGAATGGGTCTGAGTCCTCCAGCATTGAAGTTATGAGGAACGTCTTCAATACATCCTGACTGCCGTGTACGACGACATTCGTCGTTCATGCGTGCTGTAGACTCCGCTCCCAGGAAAACGATGACCAGAAAAGCGAAGGCACCAATTCCACCTGATACAAGACCTGCTGTTTCATAACCACATTCATCGAGAATGTAGAATCCGAGCAAGCCCACAGGACAGGCGATGATCAGTATCCAACCGAAGACTTCTGCCATCCTATTGTCCTTTCTGAATGATCACAGGTCGCGGCAATCGGACCATCCGACTGCCAAGACAAGAAATACGATACGGTAAATAGAAGTTCTGTCTAGATCCTACTCAACTACAAAAAATGGCGATCCCCGTCCCGCATATGCGGGAGGAACCGCCATTTCTCATGTCGCAAAATTACTCAGCGGAAACGCTAGCCTCAACACCAACAGAAGCGGAAACGCCCTCAGTGGATGAAGAAGAGCTGCTGTCAGCTGATGTTGCCTCCTCGGAAGAGGAAGAAGATTCATCCATCATTTCGACGGACGACACTGCGCTGTCCTCGGACATAACGCTACCGTCATCGACCATACCATCGTCAGTCGTAACAGCACCCTGGCAAGCAGCGAGCAGAAGGGATGCAGACAGAGCTGCAAAAAGCTTCTTGGACATAAGGAAAGAAGGAAAGAAACAAAAACTACGAACCGCCAGTATAAGACGAACAAGTCGCTCGGCATAGCAAATATTCTTCACTTTCTACTCGTCCTGAAAGCAAGATTGTTTTGCTTTAGGCCAATGCCTCCTCTTCGCGAATGTTGATTGGTTCCTGCCAGACGGTCGTACGGGTCCCACCACGCACCAGCATCCCTGGGTAGCGGAAATCAATTGCTCTTCCACGGACATACCCTTCAACATGAGTGATAGCGGCATCGAATGCTGTATGTAGATAATCCAAGGATGGACGGGGGTTTGAATTGCCACAGGTGAAGAATGATGCTTGTGCAAAGCGCTCGTCGGGATATGCAACAAGCTCCATGTCAGATTCGCTGATTGCCAGAGAGCCATGCAATTTTCGTCCTTCTCGTTTAAATATTACTCCCATAATCGACACGCGCGTCTCACGCGCTGCATTGATCAAGCCTAAAAACATCGACTCAGGATTATCGGGCAAATTGGTACACTCCCACAATTCTCCATTCACTGCCTGCCCCATACGCATATACCCCTCAGGCATAACGTACTCCTCCGGCCAGCCCATTTCGGCACTGCGTGGATCTTGTGATTGAGCATCCTTACGCATGAACGGATCGCTAAGTCCTGGCTGATTCCAGGCAGGATCAGTCATGGATGGCATAAAGGGAACTGACGTTTCAATCATTGAGCGCACATCGGATTCACCGACTATATCGCTCTCATTAGAAGGAGTGATGCGAACGATGGCACTTGTACCGTCTGCATCAACAAATGCTTCGATTGATCCCTCTGGAGCAACAATCTTTCCTGTAACAGGATTCTTGGTCCCCTCTCCAATACCATCAAGAAGGGCGCAATTGATCAATTCAGTCGTCCAACCCATCTTTTTCCGCATTTCAATCATCACCAACGCCAAATCGACGGGCAAGCGTGGAGCAGACTGCAAATTATTGAGTCTATAGTCTGTTGGCAGCACATTTCCTAGTTCGTGCTGCACATCAAAAGCCGCTACTGAGAGAGATGCGTTCATGGATTTGTGCGGCAAATTGTATGAATTACTTGACGCATGTAAAGAGAAAATACGGTTTTAATGCAAAAGAATGCAGCCGTTTGGACTTCAAAATGGCCGTATTCTTCTCATAGATAGTGTTTGACACGGAATAGAAAATTCGGAAAAGACGTCTACCGGAATCCACCTTTCATACCTTATGCCGGCATACATCGGATTCTGGAACCCCGCCTCTTCGGAGGCGGTCTTTTTATCTACGTTTCATGCCACTTTTCTTCGGTGCGGCCTTATCACTGCGCCCCATCACCAATGAGGACGGACAATCTTCTTTAAAAACACATCCCCCACACTTACGCGCTCTGGCCGTACACACAGCACGACCGTGGCTGATAATGAGTGTCGTCACCTCGCGCCAACGTTTCTGTGGTGCAGCCGACATTAAATCTAGCTCGATCTTTTTCACATCGGACGAAGCAGACAAGCCAAGTCGCTGAGCGACACGCTGCACATGCGTATCAACCGCAATGCCTTCGTTAATGTCGAATGCAGCAGCAAGAATCACTGATGCGGTTTTACGACCAACTCCGGGCATCAGGGTTAGTTCGGCAATCGTTCGCGGCATCTTGTTCCCAAAACGATTGATCAACATCGCGCACGCTTCTTGAATATACTTCGCCTTTATCCGGAACGTTCCGCAGCTTTGAATATCTTTTTCAAGTTCGTTACGAGGAACATCGACATAGTCCTGTGCCGTTTTGTACTTGGGGTACAAGATCGTCTCGGTCACAATATTCACACGTGCATCGGTGCACTGCGCACTCAAAATCACCGCGACCATTAAATCGACAGGTGTGCGAAAATGCAGAAATGTCTTGGGCGGAACATAGAGTTTATCCAATGCCTTGATCACTCTATCCATTGGAACAGCATCTGCACGAGGCGGCATGACTAGATTGTTACATTGCTAAATTGTTACCAGGATAGTTGGATTTTAACAATTTAACACTTTAGCAATTTCGCAACGTGTGATCGTAAAATGTACAAGGAACTTTCTGTTGCGCGCCATTGAGTCAGCTATAGTTCTCGCCCATGCTTCCTCCTCTGACCGTTTTCGACACGGAGACAACCGGATTGGATCCCCGCAAAGGACACCGGATTGTTGAAATTGCCGGAGTGCGTATTGAGAACGGCATCATCTTGGAAGACCGGACATTCTCCAGCTTTGTGAACCCCGAGCGAGACATCCCATGGGAAGCAAAACAGGTGAATAAAATTGAAGACAGCGATGTTGCTGGCGCACCAACCATCATGACGGTGCTGCCGGAATTTCTGGAGTTCGCAAAAGGATCGATTCTCGTTGCGCATAATGCTCAGTTCGATATGGGCTTTTTGGAATGCGAGAAGGAGTTCTGCTGGGGTTACATCGATTTGCCTGAATGTTTGTGCACCATGCGCTTGAGCCAAAACCTGTATCCAACTGCATTTCGACATAATCTCGATATTTTAAGCGAGCGCTTCGGCCTCCCTCTGCCAGAAAATCGTCATCGCGCACTGCCGGATGTGATTCAAACCGCAAAGATTCTCCTAAAAATGCTCAACGAAGGGCGAATTCAATCGATGGATGAGCTGCGACGAAAGGCGGCCATTATGCAAACTGCGAATCGATAATTTGGCTTCCTGAAGACAATCTTGCAGGATCCTTCTTTTCAGGATGTCGAGAATGCGGGATACTGGTGCCAATGGCAGCCCTCCCCATCATCACCGGCGCTGATACTCCTATCCTGCGCACAAAGACCAAAGCGGTCCCGAAAGTGACAAAGGAATTGCAGAAGCTGCTCAAAGATATGCAGGAGACAACCATCGTCGCCGATGGCCTTGGCATTGCCGCGCCACAGATTGGCCGCACGGAGCGTCTGTGCATTGTGCATGTTGGGGGAAAGTTGATGCCGATGGTGAATCCGATCATTACACAGCGAAGTGCAGAAGAAGAATATGCCGAAGAAGGTTGTTTGAGTCTTCCGGGAATTTGGGTACAAGTTCCGCGATCAACCACTATTCGTGTGACGTATCTAGACGGAAAAGGTTCGGAGCAAGAACGGATGTTGTCCAATATGGATGCCCGAGTTGTGCAGCATGAAGTAGACCACCTTGAGGGCAAATTGATTGTTGATTACGGTCCACACGGGAAGGCTCTCTAAAACTCTTCACCAGGTTCAACAACACCCGCTCGGAGTAAGCTCTCTGCGAATCGCTGGCGTGCCGTGTGAAGTCGACGTTTGATGGTTCCCACAGGAGCCGAAAACTTTTCTGACATTTCCTTGAGTGATAGTCCGTCGAAATAAAAAGCTTGAATGGTATCGCGATCTAACGCTCTAACATCATTCTCAAGAACAATTCTGACATGCACCGCTTGTTCGCGTCGTAGAACATCAATATCCGGAGTTTCAGAATCAGCCTCGTAGAACTGCCCCATGAACTCCATCGGATCTTCCTGTGGTCCACGCGTCATGTAATTAATAGATGTACGTACTGCAATTCTTTTCAGCCATCCTGGAAAATGTTCCGGCTCGCGCAATTGAGACCTTTTACGATGAACAATCATAAACACATGCTGGGTTACCTCTTCAGCTTTTGTTCTATTACGACAACGTCTCATGGCAACACCAAATACGGTCGGCCAATATTGTTGGTATAACTCACGGAATGCTTCTTCGGAGCCCTGCTGCATTGCGATCACTAGATCGGCCGATGAGGATTCCATCATTTCCTGCATTGGTCAGGCAGCCTAGTCCTCTTTACGTGAGCGTCAAGCACGTTGCGAATACGAACAATATAAGGCACTCTGGAGGCGAAATGCCGCAACTAGAAGCCATCATCGGACTAGAGGTTCACGCGCAAATGAGCACCAAGACAAAGATGTTCTGCTCATGCGATAACGATGCGTTTGAGAAGGCGCCTAACACAACCGTCTGTCCTATTTGCATGGGCCATCCGGGAACACTTCCAGTGGTGAATGCGGAAGCTGTCGCCAAGGCGCTCAAGGCATCACTCGCCATTGGCTGCGCCATCCAGTTAGACAATCACTTCGATCGCAAGCACTACTTCTACCCAGACCTCCCATCGGGGTATCAGATTTCACAGTACGACTTTCCCCTCTCAAAAGGTGGATCCGTCGCGTACGACGTCATTGATGCATCGGGGAAAACCGTCGCCGAGAAAGTCTGCGGTATCACGCGTCTGCACATGGAAAACGATGCAGGAAAGCTGACACATATTGGATCGACAACCCTCTGTGACTACAACCGAGCTGGCACTCCGCTGATGGAAATTGTCACAGAGCCAGATCTGCGAAGCGCCGATGAAGCGGTAGCATTTGCGCAGGAGTTGCGACGAATTTTGATTGCAGTGAATGCATCAGACGCAGACATGTTTAAGGGCATGATGCGCTTTGACGCGTCGATTTCCTTGCGTGAAGTTGGAACAGAGAAGCTGAATCCACGAAGTGAAATTAAAAACCTGAACTCCTTTAAGGCTCTAGAACGCGCTCTCCAATACGAAGAGCAGAAACTACGTGATTCGTGGGAGAAAGATGGCGGCCCGCTCAAGGGCAGCATCACCGTGGGATGGCAAGATGATGAAGGAAAAACACGCATGCTGCGCGACAAAGAAGATGCGCAGGACTATCGCTACTTCCCCGAGCCGGATATTCCACCATTGCACTTTGAAGCAAAGGAGATTGAGCTGGTCCGTTCATCACTCCCCGCTTTGCCACGCGAGCAGCGCAAGATCTACACCGATATGGGTCTAACTGGATCACAGGCATTGCAACTATCTGATGATGCACAATTGCGATCAATCTTCGATGCGGTATACGCAAAAATCAACGATGCCGGACGTGCATCGGGCATTGTGCTCACACAGCTTATTGGCGCCCTAAAGGCTCAGAATAAAGTGATTGCTGACGGACCTGATGCGCATGCGCTCCTCGATTTAATTGAAGCAATTGATAGCGGTGCTATTTCTGCCAATACCGGAAAAGAGGTACTGGTGAAGATGGTCGAAACCGGCAAAACCGCAAAACAGATTATTGAGGAATCGGGCATGAAACAGATCTCCGATGAAGGCGCACTCGCAGAAATTGTAGATCGGGCGATTGCCGCAAATGATAAATCCGTCGCCGATTACAAAGCAGGAAAACAGGCTGCGCTTGGCGCACTGGTCGGATGGATCATGAAAGAAACGAAGGGTCAGGCTAATCCAGGAAAGGTGAATGAGCTTCTTCACAGTAAACTGCAATAGGGGGAATAAATGTCATCCTGAGCTTGTCGAAGGATGCTTCGCTCTAAACTATCCTGAGCGTATAGTCGGAGCATGAAACACCTCCTCCCTCTCGCAGTTATCGCCCTTGCTCTATCCGCATGTACAGAGCCAAGTCCCGTTACTCATGTTGAAACCAATCAACCGTCTGCCGGTAAGCGAATGGCAATGGAGTGGTATGCATATAGCGAAGGAGAGAAAGACGGTATTCCACAGAACAAAATCTCCCTGAAAACTGTCGCAACACAGGAAGAACTCTTTACGACGTCGTGCATCGGCACAACACAAGTTACCGATATTGCCGATCTATCAGAGAGTCCTGCCTATATTCGCTGCTGGTGGGCAGGCGGAGGCGATGACTATGCCCTCTTCATTGGCGATGCTGAAAAGGCGGTTATTCGTCATCGCACAGTCGATGAAGAAGCTGGCTATGGCGAGTGGGAAGAC
Source organism: Candidatus Peribacteraceae bacterium (assembly GCA_044228075.1). Taxonomy (GTDB): domain Bacteria; phylum Patescibacteriota; class Gracilibacteria; order Peribacterales; family Peribacteraceae; genus JAKQEM01. Next base: position 12,371 of record JBGAVO010000009.1, read on the forward strand.
CTGAAATCCTTGTAAGCATTAACGCTCTACAACCACTAAGCCAGGAAAAATCCGCAGGGATCGGATATATGATCCTCGATGTGGTGGAGTACCGTATTTCTCGTGTGTAGTTGTCCACGCTTCGCATTCATCAACAAGTTCTTTTACGAATCCAACCATTCCTGCCTGATGATTAGATCCATCATATTTCTTACCGTCAGGCCAGGTATCCCAATACCCTGTTGCCCAATCCTCGATGATATACAAACCCCCAGTGCGAACATACTTGGGGAAGAGATGCCAAAAACTCATTCGCGCATCCGCAGCTATATGTGAGCAGTCATCAATGATGACATCGAATCCGTTTGGCGCACGTTCGCGAATGATCCGATCTAGTAATTCCGTATCCTGCTGGAGTCCAGTGTATTGATGAATTCTTCCCGATGTGTCATCAATCACAACATGAGCACTATCGAGTCCGATGATGGTTCCCTGCGGAAAAAAATCACGCCACAACAGTAACGATCCTCCTTTTTCGATTCCTAATTCAAGCACCGTGATAGGGACACTTCTCCTGTCAGCGAGTAGTTGATCATATAAATCGTACAATCGTTTCGTCTTTCCCGTTGCATACTGTGCCGACAGTTCTGAAAGTAGCATATTGGCAGCAGGATGGCTTTTTTACTGATAAAACGCAACGACATGTCCTGTATACAAAATATATTCATATCACCACTGTGGATAACTCTCCATCGCAGAAAGTTGCGGATGTAGATGTCGGTGAGTACGATGATATGAAACCTGAGCGCAGGGAAACACACCAACCAAGACACACACGCTTCCTTCACATCACCGTTCATTACAGAGAGAGGAGTGGTCATTAGTTGAGAATCGCGCGCGTTCCTCCCGGCCAACCTTTGCAACCACTTTGCACACTTCTGGGTACAGGCACGTGATCATGGTTTTCACCACTTAAGAAGTGGCCACTCTCCTCTCTGCTCTGCAAAGATCCGTACGACGGGCCTGAGAATCCTTCGTACACACCCCCTTCTCTCCAGTGTTCGCCTTATTCGCAAGAGTTTGCGTCGAACCGTCACGGAGAACTCGGAACGGTCCCGAGGATAAACAAGAGACCAGAGCACGGCAGAAAGTTGAGACTTCTCGTCTCCGTCACCCTTCAATACAGCTCAACGACCAAAAGAGTCGTCGATAACTGCGGGAGGAAGACAAACACACAAAGGGCACCGAAAGGTGTCTTTTTTGTTAGTTTGCTCTCGCCATATACAACCCCGTCTCCGTATTCACCTTTACCTTGTCTCCTTCATTGATGAAGAGCGGGACGTTGACCGTAATACCGGTTTCAAGCTTTGCAGGCTTGGAGCCACCGGTTGCCGTATCCCCTTTTACACCAGGAATTGTTTCAACCACTTTCAAATCAACAGTAGCCTTAATCTGAATACCAATAGGATTCTCCTGGAACATCAGCGCGTCGATTTCTGCGCCTTCGATGAGATACCCCGCCGCATCACCAATCACATCCGCGCTGAGCTCAAACTGGTCGTACGACTGCAGATCCATGAACGTGAAACGTTCACCATCGCCGTAGAGGTACTGCACTTTCTTGTATCCCACATCTGCCGGCTCAATCTTCTCACTTCCCTGAAAGTTGCGCGCAACAATCGCTCCCGTTATGAGATTCTTTAGTTTGCACTGCATGTTGGCCTTAGCCATGCTTTTGCGTCCGAAGACGGATGCAACAACAACGTAGGGCTCTCCATCAAGCTGAATAGCGCGGCCGGGTTTGAGTTCGGTAATTTCGTACATAAGGCCCGCAGAGTAGCCGCAGCGGGCAATGTAGGCAATACCAGACAGCGCTGATTATTCTTTATGCTCCTGAATTCCTTGGCGAACCGCACGGGACAAAGCGTCGCCGGATGGAACGATACGATACAAGCTGCGCAGAATACGAGCAGCATCTGGGTGAGCGCTCATCTGATTAATTTCGTAGACTAGCTGATTCAGACGTGGACGAGGCTGGCTGAACTTGTAGACGCGGGAAAGAACCTGGCTTGCAGCAATTTCAACCTCTTCATCGGTCAAATGACGAATAGATGGAAGCTCTGGTGCGACCACTGGCAAGAACGGCTGCAAGTCGGCTGCAAGCTCCTCGGCATCTGCCCCTGTACCAGCCTGAATTTGGTCAGCAGCCTGCGCCAGAAGGGCCTGGGCCTCTTTCTGTACGTCGATGGTCAGTGACCCACTCTGAAGTAGTGGGAGTGATGATTCGACTGATGCGTAGATCTCCGTCGCCTTGGCCGTATCACCTGCAGTAATCGCCTTGTGCAATGCATCAAGTGAGTCGACAAGAATCATGCCTTCAACATCGGCGGCATTCACCAAGTCCGGCAAATCGGCACTGGCCTGCAGGACAACTTTCTTGAGCTGATACAGCTCATCTGATGGATCCGTTGCACTAAGATCTGCGGCATTCTCGGCCACCTCCTGAAGCAACAGGAATCGCGTCACACTATCTCCACCGCTACCGCTCGCAAGAGTGAGCAATGTGTCCTTGTATTCCTGAAGTGGTGCAGCAGCTCCCGATCCACCAGCAGCAATAAGCGCTGCTGCTTCGTTTAAGCGAGTGGATGCAAGGTCAATCTGCTTCTGAATTTTTGCAGCGGGATCAATGGTGAAGAGCACATCCACCTGCTCTGCTACGCGCTTCACAGTGTAGAGCGGAGATGTTGGGAGAATGCCTGCTCGTGCGGCACTGCGCTCGCGCTGCATCTGAGCCACTTCGCGGCGGTGCACGGCATCACGCTGGAGATTTGTCTTTACCCACACATCATCATACTCAGCATCGCTCAACTGAGCGATTGTTCCAGCTACTCCATCTAGACCGAATCGTGCCTTCTCTCCTGCAATAAGAACCGTCTCGGTCTCGCCCTGCTGCACGGTAACACTGCGATCAAACACACGAACTGTCAGATGACCATCTTCAATGGACAGTGCCGCGCTTCCGTCATACATCGATACGGTTCCAAATGCCGTCGCCACTGAAACAGCGCGCACAGAACGTGGAACGAATCCCTGAAGCCATAAGTCACCATCGGATAATGTGAACGTCGCACCATCAAGCGCAGGTTCAGGACGATCGGTCAGGTCGTGGAGCGTCACTGTTGTGTGGTCCGCCAAACGAATAGTTCCGTCATCATGAAGCAAGATAGTTGCCTCTCCATGGGCTGTTCGTAGTTGTACTTGTTCATTCAGAGCAGTCTCGGTCATAACCGGCTGCCACAATCCATGCAATGACACTTCTACATCTCCGCTCGTTGGAACCAAGAGCACGCGTGACTCAGCAACGGTCTTCGGAGCCAGAAATACCACCGGCGTGGCACGTACTGCCACCAGGACCAACGCAAATGCCGCAACCCACTTCATACGACCATATGGCGCACGAACCTCTACAGGGGCAAGGCGGGCTCGCAGCACATTGTGTGCAGATTCGATATCGGATGGGTCCAATAGGCCCTTCAAGCGATCAAAGACGGATGAAACAGCAGGTGCTTCGATGCGAGAAAGAACCCGATTCCAGACGCTATTGGCTGTATCGGCAGTTGGATCGAGAGCCTTCTTCGTCACCTCAAACACACTCGGATTGGCAATCCTCGCCATCATAGAAGTCAGCATACGAGCTTTTGCCTCCTCGGAAGGAGTCAGCTCATCAGCTAGCCTGCGTAGACGGGATTCTGGCATTATTCGCTTGGTAAAACGGAAAAAAGGACAGTCTGTTACGGCCTATTCTCGTAATTCCGGAGGTAAAAGTGCCTCAAATTTTCGGAGGGCACGCATCTTCAGAATACGAACTCCCCCTTCTGATATCCGCAAAACACGTGCAACCTCGTTATAGGGCAGTTCTGAGACATATGTGAGCAAGAGAATTTCTCGATAGCGCTGTGGAAGCTGATCGAGCGCCGTGCGGACAAGGCGCAACGTTTCATTGCGGTGAAGACGATCTTCGGCGCTATTCAGCTCATCGGTATCCGGCGTTTCATCGGACACCTCTTCAAATCCACGCTGACTGCGGTACACGTCGATAACACTGTACCGTGCAATACGGAAGATCCATGCCCCAAACGGGACGTTCTTGTGCAATTTATAGGTGTGCAGCTTTTCCCATGCTTTGACGAAAATATCTGCCGTCGTGTCTTCGGCTACCTCTTTGGGCAGACGAAACGCACAGTAGCGGTATACGGGCAGGAAGAACTGATCGTAAACCTTAGCAAAAGCCTCGGTATCGCCCTCTTGGGCCTGCGCAATCAGTTTCTGCAATTCAGCCTCCGGCAATTCAGGAAGAGCCATTCTAGTGTGAGTATACAGGGAAGATGCTTGAGAACTGTATACGATGCAGAAGATGATTCGTCACAGGCGTAATTCTTGACTCAGGATAGAAAAGTGTAGAATCGAACCTTACTTCACTTATTCGTTTTTATGAACACAGGAAAATCTACTGCTGATTTATTTCTTCCAACTGAAACTGCTGCTGAATGTGATCAGATAATCAATCCTTTGGTCTTTCTCATGAGAGAAAACAAGACAGATGAAGTTGCAGCTCAAATTGCCTTAATTGATAATGATATTGTTCACACAATTGGACGCCGTGTTTGTGAGCGATGGGTCAACAATATACAATGTGGAGTTGCAGTCGGAGTACTTGCTATCCTGGCGTCAGAAAGTACAGGACAGACAATTGTTCAAAATCATACATCAGAAAGAGAATTGCTAGCGATTCTTGAAAGTATGTTTATGGCTGAGTATGACCGACGCTCATTAGCAAGACGCATGACACAAGAGGCAGAACTTGCGGCTACTCCCACTCAATCGTAGCCGGTGGTTTATTTGTCAGATCCAAGAACACACAATCGATGCCATCGAGCTGGAGCAGTCGGTCGGTCATGCGCTTAAGAACATCCTCTGGTAACGCGATTGCTTCGGCAGTCATCGCCTCTTGTGAATCGATCGGGCGCAGCACAATCGACTCCCCTCCTTGGGTGGTACCAAATGGAACGAGCACAACGGGGAACTGCCAAATGCGGTCGTAGAGATTTGCGCGATGCATCTCTTCGTCAACAATCGCATCGGCTTCTTGTAGCAACGTTGCGCGCTCGCGCGTGATGGTAGAAGGCCTGAAGATGAAATCGACGGGATGATCGTGCGATGTGCAAAGCAGTACACGGTTAAAGTCGTGATGTGCATTTGGGATGCTTGTTGCGAGCGCTCGATGTTCGGGTGTCACCAAGCAGGGCTTATCACTGAAGAGTGTCAGTGCATGACGATACGTGCGACCATCTCCCTGCACACCCACGCTTTTAATAGGCAGTGCTTTGTGTGGAATGCTGAGATCGGGAATCTGAGAGCTGACCTCTTCCGGTTTGTCGCCACACAAAATACGCACACCAAGTCCTGGACCTGGGAATGGATGACGCCACACGAGTGGCGGGGGAAGGCGCAACTCTTCTCCCAACTTACGCACTTCGTCTTTGTACAAATCTTTCAATGGTTCAATGACGAGCCCCGCATCAATCATCTTCTGCACCGCTTCGACACGATTATGATGTGTCTTAATTTTATCGGCGTGCTTGGTGCCTCCAGTCTCGATGGTATCGGGGTAAATAGTCCCCTGTCCCAACATCCACCCATCTTCCAACCGCAAGTTCATCGCATCGCTTTCGCGCTTCTGCACAGCCAAGAATGTATCGCCGATGATCTGGCGCTTTTTCTCGGGATCGGTGACATCTTTTAAATTTGCAAAGAATTCATCGGATGCATCAATGATGCGCAGGTTATCGATGCCAAACAGATCGAATGCGTTCTTAATGTTACGCACTTCGTTCTTGCGCATAAGACCCGTATCAACCAACAAACCTTGCACCCGATGCGGACCCAAGACTTCGTTGAGCACGGTGAATGCAACAGTTGAATCGACGCCGCCACTCACCATCATAAAGACTCTTTTGTCTTTGATCTCATTCAAAATCTCCGTCCCAATTCGCTGAGCATAGCCCTGAATGGACCATGGCGTTGCATGACATAAATCTACAAAGCGCTTCAGAATGTCTGCACCATATTGCGAGTGCACAACTTCCAAATGGAACTGCACACCGTAGATATGCTTCGTCTCATTCGCCATCGCCGCATTCGTACAACTATCCGATGATGCAGCCTGCACAAACCCCGCTGGCATGTCTGACACTTCATCTCCGTGTGACATCCACACGACAAACTGATCGGGCAATCCATCGAACAGTGACCCACCCTGCGTGACGCGAATGGATGTGTGACCGTACTCCTTCGTCTTTCCTCCGGAGACCTTTCCGCCCAATGTCTGCGCTAACCACTGATGTCCGTAGCAGATGCCAAGAACAGGAACGCCAAGCTCAAGAATGGCAGGGTCAGCCTGCGGACTATTTTTGTCATACACACTCTGCGGGCCACCAGAAAAGATAACACCGGCAACATCTTTGAGATCTGCTGCAGGAGTCTCGGCAGGAACAATTTGCGAAAAGGCGCCACACTCACGAACGCGACGTGCAATAAGGTGCGCATACTGGCCCCCGAAATCGACGATAACAACTGAACCGGCGTGAATGGGGGCTTCCATAAATGGATTGTATGGAAAACCCCAACACGACTCAACGTCTATCTCTTCCTAATCCGAGGACAACTGCCATCAACATCCACACGGTATACGCCACCGCACTGTCTTCCCATGCATGGAGAAACATCGCTGCGATGCTGAGCGCAAGGAATGCGGGTACAAGCACAGTTTTAGATATCTGATAACGGATATCGGATATCGGATATCGAATTCGCCATAACCGCTGAATGACAACAATGACCAATGCCAAATACATCGCTAAACCGATCCACCCCATCTCCACCCCAATTTGCAGATACCAGTTTTCGGGCAGGAAGGGGCAATTGCATGTTCGATCTAATGGCTGCACCTGAGCACCTGCGACAAACACGCATAAATCAGAATGTGCTGTCGCCCACGATGCATCGGCGCCGGCCTCCAGCATGACACACGCGTCACTCGTTCGATTACTTGCAGGACCCGCTGTGCCAAGGCCCAGACCCAATGGATGATCGATCATTGTGTGAATGGCCCTGAGCGGATTTTCAATATGTCCACGTGATGATGCGAAGCGCAGAAACACAGACGGGAACATTAGAACGGCAATGACCAGAAGACATACCATTGATGACAAAAGTCCTGTCACCTTTCGACGCGACATCGACTGCAACATGGGCCACATACTCATCCCAATAATGACTGCTGCACCAATCCACGCAGCACGGGAGAAAGTAAGCAGCAGAGCTGCAAGAACCAAGAAACACATTCCAAGATCCAAAACTTTCTGTTGGATCTTGTGGCTTGGATCTGGAATCTTTGCGAGTACCGCAGCAAGCGGCACGAGCAACCATAATCCCAACTGATTCGGTCCACTCATCACACTCTGAATACGGCGAAGTGCTGTTCCACCAATCTGCTGATACGGTGCGACCGGCCCACCAGGCACATACAGAGAATGGAGATCGCTATACCCCAACCACGTGAAGAATGATGCGGACAGGAAGAAGCTGATGATCCCGTATGCGGCGACAATGCATCCGACTGTTACCAACGTGATCATCGCTCGCTTCAAAAAGACATCTGACCAGGCAACGCGACGAAGGATCACGAAAGCGATGAGAGGGATGAAGTCATAGCGGAAGCCGTAGGCAAAGCTTGTGGTTGATAGTTGATTGTTGATGGAAACGAAAACTCCGATCGCGAGAAGAAATCCAATCAGTATATCGATCACATCAATCTTTTTTCTGAAAGATGAAAGCTGAAAGCTACTAGCTATTTCGATGAGCGCCACTACCAATATCACCGCCAGCACCACCTCTTTCCAAATTGCAATTTCCCCCATCGGCGCATGACCAGGACCTAGTAGCCACCGCGTCTTTACCGTCACCATAAACGCATGAAACGGCAGGAGTGCAATGAGGAACAAAGCCAGTGATTCGCGAAGGCGCTGAAGCATATCTCTATCCTACTGGGAATCAGATACTTGTGACAGGAACCGGATAGGTCCACTTGTACGGAACGATCGGCTGATCGGGCATGGGCCCATCCTCATCAAAATCCCACCCTCCTCTGCCCTTTCCTCCTAACCAATGTCGAAGAGTTTTGAAACGAATTTCACACCGCAACGTGTACACATCAATCATCTCGCGATGCTGCAATCCCCTTGAGCTTTTCGTCCACATTTCTGTTTGCAGCAACATCATCGCAATCGTTCGAATCATGCTTCGGCAATGTTGAATTTGCTGCTCAGACAACAATTGTCGTTCAGCGTTTCCGGCATAGTTATGGATCAAATCAAATGACAGACGATCAAGATCGTCCAACTGCATAATCATTCGACGTTCTTCCAGCGTTGCTGAAGAGAATGACTGCACGACGCAATCATATCACAACCCTAATCGTTCTTCCTCTGTTCGAAACACATCACCTTTCTTCAGCACATCTTCCACTGCATCAATGCATTTTGCGCTGACGTTCTCGCCGTAGATTTTCTTGGTCGCGCGCATGTCAGCATTGTTCCATGCGTACTCAATCATTTTTTTAATGAGATCACCGTCGACCGGAGGAGCAATAAGATTGCCGCCCATCATAGCCGATTCGCTGCGGTCAGAACCAAAACGCAGCGTCACACATGGAACACCAAGGACGTTCATTTCCTCCTGCATCGATCCCGAATCCGTCGCGCAGACAGCTGCCTTATTCATCGCCGCAATCACATCGACGTATTCCGGCCAGACTGGAGAATAGAGAAAATTCGGATGATCTTTCACAAGCTTCTCCACCTCTTTGCGCAAACCAAAACGATCGAAGGCCGCCTCTGTTTGGAAGAGGCTAATAAGCAACACCGTGCGGCCATCTTCAATGAGTGACTTCATTGCCTTGTAGATAGCCATGAAACGCGCCTCGTTGATGCAGTTCTCACGACGATGAATGCAGAAGCGGACGAAATCGCCGTCTTCAAGCGCAGGATATCGATCGAAGATCGTGGAATTTTTTGCACGATTTAATGCATCAATAGTCGCATCAACGACGGAGTTACCGACAACGAAAATACGATCATCGGCAAAGCCTTCGTCGCGCATGAAGATCGCATCAAGCTCGACAGGAGCAAGATGCACACCTGTTCCTGCTTCACTACATCGCGTATTGAACTGCTCGGGGAATGGCTCTTGCGATCCACGCTCCCAGTTATCTGGACTCTGCAAAAACTGACGCCACGCGGCGACATCAAATCCATCCGTGCTGTCATCTGACATCTGAGATCGGAAATCTGAGTACTTCGGAGTGAGCGTTCGAATACCTGCCTCTACGTGGACTGATGCAAACCCATGGCAGTATCCCGCATTGCTTGCGGCCATCGCCGTTGTCGTATCGCCGTGCACGTAGGGAATAACAACTTTCCCCTTCTCTTTCAGTTCACCAATCAGATACCCAAGTCTTCCAATAATCTGACTGACAATCTCGTGCATCGCGCCTCGCACATTCAAGTTGAAGTCCGGCTCAACGCCGAATTCTTTTAACATCCCTCCACTCAAATTTTCATCGTAATGCTGACCGGTGTGACCGAGCAAAACCAAGTGACCGCGTCGCTTGAGTTCCAAGTAGAGCGGCACCTGCTTAATGATATCGGGCTTCGTCGCAATCAGAATAATGTGGACGTGCTTGTCGGACTGGCCGGCAAGGTCATCAAAAAATGTCGGTGAGCGATACGTAATCTCCTGCATGGCCACATGATACATTGCTTCGCAGAGCTGCGAAACGTAGGATGCCCCTCCTCCCTATGACTGAAAAACCCACTCTTTGCCCTCAGACGGAGAAAATCACATACGCGGCAATCAACGCTCTCGACATCGTGTGCCAGACAGAGGCAGACGTGGCGGTGCTGATCGAACACATTCGCAGCGGATGCATCGACTGTAGGAGAACGATGCGTCACGTATTAAGCGAAGGATCAACAACGTTCAACCGCGGACGCGATACACGACTCGACTGTGCGATGGGGATGATCAAACGCGACCTCCCTCAACCTTTTTCTCTGTAAGAGACGCACCCTTCGTGACGATCCCAGGGACTTCACGGATCTCTTTATTGATCATTTTCTCGCCATCAAAGGTGTAGATGTACGGCGTCACCAAACCGATTTCCATGCTGGCTGCTACCTCGGGTGTCAGCTGCTCCAGATATTTGATGATAGGTCTCAGACTGTTTCCGTGTGCGGCAACAATCACCGTTTTGTCTCCTGCGAGATGCGGCAAAATGTACTGCTTGAAAAACGGAAGCGTGCGATGCTCGCAGTCTTCCATACTCTCACCATTCGGTGGTCGAGTCGGATAATCGCGACGCCATAACTGGACCTGCTCAGTGCCATATTTTTCAACAGTCTCTGCCTTGTTCAACCCTTGAAGATCTCCGTAGTGCCGCTCATTGAGCGCGGAGTCATAGATGATCTCCGGCGACTGACCGAGTGTCTTCAGAATCGTATCGAGCGTTTGATTAGCACGCTTCAAACGTGAGGTGAATGCATTATCAAATGTATAGCCACGAAGCACCTCAGTAGCCTTGACTGCGTCAGCCATTCCCTGTTCCGTTAAAGGAACATCGGTCCAGCCGGTAAAGCGGTTTTCGAGGTTCCATTGAGACTGGCCGTGTCGAAGCAATATAAGGGTAGACATAATCAGTATGTAAGCAGAAACAAAGAGAATGCACGACACCCTAAAATGAGTGTCGACATGTGCGGCAGCCTAGCATAGGCTATTGGAGAAAGCATGGTTTTCGTGCTATAATATCATGATATGAGCAAGTTCCACGTCCACTCGTTGTCGCGCCGAAATTACATGCGGACTGTCGTATGGTCTGTGTTTTTATGTATTGCAATTGTGATCTGTGCTTCCCTTTTGGGGCGTGCGACGAAGAACTTTAAAGCGGCGTTGATCGATAAACCCGATGTTGCGATTTACCTTCTTTTGCCCGATGAAGAGATTGGCCAAACAACGCTCCTGCGCGAGACAGATGCAGTGCGTGATTACCTCGCTGAAACAAAGGACGGACCGAAGTTGGTGAAGCTGGTAAAAAACGCCGATGGCGAATGGGAAGTGGGATACATTGAGAGGATGCGGGAGTAACAGCGTGTCATCCTGAGGAGGCCTGAAAGGCCGTCTCGAAGCATGCTTACACCCTTCGAGACGCGCTCCGCGCTCCTCAGGGTGACATAGATTATTTACTATTCATCACTTTCCACGGAAACACCACGACTGCCCGCCAGATCCGGGGGAATCTTTGCGGTTCTCGAATCACTCTCCACAACCACTCCATTCCAAGATTTTGGAAAATGACCGGCGCCCGTTTGTGCACACCCGCAATAAAGTCGAATGTTCCACCAACACCAATAGCCACACGAACGGTTGTAAGCTGGCTGCGATAGCGATCAATCCACATGTCTTGCTTCGGCGCTCCAAACGCAACGAGCAACAGATGAGCGCCACTGTCATTAATCTGCTTGATGATGGAATCTGCATCTTCTTCTTTTGGCGAACCGCTCAACGCTCCAGCTATGACGAGCCGTGGGTTTTTACTTTTAAGAATCACACCCGCTTTCTCTGCCGTGTCTCCCCATGCGCCAAGGAGAAACACCGGATGATCGGATGAAAGAGAAGAGCAAACCTCAATGACCGTATCAACTCCTGTCACGCGCTCGGGCAGCAATTGTCCCGTTCGACGGGCAGCCCAAAGCAGCCCTGCACTATCGGCAATATTGAGATGGGTTCGATTAAGAAGTGCATGAAAAGGCGGATTCTTGGATGCCTCCACCATCATTTCACTGTTAGGTGTCATGACATGATGAAACGACGCTTCCTGCAGCATAGAGCCAATGTGTTCAACTGCCTGCCTACGAGTGAGAGCATCAACAGGAATTCCGAGGATATTCACGCGTTTCATGAGTGACAGGATAGCGTAGAATGCATCCCGATGAATCGCTTCCATCTGCCTATCGGCTTTCTGTCTCTGGCGATTGCTGCCTGTATGCCGTTGCAAACAGGTCCTAAAGCAAGTTCGTCATCTACATCGGGAGCAGTGCTACCCACTAGTTCAAGTGCGCCCACTATTCCGGAGACAGTCTCCGGTGCTCTAACACTTGGCCCATCCAATGCGCCGGTATCAATGCTTCTGTTTACGAACTACAACTCGCCTTACAGTATCGATTTTGAGAGCGTATTGATGCCACGACTCAATGCCGAATTCATTCAGCCGGGGCTTCTGCGCCTGACGATTGTATCTGTGCCGCTGCAGAAATATCCGCAGAGCGATACGCAGGCACATACAGCTATTTGTGGTGTGTTAGCTGGAAGCGGTGCCGACGTGCACCAATTTCTCTTTAGTGGACGCACGGCCTTCCCCGCACTCGCATCTTGTTTAGCCAACGACGACGTTCTTCAGAACATCATGGCCATCCAGCATCAAGTAATTCAATCACTCAACGTAACACTGGTACCGACGTATTTCATTAATGGCACGCGTTATACCGGTTTGCCAGAGTTTGCCGATCTCCGCGGACAGTTAAAGAAAGCCCTACAGTAAACGCATGACCGCATGAAAATAATGCATATTGCAAAGGTTCATCGAATCATTGAACTTCCTCAAAAGTCTTATAAGGAGCCTTGAAAAAGAAAATGAGTAGATGTATTGTCGCCCAAACCCAGGTATATTGACAATTTTTGTTTTTATATCATAATTACAGCTATGAATATCGCACACTCACCTTCTGTAGAACTCGACTATCCACAACTCGTTAGTCCTCCGCAGAATATTATTCTTGCGGGTATTCAGGGTGCTGGAAAAGGAACCTACGGTAAGAAGCGCTTAGTTCCTCGTGAAAAATACGATATTTATGAATCGAGTAAGATGATGCAAAACAGTCGCTTTGCTCAGGAAGTAGATGAAATGATTAAGGGTGGCATTCTCGTCCCCGACGAGATTCCACTCACACTAATTAGCGAATACCTGGATACTCGTTCATCTATTGCCAATCTATTGGTCAACGGCTCGCGCGAGCAGGCACTCCGCACGATTTTTGATGGCATGCCTCGAACTCTTGCACAGAAAAAAGGGATTGATGAACTACTGGATCGAAAGGGGCGTGAGCCAGCTATTGCCGTAAAATTGGAAATGTCAGATGAACAAGCATTATCCAATCTTCGTCATCGTGCAGTGCTAGAAGGACGTGCCGATGACAAAGAAATCCAAGCCATTATGCGACGTATGAAGGGGTACCATACAAATACGGTGCCTGTTCTTGATAAGTATGGAGAGGAGGGACGCTTGCTGGTGGTTGATGCAGATCCCGGAATCGATTTGAACACTGCAACAGAAGAAGAAACTCAAGCTGCATTCGAAATCATCTATGCACGCTTGGTGAACGCCATCAACCAGCGATATCACAGCGTGGTTATGGCTGTTGCGTAAATCCCCTGATCCGAACAAGTTTCAATCTGGCGGTTTTGCCGGAAAGAATTCGGATAGATGAAGGTGAAATATTCAATGTCTCGGCGAGGAATTCTATGAGCGCCGCATTGCCTCGCCCATCTTCTGCTGGAGCGGCGATGTCGATTTTTAGACTGCCGTCATCAAGCATAGTCACAAGCCGTGACTGGGCCGCATGAGGGCGGACGCGGATCAATAAATCTACTCGTTTTTCCTGTTCAAGCCGCTGGAGAATAGAGTCGATCATAAATCGGCTGTAAGAATAGCAAAGTTTATCCGTCATCTATCACTGAGGTCACCCTCGGCCTTATCTTTCTCCCCCTTCTCCCTATGAAACGCTATTCGATTATCGCTTTTGCTTCGGCATGGGCTGTCCTTGGCTCAAGCGTGGCATTTGCTCAGGAAACAACCTGGCCAACCAAGCCCTTTTCTGATGTCCCAACATCCCATGCATTCTACGAAGGTATTGAATATCTGCGCCAGCAGAAGGTACTCAAAGGATACGAAGACGGCACATTCAGACCTGATGCTCGCATCAACCGCGCCGAAATGGTGAAGCTGATTGCGAACCCATTTATTTTGGATACCGCACGTCTGAACGATTGTCTGACGTCGAACATGGACGAAGACGATGAAACAATCTTCTACTCCGACGTCCGTCGCGATGCGTGGTACGGCGCAGAACTATGTTTGGCTCACACGAAAAAGATTGTCAGCGGCTACCCAGACAACACCTATCAGCCTGGAAACAATTTAAACTTCGCTGAAGCCGCAAAAATTATTGTTGGCACATTCGCCCTCCAGACGAAGACGAGTGAAACAGATGAACGCTGGTTCGTTCCGTATGTGGATGCTCTCGCGGAGCGCCGCGCGATTCCTACATCCATCGATCGCTTTGATGATGTGATCACCCGCGGACAGATGGCCGAAATTATGTATCGCCTAAAGGCAGACAAGGAAAACCTGCCATCTAAGACAACAGCGCAGATTAAATAATATCAAAGAACTAAAAACAGACCCCTCGTCATCGTGACGGGGGGTCTTTGTGATCAGTCCTATCTCCTGCCCTTACAGCAGGGGTATCTACTCGGCACATGCGTGCGTGCCTTGCTCAGGGGAACCCGTCCTGCTTCCTTGAGTCCCGCCGAACAGGCGTGTGGTGGCCTCAGCGCAGGCTGAGCAGCACTTTTGAGCAAGAGATAATACAACGGCATGAAAAGCGAACTCAGATGCATGTGTTGCATGATCGTTTCTCTCCAACGTAAAACAAGGAACTGACAACTAATGGGCCAGGCTACCCCTGCTTTTGTGTATTGCAAGCTAAAAATAGCCCCTCGTCGATGACGAGGGGCTGGGGTGAATGCCAGAGAACTCTGGCAGAGACGTGATCCGATTAACAAGGAGGTGCAGCAAGAAGTGCTTTGGCTCGAACTAATGGTAAAACGGTAAGCTTGGGCAGGGGCGGCATGTGAATGCCGCGACGGAAGAAGGTGCCACGATAGCCACGAAGGAATGCGGCGACCGCCTTGACGTCGATCTCGGCCGCTGACGGACGGAAGACCTGCGCACTGGGATCGAGGGGCTTATAGCCCACGTTCAGGAAGATATGAAATCGACCCATACGCAATCCAAGCTGATACCAGTCGTTCCCCGTTGAAGCCAGTTCAACCTCATCTGCAGTGATCTCGCGGTGACGATCGACTGCTTCGAAGGCCTGTTGCAAGGCTGGCCGGACTGACGATGGCGACTCAACCCCTGACACACTACTCTGGGACATAGACGCTGTTCCTCATGAAAAAGATCACTCTCTCCTGCAACTCCGCAGGAGAATGCGGCATTTAAGTTTATATGGCATGTAAAGTCAAGTATTCACACTCTATTTTTCAGCCAATCTTCGATTGACGCCATTCTTCGATCTTTTTATGATTACCGGACAGGAGAATATCAGGCACTTTTACCCCTCGGAATTCCTCCGGCCGTGTGTAATGAGGATATTCTTTTTTGCGATCTAACGACTTTGAGAAACTCTCATCCTGCGCAGACTCCTCTTTCCCAAGAACACCGGGAATGTGACGCGCCACCGCATCAATCAGCACCATGGCAGGTAGCTCTCCACCGGTAAGCACATAGTCACCAATACTGATCTCCTCGTCGATCCATCCCCCATCAATAATGCGCTGATCAATTCCTTCGTAATGACCACAGAGAAGAATAAGCCACTCGTGCTTCTCGGCTATCTGCTCCACCATCTCTTGTTCCAATCGCTTGCCCCGAGGAGAGAAATAGATGCGATAGGGACCGTTATCCGATTCCCGATGTCCGTTTTCCGTGATTGTTTCAATCGCACGAACAATAGGCTCACACATCATCACCATTCCTGCTCCGCCGCCGTAGGGTCGGTCATCAATCTGCTTATAGGTTCCTTCGCCAAACTGTCGAAGATCATGAAAGTTGATCTCGAGCACCTTCTCTTCCTGTGCACGCTTGAGAATGCTCTCGGTTAGAGGGCCTTGGAACATTGCCGGAAAAAGAGTGATAACGTCGATTCGCATGAGAGCTGTCAGTTTATAGCTTATAGCTGTTAGGGAAAAGCGAGAAAATCCCTTCTAGAAGCTAAAAGCCAAAAGCTATAAGCTATCGGCAATGGAAGCTCTTATCGACATCTGCGTGCCAGTTTGGAACTGCAACCCTGCGTACTTCAAGCAGGCAATAGACAGTGCCCTGGCACAGACCGAAACGCGTTGGCGGATGTACATTCACGACGATGCTTCGACGATCGACATGGAAGCGATGGTGAAACCATACCTGTCTGATCCACGCATCAGCTGGCATCCCAACAGAAACAAGCTTGGGATTGGTGGAAACTGGAACGCGACACTGAAACTCGGCTCATCTCCCTATGTTCAATTCCTCTTTCCTGACGACGTATGGGAGCAGGATTTTTTGGAGAAGGGTTTGAAGGCGATGGAAGCACATCCGAACGTTGGCATCGTGTCGCTAGAACATCGCTATTTTTCCGATGAACCAAACCCCTCACTCGCCCTCTACGAATACCCTGCAACCTTCCGCAAAGAGAATTTAAAAGCAGGAGTGAATAATGGACGCGAGACCATGCGATGGTGGGTGAAGCGCGGATTGCATCCGAACATTGTTGGCGAGCCCGACTTTGTCATGTTGCGTCGGAGCGTAGTCGAGAAAGCAGGATGGTACCTGGAAGACATGCGACAGAATTTGGATGAAGAGTATGCGCTGCGCTGTTTGCTCATTAGCGACTGGTACTACATTGCTGATGATTGCGGTGGATTCCGTGTACACCCTGGGTCGGTCAGTGAAACGAATCAACGGGAAGGCATTGGAGCATTCGACCGTTTCCGTTGTTTTGAAGAATTACTGAAACATGTCTCGGGTGCCGATCGTGATTTTGTCATTCAATCACGCAACGATGCACTCACAGACATGGCCCGCAAGTTCCTGAAGAAGATTGGGAAAGGCGGAAAGATTATCGCGCAAAGTGGAGCAGCTGGCGGGAACTTTAAAAAGTTTGCCCTACAGCATCCATGGCTGGTGCTACGTGCACTTCTAAGAGCAGTGCGTCACTCTACTTCCGCCTGAACAGCTCCCCATCATCACCAGTAGCAAGTTTCGTAAGCTTGGTGAATGGTCTCCCTGTAACCTTTTTGGGAGGCTCAAGCTTCTTTGCAATGCGCGCAAATAAGTCATCATGAGGGGTATCTGCCAGTGGATCATCTCCATTGTCTTTGGTTGTTTGAGCTTCGAGCAACACCCGAATTGTATACAGTGCAGCCTTCTGAGCATCGGTAATATGACCATTTACTTCTGCAAGAACTGCTTCGGCTTCGGCTGCTATCACCGATGCTTCTGCGCCACGCAAGTGGCTAAACGGCTCTGTTGTAAGGGTTTTAGACATACACATGATGAAAAAGATGCCGCATTATATGATGAAGATGTGTTGCGTCAACTGCACTACACAAACGCCTTCATCAACGCACTAACATCTTGCGGAACAACCTCATCAATCAGCTGCGTTTTTTTGCCCTGTCGTGGCACTAATCGCTCATCGAAACCAGGAATATTTTCATTCTGATACAAAATGCCCGTTGCGATTCTTTTTGATGTATCGACTGCGAGCTTTCGGGCTTTCTCAAAATCTGATGTGTCATGATTTTCAACTTGGTAACACTTTTCGAGCAGATAGTTATGCGTCGCAAAATGATTGTAGGTCGGACAGGCCTGCAGAATATCGACGAACGCGAATCCTTTGTGCTTGAGTGCCGCTTTGAAGATCTCCACCATCTGCGGAATGTTGCCGGAAAATCCTCGCGCTACGAATGTCGGCTGCAAGCTGAAGACAAAATCCATGCTCGGAAGTGTGTGCTCGGGGATGCCATTGGGCGCTGTGTTCATTTTTTGATCCTGCCATGTGAGGCTACTCGCCTGTCCTGTTGTCAGTCCGTAGTTCGCGTTGTTGTGCAGAACAAACGTGACGGGATAATTTGAGCGGATGGAATGGACGAGGTGACCAACACCTTCGCTAAAGCTTGCACCATCGCCACCAAAGGCCATGACGGGAACATTACGATTTGCGAGCGCTGCACCAGCAGCAAACGGCAGCACACGACCGTGAAGGCCGTGAAAGCGATATCCGTTGATTTTGTCACTGGTGTTGCCATGACAGCCAACGTCGTAACAGAGCAACACCTCCCACGGTGCCAACCCAGACTCCACAAGCGCACGCTTTACCGCAGTCCAGATACCGTAGTCACCACAACCGTCACACCACGTGCATCTATTCTCGCAGTGGTAGTCATTCATCGATGGGCCGGTCATGTCGAGCTTGATGGCCATGGTTAAGAAATACGGGAAGAAATTTCTTTCAGAAGTTCATTGAAGAAGAATGGCCGACCATCATATTTCAGAATCTTATCGTCGATGTCGACGCCGGTTTCCTGACGAATCAGCATGCCAAGTTGCGCTGTGGCATTACCTTCAATGAGCACAACCTTCTTTGCTTTCTTCATGAGCTTGGTCAGACGATCAGTCTTCATCGGCCAGAGATAGCGATAATGCAGATATCCGATCTTTTTCTTCTTCAAACTCTCGCTGCCGAGTACGTCTTCGATGGCGCTCTTCGTTGAACCCCAGCCAATCACAAGAAGATCGGGGGAGCTGTGACCGATGAGTTCCGGCTCGGGCAGGCTCTTCTTCATCGCCACCATTTTCTTTAGTCTCTTATCCATCTGTGCAACTGCATTGGCAGCACCTTCATCGACAGATCCATCTGCGCGGTGCTCGTCTCCTTGTGCCACGTATGTTGCAGCTTCATTCCCTGGCAGCCATCGTGCGGAGATTCCATCTTTTGCAGTTGGATCGTAGCGATCGGAACTCTTCAACTTCCTCAACTCCGCAGGCTTCGTAACCAACCTACCACGCTTGATCTGTGCCTTCCCCTTATATGGGGCCTGTGTGTAAATGCCTTCGGCAATGTGCTTATCCGTCATCACAATTACCGGCGTCTGATACTGCTCGGCAATGTTGAATGCTTCGTTCATCAATGCGAATGAATCGTCGCTGTCGCTGACACTTATAACGCAACGTGCAAACTCTCCGTGGCCTCCGTAAATCGCGAGCATCAAATCTCCTTGAGCAGTCCACGTTGGCAGACCGGTGGCAGGACCTGGTCGCTGCGCCAGAAGCACGACACATGGATTTTCGATGATACCATTGAGAGACAATGTCTCAGTCATAAGATCGAACCCTCCACCAGACGTTCCCGTCATCGCACGCGTGCCCATGTGCATGGCACCGCTGACAAACTGAATCGCCGTGATTTCATCTTCCGCCTGCTTGATGGCCATGCCGGTTTCGTTCTGAATTTCGGCAATGTATGTGAGCAACGGGGAAGAGGGTGTCATGGGATAACCCGCGTACAGACGACATCCTGCATGCACAACGCCAAGCCCCATCGCCTGACTACCAGTCAGCAATAGGGCATCTTTCCACTTCTTGTTGGATCTAGTGCAGCAAAGTTCTGTGCAATCACCTTCTCTCCCTTATGCCCAAACTGCTCTCTCACCATGTCGCGTAGCATGTCCGGATCACGATCAATGAGTGTCCACACAACAGCGGTAATGAGGATGTTACCGATAATCGCCGGGGCTTTAAGCTGTTTGAGGAAATCATCGGTTGGCAGATAGACGACGGAAATACCGCGCTTCTTCAAATGCTTCTGCACAGCGGGCGCGAATACCCAGTCCTCCGACTGATGCAAAATAATTCCTCCATCCTTCACATCGTTCGTGTTGATCTCCAGTCCGTGGTGATTGAAACACACAAGAATATCAACCAACTCCTCGCTGCTACGAACACGATCGGTCGATGCATCCAGCTGGTAACTACTGTGTCCGCCTTTGATCAGCGAATTATATTCGCGGTAGCCGAACACACAGTAGCCCGCGCGCTTGAGACCCTTTGCACACAACTCTCCAACCGAGTTCACACCCTGTCCTTGAGCGCCGGTGACTTTGAGAGAAATGCGAGACATAGTTGATAGCTTTTAGCTCTTAGTTTTTAGATTCTTGGAAATAGAAACTGCCCACTCTTCAACTTTCTTCTCTTGTCCGTACGGCTCATTCACAATCGTCAGTGTAGGCTCAATAATCTGCCCACCGTGCGATGTCACAAACTCCTGAAGATATTTCATTGATCCTGCAGTGTAGCGATACCGACTATCTCCAAGGGCAATCAATGCCACTTTCTTTCCTGCAAGATGAACATCTGCTGCACGCTTTTTAAGTAACTCATGCATGTGCGGGTTCAATTGCCCCTCTACACCTCCGGTATTCCAGCTGCCCGATGCAAGCAAAAGCATATCCCCTTTCAGCAGATCATCAGCCAGTGCCTGTTCGGCACGCTGCTTTGTAAGGGAAATCCCTTTGAATGCAGCTATTGCCTGATCAACAACGTATTCGGTGTGTCCGGACGTCGAAGCGTAGATAGCATGGATAGATGGCACGGTCATCATTGTAGCGTCCAAATAGGCATCTGACACAGGAAATCTGATGGAACAGAATGTGGCTAAAATAGCTTAAAAATGGTATAATGACTGGATTATGTCACTTCTAGATCCCTCCTCCATCGCCGTCATTGGCGCCTCGGCTAGCCCGGGGAAAGTGGGTCATGACATCCTCAAAAACCTGCTCACACAGGGGTATGCGGGGAAGGTCTTTCCGGTGAATCCGAAGGGTGGAGAGATCTTGGAAACAACTGCGTATATATCGATTGCGGACATTCCAGAAATTCCTGAACTCGCAGTCATCGTTATCCCTGCCCCTGCAGTTCCACAAGCACTGACTGAATGCGGAGAAAAAGGAATTAAAAACATTGTCGTCATCAGCGCTGGCTTTGGCGAAGTGCATACCGATGAAGGAAAAAGGTTAGAAGAAGAACTCGTGTCGATTGCGAAGACATACAACATGCATCTGGTTGGCCCGAACTGTCTCGGGATTGTCCGACCGGGTTCCAAGATGAATGCGTCGTTCGCAAAAGACCTGCCGCCTGCAGGTGGAATAGGATTAGTCAGTCAGTCCGGTGCAACCGCTGTTGCATTGATGGACGCTGCACCATCTGTTGGCCTCGGCCTTTCGGCAATGATCAGTATTGGAAACAAGGCAGTGATGGACGAGAGTGATTGGCTGGAAATATTGGAGCAGGACAGTGCTACAACGGTGATCGGTTTTTATTTGGAAAGCATTAAAGACGGACAGCGATTTATGCAGATGGCATGCCAGTCAAAAAAGCCGATCGTGCTCCTGAAAGCAGGTGTCTCCGAACACGGACGCAAGGCAGCGTCATCGCATACGGGCGCCTTAGCAGGAAGCGATGCAGCCATTGATGCGCTCTGTGCACAGACCGGTATTCATCGTGCACATTCAGCGGAAGAACTATTCGATCTTCTTGCAGCACTCAGCACGCAACCGTCACTCCCAACAAGAAAGATTGGAATTATCACAAACGCTGGTGGCCCCGGCATTCTTGCGACAGATGCCGCCGAAGCAGTAGGTCTCGATCTACCTTCTCTCACCGATGCAATCACAGAAACATTGAAGCCAAAACTTCCGGCAGCTGCATCTGTTCAAAATCCGATCGACGTGATTGGCGATGCAGGAACAGATCGTTATGAAGCAGCCATTGATGCGTGCCAGAAAGACCCGAACATTGATGGATTAGTTGTGATTCTCACCCCACAGGTAATGACCCCATGTGACGAGGTCGCGGAACTGATTGTCCGGAAGCAAAAAGAGTCCCGCCTGTTGCCCATTGTCACCTGCTTTATGGGAAGCACGTCCGTGCAAAACGCACGAGCAATTCTCCGAGCAGGAAACGTGCCATGCTTTGAAACACCAGAGAGAGCGGTGCGAGCACTGCATGCGCTCACATCAAAGAGCAAAGAATCATGCGTACGCGTAACGACACAACATCCACTTCCTCCAACGAACTGGATGCTCAAAGGACATACCGGACTTTTGGATGAGGCAACAACAACCGAACTCTTTGCTGCGTACGGACTCCCTGTCCCTCACCAAGCAGTTGCCACATCTGCAGAAGAAGCTGTGCACATTGCACAGCAGATTGGGTATCCGGTGATTGCAAAAATCTCCTCGCCGGACATTGTTCATAAAACAGACATCGGTGGTGTGCGAGCGAATCTTCAGGCACCGGCAGAAGTCATTGCCGCGTTCAATGACATTCTGAAAAACGGCCAGCTGCATTCATCGAATGTGAATGGTGTGCTCATTCAGCAATTCCTACCGGTCGGAAATGAATTCATTGTGGGTGCTATACGCGATCCATCGTTCGGTCCGCTGATTATGGCGGGTCTGGGTGGTATCTACACCGAACTCTTCAAAGATTCTGAATTCCGCATTGCCCCCGTTACAACGACTGATGCGTACGCGATGCTTTCAAAGCTGGAATCATGGAAACTGTTGCTAGGCATGCGCGGCAAACCTCAGGCTGATATTGATGCATTGGCGCAGGTGATTGTGAACGTGTCACGCATGATGCTCGACAATCCATCCATCATCGAACTCGACTTAAACCCTGTTCTCGTCCGCACAGATGGCGTGCTGGTTGCCGATGCGAAGGTGGTGATTGAAGGGTAAAGCTCATGTTAATTTCATGGATTTTTGGGTAGCTTTGTCATATCCTCATCTACCTATCCCCACTCCACCCATGAAGCTCAAAACCCTCTACAAACGAACAATTGAAATTGGTATGGAAGCCGACGTCCGCGGTAAAAAGCAGCTCGAAAAGATGCTCAAGAAGCAGGCCGACCGCTACAAGAAGTTGGATGGTAAAGAGAAAGAGATGTTTGATGAGGAGCGCACCTGGAACCCCTATGCCGACAGCCGCATTTTGAACGGTACCGGTGACGAAGAGATTAAGCGCTTGATGATTGGTATCGACATTGAGACGCCGGAGATTCTCCTTGCTGATCGCCTCCGCGAGAAGGGTGAGAAGATTGATGCAATTATGATTCACCACCCAGAAGGTCGCGCATTGGCAGACTTGGAGAAAGTCATGCCGCTGCAGGTTGATCTGCTTGCGACGCATGGTGTTCCTGTAAACCACTCAGAGTCTCAGTTGCGTCCACGCATGGACCGCATTTGGCGCTCTATTCACGCAGACAACCTCTTCCGCACTGAACGCGCTGCAGAGCTCTTGGATATCCCCGCTTTCACCTGCCACACCGTTACCGACAACCTCGTCTGGCGCTTTATTGAGAAGACGATTTGCAAGCGCGAGTACGACGATCTCAATGAGATTTTGAACGCGTTGATGGAGCTGGAGGAATACCGCTACTACGCAAAGAAGGGAAACCCACCAATTATCGTCAACGGCAGCGGAAGCTCCCGCCCAGGAAAAGTCGTCGCAACAGAATTCACCGGTGGAACCAACGGCCCCGAGGACTTCTTGGAAAGTCAGAGCCGCGCCGGCGTCGGTACGATCTTGAGCATGCACGTCACCGAAAAGACGCTTGATGAAGCCAAAAAGCACGGCGTGAACATGATTCAGTGTAGCCACATGGCATCCGATGCAATGGGTATCAACTTGCTGCTGGATATCCTCTCCAAGGAAGAGAAGAAGCTTGATGTGTTGCCTGTCTCCGGCTTTATCCGTGTGAAGAGAAAATAATGCCGAATATCCTCGCCATCATTGGTGAAGCCTGGGACTTTGCGCGCAAGCAATCGGTTGTGTGGCATGCGGCAATGTGGCTGATTTTTCTGCCCAGTGTCGTAACCGGTTTGGTGTTGGATTATCAGATGGATCATAAAGATTTGATGAGTGTGCGTCCGGAAACAGCACTCGTTCTTATTCTCATTCAGATTCTTCTGTCACTGATTCTGGTGTGGGGAACCATCTGTCTGTTAGTAATTGGGAAACGGCTTCTGCAAGCGAAGTCTGGCCGATCACGCACATCTCTTAGTTTAGTACGTAGCGAAGCTGCATCACTGATTATCCCGTATGTTCTGACGAGCATCCTGCGAAACATTCTGACTATCCTCTGGAGTATTTTGCTGATTATTCCCGGCATCGTGTATTTCATCCGTACCATCTTCTCCCCTGTCATTGTCGCCTGCGAAGGAATTTCTTATCGTCCAGCTCTGCATAAAAGCGCAGACGTTGTGCGCGGCAAATTCTGGCAAGTCACCTCCACAATGATCTGCTTAGGCCTGCTTACACTTCTCCCTGCGCAAATTCTCTCTGCCCTGTTCTCGGCAATGGCAGACGGACTTCCTCCTGCTGCGTTGCTCTCGGCAGAGGTTGCATCAAGCATTCTCTTCTCCGCAGCGCTCACGGTCTATTTGTTCAGCCTTATTCTGGCGTACAAATACTTCCGTCCAACGGCACACGTGACGAATCGGTAGATCAGAAATCCTCTCCGTTCATGCATCCACCAGGAGTGTCATTTCGCCGACCTCGTGATCCTGGAAATCCGGATCCGGGAGTGTCGTAACGAGGTGCATTATATGCATCCCCTAGCCAGATACTCATCTCGATTGATCGGCGAATACGCGCTACACCTTCGGGAATCAGCGCCGGTGAGCCTGCATCAAGGTATCGCTGCAATTGCCAGCGAATCGATGCCATCGCGAATGGGTCGTCTTTGAATGCTACATGCTCGTCGCCTGTGGCAGCCCATTTCAATCCTTCAAGATCCGATTCCTCAGTTAGCCCCCTCCAGTGATCACGATGGACTAAGCCATTTAAACCTTCAATTGTTGGAGATGATGTTTCCATGAGTCGATACTATCAAATACACATCAAAAAACGAGTGAAGCAAGTTTGACGCTGTGCACGTTCTTATTTCGACGCCATCTCGACGATCTTCTTGAAGGCCTCTGGCTCGTGGATAGCGAGCTCGGACAGAACCTTACGATCGAGGTCGATTCCCTGCTTCTTCAATCCATTGATGAAGATGCTGTATTTACCTCCGTTGGCGCGAACAGCAGCGTTCAAGCGGATAATCCAGAGGGAGCGGAAGTTGCGCTTCTTCTTCTTGCGATCCATGTATGCGTGCTGACCAGCCTTAATAACGCGCTCCTTTGCATGGATGAACGTTGAGTGACCCTGACCCTGATAGCCCTTTGCGAGCTTCTTCATCTTCTTGTGCCGGCGGTGTCGGACGATTCCGCGCTTTACTCGCATGGTTTAGAGGTAAGGGACGAGGTGTTTAATGGCGTTCTGGTTGCTTGGATGCAACATGATTGTGCGATCCAAACGCTTCTGCCGCTTGCTCTTCTGCTGCAACAAGTGGTTGCGGCTGTGGCGCTTCATTTTCAACTTGCCGGATCCGGTCTTACGGATTCGCTTCTTTGCGCCGCTGTGGGACTTAAGCTTAGGCATGAAAAATGTCGAACGGGCCGGGAGTATAAGGCACTGAATGGGGATTGCAAAGAGAAAATAGGGACTGATGAGCGTGCAGGAGCGATAAAGCCCTAATTTCAGCCTATTTCTTCACAGATGGCTTCATTGAAGGCCTCATAACTGCCACAAACTGGTTTCCCTGCATTTTGACGTCTTGCTCTACTTCGGCAACGTCTTTAAGAGATTCCATCAGGCCTTTGAGCTTCTGAATGGCATAATCCTTGTTTGTCAGCTCGCGACCGCGGAGGCGAACGGCAAATTTAACCATGTCGCGCTCGGCGAGGAATTCCTTCGCACGCTCAACCAAACGATCCAAATCGTGCTTTTCAGTACGGAATCCGAATCGAAGCATCTTTGTCTCTGTCTGCTTACTGTGCGCTTTCTGCTTCTTCTCCTTTTTCTGCAGCTGATACAGATAGTGACCGAAATCACCGATCTTCACGACCGGCGGTACAGCCTTGGGTGATACTTCAATAAGATCCATTTCCGCCTCCTTTGCACGATCCAGTGCCTCTTCAATGGTCATTTGCTCAGCTGCACCGTCATCGGAGATGAGGAGCACGCGGGCAACGTTGATTTGTTCGTTCATACGGGGGCGCTTCTCGATCGCTTTCTGATCGCGCTGTCCTGGTTTATGTCGCTGTCGCAAAAATAAAAAGGGGAAAGTGTGGCTTAATCTAGATAAAAATGATGAATTGGTCAATAAACCGCGATCTTAAAATGCAGAATTGAGAATTCAAAATTGAAAATGACATACGAAAAAATCCGCTTAATTCTGAATTCTACATCATGAATTCTTAATTCGTACGTCCGATTGCTCCGATGGTGATCTTTACCTCAACCGTTCCATCTTCGTTCATCTGAACATCTGCATTTTGCAGCTGCATAAACCGTAGTGGCCAGAGTTTTGCCGAACGAATACTTGGACCCACATCCTTTAAAAGAGATCGCGTCGCCTGCATTTCTGCACTCGTCAGGAACGCGCGGACCGATTCGATGGTCGTATCAGCCGAGAACGATCGCAGCAGCTGATCTTCAAATGGACGAGGCTCTTCGCTGTAGCGGAGAAGATCCGCTCGTAGGAATTGCTCCAGAGCCGCAACGGATGCGGGATTTTCGTCTTCGGTCAGGCGAAGCAACGTATCGATATCTGCATCTGATGCATGATCGCCAACCGTCATAAGGCCTGATATCTCCACAAAGAGTTGCAGCGTATTCCATCCCTCACGCGTCAGATGTGCCGTGAATGAAAGTGGCAGAACAGATGTTGATTCTGTCGCAACGGAATCCCCCACTGTCACCGGTGAAACAGAGAGCATTTGCTTCTGCTTTTGGAGATAACTAAAGAGAACATCGAGCGCTGCAACAGCGCGTGCTGCATCGGGTTCATCCGGCAGCACATACACCTGCACCTGCTCTTCTTGGGAACCAGTAACGAGAGCGGCCTGTAGTTCAGCCAATTCGTTCTGTTCTTTGAGTGTCTGCATGCGCTTCTCGAGCATCTGCAATTCCATGGCTGCAGGAATACCCGTCTCACGCATATCGGCTATTGCTCCTGCATGTTCTATCAACAGCCACCCACTACCAATGAGCAGTGCCAGTGCTGCAGTTGTCTGCCAATGAGAGTGAGAGAGATGCATTATGGAACGAGCGTGAATGAAAGTTCGAATGGCGAGTGGTAGGTGCCATCAGGCAGTTGTGTGCGCGTGAATGTTGGACGATTAAAGTCATCGACAAACGACAGACTTGCGACTGCATCGGTAAAGGCCGCAAGCACGGTCATGCTCCGTAAGCCAACATTCCGCACATCCCCTTTCAGGGTGACACGAGCATCATCGATAGAAATCTGACTGATATGAACAACGTCATCCGCCGCACCAATGCGTGCAGCAGTCAGACGGATTTGTTCCAGAATATCGGTCGGTGTCATGTGTGCATCACGACTGGTTCGCAAGCTGTGGTAGAGCGGATCATTCACTGCTCGAACAAGTGTCATGCGGTGCTCTTCGGCTGTCGTCAGCTCTGCCTTCAATGAGCGCTCCAATGCGGCAACTTGGCGAGGACTGAGACGTGTTCCATCTGGACGTTCCACATGCGTAAATCGGGGCAAAAGGAATGTCCAGGAGAGCAATAACAGAGCAAACAACGACCCTGAAAACAGCAACGAAGGCATCGCAATGCGATTAATAATGGCAGAAACTGTGTCACCCTGAGGCCTCTCGAAGGGTGTAGAAGCCGGCATTGGTGTGGGTGTGTCTGACATGACTATTTCCTCTTATTATAGCAGAAAAGTATGATTCTGAGTACTCTGCTGAATTTGACTAATATTAAATTAATAGTATTATCACACTAAAGTTTCGGACCGCACATTCAAAACACAGAAAAGGAGCAAGCGATGCTATTCCTCACAGACGGCGCTCTCAAGACGACCGAAACGCATCTCCAGGCAGGAGATTCTGTCATATGGGATATCGACGGTGGAACAATTGCCTTTCATCGTGGACACGGTTCAAATTCCAATTTGAGATCTGGAACATGGGGCGACAAACATCTGGTTCGTCTGCAGGGTGAAGCGGAATTCTTGACATGGTGCAGCATTATCGCTGCAGTCGTTCCGGGTAATCTGCGCCCAAACAATATGCGAAAATTGCACTGGAACGGATGGCAATGCGATTTCGTAGACATCCCTCGAACTGTCTGATCATGTAGTGCATGATCCACCGATCCCAGTCCCAGTATGCGGGACTGGGATTTTTCAGAGAGACAAGGACAATTGACATTATTCGAAAGATGGCGTGTAATACGCACGATTTCTGCTGAACGAAATACAGACAGCAGAAGTCAGCGAGTAGCACGTTCTTTCACACCATTCATAGAAGGAGAGACCACAATGCCCGATCTCTATCCGTACGCCCTGATGATGATTGCTGTCTTGTTCTTCGTACTCAGCGCAATCGGGTTCCTTGGGCGTGTAGACCCTGCCCGTCAACCGTTCAATCCGGAAGATTGGGCAATCAAGTATCGCTACCGCTTGCTTGCTGCGATGTGCATCGCACTTGGACCGTGCTGGCTGGAACACAGCTACCGCATGAAGAGAACTGAAGAATTGCTGATAAAGCATCAGTACAGTTCAGCCCTGCAAGAGCTACGGCGATCACCCGGGTGGTCAGTGGACCGCATGCAAATGCTGATCGCCAACCACGCATTCGAAGCCGGTGAATACGACGTGCTCATTCAAGCCTACGGGCGGTCATTCGAAAAACAGCAAGTCTTATCCTTTGCCGACACCCTCCAAAAGAGAGAAAAATTGGAAGAGGCAGAGAAGCTCTACTGTTCGGCCATTCAAACAAATGGGCCAGTCACACAGTTTTTAAACAGCGTGGAAGAAGTGGAGGATACACGTGGTCGACTGACATTACTGCGACTCCTCGCACATATCTCACTCACCAAAAATTGGCGAGACTGCGCCAACGAATGGATTGACGTGGGAGCACTCTGCGCCCTTCACCATCAAAAAGATGCCGCTGCCGCGGCATACTATTACGGTGATAGGGCCATCAAGGTGCGTCATGACATTGCAGTTGCGGCAGCTGCAGCTGAAGAGGAGAAACGCAGGAGCGCCTTCCCATAAGTATATACGTGCTACTTTTACTCATCCCCTGTTGAAAGGCAGGGGATTTTTTATGCTGCCTTAAGGGTATATCATCCCCTTCCTGCCGGATTTCCCGGTAGGCATGTTCGTTCAAAGCATTGGAGGAAAGTGCATGTCTCTTCCCCGACAATTATTTTTCGTCTGCATCGCATTAGCGATCGGTATCTGCAAAATCGCTCTCATTGTCATCTGCACTGTCGATGCAAAAGAAGAGCCGGACACAACAACAGTCATCTTGGATAAAGCTGCACCGCAACCTGTGACGATGGAAATCGTCGCAACATATCAGATCAAACAAGATGTCATGGTGTACAGCATCAATGGCCTGAGTCCCGAGAAGGCGGCCGCCGCATTCAAAGACATTGGTATTGATGTGACGGTTGGTAACAACCCTCCGCTTATGGGAAACATGGTGATTACGACTGGCTCAGGCGACAAGCGACCGAAGATCACCCTCGTGACAAATGAGCCGATATTCGATGACCTAGAAATCAGAGGCAATCGTGCCCGATTTCGTTGGAGCGGTGACAATCGCCTGCCCGCAGAAAAACTGAAGCACCTGTGTACGCAGCTGCTTCAATAATTGAATCCTCCAATCCTCAAACCGACCCCATCAGAAACGATGGGGTTCTTTTTTATGCTGCGAGGGGCGCCAGTCCTGCTTTCTTTTCTAATCGCTTAATGCGTTTGTCGTGATGTCTGATTTTTGAAGTGAAATCCTTCCCTTTGTTCTCAAGCACAAGAGTGACGTTGTCGATGCCTTCGTGCAACCAGTTAAAGCGAGCATCGAAATGTTGTTTTGTTTCCAGTACAAAGACATACAAGGATCGAAGCTCTTGTTTTGTAGCCATGTTAGCCTTAATACCTGTGACCTCAGTTTTAAGACCTGAGACTTTGGTCTCCAATTTTTTTAGATCATCTTTCATCGGCTGAAGCTCTGACTGCAGAAGCTGCTTGATCTGAGCCAGCGTTGCCGGTGCAGTTGAGTCATTCGTCATGGGCCTATGACGATAAGACCGAGTGTAGATTCACGCAATCAAAAACCGCTTTACCACACTAGTGCACTGAAGCGCTTTAGGATTGATTTTTGCATATCATTCAGGAAATGCTTACCGTATACTTTTGCTACTTTTTTACCCCCTTTGCCCGTGGAAGAATTGCTTCTCAAACTGCAGGAACTCGCGTCTGCCGTGAACACGGGGAAGGACTCTCTTTGAGGCAAAAAGAATTCCCGAACAGATAGCAGAGCTGGAAGCAAAGACGACTGCATCCGATATTTGGGATGACCAAAAAAAGGCTAATGATCTGTTCGCGCAGCTGCGCACACTTAAGAAGCAGTGGGAGCCGGTTGCGGCCTTAAACAGCGATGTCCAGAGTGCAATTGAGTTGGTGGGCATGGCCTCCGCTGATGATCTACCGAGCATGCAAGCAGACCTCGAGAAGATGCAGCAACAGTGGAGTGTGCTGGAACCAATGCTCTACCTCTCTGGAGAGTTCGATCATAGCAATGCTTACGTCACCATCAGCGGTGGTGCCGGAGGAACCGAGGCACAGGACTGGGCAGGGTTTTTGATGCGCATGTATTTGCGTTACTGCGAGCGCATGAACTGGAAGACATCACTCATCGAAAAAACAGACGGACAAGAAGCGGGTATCAAAAGTGCGACAATTTTAGTGGAAGGAGACCCTGCGTATGGATATTTGAAGTGCGAACTAGGCACACATCGCCTGGTACGCCTCTCCCCTTTCAACGCTAAAAGCCTGCGCCAGACCAGCTTTGCATTGGTGGAAGTGCTGCCCGAAATTAAAGATGCAGGAATGATTCAAATTGATCCGAATGAAATACGTATTGATACCTACAGAGCGGGAGGCGCGGGTGGACAACACGTGAACAAAACCGATTCGGCCGTCCGCATTACCCACGTTCCAAGCGGCATTGTTGTTGCGTGTCAGACGGAGCGATCACAGATTCAAAACCGAGAACGTGCGATGAACATTCTTGCGGCAAAGTTGTTGGAGCGGAAAAAACAGGAAGATTTGGACCAGAAGAGCGAGTTAAAGGGCGCGTCCCAAAGCGCGGACTTCGGTCAGCAAATTCGATCCTATGTCCTACATCCGTATCAGATGGTGAAAGATCTGCGAACGGATTTTGAAACTTCAAATACGCAGGGAGTCCTTGATGGAGATATCCAGGGATTTATTGATGCGGAGTTGAAGAGACAAGCACGACAATCTTCTTAAAGATATGCTGAATACACTCAATCAACTCAGCGCTGAACCAATATCACGTAGAGATTTTTTACGTCGAAGTATCAAAGCAATTACCGATCCACACGCTGCAGCAATTAACGCAATTTTACGTAGTTCAAATGTTCCCCTGAGACCTGTTGTCCTACATACAAAAGCTCCGGGGCAATGCGTCGAAATTCAATTAGATAGACCCACTGATCCACGATACATCGATGAAGATGGCGAAGTAACGGATACATATCACCATGAAGTTTCCGATGCCATCTACCAAGCTCTGGATGTGATATTTGGGGAGAGAAACGAGTGGGGTATGTCGATTACGTATCGCTCATGATTATCGTAATAAATCCTCAATCCATCCGTTGGAGATCTCTTCTTTCACATATTTCCCCTTCTTGCAGAAGACGCGATACACCTTCGCTTTCTTTTTCGACGTGATCACTCGATAGGTTTTCCCATCGATCGCAATAGCCGCATTTTCATCAACTGCGATGGCAACGCCGGGGACTTTTTTCATCATCTTCTTCAAACTTGGCTGTCGATCCTTCTCTCCGTCGTAGTGTGGACAGAGTAATGCATCAACGAGATCGAGTGTTTTCACGCGGCAGTAATCCGCCTTTGGATTGCTGTATTTTAGTGAATCACTATTACCCTCTCGGAACCAGCAGATGGCACCAGCTGACAGACCACAGCACACTGTTCCGCTTTTAGCTGCATTAATCAGTAGTCGATCTACGCCAAGCTTTCGCCACAGCATCATCATTCGCATCGTGTTTCCGCCACCGACATAGATGATGTCTGCGCGTTTGATGCGCGCCGCAATTTCTTTTTTCGATGGACGATTCGTATATAACTCGAGCGTTTCAACTGTGCATCCAAGCCGGTCTCCATACTGCTTTTGCACAGCGGCGATGTACGCAGGTGAATCCTGACTGGCTGTAGGAATGAACAGCAGGCGCGACTGCTTCTTTCCGGACATCTTCACAATTTCTTCATCAATCGCAGTCGTCTCCGGCTTCTTGAGTGGACGCTGAATAGATCCGCCACCGATGGCGACAATGCACATCATTGTTCAATTCTATCACGGAGCTTTTTAGTTGTGGCCCAGGTGTTTTCAACGCAGAATGTCCGCCGCACTGCCTATCCTAAGGAGAGGAATGGGCATGTGCGGGAACGGAGAGATGGCCGAGTGGTCGAAGGCGCACGACTCGAAATCGTGTAGGCCCCTAAAGGGTCTCGAGGGTTCAAATCCCTCTCTCTCCGCCATCAACAAAATGACAAAATGACATGTGATCAAGAAACGTCAATTGCATATTCAGCCATAAAAATGAAGCGGAATTTGAAATTGAGCTTGCATAGTGCGGCGGGGCACCCATAGAATCTCAGTACATTCTATCTTTTTACCCCCGTTCCATGAGTTACGTTGTTGCTTCCAAAGTTAAGGAAATGGTCAACGGCAAGGGCATGATGTCCGCCGGAGACCTCGCTGAGCACCTCAGCAAGACAGTCGAAATGTGGCTTGGCCAAGGCGTCAAGGCAGCCCAGGCTAACGACCGCAAGACAGTCCGCGGTTCCG
Source organism: Candidatus Peribacteraceae bacterium (assembly GCA_044228075.1). GTDB lineage: Bacteria > Patescibacteriota > Gracilibacteria > Peribacterales > Peribacteraceae > JAKQEM01. The sequence goes on from JBGAVO010000009.1 coordinate 45,392, forward strand.
ATGTTCTCTCGTTCACACCTGGCAAGATGAACCTGGTGGTTGTCTCCAAGGTGAAGGAATTCGTCAACGGCAAGGGCATGATGTCCTCCGGTGACCTTGGTGACTACGTCAGCGGCCTCGCTGAGTGGTTGCTGGCTGAAGCTGTAAAGCGCGCAGGCGCTAACGGCCGCAAGACCGTCCGCGGAGAGGATCTTTAATATTGACCTCAAAGCAATGAACAAGGCTCCGTAAGGGGCCTTTTTCGTGTAATGTGAATAGTGGACTTTTTGTGAAAAAATTTTATGATAGTCATATGAACAACACTCCAGCGTATATACCGTTCGAAATTGTCACTGGTGAATACCCCGATAACACAGAAGTTGAGCCACTTCGACATGCTATTTCTATTAACATAGGAACGGATGATAAAGGAAATGAATCATTTCTCTTAAAGCACGGTCACCCAGCGCTTCCAACCGTCCTATCGCTAGGAATTGATTTCTCGGAAATTCGCGTTGTTCCGGACATCGAAGAAGCTCGTGTAGCGTGCCGCACCATTCTTATAGATTTATTCGGACGCTCCTATAGAGAACAAAAGGTCCCATCGACATTCGTCATTGGATTATTAAAAACAACTCGCAATCCGGTCTAATTGCATATGTTGCTGCTTCCAGAGACACCTGTGTCTCTATAAACTCCCCCTATGACTATCGCCGTTGTTGGTACTGGCTATGTAGGTTTGGTCTCGGCTGCTTGTTTTGCAGAGCTAGGTCACACCGTCTGGGGTATTGATATTGATGTGGCAAAAGTTGCGATGCTCAAAGAAGGTAAAAGCCCTATCTTCGAACCGGGGCTAGAGGAGCTCCTCAAGCGCAACCTCGAAAACGGTCGTCTGAAGTTCACAACGAATCTGACTGATGCACTGTCGGAGGTATCGATTATTTTTAGTGCTGTTGCAACGCCTCCGGGCGAGAATCACAAAGCTGATCTGCGTGCGGTATTTGCCGTCGCGGAGACGGTGGCAAAGAATGCCGAGAAGCCAATCCTCTTTGTAAACAAATCCACTGTGCCAGTTGGAACTGGCAAACAATGTGAGGAGCGGATTAATGCAATTCTGAAAGAGCGTGGAAAAAACTTCGCAATCCCCGTTATCAGTAATCCAGAATTTCTACGAGAAGGTATGGCCGTTAGCGACACAATGATGCCCGAGCGAATTGTTGTTGGCTTGAACGCCGACAGTGATGCGCGTGCGTTAATGGAAGAGTTGTATGGCCCTATTACTCGCATGAATAAGCCGCTGGTATTTATGACCCGCGAAAGTGCAGAGATTGTGAAGTACGCAGCGAACGCATTCCTCGCAACCAAGATCAGCTTCATCAATATGCTGACGGAGCTATGCGAGAAAACAGATGCCGATATTCGCGACGTCGCAAAGGGCATCGGACTTGATAGTCGCATCGGCTCGCGGTTCCTGCATGCAGGTATCGGCTACGGCGGCAGCTGCTTCCCCAAAGATGTGAAGGCATTGATGGCAACTGCAGAGGAATACAATGTGCCGATGCCGATTGTGAAAGCGACCGATGAAGTAAATGCACATCAGCGCAAACGGTTTATCGAGCTCATCTTGAAGCACCTCTCCCCCGCTTCCACTGTTGCTGTTTGGGGCTTGGCCTTTAAGCCAAAAACAGATGACATGCGTGAAGCACCAAGCACGGACATCATTCATGCGCTTATCAACGCCGGACACTCGGTGAAGGCGTATGACCCCGCTGCAATGGAGCGAGCAAAGCCGCTGATGCCGGAGTCTGTGACCTACGTACAACATCCGATGGATGCGGTGCAGGGGGCAGATGCTCTCGCGCTTCTAACGGAGTGGGACGAATTCCGCGGTGCGGATTTGAAAGACATTAAAGCAGCGATGAAAGGTGATCTGCTGTTTGATGGACGGAACATCTACGAAGGAAAAGATGCCCAAGAAGCGGGCTTGCGCCACTATGGTATTGGAGTGGTATCCTAATCTGCTATGAGAAAATATAGAGATCTAGAACGATCGCTCACATCGGATGATATCCAGACATGGGCACCAAAATTTTCGCCAAATTTGGTAGATTCTGCCTTCTTTGCGTCAGCATTGCGCCATGCTCTCATGGACGTGCATGATTCGCATCCCGAAGACACAGAAGCGCATGAAAGAGCTGTGGTGGACGCAACGATCATCAATATAAATGAGTATCAGTAGAAAAATCGTCCGATCTGTTACTATTACCCCATGAAGATTCTCGTTACTGGTGCCGCCGGCTTTATCGGATTCCACACCTCCATGACCCTGCTTAAGCGGGGCGATACGGTGATTGGCCTCGATAACTTGAATGCCTATTACGATCCGCAGCTGAAAGCAAAGCGTTTAGAGATTCTCCAATCGACACCCGGCTTTACGTTTATCGAAGGCGACATCAAGAACATGGATGATTTGGAGCAGGCGTTTTCACAACTGGGATCCGGCCCAGACACACGTGTGATTCACCTAGCTGCTCAGGCAGGCGTTCGTCACAGCATTGAGAACCCGGATATCTTCATTCAGGACAACATTCAGGGTACCAACAACATGTTGGAGTGCTGCAAAAACCACCAGACAGGAGGAATGGTGTATGCATCATCGAGCTCGATTTACGGCGATAACAAAGAGCAGCCATTCTCCGAAGAGCACAAAGCAGACCAGCCGATCTCGCTGTATGGTATGACAAAGAAAGCCAATGAGCTGCAGGCATACTGCTACTACAAGCTCCACGGCGTTAAAAGCACAGGGCTTCGCTTCTTCACCGTCTATGGTCCATATGGCCGCCCAGATATGGCCCTCTTCATGTTTACCGATTGGGCACTGAAAGGCATTCCCATGAAGATCTTCGGCGAAGGAAAAATGCAGCGTGATTTCACGTACATTGATGACATCGTCGCCGGCATTATTGCCTCGGTCGATAAGAACTACGACTACGAAATCTTCAACCTGGGGGGAGGCAAAACAGAGGAGCTAATGGACTACGTAGGAGCGGTTGAAAAAGCGATTGGAAAAGAGTGTCCAAAGGAGTTCTTACCAATGCAACAGGGCGACGTTGTGGCTACCTCAGCGGATATCTCGAAAGCGCAGAAGATGCTCGGATACGACCCAAAGACGCATATTTCGGAGGGAGTCCCTAAATTCGTCGATTGGTACCGAAATTATTATAAACTCTGAGATTGGCCTGCCCTGAGCGAAGTCGAAGGGTGGAGTGGTATAGAGCGTATTACGGCCTCTAAACACCCTCTATAAGAGGTAGATAGGAGTATTGCCAAAATACATAAAATATGCTATTATAATAACAACAAATACCCACTTCCCCCATCCCGTTATGAAGAAGAATTCTTCTTCCCACTATCAGCGTCTTGTTGCAGGCTTTGCCGCCTCGGCATTCGCACTCCTCGGCATGCTGAGCATGCAGCAGTTTGAGGCTAACAGCGTCACCGCTGACGTTGTTGAACGCCCAACTGTCATGACGAACTACCGCAGTTCCAAGAACTGTATCGTCCTGAAGGGTCAGAGAAACGTGAAGCAGAACAACTATCGTGTCTGCCGCCCAGTTCAGAAGTAATCCGGCTTCGCTCTTCGAGCTACGCCGCGATCATTGTTTGATCCACGTTTCAATAGGCACATTCAGTAACTGCACCCACTGCGGCTGCTCCCGCATCTCTGTACAAGAGATGAGACAGACGACCGCACGTGCACCATCTAAACGAGATGCGTCATATCGCAGAACAGGCGTCGTCGACGCGTACTGCCAGTCATGACCAAACGTGCCACTAATCAGAACGTACCCCGTGCCATCCGTCGCATCAATCGCCTTCATTGTTAGAGCTACAGTGCTGCGCTGAGGCCATGCAACAACCATGGATGCACAAACCAATAGACCGATGGGCATGAGACATGCCAGGGGAAGGGCAATCCGCCTGCTCATCTGTACCAAGAAAATAACTCCCGCTGCAAACAGCGGAGTAAAGAGGACCGCGTAGTAGTCTGCTGGTGACAAAAGAATGTACGCCGACACCAGCACGAAACTCATCAATGGTCCAAACCGGGGTCGGACAAGAAGTCCGACTGTTCCGGCTACGCTTCCAACAATGCCACCACCAATTGCGCCTAGCCGTAAGAAGCCTGTGAGACGGTCGATCAGCAAGGGGTCAGCGCCGTTTCCTGCATGTGACAGCATGCTGGCCGCAGCCAGTGGATTAGTGAGGGTATAGAGACCGAGCAACCCAACCGGAATGCCGATCAGCACCATTCGTCGGGAGAGTGATACGCCCGTTCGACCAAGTGCCATCCAGACCAATGGACCAAAGAGCACTGCCTGATAAGCAGTGAAGAGACTCATCAACCAGAAGAGTGTGATGATGCCGGCATATCCCCTGCTATCCGATGCACGAAGGGCAAGCCACACAAAGACTAATCCTTGAATAGACGTCAGTGGTGCCAGCATGATTGTTCCACCTTGCGACAGAACTGCAGCCGAGAGGAGCCACGTTGCCGCTGCACTGATTGTTACCCATCGAGATGATCCGCGGACACAGTCGACAATCAGCCACGCCGCCTGCACTAACAGCGTCGCTAGAACAATCCGCCAGAAGAGTTCTTGATACTGCCAACCATCGAGCATGCTGAATACCCCTCGAGCAAGTGGCGGATGAGGATAGGGAATGTTGAGTAGGTATTTCGCTTCATCTGTGCGCACACCAACTGAGAACTGCCACAGTGCGAGTGTCAGCGCGTAGACCTCCAAGCCGATTACAGCAGCTATTCTTCGATACATGGCAAAGTAGGATCGGCCGTCGGATAGAATACATGGAAGCAATCTTCAGCTTGATCACGGCCGTTATGATGCGGGTGATATCGAATGTACATGTATCCCTGTTTCACGGCGGTGATGGTTATATCAGATAGTAGCCATCCGTTCCGGTCTGATACCTGCAGTAGCATTCGCTGGGTGTTCTGACGAAGGGCAACATCGGTGTAGAGCGGCAGAAGCGGCAACGCACGCGTCAAAAAAAACAACGCAAGAGCAACACAAGCAAGCCAAAAAATGACGTACTGGATGCGAATAAGAATGAGGCGAATCAGCTGCAGCAAAAACTGAATCTGCACTTTGGCAGAAAGCTTACTTTCACCATGTGCGCGCATGCGAAACACAAGAGGCACCTCGGCAGTCACTGTTTTTCGGGGAAGATGACCGAGAATCTCAAACAGGATTTTGAATCCTGTTGGACGCAGACTACCGCGAATACGACGATACACATCTGCATTCAGCGCGAAGAATCCGCTCATTGGATCGCTCACACGAACAGGCGTTACTTTTCGCGCAAGCCATGTGCCCGCAGAACTCAAAAACTTTCGACCGGAGACCCATTCACCAACGCTTCCGCCTTTCATATAGCGTGAGGCAACTGCAATCCCCGCTCCTTTTTTCACTGCATTGTAGAGCTGCACAATGAGCGCAGGATCGTGCTGCAAATCTCCATCCATCACGAGCACAACATCGCCCTTCGCCGCATCAAACCCTTCGACCACGGCTGACGAAAGTCCTCTGCGTCCAATACGACGAATCACACGGAGAGTCTTATGTTTCTTCACGAGAGACTCGGCCGTTTTCCATGTGCCATCCGGCGAATCGTCATCGACGACAATCACCTCGTAATCGATCGACTTCAGCACTCCCGCAATCCGCTCCATGAGCTCCGGGAGATTTTCTGCCTCGTTATAGGTCGGAAGGACAATAGATAACACCTCGCTAGCTTATAGCTTCTAGCTTTCAGCTTACAGAGGCTTTTTTCGCCCTTGCGCCTTGCGATAGACATCCGCACACTACGGCAGCATGAATATCCTTGTAACCGGATCATCGGGAACCATTGGAACGCGGCTCTGCGAGCGCCTTTTGGCAGACGGCCACAAGGTTGTCGGCGCCGATTGGGAACCATGCAAATGGAATACGGACGTAGAAGCGCTGCGCATTCCCATCGATCTACGAAACGCAGAAGAGCTGAGCAAGCTTCCAACAGAGATCGATTTGATTATTCACTTGGCGGCCAATGCGCGAGTCTACGAACTAGTCGAAAACCCAGACCGTGCGATGGATAACCTCATCGACACATTTAACATTCTCGAGTTCGCACGCAAAAACAGCATCAAGCGCATGATGTTTGCATCATCTCGCGAGACGTATGGAAATATTGATTTGCCCGACGGAGAAAAATACAACGAAGAGAAAGCGCACTTCATGGCATGTGAGAGTCCGTACACCGCCAGCAAGATTGGCGGAGAGGCATTGTTTGAAGCCTACAAGCGCTGCTACAACATTGAGACGATCATCTGGCGCTTCAGCAACGTCTACGGCATGTACGATGATTCCGTTCGCGTGGTACCGCTCTACTTCCGCCAAGCAAAAGCTGGTGAAACAATGAAAGTGTTCGGTAAAGATAAGTGTTTAGATTTCACCTACATCGATGACTGCGTGAACGGCATCGTCTTGGGAATCGAGAAGTGGGAGACCGCAAAAAACGACACCTACAACTTGGCCTATGGCGAAGGCACAACCATTCTGCATTTGGCTGAGCGCATGAAGGAATTACTGCAGAGTAATTCTGAACTGGATATTGGAACAGCACGAACCGGCGAAGTGACCCACTACATTGCAGATATTTCGAAGGCACAGCGAGTGCTCGGTTATAGTCCAGAAACACCGTTTGATCGCGGGATTGAGAAGGCGGTGGAGTGGTATAAGGCGAATGCATAATTTGACAAATTTATTAAAATAAATTATAAATATAAATAATGGCTCACTCTATTCCCCAGATCCGTGCCTTTCTTGGTTCAGACCCCACGGTCATGGATGGAAAAACTGTATCCGGCTTTGAGAAGTTTTCATCAGCGTATGTAGAAG